>JBEVWG010000057.1:0-83716 GCA_040506705.1 Candidatus Thiodiazotropha sp. 6PLUC1
CTGTAGAAGTGCTACAGCGGCGTTTTGATGCCTTGCCGCAGGCAGGCACACTTCGGCTGAAGACAACATACTTAGTCGCCGGGTTAATAATAGCACCGCTTGGCGCTACCAGACCTGCGTTGTGGCTGTTGTCATAGGGTGAAGCTGGATCACCGCTATCCTCTGCGATGCCATTCGACCCCATACTCCCCGGTTCAAAACCATTGATCTCACTAGTATTCGACACACCCGCCGCCCAGGCATCGCTAACAACAGAGCAGTCTGCCGGTTGTCCGTCGTTACCATGCAACAACCCATCTGGAATGGAACGATCTCCGGCAGCGGTATCGACAATCCCGTCAGCAATCCCACTAATGTCGATCTCGGCCTCATTGCCACCATCCGAAGCTGGCCCATCACCATCGGCGATATCACCTATCTCAATAATCTCAATATAACCTTGTGAAAGATCCTCATCTGCTAGAGCTGTATAGCTATTTTGCAGGTCTACACCGGCCTGAAATGTAGATTTTGTCGGATAAGTACAGCTCTCATCCTCGGTGATGAGATTGGGAAGCCCGCTGTTCGGGTTCATACGCAAGGTAGCGTTCCAGACATCATAGGGGGAGAGATAGAGGTTGATGTTCAGTAGATCCGCAGAGATAAGGGAGTCGAGTATGCGTACCCGCACCACCTTGAATAAGTTACTGGTGTTGGTCACCGTGAAGTTGGTGATGATGTTATTGTTTACCGTGTAGAATGGTAGCAGTGCTACCTGTCCGGTACGGTCGTGATTAAGGTGGGCTGCAAAAAGAGCGCCGTTTGTAGATACCAGTAGTAAAACAATAAAAAAACTAAATCCTTTTAACACAACCCTAACTCCATTATCTAAAAGTATTGATAGAATAAACGCCTTGTATATCAAGATCTAGTAGCTTTTCAATCTGCTGATTATTAAGCGGCCGGGCTTTAGCAGTCTCAACCACTCTGGGAAATCGGGGCTGACTGATCTGTTTCCTGCGCCAAAAGCCAGGCAGCTGCATCGCTTGATTGAGCGCCTGTACACGACTGTCTCCTTGGTAGCGTTTGGCCAACCTTTGCTGACAATCCTGAAACTGATTTAAACCAAGATCCTTTACCAACCAGTAGTTATGAAAGTGATGGGCGGAGGTCTCTACCCGGATATGAGGAGGAATGGTTAAGCTTTGGGGATCACCACCCAGATCATCATCGATAAACAGTGCCCGCACATGAGTAATATCACCAATCTCCCGGCCACGACCATTGGTACGATTGACAGTAACTGTGACTACTGCACCTTTTTTGTTGAGCCGAACAAGTTCATCCCAGCAGTTTGATATTGAACCATGCAACGCCTTTTCAAGTGGATCATGAGCCCCTGACCGGGTGTATGCCGAATCGGAGAAGGTACGAAAGGAAAAAACTGCCCCCGGCTTATCCAGGTGTTTCAGAAAAGTCTCTGCCTCATCTCTTTGCGGCTCAAGCACTCTGCCCTGCTCTGCGATCCACTGAGCAATATGAGCCACATTTAAATCCCGATAGAAACGCCCACTCATCAGCTCATATACCAATTTTAAATATAGGTGGAGATAAAGCTACGCCAGCTATTCGATTGTTGAAATTATGGTGTTACCCCAGCCGACAACAACAGCTTGCCTATCATTTACAGCAATGCCATCCAGGTAGTTATCAGTAATAGTGCTCTCAACGGTCCAGGCAATGCCATCCTCACTTGAGGCTATTACACCTCTTCCCACACCGAGGTATTTTGATCCCGTCCATAGGGTATGCCGCAGAGGTACGGATATACCATTTCGGGCAACACCTTGTTCGTGTGAATACCAGTTCACCCCATCGTTGCTGATATAAATATTCGTATCGTTATACTCAGGCAGTGCGACAAACTGCTCACCATTAAATGAAATATCAACCAAACTATCCTGAAACGCTCCTTCCCCTATGACCCTCGTTGAGTTCTCTCTCCAGTTCAACCCATCAGGGCTGGAAAATACCGGACTGATACCACTTGGATTTCGACTCCCTACTGTAACGAACTCTGTACCAGTCCAGACAATACCCTTGATATAATTCACATAGAAATCACCACGATCCACTTCTGACCAGTCGACACCGTTCTCGCTGGTAACGATCCTGCCACCAATACCTATGGCAACAAACCGTGAACCAGACCAGGCAATATCATAGAGATCCTCAATGCCGTATTCTATTGGTACTCCCGGTTCAACTACTGTCCAGTTTGACCCATCCGGACTACTGATAATCACCCCCCCTTCACCCACGGCAAAGAAGCCTTCATCAGCCCATATAACTCTATTCAGATCTAAATCTGTAGCTGAGTCTTCATTCATCCAGTCGATTCCATTGCAACTGCTCACTATTCTCCCAGAGTTCCCAACGGCAACATATTTTGTCCCATTCCAGACCACATCATTGGAATCTAATAACAGTGAGTTTGGATCATTGTACTTACGCCAACTGATGCCATCAGTACTTGACGCAACGACTCCTAAATACCCTACAGCAACAATTTCTGATCCGCTCCATATTGATTTGATAATACCTGATGAAGAGTCAGCATGCTGTGGCGCCCAGGAAACACCATCTTCACTGGTGTAAACATCATTATCACCATAATTTATTGCGACAAGTTGCGTTCCGGTCCAGGTAACAGATGAAAACCAACCAGTAGTCCCAGCATCCTGTTTTGTCCAGCTGAGACCATCAGGACTCGTAAGGATGAGCCCCTCGGTACCAACAACGACCACTTGATTACCCGTCCAAACGATATCGCTAGGTTGAGGTTGAATGCCCATCACCAAAGGTTGTTGTAAATCCATCAACCTATTAACCTCTAACGTTGTGTCGATATGGTTCCATGAGATACCATCCACACTGGTTGAAATAAGCCCTCGGTTATAATCCTTTGTTCCTCCTGCGATATAACGCTCACCAGTCCATTCGATGGCATAATATGATGAGGTTTCCAAAGGTTCTTGATGACTCCACTCAACACCATCACGGCTGCTGTAAATCGATCCGCCTGTGGAGACAGCAATCAATTGATTACCATCCCAAATAACATCGTACAAAACCCGATTACCGAGCTGATTCTGAACACGCCAGATTATGCCGTCTGGGCTGGTAAGCACCAATCCTGTTTTCCAATTATCGCCACCGACCGCCACAAATTGACTCCCGGTCCAGGTAATGGCTTGAATGGTGGTCAAAGTCCCGGAATCCTGTTCATCCCAATTCAGGATATCCCTACTGGTAAGGATGGTTCCGTTATTTCCTACTGCAACCAGTAACTCGCCGTTCCAGGTAATATCCTTCAACGAGTTCCCCCTGGGTAGTGGATTACGCCACACCCACTCATTCGGTAGTGCTGCTGGTGCTGGGTCAACAACTTGATCATCAATGACTACTACATTGCGGGTGAGCTGAATGGCTGCATTACCCGAGGCATCGCTGACATCGTAGGTCAGAATATAACTGCCCGGTGTCGACATATCGACTGGCTCACCGCTGATAACGATGTTTTCGCTGATATCACCATCGACATTATCACTTGCTGTCGCGCCGGGTTCGGTAAAAGCGCCACATGCCGATAGATTGATCTCTACAGGATTCTCGCCCAGTAAGACGATTTCAGGAGGAGTTGTGTCGATCACCATAACCCTGCGAATGAGCTGAGTGGCGGCATTACCCGCTGCGTCGTTGACATCATAGGTCAGGAGATAGGTACCAGGAGTAGAAGTATCGACCGCGTCACCGCCAATTACAATGCTGTCACTAATGTCTCCATCGCTATCGTCGCTGGCTGTGGCGCCTGGATCGGTAAAAGAGACACTGGCTGAAACATCGATCTCTATGGGATTTGCACCGAGCAAGGTAATTTCAGGTGGCGTCGTATCCGTTTGATCACTATCTCCGCCACCAGAGCCACAGCCATTTAGAAAAATGAGTAACATGAATAACAGGAGTGATTTTAAGGTCAACACCTTTGCGATATTGGCCGCATTTCCAAATGAACTTACTGCAGGTAACATTTGAACACGTCCATTGTTATTAATGATCCAGCTAACGATCAATTCTACGAATCAACTCGACCACTTCACCCAGTTGGTTGCTATTGAGTTCGCTCACCATGGCAGAAAAACCAATCACTGGAAAACCAGTCCAAGTATTCTCAACAGTAGCGCCCAAACCGCCAGAGACTTCGGTTAGGAGTCTGATGGGAGGATTTCTTTCATAGTTATAATAATCTAGGAAGTTAATAGATAACCAGCCAGCCTCAGCACCATACTCCATGAGCCATAAATTATCATACCCACTTCCAAAAGGAGGGCCAAAAAGGCTAGAAGATGATTGATTGACACCTCTAACATTGACACTGCCCCTAAACCGGTATTCCCCAGCTGTAACAGGCTGAATGCCAAAGTCTTGAGAAGTATCCCACATACCAGACTCACCATCTTCATAGTCATAATATAGTATTCTACTCACAGGTTCTGCGCGGTAATCCGTCTCAAACCCAGCATTCGAGCAAAGCCCTCCCGCCCCATCATGTGGGTAGTCATCTACCATCGTATTTAATGAGTCGATCATCACCTCTCCACCATCATCAACTCCATCGTCCAAACTACCCACACAAGCAGTAATATTTGTGTTCAGGTTATTAGTCAACGACCCACCATTGTAGATGCCATGCTTTCGCATCGGGAAGGTTAGTACAATATCCGTCAAACCATTCACGCTCTTATCAACAAAATAGGGTGCAGAGAGCGTACTTACACTCAGAATGGTTGCAATTGGTAACGGATTCGAACCCATTGGTACTGAAGGCATTGGTGAAATATCCTGCAGTGCTCCGGTGTCGTATTCGCTCAGAGGCATGGTATCACTCTGCATCCCATCACCTTGTGCATTGGGAATATGAGCCTCTTGAATATTCCCAGAAGCAAGAGAAGGCAGACGGTAGTGTACTGGATCATCCGGCAGGTAGTGCTGAGCAACTGATGTGTATCGATCGATATGTGTTGCCTGTTCAACAAAAGCGGTGCCAGTGGCAACATTAATCATGATGCCAAAAACACTAATACCTCCGCTAGGCGCAACCAGTCCTGCATTGTGGCTATCTTCATAGGGCGCATTAGAACTGCCACTATCCTCTGCTACCCCTTCAGAACTCATGCTGCCCGGCTCAAAACCGTTAACCACAGACGCACTCTCCGCTCCCGCAGCCCAGGCATCACTAACCACAGAACAGTCTGCAGGTTCAGAGCTACTGTGCCACAACCCCTGAGGAATGGAACGATCTCCCGCTAGACTATCGACCCCCCCATCAGCAACTCCACTCACATCGATCTCTGCCTCCATACCACTATCCAATGCTGGTCCATCTCCGTCTGCAATATCGCCAATCTCAATAATTTCCACATAGCCAAGTGTGAAATCCTCAATACTGATTGCAGAGTATCTATTTTGCAGATCCTTTCCGGCCTGTAGTTCTGTCTTGAGGGGATAAGTGCAACTCTCATCCTCGGTAATAAGATTCGGCAGCCCATTACTCGGGTTCATGCGCAAGGTTGCATTCCAGACGTCATGCGGAGAGAGATAGAGATTGATATCCAGTATGTCTGCAGAAATTTTAGAATCAAGCAACCTTACCCGCACCACCTTGTATCTATCGCTGGTGTTAGTCACAGTAAAGTTGGTAATGAAATCATTGTTTACCGTATATAAGGGCAAAATTGCCACTTGTCCGGTATTGTTATGATTTAGGTGAGCTGCAAAGAGTAGACTGCCTGAACTGATGAGAAGCAAAAACACAATGAACCTAAATCTACTCAACATCAATTCCACTCCTTTGTTTAGAAATATTGTTCCTGAAAATAATTCTACCAGATAGCAGATATTTACCTGGTGGATTTTTATAACATTGCGGATGATACTATCTATATGGGCCACCAGAGTAAAGTACGCCGCCCCCACACATCATTACAATAACGAACGGTTATCAGGCCAGGAATCACAAATGCTTTTGAATAGATGGAGATGATCACTATGATCTGTTGAAACCATAGGCGCCATAACCCACTACACGGTTTTTATCCCCAGCAGTATCACCTGAGTTACGCAGATCTATAATCTCTCCCTGCAGGCCTAGTTTTTTCGCTTGCAACAATAGACCTTGTATCGGAATTCTGCCACAGGCATCTTCATACCTGATTGAGTCAGGGTCGAGAGAGAGAATCGACTCACTGGTCTGCTGATCCATACGTTGCGCCGTGACATAGTCATGATAATGACTGAGGTCAGAACTGATCACAATCAGTGTCTCATCACCTCCCCAAAGCTTGCCAAGAACCTCTGATACAACCTCTCCAGAAACATCACCAACCACAATTGGAATCAAGCTGAATGACTCCAATACCTGTTGCAGGAAAGGGAGTTGTACCTCTAGTGAGTGCTCATTGGTATGGGCCTGATCAAGATAGGCAACCTGAGGCATATCGACCAGCTGGGCAATGGCTTCTCTATCCAGGGCTATATCACCCAGAGGAGTTCGAAAGTAATCCGCCCCACTGACTGCCAATCCAAGAAAGGGAACACGATGGGAAGGCCCTAACAGTACTACCCGTTGAATCTTTTCAGTTACTGACTTAAGGCGAGCATAGACTGTCGCAGCCACGGCACCTGAATAGATATAACCAGCGTGAGGCGCTATCAGAGCTTTGGGTGGGACGCCATGGGGTACCACATGATCGAGATAGTCAGAGACCATTTTTCGTAGTCCCTGAGGATCTCCAGGATAGAAGATATCAGAAACTGCAGGTTGTCTGATTGATGTCATAAAGCACCTCTACATCTAAGACGCTGGCTATGCTGAATTCAAAAATTGTGCACATAAGCCCTATACTGACTCTATGTTGAAAAACTTCGCAACAACTAGCTGACATATAGCTTGATCCAAATCATCTCATGTCACATTTGATCAAGAATCGACCAGTGATACCTTGATCAGCTGCCGACGACTTCCCCAATTACCTGGTTGAGATTCAAAGAGCCCTGGTAATCGGACTCCACAATTTTTACAGCTCCCATCTTCAGTAAGCGCCCAGCCTCCCAATTCATACCAATCCCGCTGGATCAACCGTGCACCGCAGTGATAGCACCAGGTGCTCGACTCATTCGGGTCATGTACATTACCGACGTAGACATAGTGTACGCCATTCTCAATGGCAATCTTTCGTGCACGACTCAGGGTTGCATGAGGTGTAGGAGGATGATCACGCATTTTCCAATCAGGATGGAAAGCTGTGAAGTGTATCGGCACATCAGCACCCAGCTTTTCAACCACCCATTGACTCATCGCTTCGATCTCCTGATCAGAATCGTTCTCTCCGGGTATCAGCAAGGTCGTAATCTCAAACCAGACTGAGGTTTCTGACTTGAGATACTCGAGGGTCTCCAGCACTGGCTGCAGATGCGTACCGGTTAATTTATAGTAGAAAGCTTCATTGAATGACTTAAGATCGATGTTTGCCGCATCCATATACCGATAGAACTCAGCCCTGGGTTCGGCGCAGACATAACCTGCAGATACCGCAACTGACTTGATGCCGAGCTCCGCACAGGCCTGGGCTACATCGATCGCATACTCATGAAAGATCACAGGATCATTGTAAGTATAGGCGATACTTCGACAGCCACTTCTGCGGGCACTTTGTGCTATTGCTTCCGGGGATGCCGTGTTTGCCAGAGTCTGCATCTCTCTCGACTTGCTGATATCCCAGTTCTGACAGAATTTACAGGCTAGATTACACCCGGCAGTGCCAAATGAGAGTATTGGCGTACCAGGGAGAAAGTGATTCAGCGGCTTCTTCTCTATCGGATCGATACAGAACCCACTCGAACGACCATAGGTGTTCAATACTATGGTGCCTTGATGGTTTTCCCGCACGTAGCAGAATCCCTGTTTACCCGCTTTGATCTTGCAGAACCTGGGGCAGAGATCGCACTGTACCCGATCTTCTGAGACGCTATGCCAATAGTTTGTTGGAAAATGGTTATTCATCAGACACACCCAACATGATGGGTTCTCTACTATAAATGTAGTCTGTTCAATCTGAATCTGTAGGTTCGCTTCACCGGGCAACTGAATATTGCATTCTCTGTTTCATCTTCTGAGTCATGTTCTATACGCAGACGGAACAAACGCTGATGCGATATGCACCAATGCTCCTATTGATTCAGCTTTAACACATTCGCTGCTCCAATTGCTGCCTGTCCCAGGGCCAATCCCCCATCATTTGAGGGCAGCTGATGGTGGGAGAGCACCCCGAAACCCTGCTTGATCAAATGGTCTGTAACCAACTCGAACAGGGTCTTATTCTGAAAAACCCCACCAGAGAGGGCAATTGTGTTGACCCCCGCTTGTCTTGCCAAGACTGAGGCCATATCAGCAACACTCAGAGCCAGCCCAAAGTGAAAACGCCAGGCGATAATCTCTCGGGAAATCCCACTCCTCAGATCTTCCAGCAAACTTGACCATAGGGATCCACTATCCAACCGGAGCAGATTGGAATCAGAAACAATCTGCAGTCGGTAGTTCCCATTCCCGGAGTTGCGTCCCTGCTGAGCCAATGACTCCAGCTCAATGGCCGCCTGCCCTTCATAACTGATCTGCTCACGACAGATATTCAATAGCGCTGCCACCCCATCGAACAGGCGTCCACAGGAGCTGCTCAGTGGCGAGTTGACACCACCTCTGATCATCTGCGAAAGCACCTCCACAGGCTGATTACTCAACCAGCTCACCGGCTCCAGATCACACCATTGATTGATTACATTCTCCCACCCCAGATAGTGATTGAGTTGGCTGAATGTATTACGCCAGGGCTGTCTGATCGCCTGGGTTCCTCCTGGTAGTGCAACGCTACTGAGGTGGCCGAGTCGCTGATAACCGGTGTAGTCAGCGAGTAAAAACTCTCCGCCCCAGATAGTGCCATCTTCACCATAACCTGATCCATCCAGGGCGATACCAAGCACTTGTCCACCACTCAGTGGCCAGCGATTGTCTGCCAGTACACTGGCGATATGAGCATGATGATGCTGTACCAGCAGTAACTCTAAATTGCTCTCTTCTGCCAATGCCCTGGCGTGTTGTGTCGATCGGTAGTTGGGATGCAGATCTGCTACCAGATGAGTTGGATGGTGATTATAAAGGCTGGTGTACAACTCCAGGTTTTTCAAATAGTCCTGATATGAGATCAGGTTTTCCAGATCACCAATATGCTGGGATAGTATCCCTTGTCCCTGACGAAGCAGACAGAAGGTATTCTTTAACTCACCCCCCAAGGCCAACAGTTCAGGAACCTGCTCAAATCCTTCAGGCAGTGGCAGAGGTTCCGGAGCATAGCCTCGTGCCCGTCTCAACAGCCTCGGCTCACTATCAATCAATCGAACCACTGAGTCATCAACCCGGTTAATGATCTCCCGATCATGTAACAGAAACAGATCGGCCAAAGGTTGCAGACGTTCTGTTGCCTCCCGGTTGTCGATACATTGTGGCTCCTCGACAATGTTTCCACTGGTCATTACCAATGGTCTATTCCAACTGGCTAAAAGCAGATGGTGGAGTGGTGTATAGGGCAGCATGAAGCCCAGGGTGGATTGCCCCGGTGCGAGATTGTCAGGCAGCAGAGCTTCATCATCACGGCTCAGCAGTACAATCGGAGCGGCACTCTCAGCCAATAATCTAGCTTCTGTCTCACTGAGAGAGCAGTAGTTTCGAATCACCGAGCAGTCTCTTGCCATCAGGGCAAAAGGTTTTTGGTATCGTCTCTTCCTTTGACGTAAGGTCGCCACCGCCATCTCATTGGTTGCATCACAGGCCAGATGAAACCCCCCTACCCCTTTGATCGCAACTATCGCGCCTTGATCTAACTGCCGGCTGGCTTCATGAATCGCATCTTCATCTCTGTTGTCAGATTCGATTTGATTCCCCTGAGCATCACACAACCAAACCCTGGGACCGCAACTTGGACAGGCATTGGGCTGAGCATGGAAACGTCGGTCAGCCGGGTTTTCATACTCACGGCGACAATCTTCACAAAGCGTGAAATGTCGCATGCTGGTATTGGCGCGGTCATAGGGTATGCCTTCGACTATGGTTAGCCTGGGGCCACAATGGGTGCAGTTGGTAAAGGGGTAGCGATAGCGTCGGTTATGGGGATCTTGAAAATCCTCAAGACAGGCATCACAGGTTGCTGCGTCTGCTACCACCCCAGCCTGTATCTCCCCTCCCTGACTGGTGGCGATAACGAATTCAGACGCTTCCGGTAATTCAGAGACTGACTCACGCTCAAGCAGATCAATCCTTGCAAGCGGAGGCGGCTGTTCAAGCAATCGACGGCAAAAACGGTCGATCTGCGACAATTCACCACAGAGATGGATCTGTACGCCTTTTGCATCATTCCAGACTCTGCCTCGCAAACCGCACTCACGAGCCAAGTGCCAGACCGTGGGACGAAAACCAACCCCCTGAACCAGTCCCTGTACACGGATTCGCTCAGCTGTCTCATGCTGTGCCACTGACTTAAAATGACCTGATATGGCGCGGCCAACTATCTTTTTGAAGCGTCATTGTCCTATCATCCTCATGACCTTGCTATTACAGAAACCAAAAATTCATGGCATGCTTGATCACAATATATAATCTTTTGAAACGAATCCACAGACTATAACTGAAACAACAGCCCCTTAAGCCACTATCAATACCTACACATCAATCAGACAACTGGCCAATGATTGCCAAAAACTGGCTCAACAGAGACGACATCGTTTTCTACTGC
Organism: Candidatus Thiodiazotropha sp. 6PLUC1; assembly: GCA_040506705.1. Taxonomy (GTDB): domain Bacteria; phylum Pseudomonadota; class Gammaproteobacteria; order Chromatiales; family Chromatiaceae; genus Thiodiazotropha. The sequence continues at coordinate 10,881 of JBEVWG010000057.1, forward strand.
GTATCTCTGGTGAACAGGCGTGGTGTGTCGAGCAGGCCTGCCAGATAGTCGATTCTGTAGACGATGCGAACAGCCTATGGATTGGTGAACATGCACCGAAAGAGATCCGGCAATCTAGTAACCAGCGGGCTTTAGAGCATTTAGGCGGCGAATGCCCCCTGCTTGTCTATAACGCCTATTCCGGGTTCGACCCGGATGCCTTTGGCGCCCTGAGTGGCACACTGAGAGGTGGCGGCTTGTTACTACTGTTAACACCCCCACTTACGACCTGGGCAGAATATGATGACCCAGAATCTGAAAGAATTGCTGTCGCCGGTTATCCCCTGACAAAACCAAGTCGGCTGCTGAGCAGGATTTCAGAGATGCTGCAGTCAGACCAGACTACTGCTTGCAGCACACCAGATCAGATTGGATTCTGGGCACCACCATCAGCCTCAGCTGAGTCGGTGAATCTACCTGATGACCAATCCTGCCTGACCCAGGATCAGGCGGATGCTGTAGAAGCCGTAATACATGTTGTCAAAGGGCATGGGAAGAGGCCTCTGGTGCTCACCTCTGACAGAGGTCGCGGTAAGTCATCTGCTTTAGGTATTGCAGCCGCACGGCTTATCCTTGGAGGATATCGACGTATCCTGGTAACCGCATCAAGGCAGAGCTCGGTAGTCAGCCTGTTCGAGATGGCTGCGAGGGAGTTGAATTGCACTCAAACCAGTGTAGAAACAGTTAACCATGAGAATGGTGTCATTCAATATATTGCCCCGGATCTGTTGATCTCTGACCATCCTGCAGCTGACCTTGTGCTGGTTGATGAAGCTGCTGCAATCCCAACGCCGTTACTGAAAGAGATGCTGCACCACTATCCTCGTATAGTCTTCGCCACAACCATACATGGCTATGAGGGAACCGGACTGGGCTTTAGCCATCGTTTCAAAAAGCACCTTCAAAAAGAGAGACCTCAGTGGCGTGAAAAAATCCTGGAATGCCCCATTCGCTGGGCTCCCAACGACCCACTTGAAAGATTGATTTTCAGGTTACTTGCATTGGATGCTGAGCCTGCTCAGGATAGCCTGATCTGCGATCTGAATCTGGAAAAGCTCTCTCTGGCTTTTCCAGACCAACAACAACTGCTGGCACAGGAGAGCACGCTTAACCAACTATTCGGACTGTTGGTGCTAGCCCACTACCGGACTACCCCACGGGATCTCTGGCATCTGCTGGATGGCCCAAATCTGCAAACAGTGATGCTTTTGCATCAGCAGCAGGTAGTGGCTGTAGCCCTGCTCGCTACTGAAGGTGAATTCGCCCCTGATCTGGCCGAAGAGATCTGGTTGGGTCGGCGACGACCACGGGGGCATCTTGTGGCTCAATCCCTATCTGCCCATCTCGGACTGAGAACTGCATCCACCCTGAAGGGATTACGTATTATGAGGATTGCCGTTCACCCTGCACTGCAGAATAGAGGGCTGGGAAAGCGTCTCCTGACCCCCATTAAAACCCATGCAGTAAACCAGGGGTGTGACTACCTGGGAGTCAGTTTCGGTGCTACTACAAGATTAATCAGATTCTGGCAAGGCAACGATATGCAGGCCGTTCGACTGGGACTGCACTCTGGTGCCAGCAGCAGTCAACGGTCGGTGATGTTCATACAATCGCTCAGTTCCCAAGGCGAATCGCTGCTTGTTCAGGCGAGAAAGCAGTATGCCAAACAGCTGCCCGCTCTGTTGACTGATTCACTCGCTCAACTCTCAACTGAACTGATCCTGCCCCTGCTTAGAGATATCGAAACTCCGCCATTGACAGACCTGACAGATCAAGACTGGATCGATATCACTGCCTATGCCTTTGCAAACAGAGGCTACGAATACACCTTCAGTACAATCCAGACATTAACTCTCCACGCACTATCCCTAAGTCTGTTGGATGAATCAGAGAGCAGGCTATTAATCAGACGCGTGTTGCAAAAACAGTCCTGGGGAAGTTGTGCCTCTGCACTTGGATTAACCGGCCGCAAAGCGGTTGAAAACCGCTTACGCCAAATCATGCAGAGTATTGTTTTGAGTGCTGGCAATGAAACAGCTCACAAGCTTATACAAACCATACGCAGTGACGACTGACAGGTGTCGCTGTAATTTCTATCTCTATCCTGGCCTATGCAGAGTGAGAAAATCAGGCATCGCTTTCAAGTGCGTTCTTGCGGAAAAGATTACTGATCTTGAACTTCAGAAAATGCGATCCGAATTTCAATAATCGAATCATATGCTGTGGGTAGAGCACTGATAACCAGGTGTAGTGCCAACTGATTGCTGGACGACGATAGAACGATACCAGCATCTGCCGATAGTGCTGATCCAACTCTTCGATAGTGATCCCTTCAGGTGACCAAAGAAAATTCATTCCATTCATCTTTTCCCAGTGATCATCCCGAATATTTGATCCATACAGATCATAGTAGATAGGCGAACCAGGATAAGGGGTAAACTTGGTCAGATTCATAATCGTCATGGGGATGTTGCGTACAAATTGTTTGGTCTCCTCGATCGACTCAATCGTCTCCCCAGGATAGCCGAGCATGAAAAGACCCTTAGTGCGAATACCCGCCGCTGCAGTCATTTTGACGGCACGCTCCGAATCCTTGACCTTTGCAGACTTCACCATCTTTTCGAGCATCTCCTGAGAGCCGCTCTCCAGTCCAAAACTGATCTCCCAGCAGCCTGCTTTTTTCATCAGGGCAAGTACCTCCTCGTGCACCGTATCGACACGGGAAGTACAGGACCAGGTCATGTTCAGATTCTCTTCAATCAAGATTTTGCAGAATTCAGACGCCCGCTTTTTACTTGCAAGAAAAAGGTCATCAACGAACATCACATGCCGTATGCCATAGTGCTGCTTGAGATGCTTCATCATCTCAACCACTTTACCCGGTGAGTAGTATCGAACACGATCCCCAAAGGTTGAGGTATCACAGAATTTGCAATGGAAGGGGCAACCTCTCGAGGCCGCTATAGTTGCCACAGGACCACGTGGATAGTCATAGATGGCGGGTTTATAGGCCTGAGGGAAATCGGGCAACAGATCCCATGCGGGCATCGGCAGATAGTCCAGGTCGCGATTGATAGCTCGCCCCTGGGTCTGCTTAATAAAGGGGCCATCACGGTAGATCAGCTCAGGCACCTCAGCCAGGTCCCCCTCACCCTCAATGGCCTTTAACAGATCCATCAGCGTCTTCTCTCCCTCTCCCAGTACTGCATAGTCAAACTGAGAAAAACGCTCCATGGTCTCACGCCCCATGGAGGAGACATGGGGGCCGCCAATTATAATAGTGGTCTCAGGCAGTCTCTTTTTAATCGCCCCCGCTATCGCAGCAGTATTCCAGACACCAACAGTAAACAGGGTAATGCCAACATATGACGGACTTGTCTCAACGACTCTCTCTACAACCCCCTCAATTGAGAGATTCATGATATTGCTCTCAATAATCTCCGCTATATAGCCGTGCTCCCTGACCTCCGCAGCAAGGTACATCAACCCAAGGGAGGGTGAGTTGTTGGTAATCTCCTTGACGAACTCATACCCCTTGGCAATGGAGTCGTAGGGCGGATTTATGAAGGTTATTTTTCGGTTTGACATGAGTTAGAGAGAGGTTGAGATCAGTTGGCCAGCCAGGCAATTAAATACAGTTTACATCTTAGTGTAACCTAATCAATTGAATTACTGTCAGGATTAACAATAAGATAAAAGCGTGAATCACCACAGATTCCTGAAGCGTCAAACTTGACTCAACTGAAAACACAAACTATATTAGAATATAATTATATTCTTAATGGTGTTTATTATGAATGAGATGTTACAAATCAGCTGTGACGAGTTGCGCGCAATGGCAGAGTCCTATCCTGATGAGATTGAGATCATCGTTGAGATGATGATCGAAGCGGAGGCTGATCTCTGCCAGGATGCAACCTGAAGCCACCTGAAAACAGGCAAAAAAAAGCCCGCTTTTAAGCGGGCTTTTTTAATGTCTTAACAATCAGTTAATTCACTGATTGATAGTAATCCATGAGGATTTGAGCAACCTCTGGACGGGAAATCTCTTTAGGAGGAGCAATACCCTGGCCCAACATTTCACGCACCTTGGTGCCTGAAAGCAAGAAGTTACTGGACCCACTCATCGAGCACGACATAACGCATCATATGATGTACTATTTAGTGCATCACTAACCATCATCGGGTGCACCATGCGTACAACACTAAATATCGACGACCAGTTGCTTTCAGAGGCCCAGCGCATCTGTGGAGTGACCGAAAAAACAGCACTGGTCCGCGAGGGACTACGCGCACTGATTGAACGCGAAAGCGCTCGCCGGCTGGCGCGGCTGGGTGGCAGTGAACCACAGCTGGAGCTCCCCCCCCGCCGACGTCCGGATGGCCAATGATTCTGGTCGATACCTCCGTTTGGATCGACCACCTTCGATCCGGAGACGACGCTCTGATGACCCTGCTCAATAGTGCCCGAGTCTTGATGCATCCCTTCGTCCTGGGTGAGTTGGCCTGCGGCAATCTGCGCCAGCGTGTAGAGGTATTGTCGTTACTGCAAAACCTGCCTCAGGCCGCTGTGGCTCAAGATGGCGAAGTGCTGTTTTTTATCGAGCAGCACGAATTAATGGGGCGTGGAATTGGCTATGTGGATGCCCACCTGATGGCAGCAGTGGTGCTGGATCGGGGAGCGCGTTTGTGGACCCGCGACAAGCGCTTACATATTTTGGCCGATAAGCTGGGAATGGCGTATGCGGCTGCTTGAAGATGTCCAATAAAGAACAGCATTCCGCTGGTGGTGATTGATCACAAGAGCCCTTCCACTAATTTAGCTTTAGACAATAAGGATCTAATAGCTGATCTATAAACAGAAGGCGATAAGGACAATCATTATGGATAAAAAAAAGCCCGCTTTTAAGCGGGCTTTTTTATTGCCTTAACAATCAGTTAATTCACTGATTGATAGTAATCCATGAGGATTTGAGCAACCTCTGGACGGGAAAACTCTTTAGGAGGAGCAATACCCTGGCCCAACATTTCACGCACCTTGGTGCCTGAAAGCAAGACGAAGTCCTCTTTGGTGTGATCAGGTGCTTCACACATCATCACAACCTTATTGAGTTTCTTTGAGTAGGCGGTGTGGTCAGCATTGAAGATTTCGATCTCCATGGCACCAGCAGGAACCTCTTCCTCAAAAATAGTTTGAGCGTCAAAGGCACCGTAGTAGTCACCCACACCAGCATGATCACGACCGATAATGAAGTGGGTTGCGCCCATGTTCTGGCGGAAATAGGCATGCAGTACCGCCTCTCTTGGGCCAGCATAGAGCATGTCAAATCCATACCCGGTCACCATTGCGCTGTTAGGTGGGAAATAGAGTTCCACCATCTTGCGAATCGCCGCATCACGCACAGGCGCAGGAATATCACCCTTCTTCAGCTTGCCAAGGAGCATGTGGATTACCAAGCCATCACAGCCGAGTCGATCCATAGCGATATGGCACAGCTCTTCATGAGCCAGATGCATCGGGTTACGGGTCTGGAAAGCAACAACCTTACTCCAGCCACGCTCCTGAATCTCATTACGAATCTCAACTGCAGTACGGAAAGTATCCGGAAAATCAGCCTGAAAATATGAGAAATTCAAAACTTGAATGGGGCCAGAGAGTGCAATGCGCCCCTGGTTGTTGAATGCAGAGACGCCAGGATGGTCTGAATCGGTTGTACGATAGACCTTCTCAGTCATCACTGCCATCTGTTCGTCACTGACGGTCTCAATCGATTCGATATCCATTACTGCCAGTACAGGGTTGCCTTCCATATTGGGATCCCTGAGCGCAATACGCTTGGCATCACCTATCGCATCTGTACTCTCCACCAGGCAGAGTACAGGTACGGGAAAGAAGCTGCCATCAGTAAGGGTCATCTTCTCAGAAGCACCCATCGCATCCGCAACTGACATATAGCCCTTCAGCGGATTGAAATAGCCTGCACCCATCATTACCGCATTACCTGCAGCCTGGGAGCTGATCACTACTGAGGGTAGGGATTCGGCCTCATGAGAGAGCTTATGGTGTGAATCGGGGTCATAGACAAACAAAGGTTGTAGTTCTGAGGAACCAACAGGGTTGATCATGACGTTTCTTCTCCTTCGTTTTGATCGCTAAATCTGTTTGTCCGATTTGAGCTTAAATTGAGAACATCAAACCGGATCTGCCCATTTTTGATATGTGGGTTGCATCTTTACGTTTCCCTGCCACATATAAGACAGTTTCTTAAAAATGCAATATAAACCACTGTTTTTTATTAAATAATACGAGCGTTACTTGCTCATACCTCTACTCAAACAGCCCATACCCTACCACAACAAGGAGTTATACAACCCAAGTAATTTTTTATGTGCTCAGCAAAATATCTGCTCTCAAATGGGCAAGCTGCCACTTGGCACTGTTTCGATTTTTCTTCTGCTCACGCATAGCCCTCTCTATCTCTAGGAATCCAGGCTCAATCCTGATGGGCCCGTCTCAGAAGATCGGCCAATCCACTATGGCGTTGCAAACCTCTCTTTATAGCCACTCTGAAGATGGCTTCTGTAGCAACCAGGCTGAATTGTTGTTTTGATCGTGTTACGGCGGTATAGATCAGCTCGCGGCATAGAACAGGGGTGTCACGTTTTGGAAGATGGAGCAGTACCCGTTGAAACTCAGATCCCTGACTTTTGTGTACAGTGAGCGCATAGACAGTCTCGCAATAGGGCAGACGGGATGGTGAAACCCAACGTATGGCACCATCCGAGCCGGCAAAAGCAACGGCTAACTCTTCGGGCTGATCGGGATGAGGCAGCACTATCCCTGTTTCACCATTATAGAGATTCAGCTGATAGTCATTTCGTGTCAGCATCACTGGGCGTCCGATATACCAGAGCTTGTTCTCCTGGATATAGCCCATCTCTTTCAATCGATCGGTTATCCCTTGATTGAGCTGTATTACACCGGAAGGCCCCTCTCTCAAAGCAGAGAGAATGCGAAATGAGTGCAGAATATCGAAAAGTCGATCGACAGTGGCGCCCAACTTAAGTTGATCAAACAGGCCAGCAAAATGAGCCGCCCCCAGCGCAATGGTCTGCTGCTCATCCTCCAACCAACCTGTCTCATGGTCAGCATCTTCTCTGTGAAGGAGTTTGATCGCAGCCTCAACATCCCCCTGGTTGATCGCATTTGCGAGTCTGCCGATGGAACTCTCCTCAGAAAAACGGTAACTATGGCGCAATAGCGCCACGCTGTTACTCAACCCATTCCCAGACATGGATGGACTATCAACAGGTTGACCAGTGAGCTGTGAAAGGCTGTGGGCAAATACCTGATCCGGCCCTTCACAATCAGAACAGATATCACCAAGTACCGAACCCGCCTCTACTGAAGAGAGCTGATTGCGATCACCCAACAGAATCAGTCTGGCGCTCATGGGGAGGGCATCCAGTAGCTTCGCCATCAATGCCACATCAACCATTGAAGCTTCATCCAGGATCAGCACATCCAGTAATAGCGGATGGTCATGATGGTGCCTGAAACCAGTACCCTGGTGTGATATCCCAAGCATTCGGTGCAGAGTCGAGGCCTCTTCGGGGATTGCATCAAGCTGCTCCTGGGGCAAGGGCAATTTTGCCTTCGACTCTCTGATGGACTGCTGCAGCCGGGCTGCTGCCATGCCAGTGGGTGCTGCCAGTCCGATACGCAGATTTTGACCACCAGGCTGTTGGCGTAACAACGCCACAATACGTACAACGGTTGAGGTCTTACCTGTCCCCGGTCCACCAGAGATAACGGTGAGATTTGACAATATAGCAGTGGCAGCTGCGCACTTTTGCCAATCTGTGGTCTGCCCTTGTGGGGTTTGAAACAGAATATCGAGATCCTCACTCAATTTTTTTTCATCAATTGAGGCTGGTCTCTGCTGTTCACGGGATAGAAGCACGCCAGCCAGACGCTGTTCATAATCCCAGTAGCGATGGAGATAGAGCCTGTTGTTCTCATCCAATACAAGTGGCTGCCAGAGAACGGGCTCCCCTACTACACCACTGCTCAATAGTTCCGAGCGCCACTCTTCCATTGCCGGGAACTTCACTACCAGCCCATCGGCCGGAGTGATTTCCGATTCAGCAAGTTCATCCAAATCAAGACAGACATGCCCTTCATGTGTCGCGCGGCAGCTCAATGCGACAGCCAATGCCAGATTCAGACTGGGACTTTCCGCTTCTGAAAGCAGAAAAAGCGCCATGTAATAGTCCAGGTCACCAATCACTTTATGTTGGCGCAACGCCTTCAAAAAGTCTCCCAGCTCCTGCTGTTTTTGAAATTCAGGCCATAGATTCAAAGCTGGCCTCCAATCAGATTATCCAATGCCTCGATGAACTCGGCGGGTGGTCGTTCCTGCAATATTCCCAACTGATGATCACCATCCGGGTGCATTCCTCGAAGAAACAGATAGAAGACACCACCAAAATGGCGGTCATAGCTATAGTCTGGAATACGCAGCCGCAAATAACGATGCAGAGCCAAGGTATAGAGCACATATTGCAGCGAGTAGTGATGTCCCACCATGGCCTGGGCCAGTGCCTGTTTGTGATAGGCCGGGTAGTCTGCTCCCAGCCAGTTCGACTTATAGTCTGCCAGGTAGTAGCGTCCCTGAACCTCAAATACCAAATCGATATATCCCTTGATGAAGCCATCAACTGAGGCACTGTTTACTACTCCCAAGCCTTCAAGTAGACCTGGGGTATCACTAAAACTGCATTTATCGGCCAGAGCATATATCTGATTGGTGTTAAATGCCTTAATCGGAAAATGAAATGACATTTCATTCAGGCGCTGCTTGTTAGAAACATCCCCTAATCTGATACCCTCCCCGGATAGTGGCGTCTGCAGCAGAGCCAACATCCACTCTACGACTACAGCGCTCCAGCAGGAGTCAATACCAAACAGCTGAAGCTTCTCCCCTACCAACCCCTCCACTGCGTGAAGGTCAGGTTGATTAAAATCGAGCTCTTCAAGAATCGCATGCAGACAACTACCTGGCCCAGAACCTCTGGGAAAGCCATGCACATCCATTTTCTCTTCAAATTCCGCAGCAGAAGAACCGGCTGAGACCAAACCATCATGATCCGGTAGATCCTCTGGCAATCCTGCAACCAATGAAGAGAAACTTGATACTTGCAAGTGCTTGGGGATTCGAATCGATAGTTGTCTTGCCGGATTAAGCTCCGGTGGCAGTGCCAAAGGCATTTGCCCCTCGACCTCGAATTCAGGCATCGGGATGATCTCAATCGTACCTTGTGCTGATTCAGATAACATCGCCAGCCGCTGCTCATCCTGTTTCTGTTCTAATGCCTTTGCTGCTGCCTGCCAATCACTCAATTCATCACTCGGCTGGTGTAATCCACCACTATGCAACAACCAACACAATGCAGATTGACGACTCGATTTATTCAATCCCCAGGGTAGATAACAGCGAAAGCGCGAACGGGTCAGTGCCACGTAGGCCAAACGAAGGTTTTCTGCCTGAACCTCATATTGGCGATAGTTAAAGTTTTTAGATAAACGTTCAGGTCCAAGCTCAAGGGTTGGTGCATCGTTAGCTGCTGGATCATGAAAAAGAAAGGGTTTATTAGAATTCATTTCGACAGACTCATCCCACAAATAGGGACAGAATACGATACCGTACTCCAATCCCTTGCTGTGGTGCATTGTGTCAATTCTGACCAGATCCCCATCACTCTCAAGGCGCAACAAACGCTCCTCATCCTGTGAACTGGATTGGCGTTGATAGCGATACCAGGTAACCAATCCCTCCATCCCTGGTCGCTGAGCACTATCCTGTTGTTGTATCAGTTCCACCAAGTGGTAGAGGTTGGTAAGCCGCCGCTCCCCATCCTGATAGTCGAGGAAGCGGTTTTCGACTTCGAATTCGCTCATCAGTCCTCGGAACATGACGATAAATCCACTGCTGCGCCATAGCTGATGGTATTCAAAAAAGCGTTTGGAGATCTGGCTTTGCGCCTTTTCGTCAAAATTCAAGTTATCTATCTCTGCCCCGCGCCATCCAAACAGGAGAGTCGCCAGAGCGGCACGCATTGCACGCTCACGATGGGGTTCCAATAGTGCAATCAAAACCCGCTCCAATGCCTCAGCTTCCACACTCAAGTAGACACTCTGTTGGCTGCTGCGGACACTCGATATCCCCTTTGTGCCCAGAGCCGTTGCAATTTGAGCAGCCTGCTTGTGGGTGCGAACAAGGATCGCAATATCGCTGCCAATCACTTCCCGTTGCCCGATCTTGATTCGCCTTGATGAGGCGGATGTGAGTAGACTGGCAACCTCCGCAGCGGTGGTGTCAGCCACCCTCTGGCGTAGATCCTCGATTGATTGTGTTGGCTCATCAGGCAGGCGCCAGATCTGCAAGGCCGCCGCTTTTTTATTCCGCTCCGTCAGTTGATCCATCTGCCGATCCGCTGACCGGGTTGTGTGGAAGGTGATTCTTGAATCGAAGAAAGGGTGTGGGGAGAAACTGAACAAACTGTTGATGGCAGATACCATCTCAGGTGTAGAGCGCCAATTGGTATCCAGACTATGCAGCTTGGCGACACCATTTTCTCTGGCATGCAGATAGGTAAAGATATCGGCGCCACGAAAACTGTAGATTGCCTGTTTCGGGTCGCCGACCATAAACACTGGCTGATCTGTGGCGTGATAGATACGATCCAATATCTCGTATTGTATCGGATCTGTATCTTGAAACTCATCCACCAGTGCAGCGCGATAACGCTTACGTAACTTCCCCCCCAATTCTCCTGAGTGATCTTTTTGCAATGCTATTTGAAGTTGCAGCAGCAGATCATCATAGGACCACTCTGCGGATTCTGCCTGGCGTTTCGGCAACTCCGCCATCATGTACTCATACATGGCACCTTGCCATGCCACCAGAGCCTGTTTAAAAGCAGCTATGCAGGCCTCAGCAATTGGCAGATAGTTTTCCAGCGCTTGGAAAAAAGGGTGTTGAGGGGGAGACTTGCCCGCCTTAACTGCTGCCTGTATGACTTGTGGCGTGAATCGCTCCACTTTTTCGAACGGTGCTACATAGATATTCCCATTCAGCCACAGATCCATACTATTGCACCAACCGGTCACCCATTTGGACTGATAGACCCTGCCATTTAAAACCTGATTGTCACTCAGCAGTTTCTGAATATTATCCCGCTCTGAACTCCAGCCAGAACGAAGCTCAGATAATTTTTCCTGCGCCTGGCTCTCAATCGCCTCAATTCCATCAGGCCAGCTTGCAGATCTGACTTCAAGATAAGGTTTACCCAGTGCCGGTTTAAGTCGATTCAGCAGCTCATCCGGAGTTGCAACCACAGCCTGCAATGCCTCTAAAAAGGGTTGTGATAGGCGTGATACCTCACGACGCCAGAAATCATCTGCAATCTGCTGCAGCCTGATCGCCTGATCAGGTACAAGTTCAGTATGAAAGGACTGTCCACTTTCAAAGGCAAACTCAGTCAAAACTCGCTGACAAAAACCATGAATCGTAAATATTGCTGCTCGATCGAAACTGGCGAGTGCTAAATCCAACTGACGTATGACTCTGGCTTTATCAGCAAGCTTTTGATCCAGAGCAAACAGCAGAGGATCAGATGATTCCCCCCCCTGAAACAACTGCCTTGCTTCAATAAGCCGCTGGCGGATTCGGGTTTTCAACTCTGCTGTTGCCGCTTGGGTATAGGTCATCACCAAAATCGATTCAGGGCCCATCTCCCGCTCCAGCAAGAGTCTGAGATAGAGACTTGAAAGTGTATGGGTCTTGCCAGTACCAGCGCTGGCTTCGACAAGATTGACGCCCTCCAGAGCGACCTCATCAATCTTCATACTAATCCCACTCCAGGTGAGTCAGCAGTGGTTGAAGCAGTGTCTGGCTGGTCTCTGCAAACGCATCTTGATTCAGAGTGTAGCCTTGGTATAGCAGATGATTGTAGGGTTTAAATGCATCTCCCGGATTGTGTGAATTACCGAACCATTTTTTTTCCGCTTCCTGCAGCGCCTTTTCTCTATCTACCTCTGGATTTTTCTCCATAAAGCGCCATGAAGTTCCGGGATAGAAAGGCAGTGGCGCATTCATTCCTTTCTGGTAGGCATGAATCAGTTGCGTCAAAAATTGCTCTGTCTGTTCCACTGGCTTAAAGCGACCTACCCTTTTCGCATCCAGCAAATGAGTCTCAAGAACGACACCTTGTGGCTGCAGATGATTCAAAACCAAGTGGCGAATCCACTGTTTCAAAATTTGATTGGGATAAAGATTAGATGTGCTGTAGGCCAACATGCCTAAGCAGTTGACCTGTCGCAGATGACCTCTGAGCCTCACTTTATCAATAGCAATATCAACTTCAAGGGGTTCAGGCAACCACTCTCCCTGGTATGAGCGTACCTGCCCGGCCGTTGTCTGAGCCTGTTGCAGCATTTGCCCGAAGATTAGTTTGCCTGCATTACCGTGGGGTAGTAGACCTTGTGCATCGAACCGTTCAAACAAACCCTCTGCAAGATACTCCTGCAGTAGTAAATCAACGAGTTGATGTTCCAAGTCACTCCGGTCAAAGGATTCTATGGTAAACAGTTCACGCTCTTCAGGCAGCCGCTCTATCTGATCCAGCTTCAGGCCTAAACGCTCCTGCGCAAAAACCCGTTGCGGGTTTTCAAAAAACTGAATCATCAAATCGAGTTCCACAACTCCCTCGTCGACTTGCGCCACAAGGGGCTGCTCAATCAAGGGACGATCCATTGCCTTGCCACGACCTACGCGCATGGCAGCTTCTCGCATCTCCTCTGAGAAGCTAAACAGTGTGCTCTGCTGACGAAAATAGTCCGCTGAAAAGGGTTGCAGAGGATGTTTATGGATGATCTCTGCCAAACCCGCCTCACCCACCATCTGTGTGAGACAGTCACGCAATTCTTCAACCACCACCGAGGCGGGCATCGGGCTGTTATCCCGCTGGCTATGGCCCTGATAACTGATCACAAGGCGGTCTCGGGCAGAGAGCAGTGTCTCCAGAAAGAGATAGCGATCATCCACACGGCGGGATCTATCCCCTGAACGAAACTCCTGCTTCATCAGGTCGAATCCTAATTCATTTTTTTGCCTGGGAAATACGCCATCATTCATGCCGAGTAGATAGATAACCCGAAAAGGTAGACTGCGCATCGGTGCCAAGGCGCAAACGTTGACACCTCCGCCCAGGAACCCCCTGTCGAGAGACTGCTTAAAGATCTCTCCAAGCCTGTGCCGAACCACAGCCAGAGAGACAGGCGCTGAAAAGTTTACAGCCACAGCCTCTTGGGTCATCTGATCAATGGCTTCTCTTACTGCTATCAGTTGCTGCTCAGTCGTTTCATCCAACTGAAAGAACTGCTCTATCACATCGTCTAATCGGGCGTGCCACTGTTGAGGCGATGCCGACTCTCCAAGCATATGATCCAGGCCGAACACCCCATCACTGAAAGCAAGCAGACCACCTAGCCACTGAGTGGATGAGCCTTCCACAGCATCCAACGCAAAAATGCCATGCCAAAGTTGTTCTCCATCTGCGGGGAATGCATAACCCAACATAAGCTGACGTAATCCTGCACGCCAGGTATTTCGTTCCTCTTCAGGTAGACCGAAATCGAGTTTGTTTGCACCATCCCTCCCCCAGCGAATGGCGGCTTGATCGATCCATTGAGTAATCTGTTCGAACCCCTCCTCATCCAGCTCAAACCTGCTGCGTATGGCGGGCTGTTCCAACAGACTCAACAAATCGTTCACACCATAGCGGGAACCCGGCAATGCTAAAATTTTCAGCAGCGCCTCGGCAATCGGATTGGTCTGCTGCATACTGATATCACTGATCCGATAGGGTATTACCGGTCGACTTCCTGGTGTTGAAAACACCGCTTCCAATAAGGATGCATAGCGATCAATTTCGGGCGTCATAACCAATATTTCATCTGGTCGAAGAGCTGGCAACTCATCCAGTGCTGCCAACAATTGATCATAGAGCACCTCGACTTCACGCATCTGGCTATGACAAAGATGCATAGCAATGGAGTGATCGGGCAGAGATCCAGGTTGTGGTGGTTCAAGGGCCAGGATCTGGTTTTGCATTTGATGTAGTAGGGTCTGGTCAGACTGGATTTTGAACAGCTCCGTACTACCAGGATCCATTTCATTGATGGCTGCGAAAAAATCCCTACCCTGACGCCCCAAAGTGGCAAGTAGTGGATGCCCAACATCCAGATAGAGTTCCTCTCCAGTGCCTGTCAGGTTGAGACGAGCCTCCTCTTCAGGTGTGACAATTTCAGCCCAATGCGCCTCACTCGGATTCAACAGAAACAGATGCACATCCATCCATTCAGACAATTGCTGCAAAATCCCCAAATATCCGGGAGAGAGTGTAGGCACACCAAAAATTGAAACTCGAGGATAGTCTTCCTGTGGAAGCTCCCCACTCGCAACGGAGTGGAAAAGTGACTGCTGCAGAGTGACCCAATGCAGGTCGTCCTCAGACACCAGTTGCTGCCACAGATCCGCTTGCCACTGATCGCCTGAAATAACCGAGTCACCCTCTTGCCATGACTGAATCCAGTCTGGTCGATAGAGAAGATATTGGTCAAATAGAGTAGCCAGATATTGCGCCAACTGAAACTGGCGTAGCTCTCCGCCTTGGGAGAGATATTGTCTGACCTCAGCATATGCGGGTCGCTGACACTGAGTCGACAACAGCCCATGTATCCGCCATGTCAGACTTTTTGGCTGATAGCCATCCTGATGGGGAACCTTGGGCAGCAATTTTTCGAACAGCTGCCAAAGAAAACTGGCGGGAAGGGGAAAATCCAGGTTTGCACAGATGCCCAATCGACTGGCAATCTGCAGTGATAACCAGCGCCCCATACCTGGATGTTGCACCACGATCTGCTCTTTCTGCAGTGGTGCGGCGACAGGTTCGGAAAGCAACTGTGCAAGTTGCTGTGCCAAAACCTCAAGCTGATTGGATTGATAGAGCCTCAACATGAGGCCGTATTCTACCCTGCTTTAGACTCAATACCTGAGTCTTATAAAAAAAAATGAAATAAACTACAGATCCCCAGTTTTAGCTCTCCAGATCATTGGATCTGTTTGACCTGCAATAGGCGCTACGATCGTGTGGTGCTTCAGACTAATTTTGGGTGTGCTGATTCTGGCTTGTACGACTTCTTACTTTGGGTGCCAACACAACATCCATGATCTCTAATACCTTATCTGGAACTGCTTCCAGGTATCGATCCATATCCTGCTTTTGTAATCCAGTAGTTTGCAAGGCACCTTCATCGATCTGTTCGAAAACCTCTTCCAAGCTATAACCATTGATTTCAGCATCAGCTACTGCAGCAGCAATATGCAGCAGAGCTGTTTCAAGCTGATGCTGCTCAGCTGAGGATGGCCGGTGGTGACGTGCCACAACATCGACAATACTCTCTGGCAACTTCCACTTTCTTAACAGCGCTTCTCCAACATCCATGTGTGTAAACCCCAACACATCATGTTCGGTCTCAGCCAGTAAGCCATATTCACCGCCAGTTATCAGAAGGATATCCCTGGCCTCCTGGGGTAACTTGAGAAAAATAGCCAAACGACCTATATCGTGTAGCACCCCCATAACAAACAACCGTTCGCTGTGGAGCACATGACAATGACTGGCAAGCTCTCCAGCAATCACCCCCGTGGTAATGGAGTATCGCCAATATTCAGCCATATCGACCAAATCGCCAGGGATACCGGTAAAGACTTTAGCTGCTGTGGTGGCCATAACCAGATTGCGCAGCTCTTCTGTACCGATAATGGTGATTGCTCTTGAAATAGTATCCACAGGTACCTGCAAACTAAAAAAAGCACTGTTTACTACTCTTAGCAGGCGGGCAGAGAGGTCAGAATCCTGGGAAATAATATCCCCAAGCGTCAATGCAGAATAGTTAGGCGCGTCAATCAAACGATTCACTTTCACACAAACATCTGGCAGTGAGACCAGTTGATCAAGCTCTATAACAAGTTGTTGCGGTGTCATGACATGCGCCTCGCGAGGGTAATTCACCAACCAAACAAAAAAACACTTAATGCATTGATTTTAATTACATTATTGGATATTCGACTCAACCACAGTGGTTTATAAACCTATCCTCTTTCAATAGTTATCGACATAATAGGGCAAAGCTTGACCAAAACAGTATGTGAAATCGCAGGAGTAAGCAGCACCATGCCCTATTTCATTTTTAAAATCAGCCCAGACCAAACCCTTGAATATCTGGATGAAATAGAAAAATATCGATCAGCTCGCGAGAAGGTTAGAAGCCTGAGAGCAACCCACCAGGACGATGACGGAACCACATACAGAATGGTCTTTGCAAAAACCATTGGACAGGGTGAAATTCTGCTCACGCCATCCAACAACAATGAAGAACAGATCATCGGTGATGACTAGGGCCTGTTAACACTAATCGAATAGGCCCTAGTGTAGTGTCCTAAAATGTTTAACGATTTTAGCCTAACGAGAAGCTATGAAACGGCAACCACGGGCCGATAACACATTTATTCAAAAAGATATTGTTCATCTGATCTGTTCTTCATGCTAATCTTTATTGGATAGGTCATTTGCCTGGCCTCGGTAGCCGATAAAAGTCAGAAGCACTGCCAATAACTGGCGATGTAGCCCATGATCCATTGAAGGACCCGTCAATAGTGTCTACAAAAGACAGAAAAAATAGATATCAGAGTCAGTTTCAGCCGGTGTTGAATCGCTGTAAGGATACTGTCATTGTATTCATCAATGCACTAATGACAGAGCTGTTCAACAATACTGACAAAGCGCTCACTAGCTTTGCCCAAAAGGCTGAAACCAACGAGGTTCAGAACCGTTTTTTTGAAGCTATGGCAATGATCAGAAATCGTCATGGATTAGTGGAACATGAATTTCGGGAATTGGTAAATGAGGGTTTTGATAAGTTCTGGAAAGACCAACCCGAGATAGACGGCTTCTCCAGCCTGGATGAGGATACGGAACTGGAACTGGTCGACCAGGAGTCTATGGACGTCAATACGGCCCTGGAGAATATGATCAGCCGTACTATAGGCCACCACCGGGCTCAGCTTTATGCCCTGGGTCAAAGACTCAGCGTGGTCAGCGGCGGCCGCAGTGTCAAACACAAGCAGATTCCTTCTGGACCTCACCACCTCGCACATGCCTTTAACGATGCTATTGACGCCCTGGGCCTGGAAGCACGTATCAAAGTCATCATACTTGCCCTGTTTGATAAGTATGTACTGAAGCAGCTGGGCTCAATCTACGACGATTTCAACAACAGCCTCAAAGAAGCAGGCGTTCTGCCCCACCTGCGCCCCTCCATTCAGAAGTCTCCTGACAGCAATGAGCCAGGATCTGCAGATGGGGAAGAGCATGATGAAAACATGCCGGAGCAGACCCAGGAGGAGCTGGGAGAGGAACTGTTCGGCTCGATACTGGATATGATGGCCAATCGCAGGCGCGTATCCCCTGAAAAGGCTAAGGCCAAAGCCGCTGCCGCTCAAGCAGCAGGCAGACAGCCTGGTGCCTCTCCTCCAGCGACTCAAGAGAACCTGGTCAGTGCACTCGACAATATTCAGCCAGAAAAACGGTTTGAATATGTACCGGATATCAATGCACCCGGTAGTGCTATTGCAAATATAGAGATCGATGAGCAATTCCTCATCCGAGTCAAACACACACTGGCTGAGGAGCGGCATAAGCTCTACACAGAAGTTGGTGCTGACCGCCTGGAATCAGCAGACGAAGACACCATCGATCTGGTCGGCATGTTGTTCGAATACATGTTGAATGATCCCGTATTGCCCGCTGTGGCAAAGGCGCTGATCAGTCATTTGCACACACCCTACCTCAAAGTCGCGATTATCGACCGTAAGTTACTCACCGACAGTGATCATGAAGCCAGACAACTTCTTGATTCCCTCGTTGAAGCAGGTAGCCATTGGATAGACGAACGCAATCTGAAACGGGGTATTTATCCCGATATGCAGAATGTGGTCGACCGTGTATTGAAAGAGTTTTCTGACAACGTCAGCTTGTTTGGCACCCTGCTGGAAAATTTCAAGAAACGCATGGATGAGTTCCGTCGTAAATCGGACATTCTTGAAAAACGCGCTCAGGATTCCATCAAAGGCCGGGAAAAACTGAATATTGCCCGCCAACGCTCTTCTCAAGAGATGAAAGCTCGTTCGTTCAGTGAGCACCTTCCCAAGCCTGCAAAAGAGTTTCTCGAACAGACCTGGGTCGACAAGCTCATTTTTGTTTTACTGCGTCACCCAGACGGTGAGATGAGTGAAGACTGGAAAGAGGCCCTGCAGATTGCTGACGAAATCGCCTGGGCATTCGAGCCAAAAACAGAAAAAGAGCGGCAGGAACTGGAGCAAACCCTGCCTGATTTACGTAGATCTATTGAGCAAGGCCTGGCCTCATTGGGCGGTTTTCACCAGGAAAAGAGCCAAACACTGTTTGGTCTGCTCAGTAGTGCCGAGACAGCCACTATCGCTTCAGAACAAGCCACTATTACGACACCGGAAAGACCCCCTCAAAAAGAGGCTGAGGTTGTTGATGAAGCCAAAGAGCCGCTGACCAAGCCCCAGTTGAAGGCAGTGCCAAGTAAGGCTCCGGATAGTGCTGATGATTCGGTTTCTGATGATGAGTCCATACCTGAAGATGAAGAAGCGATGATGGAAAAATTGCGCAAAATTCGCTTCGGGACCTGGTTTGAAATTCGTGATGCTCAAAGCGGTGAGACTAAAAAGGTTAAACTTTCCTGGCTCAGCCCCCTTACCGCGTCATGTATGTTTGTCGATCGTGCTGGTGTTCAAACCGCCATCAAACCACTTAGAACACTGGCTCAAGAGATTTTAAAAGGAGAATCAACCATCCTGGAAGACAGTGGAGACCCATTCGTCGAAAGGACACTGCATGCTATTCGTCGCATGCTGCAGCGCTCACTGAAAACCACCGAAGATATTGCCAGTGAGTTGATCGAGGATGAGGAGAATGACGGCAAAGAAGCCCGATAATTTTAGGAGACATCATGCAAGATAAACGTCAAACTCCGCGAAAGGTGGCTGACCAGATTTTAGAATTACACGACAAGGTCTCAGGTAGCAGTCTGGGAAGACTTGTCAATATAAGTGCTGAAGGACTGATGTTACTCAGCCAGGAACCGATGATAACCGGATCTGTGTTTCAGCTGAGCTTGATTGACCCACAATCCAAAGACAAGCCAACAGATTTCAGTGCTGAGGTTGTGTGGTGCACAGAAGCATCGCAACCGGATAGCTATTGGAGTGGCTTCAGAATCCTTGAGATCGCAAATGACGATATTCTTCATATCGATAAGCTGATACTCACTTGGTATACGGATTAACCAGCCTTTGAGAACAAATAGAGATTGTGGTGATTGTTAAGGAGAGTCAGAGCGAGACAGAAACTTAAATCTCATCGGTTCAGTTCAACATTGCCAGGCGATTTCGTTCAAACTCATTCAACACTTTTTTCACATAGTTTTGTGTTTCAGGATAAGGGGGGATTTTCTTCCCATACTTGATGACTGCGTTTTCACCCGCATTATAGGCAGCAAGCGCCAGCTTGATGTCAAACTCAAACATTTTCAGCAGATCCTTTAGATACTCTGCGCCACCCCGCAAATTTTGCTCAGGGTCATAAGAGTTCGCCACACCATATCTTTTTGCCGTGGCAGGCATCAATTGCATCAGCCCTTGTGCACCTTTTCTTGAGACTGCCTTAGGATCATATGCAGATTCCACTCGCACAACGGCATGCAGCAAGCCCGGGTGTAGATGCAGCCGTTTCGCTATATCATCTATGAAGGGTGTGACTTTAGCTTTGTTTTCACGCAATTTTGCCAGACTGTAACGACTGTTCCGGCTTTTTTTCTTGCCACTGCGCCATACCAGCCGATAATTGCCTTTCATCGGTTTGTCAGTGAAGTGAGTGCTGCCGTTCGGCCCCTTGTATTTGTAAATCTCAGCCTCTACCGAGAGTGGCATGAGGAATACCAGCCCCGCCAGGAACAGTATTCCCACAGCTCCCCTTGCAGTTTTGAAATTTATTTCAGACACAGCCCATCTCTTAGATCAACTATTAAGAGTGGTGTCGGCTTGCAGGCTTTAAACTTGAAATTCAAGATTCTCCAGATCCTCTTATATCAGCACTATTCAAGCACCACAGCACTTTTTGAATTTTTTACCACTACCACAGGGACATGGCTCGTTTCTTCCGACTTTAGGCTGTTTTCGAACCTCTGTCTTTGGCGATACCAACTCGCCGTCAACAAAATACCATTTACCGTCCACTCTGGTGAAATGGCTAATTTCGTGGTGGGGTCGAATCGTTCCCCGCTCCTTGTAGGTTGCTATAAACTCGACGCTCCCCTCTTCGTCATCAGCAGTGCCTTTATCTGTCTCAACCACCTCTAACTTCAACCACTCTGAATTTTCAGCCCAGCGGCGGGTAGCATTTATATCATGATCATGACGATGATCGGGATGAAGAGAGTGATGCAGAAATTCAGGGTTATTGATTACAAATGCACAGTAGCGTGCACGCATCAGTGTTTCTGCGGTAGCTGCTTGCGTATTGCCTTTCAGAATTGGTTCACAGCAGGTCTCAAACTCATTGCCTGACCCGCAATAACATTCTGCCATCTTTCTCTCCCAACTTGTTCAGAGGTTCCATAGGGGTAAGTTGGGGGAAACAATACCATGAGGTCAGCACAGCACCAAGATACGGCACCATCTGATTGAATAATTTTGCTGGAGATCACGCGCCTTGGTAAGCAAGGCCAGGCATTTGATAAAAATGGGCATTGTTAGCCCAACCTATTGTTTTTATTAGTAACAGTAAAAAAAGGCGGGTGCTGAACCCACCTTTATGCCTCTTTCATCGAGGCGATACTGTCAGGCGGAACGAGCCCATCTTGAAATCCCCTGTTCTCACTTTACCGGTTTAGAGAACTTCTAGGTTTCGCTCCTACGGGATGAATTATACTTGATGAATATGAAGATTTTATGACGCTTACTGACTATTCAAAGACCCAGCTCCCGTGCCCGTCTCTCCAGACGCTTTATCGAAATGGGGTATTTTGTACCCAATTCCTGAGCAAAAAGTGAAATTCTCAGCTCCTCCAACCCCCAACGTATCTCTTCGATTCTTTCATCCGCTCGCCCCTCTTTTCTGCACAATTCATCCCACTGCTGCCACTTCAGCTGTAGACCAGCCATCTCCTGCATCCTCTGTTGATCCCTGACAGCAGAATGAGCCAACTTTTCAGCTCGTTTTAGCACCCCATTCAGGTATCGGGGATACTCCTGAAGCTGCGTTTCAGGGACTGATTGCAAGAACCCCTTATAGAGCAGTCGATCCAGATGGCTCTGCATATCCAGGACCGACTTCATCCAATTTATCTGGCTGATGGAATTCACCGCTTTATGTGCCTGATTATAGGCTTCCAATATATTCAGCAGTTGCTTGCACATCTCATTGGAGATGGTCATCAATGCCCCTTTGCATGAGGTGCAGCGGGATTCAAAACTGGCCGCGTCCCTAATTTCGGACTGACCATCCAGAAAGGTCTTGTCGAAGACCTTATTGACCAGTTCATTCTCAATATTTTTAGCCTGTAAGTTACCGATACCTTCAGGCGCAGTGGGAACCTTGGCGTACATCAGTCGTATGCGATCCAAATTCAACAGATTCTTACGTAGATAGCGCGTCTCCTTAGGCAGCTTGAGCATCAGCAGACGTCTCACACCGGCTTTATGTGCCGCCTGAGCATTGAACTCAGAATCGAGTAGTTGAATGGCGACACTATCACCTTCGTCTATCAGTGATGGATAGCCTTGCAGTAGAATCCCCCCCTGCTCCACCGCCAACTGCTTGGGTAGTGGTTCAAAATCCCAGGATTTCAATCCATTGCGTTCCAGTTCCGGTGAACTGAGCTGGCGGTGCTCAGCCCTTTTCTGGGTCGCATGTTGTCTCTTCAAGCTGGATAGATTGCGGCTTGATTCCAACTGTTTACCTGATTGATCGACAACCTTCAGGCGCATTTGCAGATGCAGCGGTAGATCGTTCTGATTCCAGGCATCCTCTGGAATATGTACACCACTTAGCTGCTTCAGTCTCTCCCCCAAAACCTGCACTAGTGGACGATCGCTGGGCTTAACGCCTGACAGGCAAGCATCAGCAAAGTCGGGTACCGGTACAAAAGAGCGGCGTATTGACTTAGGCAGCCCTCTGATCAGCATAATGACACGCTCTCGCAACATGCCGGGGACAAGCCATTGCAGGCGGGCATCGCTGACCTGGTTGAGCACATCCTGAGGTACGACCAGGGTCACACCATCGGCATTGGTACCTGGTTCAAATTGATACTCCAATGGTAGCCGCATACCATTTAAATCGAGCTTCTCAGGGAACAGATCACTCGAAACCCGTTGCGACTCATCACGCATCAGATCTGCTTCTCTAAGATAGAGCAACTTCGGTTTGTCCTTTGACTGTTTACGCAACCATTTCTCGAAGGCAGGCGTGGTGGATATACCCTCAGCGATCCGTTCCTCATAAAAGCTGTAGATACGCTCCTCATCCACCAAAATATCCCGTCGCCTCGATTTCGCCTCGAGTTCATGTATTTCAGCAATCAACTCCTGATTGTGTCTCCAGAAAGGGGCTCGGGTATGGAAATCCCCATCTACCAGAGCAGAACGGATAAAGACTTCCCTGGCGACGACCGGGTCAATGGGACTGAAATTTATCTTTCGTCTGGGGGTCAGTGTAATGCCGAAAAGGGTTACCTTCTCATAACCGGCAACTTGTCCCCGCTTCTTCTCCCAATGGGGCTCTGAATAGCTTCGTTTCAGCAGATGACCTGCAGATTTTTCTATCCATTCAGGCTGAACCTGCGCAATGGTTCTGGCATAGAGTTTTGTTGTTTCCACTAACTCTGCCGCGATAATCCATTTTGGCTGCTTCTTGAAGAGACCTGAGCCTGGGTAGATAAAAAAACGGCTGTTTCGAGCCCCCATGTAGTCATGAGACTTACTTTTAAATCCAATATGGCTCAGCAGACCACTGAGCAACGCCATATGAATCTCTTCATAGCCCGCCTCTGCAGTCGCCTCTCGATAACCCATCTCATGCATCTGGCCACGTAACTGGGCATGGATATCATGCCACTCCTGTAGACGATTCCAGGAGAGAAAGTGCTGTTTGCACCAGCTATGAAACTTCCTTTTGGAGAGGTGTTTGCGTTGCTCTTCAACCTCTTTCCAGAGGGACAGATAGCCCATAAAATCAGACTGCTCATGGCGATGCTTTGCATGAGCTTCATCCGCCTGCTGCTGCTTCTCAAGCGGACGCTCCCTGGGATCCTGAACGCTCAATGCCGCTGCAATCACCAATACTTCTGACAGGCAGTGATGATGAGCCGCTTCAAGCAACATCCTGCCAATGCGTGGATCAACCGGCAGACGTGAAAGATGTCGTCCCAATCGGGTAACCCGGCGATCACCATCTACAGCACCGATCTCCTCCAATACCCGATAGCCATCTTTGATCAAGCGGTCGTCTGGAGGATCGATAAAGGGAAAATCACTGATATCCCCCAGTCCAAGCAGTTTCATCTGCAGGATGACTGAGGCTAGATTGGTTCGCTGGATTTCTGCTTCTGTAAACAGTGGGCGTTGAGTGAAATCCTCCTCGGTATAGAGTCGGATGCAGATACCGGCAGCGACACGTCCACAGCGTCCTTTCCGTTGATCAGCTGAGGCCTGAGAGACTCGCTCTATGGGTAGTCGCTGCACCTTGCTGCGATGGCTGTAGCGGCTGATACGGGCAAAGCCGGTATCAATCACATAACGGATACCGGGAACTGTCAGTGATGTCTCTGCCACATTGGTGGCCAGGACGATCCTGCGACTGGAATGAGGCTTAAAAACCCTCCCCTGCTCCTGAGCGCTCAATCTTGCATAAAGTGGCACCAGTTCAGTTGCTTTCAATTTATGTTTGCGCAGGTTTTCTGCAGTCTCGCGTATCTCCCGCTCACCACTCAGGAAAACCAGTATGTCTCCATGGGAGACAAGGGAGAGCTCATCCACGGCATCGACAATCGCCTGCTGCATCGGATCATCGCGTTCATTTTCCGGCTCATCCTCTTGTGTACGATAACGCACCTCTACTGGATAGGTGCGCCCCGACACCTCGATGATAGGTGCCTGATCGAAGTGATCGGCAAAACGCTGAGGATCAATCGTTGCTGAGGTAACGATCAGTTTCAGGTCAGGTCTCTTAGGCAGTAGCTGCTTCAGATAGCCCAGCATAAAATCGATATTCAGGCTTCGCTCATGGGCTTCATCAATGATCAGAGTGTCATATTGGTTAAGATAGGGATCTTGCTGTATCTCTGCCAGCAGGATGCCGTCAGTCATCAACTTGATATGCGTCAGTGGGCCTACATGGTCGCTGAAGCGGATTTTATATCCTGCATGCTCTCCCGTTTTAGAGTCCAGTTCTGCGGCGACCCTGGCTGCCAGAGCACGTGCTGCCATACGTCGTGGTTGAGTATGACCGATAAACCCGGACACGCCTCGTCCAAGACTCAGGCAGATTTTCGGTAGCTGTGTCGATTTGCCTGATCCAGTCTCACCACAAAGAATCACTACCTGATTTTCTGAAATCAATCTCTTGATCTCATCCAAGCGCTGACTGACCGGCAGCTCAGAAGGAAACGAGGGTCGTGGGATCAGTGCCTGACGCTTTTCAAGTCTCTGCTGGGAGGCCTTGATCTGCTGTGTGAGATCGAGCATCGCCTTAGAGTAGTTGGCATCCTTTTCAGCGCGCTTTTTCAAACCCCGCAGGCGTCGCCTGAATCGATGACGATCTGCCATCATACAGTGCTCCAGCTCCTTGAAATCGGGGAGAGAATCCAGCTTCAGGATCGACTCTTTATCTGATGTTTCTCGCTGCACGCTTAACCTAAAAAAATCAGTTGACCGCTCGATTCTAGTAGCAGGTTTCTGATTTCGTTGAAAATAGCTTCGATGGTCATGGTCACCTGTTGGGTGAATCACGCTGCCCAACTGATCTTTATAGGTTTAACCTGGATCCATCATCCTGTTTCCGAAGATTGACCTTCCAAAACGAAAAAAACGGGCCGAAGCCCGTTGTTTCGCGCCCTTGGCCCAATAATAACTCAGTGGCCACCACCTTTGAGTGCAGATACCATACCCTCTATTGTATCTTTGGCGTCACCAAAAATCAGCGAGGTATTATCCTGATAGAAGAGCAGATTATCTACACCTGAATAACCGGGACTCATTGAGCGCTTGAGGAAGTAGACCTGACGAGACTTGGATGCATCCAGAATCGGCATACCGTAAATTGGACTTGATGAGTCGGACTTAGCTGCCGGATTGACCACATCATTGGCGCCTACCACCAAGGTCACATCCGATGTTGGAAATTCAGGGTTAACCTCATCCATCTCTAAAACATGGTCATAGGGGATATCAGCCTCAGCCAAGAGTACATTCATGTGTCCAGGCATACGGCCGGCCACTGGGTGAATTGCGAATTTAACATCTACATCACGCTTTTCAAGCAACTCCATCATCTCTTTCAAGGCATGTTGCGCTTGGGCTACAGCCATACCGTAACCGGGGACAATAATCACTTTACCAGCATCCTCCATCCAATAGATGGCATCATCCACAGAAGCAGACTTGACCCCTTTTTGCGCCGCTTGCCCAACGGCACTGGTCTCACCCCCGCCATCGCTGCCGAAGCCACCAAACACTACATTGATGATTGAACGATTCATGGCCCTGCACATGATGAAAGAGAGAATAGCACCAGAGAAGCCCACCAAAGCACCGACTATGATAAGCAGCAGATTACCCAGGGTGAAACCGGTCGCAGCCGCCGCCCATCCTGAGTAGCTGTTCAGCATGGAGATTATAACCGGCATATCCGCGCCACCTATCGGGATAATCAAAGTAAATCCGAGCACAAATGCCAACAGAGTCATCAACACAAGGGAGGTCATACTTTCGGTCATGCCAAAATGGACGCCGAGTAAGACAGTGGCAACAGCAAGTGCTGCGTTCAGCATATGCTGTCCCTTGAACTTGACTGGAGCACCACTCACTAACCCTTGTAACTTTGCAAAAGCCACTACTGACCCTGAGAAGGTAATGGCACCAATGATAATGCCAGCAGATAACTCACCCATCATCACCGGATTGAGGGTACCTGCCAGGTCATGGTTAAGGTAGGTGCCGATGGCTACCAATACTGCAGCCATACCGACAAAACTGTGTAGTGCAGCAACGAGTTGAGGCATTGCGGTCATCTCAACCCGCGAAGCGAGTACGGTACCTATCAACGCTCCTGCAACCACACCTGCAACAATAAAACCGTATGACTGAACCTCACTGCCAAGCAGCGTGGCAACTATGGCAATGGCCATACCTGCCATACCGAGATAGTTGCCGCGTCTCGCCGAGGCAGGATGTGTGAGGCCTTTCAAAGCCAGGATAAAGAGTATCGCTGAGATGAGGTACGCGATCGATTGGGTATTTGCTGAAATCTCCATTGTTCAGGTTCTCACTTATCTTTTTTCTTGAACATGGCAAGCATGCGATTTGTTACTAAGAATCCGCCGAAGACATTTATCGAGGCCAACAACACTGCGATAAAGCCGAAGATTTCAGCCGCAGTGCCAACCGACTCGAGACCGGTGACGAGTAATGCACCAACGATGATAATTCCAGAAATCGCATTGGTCAGTGCCACCAATGGCGTATGGAGTGAAGGCGTTACCCCCCAAATCACATAATACCCAATGAAGCAGGATAGAACGAAAACATACAGTGCAACTAGTGTGTCAGGCATAGGATCACTCTTTATCGTTTATTTATTTGAAGTGTGCGTTTTGAACAACCTGTGACACGTCATCATTCAGGTTTAAGACGCATTGCCGATGTGATCTCGTCCTCTTCAAGGTTTTTCAAGACCAGACCATCATCGGTTTTTTCCACCATGATATCCAAAAGGTTCATAATATTGCCTCCATAGAAGGCACTGGAATCCGAGGGCACCATCGAGGGATAGTTGGTATGACCTACCAGGGTTACGCCATGTTTTACGACGACTTTGTCAGCCTCGGTCAGTGGACAGTTACCCCCGTTTGCCGCTGCTAAATCTACGACTACTGAACCCTCACGCATATTCTTGATCACCTCCTCGGTAATCAATGTCGGCGCTGGTCGACATGGGATTAATGCAGTAGTGATAATGACATGGGCTTTGCTCAGCTCGTCGGCCAATGCCTGTTGCTGCTTTGCCTTGGCTTCTTCAGATAGCTCTTTCGCGTAGCCACCCTCACCCGATCCGCTCTCACCAACATCCAGCTCGATAGCCTTGGCCCCGAGTGACTCGATCTGCTCCTTTGTTTCTGGTCGAATATCGTAGGCCAGAACATCTGCTCCCAGGCGTCTACCTGTGGCAATTGCCTGTAATCCGGCCACACCAGCACCAAGCACAACCAACCTTGCTGGTTTGGCAGAACCTGCAGAGGTCATCATCAATGGTAGAAATCGACCATAATGAGCCGCTGCCTCAATGACCGCGCGATAACCGGAAATATTACTCTGGGATGAGAGCGCATCCATAGCCTGAGCCCTTGAGATGCGCGGTATCCGTTCCATGGCAAGAAACACAACATCTTTGTCGAGGATCTGCTTGAGAGTCTCATCCTGTTCACAGGATTCGATGTGAGATATCAGGATTGCACCTTTTGGGAGTTCAGACACTTCTGCAGCAGAGGGCTTGCGCACTCTTATCAGGATATCTGCCTTAAGTGCTTCGGATGCAGAAACAATCTGGGCGCCAGATTGCTGATATTGATGATCGGAAAAGTGGGCATTCTCACCAGCACCGGATGTAACATCTATTTGAAAGCCCTTAGCGATCAATTTTTTTGCCACATCGGGGGACAGCGCAACCCGGTTCTCACCCACCACGGATTCTTTTAACAGGCCTATTTTCATCTTTTTTTACTCAGCCAAATTTATATCAATTGAATTCATCTGATTCAGATTGCGAAGCATTATCCAGCCAAAACAGGCTATTCACAAGAGCATATGATTGCTGCCAGTTAACACACCACTGGGTGTAGAAGATAGCATAGCCTTGAAACATTAAGATTAATTAATCTATTTATTTCAATAGGTTAAGTAACATCAATCAATTCAGGCCTGTGCCGTACAACAACCAAATGGGTGTAAAAAAGCAACTATATGGATAGAGATAAATTTCTTATTTTTGGGATTATTTTCACAAACTAAGAGTTTAAATAATCAAACGATTCGTAAAAAAAACTGCCAGCCTTGGATAAAACAGCAAAACTTTATCGATAATAACAATAACCGAGAGTTTGTTTCTGCAATCTTTAGAGGGTAAAACCCTTAAATCAACTTTTCATGGAAGGCGTTATCAGACACTGAAAATGGAAACTGTAAGATACTCGAAAGAAAGAGTAATTCCCGAAGCTTCACAAATAGCCTGATTAATAGTATGTGCCGTAATAATTTTCGCCTTTGCCCTCTCGGCTTTTGTTCAACACCAGTCCTATGGCCTTCTCTTCATCGAGCCGTGATAGTGAATCTTTGATCGCTTCCACTGGCGTTTGTCCCGCTTCCACAACCAACAGAATCTGACCCATATGTTGATTTATAACAGCTGCTTCACTGGTTGCCAGAATCGGAGGGGAATCAAAGATAATAATCCTGTCTTTATATCGGCTGGACAACTCATCCAGCAGTCGCTCCATCTCAGTACTGGCAAGGAGTTCTGTCGATTTTTCCGAACGAGTACCTGCTGCAATCAACTTTAATCTCGGTATTTGGGTCTGAATGATGACATCACCCACATGACACTGCTTATCACTCAGCAGATCGATCAGACCCTTTTCATTTTCGATGCCGAGCAGCCGACTCATTGAGTACTTAAGTACATCCCCATCAATCAGCAGTACGGTGGAATCTAATTCTGTTGCAATACTCAGGGCAAGATTGAAGGCGGTAAAGGTTTTACCTTCCGAAGGCAAAGAGCTTGAAATTGAGACCAGATTGCTGTGGGCTAATGGGGCAGCTCCCTTACCCAAAGCATTTCTGATTATCGGTCGTTTGATGATCCGATACTCCTCTGACAACTGCTTGTTGCCGGCATGAGGCACTATGTGACCAATTTTTGAGAGGGCTTCATAGTCGAGGCGTACCCGCTTCGATTCCTGCTCAGGATCTGACTTATCTCTCTCTTTAGGTCTCTTTTTCTCTTCTGGTAATTGTGTTTCAGAGACTGTCTTGGTTGCCACCACTTCAGTTGCAGCCATCTCAGAAGTTACAACCGCTTCGGGCGCTGCCATCTCAGCAGTAACCTTCCCCTCTTCTACAGACTGTTCGGACTCTGCATCAGGCGAAGCTGCTTTTTTACTCTCTGTCTTCGATTTAGCGAGACGCTCAATCGCTTTTTCTATGCTGCTCATTTAAACCAATTCCAATTTCGATGGCACTGTCTGAATATAGTCGGAACCGGTTGATCAGAACCAGGTTTCCGGAATGATCAGCACGTCTCCGGGTATCATTTTCACGTTAGCAGAAATATCACCGTCACGAATCAGGTCATCCAATCTGACACGATACTGAGAGGTTTTTCCATTGATCTTACGAACAATTGTGGCGCTGTTGCCGGATGCAAATTCAGTCAACCCACCGACCTCGATAATCACATCCAACAGGGTCATTCCTTCACGAAATGGGATGGACTGGGGTTGAGAAGCCTGTCCAACAACACGAACCTGCTCTGTGTAGCGTCCAACAAACTGTCTAACACTAACTGTAACTTTAGGGTTTTTTACAAACTTTGATAGTCGGCTTTCGAGATTTCTTGCCAACTGGGTAGGTGTTTTACCACTCGCCTGCAGATCCTCCACCAAAGGTGTCGTGATAAGACCGTCAGGACGAACAACCACATCTGTGGTCAGCTCCTGGTCTCCCCAGACAAAAACGTTCAATGTGTCCCCTGGACCGATCAAATATAGCGGTGAAGAGGGTGAATTGCCATCCTGACCCCCAGTTCCTCCGGAGTTGGCTGCATTCATTTCTGGCGTGCCGGAACAGGCAGTCACCAGAAGTAAACAGAATGGAATTATAAATTTTTTAATTTTCATATAACGTATTGATAACATAACACTTTCCTGTCATATAATGATATCAAGAACAGATCCTGATGTAGTGTCTCACACTAATGCGCGATTACAGAGGCCCACACAGACCCCTGGATGCCCCGATGGAAATGCCTTTGGGATGCACAGGCACAACGCAGGATTGGGGCTGTCAGGCCTGTCTCCAGGCGAGACACTAAACTAGTTCTAACCATTTGCGGATGATAACTCACTTAACAGCTGTTTGGCTTCATTGGATTCTTGAAATTGCTGATTATTTTCAAAAACAGACTCAAGAATCTCGCGAGCTTCCCCCTTTTGCCCCACTTCCGCCAGCATCACTGCATAGTGGTAAAGTATGGATGGATCGGAAGTTCTGTTCAAAATTGGCCTTATCAAATTAAGGGCCGCCTTAGTATCCCCAGTCTGGTGCTTAAGCCAGGCGTAGGTATCAGTAACTGCCAGGGATGAATCACCAACACGTTCAAACGCCCTGCGCGCTAAATTCAGTGCCCTTTCAGGTTTAGAGTCAAATATCAGCAGCGCTGCATTGTTCAGCGCCACAATATTCTCGGGTTCTACCGATAATAGCTCATCGTAGAGTTTTACAGCATTCTCAACCTTTCCATTGGACTGGTAGATCATTGCCAGCGCCAATTTCGCTTGATTATCTCCACCTGGTTTTGTCTCGATTCTGCGTGTCAGTAGTGCAGTTGCCGAGTTGATATCACCATTCATGGCGTAGAGATCGGCCAGTTTTCTATAGAGAACAAAGGGCGCCTCTGGAGATAGATGTTTTTTCAGCTGGGATATAGCAGTCTGGGGTCTGCCTCTGGCCTGGGCCACTCCGGAGAGCAGTATGATTCCCGTGTATTTAGTCTCTGGCTTGTTACTCAGTGCCTTGGCTACAGATTCTGCTTTATCGAAGCGCTTGTCTCCGAGGGCAATCTTGAATTGCAGCAATTGACCCTTCTGCGACAAGGGCCTGGCCTTGTCGAGGGTTGACTGTGCAGACTTATAGTCTCCACGTTTACTCTGCAGATCAGCCAACTGCAGATAAGCATCCCGATTGTCAGGATTGATTGTGATCATTCTTTCGATCAGTGATTCTGCCTGCTCGTGGTTGCCCATCTGTTGATCCATTTCAGCTATCAACGAGAGTATGGCCGGATTCTCACTCTGTCGCAGGGCCGGATCATCCAGATACTTAGCGGCCTTTTCTGCCTGTTTTGTTCGCAAATAGTAGCGAGCGATGATAATCCGAGGCAGCGTACTATTTCTTGATGATTGAGCCGCTCTGTCGAGCCATTTCAAGGCTTCGTTCTGTTGTCCGGAGCGTTCACTTATCTGCGCTAACAGTAGCATTGCATGCGTGTTGTAAGGATCCGTCGCCAACACAAGATTGAGATGTTCACTGCCTTCACTCAATCGGCCATCCTCAAGATCCATTCTGCCAAGGGCAACAAGCGCCGGTGTGTAGGCAGCATCTGACTCCTCTGCCTTATTCAGATTACTCCGCGCTTCACGTCGATTGCCTGACAGTAGCTCGATCACTGCCCGCAGATAGAAATCCGTGGCGGTCAGCGCCATGCCGCCAGCGAAGACCTGGTCTGACTGCTTTCTGGCAGATTCAATATCCTGTTTCTTCAGATATGAGAGGATCAGCAGGTTACTGCTGTTACCCTGCTGTGAACTCTCCAGCTGCTCTAACTCTGCAATGGCGTCATCTACCGCACCCTGGCTCAGGTAGAGCTTTGCCAGCTCTTCACGA
The DNA here is from genome assembly GCA_040506705.1 of Candidatus Thiodiazotropha sp. 6PLUC1. Lineage (GTDB taxonomy): Bacteria > Pseudomonadota > Gammaproteobacteria > Chromatiales > Chromatiaceae > Thiodiazotropha. Next base: position 43,067 of record JBEVWG010000057.1, read on the forward strand.
ATACGCGTATTCTCCGGATGGGATCTAACCGCTTCTTTCAGATACTCAACCCCCTGCAGATAATCACCAGACTGACTTGCTGCAGAGCCAATCATGGAGAGCAGTTCATAATCTCTTTGCTGTTCACCAGAAGATTTGAGAATCTTAAGCGCTTCCTTTGGCTTGTTCAGTCTGAGTTTGATCTCCCCCAGCAACTTTCTCGCCTGCAGGTGTGTTGGCACCTGGTTTACATAGCGAGATAACAGCACATTCGCCTGCTCCAGGTTGTTTTCCGAAAAATGGGTTGCCCCCAGCAGCAGTACGGTTGGCAGATGATTGGGTAAGGCAGTATGAACCGCTGTCAGTTCAGTTTTAGCAGCATCATATTTTTTGTCGATATAGTTGTGCAGTCCGGATAAATAACCGACGATCGGATTGCTCTTATAGCCTCTCTTCAGCTCTTCCAGATAGAGCTTGCTCTCATCGAATTGAGCTTTCTGAACCAGTAATTGAATCAATGAAACCTTTGTCAGAAACTGCTCCTGCTTTGAGTCTTCCGGTTGAGCCAGTGCGATTGCCCGTTTCAAAGACTCTATCGCCTGATCGAACTCCTGCAGTTTCGACTGTATCCCCCCCAAGGCTCGCCACACTTGATGATTTTCAGCATCCAGAGCAATGGCCTTGTTGAGAAATTCAATTGCCTGTTCGTCATTATTCCGCATGCTCGCTGCTTTAGCCCGAACGACAAGGGCATCAACATTGTTTTGTTCAATTTGCAATAATTCCTGAGCCAACTCATCTGCCTTTTCTGGCTGACGAACATGGATATATGAATTTGCGACTTTGCTGTTTTGGGTTTTCTTATCCAGATCGGAAAAATAACCTTTCTCAAATCTTTCAACTATATTCTGATGTTTTGCCTGCAGCTCCCAGGCAGTGATGATGATCTGTTTGGCCTCAACACTTACTTCCTGAGAAACAGTGATACTATTGATCTCCTTTTCTGCAGAGCTACCATCACCCAGTGCTAAATAACTTTTTGCCAGCAGAATTCTCGCAGCCTTATGGTCTGAATTTGCTTGCAATAAATTTTTAAGTTCGATAACTGCTTTTGAATATTCTTTTTTCGAATAACTTGCCGATGCATCCTGAAATCGTCTCTCTTCACTGACACCACCGGAACAGCCTGACAACAGCAAAATAACTGTAATCAATATCGAGAGAAGACTTTTCATCGATCCATTCCCATACCTAGCCATGTATTTCATTAAATCTAATTGCATCCTAAACATTTTCTCTATTTCAAACTGTATTTATTAACTAAATCGTAGAGAGTCGGTCTACTGACGCCCAATAGATCAGCTGCCTTGGAGACATTTCCACCAACATAACTCATAGCCCGTATTATGGCTCTTGCTTCAGCGCGCTCTCTGACCGCCCTCAGATTGATCGGCATGGCATCCCCACCATCACTATTCAGTTGAAGCTCATCCGGCGTTATCAACTGGTCATCAGCCATCACCACCGCGCGTTTTATCCGGTTTTCCAGCTCTCGCACATTCCCTGGCCAGTTGTATTCTTCGATTGCGCGCAAAGACTCTGTTGTAAACCCATTCACTTTGGAAGCATTTTGTTTGGCGTACTTGGACATGAATGACCAGGCCAACAGTACAGCATCCCCGGCTCTATCTCTTAATGGTGGGATATTGATGATTATCTCGCTGATTCTGTAATAGAGATCCTCTCGGAACTCCCCACGCTCTATCTTCTCCTCCAGATCCTGGTTAGTGGCACAAACCACTCTAATATCAACGGGTATCTCTTCTCGTCCACCAATCCTCTCGATCACTCTTTCCTGCAGAAAACGCAACATTTTAGCCTGCAAACCAATCGGCATATCGCCGATTTCATCGAGAAACAGCGTCCCACCATTGGCTGACTCTATCTTTCCTATAGTCCGCTTGGACGCCCCGGTAAAAGCACCCTTTTCATAGCCGTATAGTTCACTTTCAAGAAGATTCTCTGGAATTGAGGCGCAGTTAATTGCAGCAAATTTTTCACCACTCCTATCGCTCAAGCCGTGTATTGCTCTGGCCAGAACCTCTTTACCGGTTCCACTTTCCCCCAGTAGTAGCGCGGTGATATTTGTGGGGCTGACCTTTTCGATAACCCGGCAGAGTTCAATCATTTCAGGACTATTCGCCACAACGCCGTCCAAGGGGGAGTAACGTTGCATCTTGTTCAGTCCCCTATTCTCCTCTTCCAGGCCATGCACATGATAAGCACGTTCAATGATCACCCGCAGTACATCGGGATCTATCGGCTTTTGATAGAAGTCATAGGCCCCTAGATCAATGGCTTTAAGTGCATTTTCCCGATCATCATTCCCTGTCACCACAATAATCTTCGTCTGTGGCATGAGACTGAGTATTTCCTGCAAGGTGGCAAACCCCTCACTGACATTCGTCGGATCGGGGGGCAAGCCAAGATCCAGAGTAACGACGGGTGCTGTTGTTTTTCTCAACAGATTTATTGCGCTGGCACGATCACCTGCAATGTGTACGTCATAACCATCGAAACTCCATTTCAACTGACTTTGAAGTCCTGGGTCGTCCTCGACAATAATAAGTGGTTTTAGTTGATTGTTGGCTTTACTCACGCAATTACGCCTCTACAGTTGCATCAGGCTGTCTGCCTGTTGCAGACAATGATTGATTCAGCGGAATGGAAATTGTGAAGCTTGTTCCCTTGCCGATATGACTCTCCACACTCAGACTTCCTTTTAGTGAATTAACATACTCTCTGGTTTCATAAACTCCGATACCCATCCCAGCATTTCCCTTGGTCGTTTGAAAGGGACGAAACAACCGCTCCTTAATGAATTTATCTTCCATACCTGAACCGTTATCCTGAATGGTAATGATTGCACGCTCATCCATTTTCTCGACCGTGACATTAACCTCACCATCTCTATCGGTTGCTTCCTGAGCATTTTTAATCATGTGTACCAATATGGCTGTGAATCGATCTTTATCAGCAATAATTTCAAGATAGTTGTGTTTGATACTCAACTTCGGTTTAGGCTCATAGGCATACAACTCATTGACTGCTTGAGCTGCAGACTCCTCTATGTAGAACTGTTTGGTTTTAGTCGATTCAAATCTACCTTGCCTCAATTGGGCAAGTAGTCGTCCCATTTTATTGACAGCATTTCCGATGGTCTTTACCGCATCATCCATAAATGCAGGATTATTTCTATGTCGCTCAGCATTTTTAACGACTAATTCCAACTGCGCAATCAGGTTTTTCAGATCGTGTACCACGAAAGCAGAGAGCCGATTGAAAGCCTCAAACTGATTGGCACGATTCAGCGCTTCTGAGGTTTGCAGCAACGCCAGATATCCACCAGCCTGTTTGGCAGCCGCCTTAATCAGATCACGATCTTCCCAGTTTATTGACAGATGAGCTTGTGATCTGACAAGCAGTACGAATCCTATCAGGGCATCGTGGTGTTTGATAGGTACAATCAACCAGGCACCTTCGATGGCTGTTACCTTCTGATCGATGGAGAGATTATCGTAACGTTCCGGAAATCTAGACAACTCATCGATGTCGATAATCCAATCACTGATTCGAAAATAGCGGATCAGTTTGCTGTTTGACTCGATATCAAAGCTCAGATCAGGCACTTGCCAGTGGCTGCTACACTGGTAGCGGCCGTCGTCACTCAATATCCATAAATAGCCACCTCGTGCTTGCACAGAGTCTGAGATAGCCTGAACGACGCGGGTACGTATTTCACCACCACCAGGCCCTTCGGAGAGGGTCTGAACCACCCTCAACCACTCATCCCGCCAATCGTACTTGTAGCTAAAAAAGTGTTTATTAACAAAAACTTTCAGCTTTCCCCTTAGGGTTCCTGAAAACAGTACAACTGCCAAAAAAGAGATCCCGGCAAAAACAAAGGCGATCTGTGTTGCCTTACCCCAGGTTCCCCCGTAATAGCGTATGTAGTACCCCACAGCTGCCATAAGGATCAGATATCCACCAGCCGCAAGTAGGGTTGTGGCATGAAACACTACCTGCCTGGAGACAAAAACACGTACAGACCAACTTGGATTTCGTGTTGCAGCAACTGCCACAAAAGGGGCAACCAAAGCACTGGTAAAGCCCCGGGCCTGCCACAGAGTAGCATCCACTTGCTTGAACATTAAAGCATCGGCATAGAGGAATAAGTCGTAAACGAAGAGTGTTCCCATCCCTATATATAGGTACTTCACCGCCCAACGCATCTCAGGACGGGTACTACGATAGAGTTGTTCAATCAGAATCAGGCCGGCAACAGCAAACCCCAAATGGCCGACCAATTGAAAGCTGGCTGTCCCGCCCCAGTTGCGAACACCAGGAAACAGTTGCGCAACCAATTCAACACCAAGCAGCAAGGCAGAAATTGAGAAAATGGCAACCGGAGCATAGCGTAAAAGACCGGTCTCACCCCCAGCAGCGGTTTTGAGTGTTTTCAAAAGTCGGAACAGAAAGGCAAACCAGGCGATATTCTTCGCTATTTCAAATAGTTGATAGGTATTGACTGTGAGAGTGGACTCCTGAACCTGGAAGGCGATGGCCGTCAGTGCCCAGCAGGCCGAGGTGGTAGAGGCAATAAGTAGATAGGTGCCTTCTATGCGGCCACGCCAGCTTGTCAGCAGTAACACGCTGAAAAGCAGGAATAGCGATGCCGAAAAAGTGTAGCCGATTATTCCTATAGTCAAGCAGTCATCCTCAATGGTTCGGATATTCCTCAATCTGCACTGAACTTTTACATGCCGGCAAAGACTTACAACTGTGGGATATTAAACCCGACATCCTAAAAGGTTGTATACAGACTCTATCGGTACCGGGTAAATGGTGTAGTTCTCATGCAGTTTGAAGATTTAGAGTAATGAGAAACAATAAGGTCTATTGCCTGGGAATGGTACATCCATTGATCCCTGCAAATATACCTTTAGTGATAATCTCCTCTCTACTCACCCTGCGCGTGGTTCTCATATGTATCAGTTCCCTGTTGTCTTTTTTTATTTTAATAATCGACAGCACAATCGAAAAACTGCAGATGTTTCTACATCAACGGATGCTCTGGAAGGTATCGCTTACACTACCTGATGCGGCAGATTTGACGATCGGATATGATTGATATCTCTTCGCCAACCCCATGCCAGCCTATGGCCACAGCCGCTATAGTATACAAAGTTAGTGAAGCGATTCACTCTATCAGGGTGATTTTTAACAGGAATCTGGATTCTGACCCATATTCCCCTGATAATAGCCCACCTTTACTATCGATCAACACGGAAAATTGACAGGGTTCAACCATATGACCATCAATGCAGTCTCCCCAATACCCCGCCAGGCAACAGCCTTGGGCAATTCTTCAATAAAAGGAAAATATTCTAGAAAATTCAATGGTTTCACACTCATAGAAGTGATGGTTGTGGTGGTCATTTTGAGCATCCTCGCCGCAATTGTTGTACCTAAAATTATGGATAGACCAGAACAGGCACGAAAAACAAAAGCTAAAAGTGATATCCGCGCACTGGAAGCTTCACTGAATCTCTACCGTCTGGATAACATGATCTACCCAACAACTGATCAGGGACTTGAAGCCCTGGTCACCAAGCCGACCGATTCCCCGGAACCCAGAAACTGGAAAGAAGGTGGATATCTCGACAGACTGCCTATGGATCCTTGGGGCAACCCATATCTGTTCCTGAGCCCCGGTACTCATGGTGTTATCGACGTCTACTCAGCCGGCCTGGATCTGCAATCCACTGACGATGACATTGGTAACTGGAATCTGGAGTGAACCCTCCCTGCTCATCATCAAACAGCCCTCGTTCGAGGGCTTGGATAGCGCACACTCCCAAGGGATTGGGAATGGGCTTTACCCTGATCGAGGTAATGGTCGTGGTGGTCATAATCGGGATTTTGATCAACTATGTCGCCATCTCATTTGGTCGAAACGGGCCGGCAGACATGCTTAAAGATGAAGCCCAGCGTCTTACCAGTCTGATTGAGCTGGCCAGTGAAGAGGCCTTACTCAGATCGGTTATGATCGGTGTGGACATTACTGAGGAGAGCTATGGCTTTCTCAGCCTCAATGAGGGAGAGTGGGAGACGGTTTCTGATACGCTGTTTCGTGAGCGTCAGCTGCCTGAAGAGCTGGAAATCAGCATTGCCACCGCACTCCCCGAAGGTGATGACGAAGAGAAAAGGACACCGGAGATCATCCTGCTTAATAGCGGAGAGATGACCTCCTTCGATATAAAAATCAGCTCTGAGCTTGTTGAAAGTTACTATCGTTTAACAGGCAATGAGCTTGGAGAGCTCTCTCTGGAACATGTCTCACCCTAATAAGACACGATTAAAGCATCGCCCAGGTATCAGGCCATCGGCAGGATACCGCCACAAAGGCTTTACCCTGCTGGAGATTCTAATCGCACTGGCCATTCTCGCCATTGCCCTCTCCTCTATTATTGCTGTTGCATCAAATCAATCGTTGAATGTTGCCTATTTACGAGACAAGACCCTCGCCCATTGGGTCGCAATGAACCAGATCACAGAGCTACAGATAGCTAACCAGTGGCCTGCTACCGGAACCAAGAAAGGGGATGAGGAGATGGGGCTGAAGAAATGGTATTGGCAGCGGGAGATCACTAAAACCCCGGATGACCGGGTCAGACAAATTGAGATACGCGTGTTTCGTAACAAAGACGATGAAAACAGCGTAACCCGTCTTGTCAGCTTTCTCTCACAACCGATCTGATGACAACTTCTTTAAATATTTGCGCCAACCATCCGCAACCTCACAACCGATTTGAGCGGGGATTCACTCTGCTCGAACTGTTGATTGCAATTACCATCTTCGCCATCCTGGCCACCTTCGCCTATTCTGGTCTTAATGTGGTGCTCGAAACAGAACATCAGACCAGCCAGTACAGTCAACGCATGTCTCAACTGCAACTTGCATTCAGTCTGATTCAGCGGGATATCGAACAAGCGATCGACAGGCCCATTCGTGATCAACATGGTGACGAACTGGCTGCACTCATAACTGGCGGATTTACCGGTACTCTTCTCGAATTGACCCGTGGTGGCTATGCAAATCCCATGAAACTGCCACGCAGCAACATGCAACGGGTAGGTTATCTAATCGAGGAAGAGACCCTCTATCGACTAACCTGGAAAATACTCGACAGGGCCCAGGATAGTGAACCTCACCGATACGAATTGATCGACAACATAGAGGAGCTTGAGCTGGTCTATTACGACCATGAGATGAAAAAGCAGAATCAATGGCCCCCTGACAGTTTTGACCTCGATTCAGGAGATAAACCTGGCTTACCCACTGCTATTGAAATGAACATGGAACTCAAGGATTGGGGTAAAATAAGACGTCTGTTTGCTCTGGCTCGTCCCATACCTGACGAAAATCCTGATCAAGGAAAGAAGCAATAATGGTGGCGCATCACAGGCAGAAAACCCAACAGAGGGGAATCGCACTAATCACCGCCATTGTGATTGTTGCCATGGCATCAATTGCTGCTGTGGCGATGACTCATAGCCTCCAACTCAACATCCGTAGAACTGGCAATATTCAAGCTGCCGACCAGGCCTACTACTACACATTGGGCAGCGAAGCCTGGTCCCGGGGCATGTTGATACGGGATCTGAATGATGATGAGGGAAAGAAGTACGATGGCCTGGAGGAGAACTGGGCCCAGGAACTACCGCCAACCCCAGTAGAGGGTGGTGAGGTTCAAGCTCTCACAACCGACCTTCAGGGCCGCTTCAACCTGAATAACCTCTACTTGGAAGCAGAGGCTGAAGAGGAAACGAAGAACCAGGTTAGTGTACAGTTGGCCATATTCAAACGCATGCTGTTGGCGCTTGAATTACCTGAGTCAATTGCTCAGGCAACAAAGGACTGGTTGGATGGTGATAATAAAACCTCCTACCCTGATGGTGCAGAAGATATTGAATATTTAAGTCAGGACCCACCCTATCGGACCGCTAACGGATTCATAGCCAGCATAACCGAACTCAGACTCATAAAGGAGATGGATCAGGAGAGCTATGAAAAGCTGGCGCCCCATGTTATTGCTCTGCCTGTGAAGAGCGCGATTAATGTCAACACAGCCGATCAGATTGTGTTACAAAGTCTGATCAGTGACCTCTCTGAAGCCGATGCAGAACAACTTATAAGTGAGCGAGAAGAGAACCCGTTCAAAGAGCCGGCATCCTTTATTGCAAGAGTTAGAGAACTTTTGGATGAAAATAAAGTAAAATCTGAAGATATAGAGCCATTGATCTCTGTAGACAGTCACTTTTTTCAGTTGGAGACGGTTGTACGAATGGAAAATAACAGCCAAAAATTGGTCAGTCGCCTGTATAAAGGCAGTAAGGATGTTGTGGTCTTATCCCGCACTATTGGGGTCTATTGATGGCTGAACAATTCATTCTGCAGTGTCATGATTCATCTTGTAAGCAGGTCACCTGGTCGATCAAAGGTGCCGGAGTCAATGAAGCAGGCGAAGGCAGCCTTGCGCAAGCATCTCAATTGGCTAAGGGCCGACGTACCCTGGTCTTGATCCCTGCTGTCGATATACTGATCACTTCAGTCAACATACCCACACGTAACCGCCAGCGTCTATTACAGGCAATCCCCTTCTCACTGGAGAATGAGCTCACCGAGGACATCGATCAGCTCCACTTCGCTGCTGGCACCATGGACAGTGATGGCATTACACCTGTAGCCGTCATCTCAAGACAAAAACTGGATGATTGGCTGGAAAAGCTCGATTCCGCAGGTATCGAACCCCTCGGCTTCTATCCCGACCTGCTTGGCCTGCCTCTGGATAGTGATGCCTGGAGCCTCTATCAAAGCGATCAGAGCCTGCAGATTCGCACCCAGTCCAATCTGGGATATAGCGCAGACGCTATTAATGGTGGCGAACTTCTCAAGCTGGCATTACAGCAGGCTGGTGAGTCAGCACCCGGGAAATTGACCCACTACAAGCTCAAAGAGAGCCTCCTCAGTTTAGACCTGGGTAGTATTGCGCCAGAGTGTGAAATCATCGTCAGAGAGGTAGACGATCTTACCCATTTGACCAATCTACTCGGCAACAACTTAAAAGAAAAAGAGCAGATCAATCTACTGCAGGGAGAGTATCAGCGGGTCGATAAAATGACGCTCCAATGGAAGCGTTGGCTTCCGGCTGCAGCACTTGGAATGATTTTAGTCGCCCTTTCGATCGGCACGACCCTGCAGGAATATTTTCATTACAAGCAACAGAGCACAGAGTTACATGCTCAAATCAGGCAGACTTTCCAACAAGCCTTTCCGAATGTAAAACGTATCGTTGACCCTCGGGTACAGATGGAACAACAGCTAAAAAGAATGCAGCAGGGACAGTCGGGGAGTTTCGCGCAGTTTGCCAGTCTCTTTGTACCGGCAGCGAGTGTCATCAAAAACAGCCCCAATACAACACTCGAAAATATCAGCTTTCGAGATGGTCAACTCAATTTACAATTGACCATCAAGGAGCTACAGGCTCTGGAGAACTTGAAAAAAACGATCGAGAGCAAACGGCTCAATGTTGAGATCCGCTCTGCCAATGCCGCGGACAACAATGTCACCTCCCACCTCAGAATCACTGGAGGATCGTGATGAAGCAGTGGTGGAACAGTAAAACTCCCCAGGAACACCTTGCCATGATCATTGGCGGGTCAGCAGTGTTGATTCTGTTGCTCTATCTGATCATATGGCGACCTTTCGAGCAGAACCTCGAACAGAAAGCACTTCAGGTAGCTAGCCAGCAATCCACCCTGCAGTGGATGAAGGGGAACCTCGATCTCGTCAAGAGTCTGCGTTCCAGTCAGGGTAACAGAGGCTCTCGCACGAATGAGGCCCTGCTTACTTTGGTTGACAGAACAGCAAAAAAGGCTGAATTACGACAACTGATAAAACGCATCAAACCTCAAGGAGATAACTCAGTACAGCTTTGGGTTGAACAAGCCTCTTTCGATATATTAGTTCGTTGGCTGGGCCAAATGACTCAGGAATATGCCCTGGATATCGAATCACTCAACATCGATCGACAGGATGGCCCCGGTCTAGTGAATGCGCGACTTGTTCTACAGCGGGGAGGTGATGGAAAATGAGATGGAGAAGTTACCTGTTGATTGGTGTAGTGGCTTATCTCCTGTTTGTGCTGATTGAACTGCCAGCTCAGCATGTTTTAGGTTGGGCGACAGCCGGCACCAAGCAACCACCTTTCACCTATGGAACGATCAAAGGCAGCCTCTGGCGTGGCAAGATGGAAGCAGTCACTGTTCATGGGATACCAGTGGATAAACTCAAATGGCGTTTCACCCCCACTGAGTTGATTTTCGGTAATATCGGCTTCGATATCATTGTCAATCATGCAGGCCAGGAGCTAGAGGGCAATATCGCGATAGGATCAGGGGATCAGATTCAGATTGAGGATATCAGTGGTGAAATTCCCGCATCGATGATTCCACCAATGATCGATTTGTCCCAGATTGGCGTAGGAGGCAATGTCTCTCTTGACGTTCAACAATTAACCCTGACAAAGAATCAAATCACAGCTGTAGAGGGAGAGATACAGTGGCTTGACTCTTCTTTAAAAGGCCCTTTTGCACTCAAGGTAGGTGATCTGAAGGCAGATCTATCAACCGGCCAAAAAGGTGAAGTCAAGGCAAGAATCAAAGACTTGGGAGGAGCAACATCTGTAGATGGGGAACTTAGTCTCACAACAGATGGAAACTTCCAGGTAAAAGGACAGATCAAACCAGGAACGGATTCTGATCCCCGCCTGGGAAGCGCCCTCAAGGCAATCAGTAAACAACAGTCAGATGGTAGCTATAGGATAACTTATAGCACCCGTCTTTAGCATACTGTTTTACCTGGTATGCCAATGCGCTATCATCTGCTATTATGGAATGCATTACATATTCGACATAAACCCATGATGGATAAAGAATTTCACCAATATCCCCCTAACCTGTCACAAACCAGTGACCTCAATCGGAACTGGCATAGTGCACAGTCTGCTACGGGACCGCTTCAATCATGAGTACATCGGCAAAAATTTACATGGATAGACCTCAAATGAGCCTAGGTATAATTGCTCGAGTGTTGCTATTGCTCTGCACCACATTCCTGCTGAACATGACAATCACTTCCTCCAGTCATGCAGAACAAATCACCCTCAACCTGAATAACGCCGACATTGAAGCCCTGATAAAAACGGTTTCAGAACATACAGGTAAGAACTTTGTTATTGATCCAAGAGTAAAGGGTAAGGTAACGGTGGTTTCCGCCCACCCCATGGATAGCAAAGAGTTCTACGAAGTATTTCTCTCCATACTGGAAGTACATGGTTTCTCTACCATCCCAAGTGGCGATGTCATCAAGATAGTCCCGGATGTCAAAGCCAAACAGGGCGGAATTCCAACCCTTAGTGCCAACGGAGCATTCCCAGGTGATCAGATTGTTACCCGTATTATCCAGGTTAAGAATGTAACCTCTGCTCAATTGGTGCCGATTCTTCGCCCTCTGATACCTCAAGAAGGGCACCTCGCTGCCTACCCTGATACCAATGTGCTGATTATTTCTGATCGACGCCGTAACGTTGATCGACTGATGAGTATTATTGAGCAGATAGATCAGGTCAGTAATAGCTCCATTGAAGTCGTTAGCCTACAACATGCCTCAGCAGCAGAGGTCGTTCGAATTCTGGAAAGCCTCAAACCGAGAGCGGCCAAAGGTGCGAGCAAGTCAGCGACACAACTGGTAGCTGATGAGCGAACCAATAGTGTTCTGATTAGTGGCGATCCCACGGAGCGACTGCGCTCCAGGGTAATCATCGAACACCTGGACACCCCATTTGATAATGAAGGTAATTCCCAGGTCGTCTACCTGAAATATGCCAACGCGGCTGACCTGGTAAGCGTACTTACCGGGGTCAGTGAAAACATCGATGATACAGCCAAAGGTGCTGGTAAAGCTGCCAAAGGCAAACCCTCTCTACCTATTAACATCCAGGCAGATGAGGCATCGAATGCATTGATTATCACTGCACCACCGGGTGTTTTTCAGTCCCTCCAGGCCATTATTCGCAAATTAGATATTCGCCGTGCTCAGGTACTGGTGGAGGCGGTTATTGCTGAGGTCTCCTACGACAAGGCAAAAAGCCTTGGTGTACAGTGGGTAGTCGATGGCACTCCGGATGGTACAGGCCCAGTGGGTGTGATCAACCTGGGCGCTCCCACGATCACAGATGTCTACAACTCATATGCCGCTGGTGCCGGGGTGGCGCTTGGGCCTGGCACCTCTATTGGACTGGGTCGTTTTGATAGTGACCGGGTCAACTTTGCAGCCCTTATTCAGGCATTGGAGAGTGATACCACAAGCAACATACTCTCAACCCCAAGTCTGACCACCCTGGACAACCAGGAAGCTGAGATCGTCATTGGTCAGAATGTTCCTTTCATTACCGGTTCTTACAGCTCTACCGGCGGAACAAGCAACTCTGTTAACCCTTTTCAGACGGTACAGCGTGAAGATGTTGGACTCACCTTGAAGGTCAAGCCACAGATCAATGAGGGCAACTCCATACAACTTGAGATCGAGCAGGAAATCTCCAGCATCAATGCTTCTGCCAGCACGGGCACCAGTGATATTGTGACCAACAAGCGAACCATTAAGACCGTGGTGATGGTAGAGGATGGCGCAACAATCGTCCTTGGCGGGTTAATCCAGGAAGACCTTCAGCAAACCGAAGAGAAGGTTCCCCTGTTGGGTGACATTCCCATTTTAGGCGCCCTATTCCGTGCCAATAAAACCACAAAAGTCAAACGTAACCTGATGGTTTTTCTGCGCCCGGTAGTACTCAGGGATGCGGCGGTCAGCACTCAGATTGCCAGCGATAAGTACAACTATTTCCGCGCCCAACAGTTAGAAATGAAACAAAAAGGGGTCAACCTGATGGATGATGAGGAGACCCCTGTCATGCCACCTCGATTTGGTACATTTGCTCCGCCATTCGATGATGATGACGTTGAAGAGCCGGAACTCTAGAAGGGACGGCGAACTCATGTCAGACAATACCACGAATCCACTGCAGGAAGCCCAAGATCCGCTCTCCGAACTACTCGCGGAAGAGACAACCACCCACGGACCGGATCAACTGCCCTACGCCTATGCCCGTCGGCATGGGGTCGCTGTAGTCAAGGATGAGCAAACTGATACTTATGAACTCCTCTTCAAGCCAGGGGTTCCGATTATGGTGCTCAACGAAATCAGACGTCTCTATGGGCAGACACTGGTATACAAACAGATCGACGAGGAGAGTCTTGAAAAGCAACTCTCCCTGATCTATGAATCCGGCTCCAACCAGTCAAGCCAGATCATGGAGACAATGGGTGATGACATGGATCTCGACCATGCAGCCCAGGCCCTGAATCAACCGAAAGACCTGCTGGGCAGTGATGATGATGCACCGATTATCAGGCTGATCAACGCGCTATTCACCGAGGCCATTAAAGAGCAGGCATCAGATATCCATATCGAACCCTATGAAAACCGACTGGTTGTGCGCTTTCGTGTAGACGGGGTATTGCGGGAAGTGCTTACCCCACCCCGAAATGTCTCCTCTTTCCTGGTCTCACGCATCAAGGTTATGGCGCAACTGGATATCGCTGAAAAGCGTATTCCCCAGGATGGTCGTATCTCTTTGAAGGTTGGGAACCGCCCTGTCGATGTGCGTGTCTCCACTCTCCCTTCAAGCTATGGCGAGAGAGTCGTATTACGTCTCCTCGATAAACAGGCTGGACGACTCGATCTTGAACATTTGGGGATGTCGAAAAAACTACTAGAGCAGGTGGATCCTGGCGTGATCCGGCGACCCCACGGCATTTTTCTGGTCACCGGACCTACTGGCTCAGGTAAAACTACTACACTCTACGCTGCTTTGAGCCGTCTCAATACCCAGAGTCGAAATATCGTCACAGTGGAAGACCCGATCGAATATTATCTCGATGGCATTGGTCAGACTCAGGTCAACAATAAGGTCGATTTAACGTTTGCCAGAGGATTACGGGCCATCCTGCGACAGGACCCCGACGTGGTGATGGTAGGTGAGATCCGTGATCTGGAAACTGCTCAGATCGCTGTACAGGCCAGTTTGACAGGCCATATGGTCATGTCGAGCCTGCATACCAATACGGCTATTGGCAGTATCTCCAGACTCAGGGATATGGGTGTCGAGCCATTCCTGCTCTCTTCGAGTCTGATTGGTGTCTTGGCACAACGACTGGTGCGAACACTATGTCCCCACTGCAAGACCCCATATACTGCGGCCCCTGAAGAGCTGGAACTATTGGAAAAACCCACCTCTGAAGAAGTAACACTCTACTCAGCGAATGGTTGTGAGAAGTGCCACAATCACGGCTATGCGGGCAGAACCGGTATCTACGAGTTGATTACAATCGATGAAACCTTGCGCAATATGATTCATAAGGGCAGTGGTGAAATCGAAATGTTGCAACATGCCAGGAAATTCACCGACAGTATTCGCCAGGACGGCATGATGCGTGTATTTAATGGTGACACCACCATTGATGAAATCATACGCGTGACCCAAGAAGGATAATAGGCCTTGGACGCTTTTGAATACGTAGCACTCGATCCAAGTGGAAAAGAGCAGCGCGGCGTACTTGAGGGTGACAGCCCGAGACAGGTTCGCCAGCAGTTGCGCGAATCAGGTCTGACGCCACTCTCTATCGATTCGGCAAGTGGCACAGCTACAACAAACAAAGGCAAGCTCTTCCAGCGCCATATCAATGCGATGGAACTCGCACTGATTACACGCCAAATGGCTACCCTGCTACGCTCCGGACTGCCCCTGGAACATGTGCTGAAAACCACAGCCCAACAAACTGAAAAACGGCATGTAGAACGTACACTCCTTTCTGTCCGGGCTAAAGTGCTGGAAGGCAGGACGCTGGCTGATGGATTGAAGGAGTTCCCGAAGACCTTCCCAGATGTCTATATACAAACTGTCTCCTCGGGAGAAGAGTCAGGTCATTTAGAACTGGTGCTGGAACGTCTTGCCGACTATACAGAACAGCGTCAGCAGATGCGCCAGAAAACTATCTTTGCCCTCTTCTATCCCGCACTCTTAACCATTGTCTCTCTACTCATCGTCGGTGGGTTGTTGACCTATATCGTGCCCCAGGTTACGAGGGTGTTTGAATCGATGTCGGCAGAACTACCCTGGATAACCAAAGCCTTGATGGCTACCAGCGACACCTTCCGATCCTATGGCGTTCCTATTATTTTAGTGCTGGCGATTTTAGGTTTGCTGTTCAGCTATCTACTCAAGAAACCGGGACCAAAACTCTGGTGGCATGGCGTTATGCTACGTATCCCTTTGGTAGGTCGATTGGTTCGCACCGCAAATGCAGCACGTTTCTCCAGAACCCTGAGCATCATGGCTGCCAGCAGTGTTCCTATTCTGGAATCGATGCGGATCGCCTCCCAGGTACTGACCAATCTTCCCATGCGTAACGCAGTTGAAGAGGCGACTTTGCGGGTTCGCGAAGGGGCCAGTCTCTATCAAGCGTTGGATAAAACCGGTTATTTCCCGCCGATGACCCTCAGTCTGCTTGCCAGTGGTGAATCCAGTGGTAATCTAGAGGGCATGCTCGAGCGTTCAGCAGATATCCAGGAGCGCGAGATAGAGACCTTGGTCTCAACAATACAAGGTCTCTTCGAACCTATACTCATTCTGGTCATGGGTGGCATCGTGCTGGTTATTGTACTGGCGATACTACTGCCTATTTTCGATCTCAACCAATTGGTATCCTGATCCTATGCAACTTCGCTTCACTCTCCGACATTCGCTCATATTATGCGCACTACTCAGTTTGTCCATTCTGACAGGCTGTGCATCTACACCTGACCCTGAGGTGGATGAGATAGCACTCACCCTTACTGAAGCCCACAAGGCATACAATATCAAAGAGTATAAGAAGGTTTTTCGGTTACTCTTCCCGATTGCCGCAGCCGGCAATGCCAAGGCCCAATATGCCTTGGGATATCTTTTCTATCATGGTTTGGGTGTGGAGAAGAACGAACGACAGGCTATGCACTGGGTACAGCTATCGGCAGCACAGGGCAATAGAAAGGCACTGCAAGCTTTAACCCCGGCCAATTAGCTGCAACATAGCCACTGTGACTAGGGCCTGTTAACACTAATCGAATCGGCCCTAAGCAGAACTTTTACTGCTTTAAGACCAAGTCATATTGTTGTGACCTGCCGATACAACCGAGAAATCAGATCACTTTCGAAAAACTACCTTGCGATGCCTTGCTGGCCAGGTAGATATCGAACTGCATACAGATGTTGCGTATCAACAGACGACCTCTTGGTAACACATCTATGGCATCCTCTTTCAGCAGAAGCAATCCATCTGCTTC
This sequence comes from Candidatus Thiodiazotropha sp. 6PLUC1, assembly GCA_040506705.1. Taxonomy (GTDB): domain Bacteria; phylum Pseudomonadota; class Gammaproteobacteria; order Chromatiales; family Chromatiaceae; genus Thiodiazotropha. The sequence continues at coordinate 59,607 of JBEVWG010000057.1, forward strand.
CATCTCTTTCAAGCCAATCAATTCATTCGCAAAGTAACTTTTAAAATCCACATTCCACTGCTTCTCCACATCAGCAATAGAGAGCGTGTAGTGGCATATCAGACGGGTAATCACATCACGTCGCAATAGATCGTCCTGTGTGAGGGTCACGCCTCGAAACACAGCAAGACGCCCTGCATCTATGCGTTGATAATATTCATCCAGACTGCGCATATTTTGAGCATAACTTGGCCCCACCATGCCAATCGAAGTTGCTCCCAGGCCGATCAAATCGCAATCAGCATGTGTGGAGTAACCTTGAAAGTTTCGATAAAGGGTGCCATCCACCTGAGCCTTCACCAGCTCATCGTCAGGCTTGGCAAAATGATCCATTCCCACATAGACATAACCAACATCAGAGAGCTTCTCAATGGTCATCTGCAGAATATCCAGCTTCTCTTGAGGCGGAGGTAGCTCATCCTCATTGATCCGCCGCTGGGGCTTGAAGCGCTCAGGCAGATGAGCATAGTTGAATACAGAGAGACGGTCGGGATCCACTTCAAGTATCTGATCCAGGGTTGATGAGAAGCTCTCCAGGGTCTGATGTGGCAGTCCATAGATAAGATCGATACTTGTTGAACGAAAACCCTCGTCCCTTGCAGCCTGAAGTACCCTCAGTGTCACCTCTTTGCTTTGCAGGCGGTTGACCGCTTTCTGCACATTAGGATCAAAATCCTGGACACCCAAACTCATCCGGTTGAAACCCAGTTCACGAAGCAATTTAATGGTATCGCCTTTCGCCTCTCTGGGATCGATCTCAATTGAGTATTCACCGCTATCATCATCCAGCAGGGTAAATGATTCCCGGGTCTTATCCATCAACTGGCGCATTTCATCATGACTGATGAACGTTGGCGTTCCGCCTCCCCAGTGAAGCTGGGTTACAACCCTGGAGGAATCGAAGAGTTCCGACTGCATCCGAAGCTCTTCATGAACCCGGGCAAGATAGCCCGCCGCCATACCACGATCCTTTGTAGCCACCTTGTTACAGGCGCAGTAAAAACAGACCGTATCGCAAAAAGGGATATGGAAATAGAGAGACAATGGACTACCGCTGGCATTACTCTCAATAGCAATACGCCGATATTCAGCCTCATCGTATTTGTCATGAAACTGAACCGCAGTCGGATATGAGGTATATCTCGGCCCCGTCTGGTTGTACTTACCTATCAGTTCAAGGTCGAATTGTGTCGAATGGTCCATAGCCTGTCTCTCTTAAATCCAAGGTCGTTGTTATCGATAACAACGTCACTCAGTATCAACATCGATACCCTTTCTGTGGGTTTCGTTTATCTGACGCAGTAAAATTGAAAATGGAATGTCATCACCATGACGGTCTACCAGACCAATGAAGGGGAGATCTTCACGACCGAAATGATACTCGCCATCCACCATCGACTGATGCAGCTCTTTGATACCAGACTCCAATGGTTCCAGGAATGCGGGGTAGCGGCCCAACTCCTCCATCTGGTAATCATAACAGTCCCTGAGGTCGGCGACTTCAAACTCCGCCTGTTTTACCCATTCGACATACTCTTCAGCACTGCGTGCACGTTGCAAACTCATCGCTTGTTCAATCTCTCAAGATAATCTGTAGAACCAAACCCGACAGCCTCAGTATATCCTTTTTTAGTTGTCGGCCTTAAAGTAGCCTGTATATTCAGACAGTTCAGCTGCAGTGATCAGAAATACCCCCTCTCCTCCTCTGGCGAAGTCGAGCCAGACAAAGGGAACCTCGGGATAACGCTCCATCAGAAGCTCTGCACTGTTTCCCACTTCCACCACAATCAAGCCGTCAGGTGTCAGAAACTCAGGGGCCTGATTCAATATTCTTTTGACAATTTCCAACCCCTGATCATTCGCTTCGAGTGCCATATTGGGCTCATGAAGATACTCAGGAGGCAGACCTGCCATCTCTTCCGCGCCCACATAGGGAGGGTTGGAGAGAATCAGGTCGTATTTAACCTTTGGTAGTCCGTCAAACAGATCAGATTCATAGACATTGACCTGCTGATCGAGGCTATGAAGTGATACATTTTCACTAGAGACAGCCAAAGCATCTGCTGAAATATCTGCCAGATCAACAACACAATCAGGCATGTAAGCCGCTGTAGCTATGCCAATGCAGCCACTACCACAGCAGAGATCCAATACACGCTGAACCTGTGACGAATCGACCCAAGGTGCGAACTCATTTTCGATCAGCTCTGCAATTGGTGAGCGTGGTATCAGCACATGTTCATTAACCCGAAAAGTGAGTCCGGCGAACCAGGCTTCCCCAGTAAGATAGGGTAGTGGCTTACGTAGTTCAATACGGCGGTTCACCAGCTCAAATACCCGCTCCCGTTCATCAGCAGTCAGGCGACTGGAAAACCAGATGTTCGATAGATCAGGAGGAAGATGGAGAGCATGCAGTACAAGCGCAGCCGCTTCATCCAAAGCATTATCAGTGCCATGGCCGAAAAAAAGACCGGCTTCAGAGAACCTGCTGGCTGACCAACGAATAAAATCTGTTATGGATTGTAGTGATTGCACGGAATTGGCTTGGCTATCAAACCGCAGATGATAGCTGATTTCACCATCCAGGCATAATAGCGATGGGTTGTCGGCTGCTTAAAACTAAAAAAATCAGTTCAGTATATGGCGTAGAACCGCAGATCGATCATCTACAGTGCGCTATTTGCGATGTTTCGCAAATTGAAGCGGCCCTATTCAGGGCCGCTTTCAGAGGTTTTTTTTCACTATCATGCGGCCTGTGAACTCGATTGAGGCACAATGCTCAGTGAGCCATCCTCTTCTTGCTTCTTGTTCAGATTTCTTCTGACCAGATCGCCAAGGGAGATGTCTGCGAGAAAGTTGAAAATCTCTGTACTCAGATCATCCCAAAGTGTGTGGGTCAAACAACGGGCGCCACCACTACAATTCTGCCTTCCTCCACAGCGTGTGAACTCAACCCACTCATCAACTGCACAAATAATATTGGCAATTGAAATCTCATCTGCACTCTTGCCGAGATAGTAGCCACCACCAGGCCCCCTGACCCCACGAACCAACTCCTTACTTCTCAAGGCTGCAAATAACTGTTCCAAGTAGGAGAGTGAAATACCCTGGTTTTCAGATATTTCTGCAAGGGTAACTGGACCAGTTTTTCCGTTAAGTGCCAGATCTAACATAGCTGTAACCGCGTAACGACCTTTTGTAGACAGTCTCATTTGTGTTTCTCCAGAGGTATAAAGTTATTACCTAGTAATTCAGTCGGTATTTAGACTAGAGTAACTCAGTAATTTAGTCAACAATTATTCGGAAAAAATACAACTTTTATTAAGGAAATTTATTTTTTCTTATTTTTCTGTGGGTTACGGTTACTGTTTTGTTTTATATGGAGAGCTTTCAAGTAGATTTTTTCTATAATTCAATAATGCGGGGGCTTCTTGTTGCAAAAAATGCTCAATACCATTGCTAAATTGAGGATCGACTATCGAATGATATGAGTAGGTCAGTGTCGGCAAAAACCCACGCCAGATTTTATGTTCCCCCTGAGCACCTGGTTCGAATCGTTTCAGCCCCTGCTCGATTGCATAGGATATCCCCTGGTAGTAACAGGCTTCGAAATGGAGACTGTCATAGTGTTGCAGTGCCCCCCAATGGCGCCCATAGAGCGTGGATTGACTGCGGTAGAGAATCGCACCGGCGACACAACGTGAGCCATCGTAGGCAAACACAAGAACGATCTGATCGCCCATATTTTGTGCGATTTCCTGAAAAAAACCCTGATTTAAGGTTGGCAGACTGTAACGCTCCTCGAAGGTCTTACTGTAAAAGTGGGTAAATAGCGCCCATTCAGCCTCATTCACCTCATCTCCAGTGACCACACGAAAACGAATTTGGGAATCTGACACCTTCCTGCGTTCATGTCGGATATTTTTTCTGCGTTTGGCTGTCAAGCAGGACAAGAAATGGTCGAAGTCAGAATACCCGGGATTACTCCAATGAAACTGGACACCCAGGCGTTCAAACATGCCCATCGACTTTAAGGTCTCCCCCTCCTCCTTGGTGGTGAACAGCCAATGCATGGAAGATAGCCCCAACTCGTCTACCAAACCCAATGTTGCCTCTACCATCAGCCGCCTAACCTGCTCAATATCCGCATCAGGATCAACCAATAAGCGATCTCCGTAGGCGGGTGTATAGGGTGTGGCACTGACCAGTTTCGGGTAATAATTCAATCCATTCCGCTGGTAGGCATCGGCCCAGGCATGGTCAAAAACAAACTCACCATATGAATTGTCCTTGATATAGAGCGGTGATAATCCAACCAACCGCCCTTGATCATGAATACTCAGATGTCGGGGGCGCCAACCAAACCGTTCACCAACACAATCGTTGTGCTCAAGTGCCGCGAGGAACTCATGCTTCAGGAATGGATTCTCATCCACAACAAGGCGATTCCATGTATTTGCCTCAAAATCATCTATCCGTTCATGAAAAGCGATTTGCATGATTCCAATCCAAGCTCTGGCTGAGAATATAAAATAGACCAACCCTAAGGCTTGTAAAAACCGAGAGATAGCATGGCATATTTCTCCCAATCCTTAACTATAGGAAGAGATATCGCAACATTTCTGAAGGGGTATAAACTCAAAATCGAGTTACAGGAATAGTGCAACTTACCAGTGTGGTGCTTCATATTAGTATGAAGCACCACACTGGTTGCCCATCAAAACAGGGATAGCCTATTGATCCAGATAGTCAGCAATCTGAATATTGTATTGTTCCGGAGAGACAGGTTTTAGTATTCGATCCCCAGAAGCAGATTCAGCAAGATTGAGATATTCTGGCGTTAGAAAGCAGTCTTGAGAAAGGTCGTAGATAACGTTAAGTACCGGGTTCAGCAGCGCCTTTTGTGGAGACGCAATAACCACAGCCAGTCGCTGGCTCTCCAAGGCCACGACTGTACCCACCGGGTAGATACCCACACACTGTATAAACCGCTGTACCAATTCTTGATCGAACACCCCTTCCCCGCTCCATTCGATCAACTGGCGTAAAACTACACTTGGCATTTTTCCCTTATGATAGACACGATCAGAGGTAATCGCATCGTATACATCAACTATTGCAGCCATCTTGCCGTAGAGGCTGATCTCTTCTCCAGAGAGCCTTCCAGGATAACCTGTGCCGTTGAGACGTTCATGGTGTTGCAAAAGGACTCTGAGTGCATTTTTTGGAATTGCATCAGTCTCATCAACCAGACGGGTTCCAAAACCCACATGTCCTCTCATAATAGAGAACTCATCTTCTGTAAGGCGCCCAGGTTTATTCAATATCTTCTCTGGTACCTGTAATTTTCCTATATCATGCAATATACCGCCAACACCTACCTCCCAGATGACTGATTCATCCAGTCCAAGCTTCTTGGCGAATGCAATCATCAGTGCTGAGACACTTATTGAGTGTTCGAAGGTGTATTGATCCATGTCGCGAATTCGCGTCAATCCTAGAAAAGCATCCTGATTTCTGAAGATTGTACCGAGCATCTGTTCAACAACCGGACTGACCTGCTCGGTATCTACCTGCTTTCCAAGCCTGACATCTGCCATTATGTTCGTGATAACCCTTCCCGCCTCCTGCCTGACAATGAGCGCCTTCTCCATCTCTTCTGCTACGGAAACTGATGCAGGCGCCTGGTCGGGACTCGATTCGAGTTCGGTTCTTTTAACTGCAATGGGTTGATTTACATCAACTTCAGAGCTGACATCCAGGCCCTTCTCAGTATTGATATATACAACTTTGGCACCCGATTTTTTTATTTTACCTACGTCACTTATTTCATTGATTTTAAACTGATTTCTTAAAAACGGATGGTTCATCCAAGACGTGTCGAGCTTATCGACATACATCCCGACCCTAAGCTCGCCAACATCTATCTGCTTAATCATTAGCGACCTTCCTCAGAAACCACATTCACAACATTCAACCCTTAATAAATGGTAGCTTACACAGGGTTATCGGTTTGTAGAGCGCATTACTTGAGCAGCATCCAGATTGATAACTATGCAGATCGGTAGACGATAACCATGACTAACTTAAGAATATCTGTTGGAAAAGGTTGACAGATCCTAAACAGAAGCTAGAATACGCCCTTCCTGAACGAAGCGGGAATAGCTCAGTTGGTAGAGCACAACCTTGCCAAGGTTGGGGTCGCGAGTTCGAGTCTCGTTTCCCGCTCCAATTCTATAAGGCCTCGGCACAACCGGGGCTTTTTTATGTGTCGATTCGATTCATCAGGAATAGATGATAGAATCCCACCCTATATGGCTGAGTGGCAGAGTGGTTATGCAGCGGCCTGCAAAGCCGTGGACCTCGGTTCGATTCCGGGCTCAGCCTCCATATTTCTGTTGTGAAATCCGCAAAAACACGCCAACCGGCCCGGGTGGCGAAATTGGTAGACGCAAGAGACTTAAAATCTCTCGACCTTAGGGTCGTGCCGGTTCGATTCCGGCCCCGGGCACCATTTTAAAATTCTGCATCTCAGAATCTTCTGACAATTTGAATGGCAGAAATATCTCAGGAATTCGAGCAACATTTTTCAGCCCCATATCAAACGCTCTGTAAAGACGAGTCTAGACGCCGCCCCTGCGAAATATGAGTGCACTTGAGAGATGTTTCCCTGTGCGCTTTGAATGTACCTATGGGCACCACGCCTATCTCCTGTTTCGCAACTTCAATATCCATTCTCCCCTGCCAGCCTTGTTCTATGGCTTTAGCCAATCGTTTTGCCCCCGGACGCCCCGTTTCCAGAGATAGCTCTGCATGAACAGCGGGCGGAATTAAAATCTGCTTGTAAAGCTGTTGAAGCAATTGAAATGGAGCTTTCCCATATTAAGAAAAAGCCCTCATTGCCTAGTTTGTAGTCGATGCTGCAAATCTATACCAAGAATATCTAACGATAAGGCAAGGTAATGACAATAACCCCATCCTCTTCGCTCCTTGCCATTGCTGCCACATCGGCATCCGCTGGTAACCTGAAGCGGCGGCGCATAGAGGAGGAAGTGCTGGAGAAACTGTAGCCGCGCTGATGCCTGTTTTCGATCTGATGAGCCTCTTGATTCTCTACCACCAGATAGGGGCCGACAATTTTCACTTGGATTGCATCAGCAGAGTATCCCTGGGCCTTGATACGAAGGTGATAGCCACGTTCATCCTGATCCTGTTTGAATCTAAGAGCACGTTGAGTGTGGAATCCTGAACCGCTGTTTATAGGCGGCCTGTGGTACGGCTCACCACCAATGGGGTATGGGTATGGCTGCCCGTTAACCGGTAACGTAAGCCAGGCACCAAGCGCTAAACCAAACAGTGGAGCAAATTTGTTCATAAGTCACCTCCTGCTTCGCATTTATTGCATACCAGGCAGTCGCTATTTCTGTCTGGCTAGTAGTTAACTCTATTCAACGAATTCAGTTTTAAGTTTAGTCGTTGACATGACTTGTTGACCCATCAATATCATCGACAGAAACCGTTTTAACCTCAAGACTACCACTGACCTGCCTCTCTCCGAGCAGACTGGGCCAGGCAGATCTTAAATATAGGCCCATGGACCATAATGTCAGTATGGCTGCTACATAGATCAAAACAAATCCAACCGTGTAGACAGGTATCCCCCAAAGCGGCTGATCGAAAATAAGCAGTAGAATCGCAACCATTTGAACTGCGGTCTTAAACTTACCTATCACTGAGACAGCTACCATTGCTCGCGCACCCAGTTCAGCCATCCACTCCCGAAGCGCTGAAATGGTAATCTCTCGGCCGATAATGACTGCAGCTGGTATCGCCAGCGCCGGAGTCGGCTCAGCCTGAACTAAAAGCAGCAGTGATACGGCAACCATCAGTTTGTCTGCAACCGGATCAAGAAAAGCGCCTAGTGGGGAGACCTGCCCCCACCGCCTGGCCAGATAACCATCAAGCCAATCTGTCACAGCGGCAATAGAAAATACAAATGCGCAACTGAGTCTGGCCCACTCCACCGGTAGATAAAATAGTAGAACGAACACAGGAATCAGAACAATCCTTAAAAGGGTCAAGATGTTAGGGATGTTCCACATGTATAGTTCTCTGCCGTTATGTTACTTGTTATGTTGTATCATGAAAGGCTTGGTAGATCTGTTCTGCCAACCCATTGCTGATGCCCTCTACCCGGGCGATATCTTCCACGCCAGCCCTCGCGAGCTCCTGTAGACCACCAAATTGCCTCATAAGCCTCTGTCGACGCTTAGGACCTATACCAGCAATCTCTTCAAGAACAGAGCGATTGCGACTTTTGGAGCGTCTCTGGCGATGCGCTGTGATCGCAAATCGATGAGCTTCGTCCCTTATTTGCTGTATAAGATGAAGTGCCGGCGAATCTGCTGGCAGTATAATAGGTGCCTTGCGCCCCAACAAGAAGAGACGCTCCATGCCGGCTTTACGATCTGCCCCCTTAGCCACACCAACCAGGGTCAATCCGGATAGTCCTAAATCCTGCAATCGTTCGTGAACCGAGCTCAATTGTCCCTTGCCGCCATCGATAAACAGCAGATCAGGTAGAGCCACCTCCCCTCTCTTTATCCTGCGGTAACGACGTTCAAGGACTTGGCTCATTGCCGCATAGTCATCACCCGGCGTCACACCTTCAACGTTGAAACGGCGATAATCGGACTTCAGTGGGCCCTCTTGGTTAAAAACCACACAGGATCCAACCGTCAACTCTCCCTGGGTGTGGCTGATATCGAAACACTCCATGCGCTCAGGTAGTGCTTGCAGATCCAGGGCCTTCACTAATGACTGAAGTCTCTGATCCATATCTGATTGCGCATTTATTCGACTTTGCAGAGCCAGACTGGCATTGCTGATAGCCATTTTTAGCCACCTGGCTCGCTCTCCACGCACATTTGTACTAATGCGAATACGACGCTTCGCCTGCTGACTGAAAACCTCTTCGAGTAAGGTTTGCTCCTCTAACCGGGCACTTAGAATAATTTCATTGGGAAGCGGTTTTTCAAGATAGTATTGGGTCAAGAATGCCCTTAAAACCGCTTCATCCGGATCATCCTGGGGAACGGAGGGATAGAAGGATTTATTCCCCAGATTCCGGCCAGAGCGAATATAGAACACCTGAATACAGGCACTACCACCACGTTTTGCAATGGCGACGATATCCAGATCCCCCGATTCACCACTCACATATTGACGCTCCTGAATTCGGCGCAAACTCTTTATCTGATCCCGATAACGTGCTGCCTGCTCAAATTCCAGCTTCTGGGATGCCTCTTCCATGCGAGTTACCAATGCATCGACTACCTGATTGGTTTTTCCCTCCAAAAACATAATCGCGTGCTCTACATCCTGATCATACTCCTGCTCACTGACCAAGCCGACACAAGGTGCACTGCAACGTTTAATCTGGTACTGCAGACAGGCTCTGGAACGGTTGCGATAAAAGCTCTCTTCACACTGACGTACCGGAAAGAGCTTCTGCAGCAATTGCAGGGTCTCCCTGGTGGAACCCGCACTGGGAAAAGGCCCAAAATATCTCCCCTTACCTGTTCGCGCACCACGTTTGAATGAGAGAGCCGGATAGCCATGATCCACTGAGAGATGAATATAGGGGTAACTCTTATCGTCTCTTAGAAGAATATTGTATTTGGGCTTGAGTGACTTAATCAGTTGATTCTCAAGAATCAACGCCTCTGCCTCAGTATGGGTGACGATAATCTCAATATTTACGATCTGAGATACCATAATCTGAATTCTTCGATTGAGACTGCGGGTAAAGTAACTTGAGACCCGTTTCTTCAGATTTTTTGCCTTTCCGACATAGAGTACCTTTTCATCAACACTGATCATGCGATAGACCCCAGGACGAGAGGTCAGGGTCTTCAAGAAACTGGCGGGATCGAAAGGCTGAATTACCATACAGGCGTCTATGCTATGACAATTTTATTGAGCGTGCGAACTGAATCTATTTTTGGGACATTTTTTTGTCCCTATGCTTTTGATTTCAATATGGAAGGCGGATGTCAGCCTATCTATTTATTTAAGCATCAAAGGGTGATGATCCAGAGACCAAATAGATCATCCCAGAAGCTCTTTCGCTCGATGAAATACCTGTTGAAACATCTCTGGTGTCAAACGTCGAGTTTGAGTGTTGTAACGACTACAGTGGTATGAATCGAGGAGTTGCAGATCATCACTGAGTATATGTTCACCAGCATGGGAGAAACGGTGATCTTTCTGCCTCAACCCCAATGCCTTAATTACAGCTTGATGTGCAATTGAGCCCAGGGCAATCACCAAGCTTGAGGAAGGTAGTTCAAGCAGCTCATTACTGAGAAATTTATTGCACTGATTAACCTCGGCACCCAAGGGTTTATTTTGTGGTGGCAGGCATTTCACCGCATTGGTGATCCGGCAATTAATCAGTTTAAGCCGATCCTTCCGGCTTTTTGATTCCGGCTTATTGGAGAAGCCATAATCGCAGAGTGTCTGATAGAGCAATATTCCGGCATGGTCTCCGGTAAACGGGCGACCCGTGGCGTTAGCACCATGCATTCCAGGTGCCAGCCCGACAATCAATAAACGTGCTTTCGGGTCACCGAAAGGTGCTACAGGTGCGCAATGGTAATCGGGATATTCATTCCCAACCTGATCCAGAAACTCTGCCAGCCGGGGACAGAGGCGACACTTGGCATTAAACGTTTTCAATGCTTTTCGCTGTCTTTAAGAATTCCGTGACGATAGGCCAGGCGAGTCAATTCAACATCATTCTTAAGATCAAGTTTTTCATAGATGCGTTGGCGATAGGTACTCACAGTCTTCGGGCTTAGCGAAAGAATATCTGAAATCTCCTGATTCTTCTGGCCTTCCAGAATCTGCAACAGAACCTGGGTTTCCCGTGAAGAGAGTACTTTAAAAGGGTTGTCAGCATTACCCTGCCACTCAGTCAGTGTGTGTTTTCTGGCAACATCTGAAGCAATGTAGTGATGTCCCTTGTAGACGGCCCGAATTGCACGAATCATCTCATCCGCAGGACAACCCTTTGTCAGAAATCCCATTGCACCAACTTCATGAAGCCTTGATGGAAACGGATCATCATCCAGTACAGTGAGCGCGATAACCTTCAGATCGGATTTAACGCGAAGAACCCTACGGGTTGCCTCAATGCCCCCCATACCTGGCATATTCACATCCATCAGCACAACGTCCGGTGTAGATTTTCTCACCAGTTCAATTGCTTCTTCACCTGTGGAGGCTTCTCCGACAACTTCTATCTCTTCAGCCTTATCGAGAATCCCCTTAACTCCGGTTCTGATCAACTCATGATCATCAACCAGTAAAACTTTTATCATATTTGCATCTCTGCAGATCCCTCTAACCTTAGCGAAAAGATCCAGGCAACTACTCTGAAGCAGTCCCCAAACCTAAACTCGGTGGTAATCATTAGCGCTAATTTACCGCAAATGAGTAGTAACAGCGAGTACTATAGGTTGTTAAATGTAGTCCCTTGAAAGCTTCAATATCTGACCAGTAAGTCAATCATCCGACCTTAGACATGGGAAATTCTCCCCTCATGTCACGATTTTCCATTCGGAAGATATGACCCTGCTCAGCACAATAACGAAGCCATTTAGAAAGAAAAAGATTAATTTTCCAACGCTGCTCAAGCGTTGGGTTCTCTCCCCATCGATGTAGTGGCAGACTCGATTGTCGTATATCAATCACATCGACCTGCTTTGAATCGTGGTAGACCCTAAGCATCGCGTCAGGATCTGGATAGTCACCTACCACATGGGTAAAGTAGTAGGTCAAGTGTACCAGGGAGGTGTAAGGCGTCTGCTCAACCACGTCGAGGTAGAGGTCCATACTGTCTCCCAATCTCGACCGATATTCACCTACCTGATCTTGAAGATCAGGGGCCATTCGCAACAGCAATGAGTAGTTCTCTTCGCTGAGATCCAGAACACGGCCCATTGTCGGTCGCAGAGAGAGCAACCTTTTCATTTTCCATGGGTAGTCAGAGGATCTCATGGCAACTCCTGTTGTCAGCCAAAGCTACCGCGAATTGGAGTAGACACCTCTATTTCCCGGCTAAACCGACACAAAACTTGGGAGCACAACAGAGTTCAGGCGTTTTCGCCGTTTTGTTGTTCAGCCTCAATTTGAGCTCTGACCTCATTCATATCCAGCTCACCCGCTTTACCGAGCAGTTCCCGAAAACTTGATTCAGGGAGCGCTCCAGGCTGAGAAAAGATAATGATATTGTCACGAAAGATCATCAGAGTCGGGATGGATCGAACCTGAAAGTGCATTGCCAGATCCTGCTCTTCTTCAGTGTTCACCTTACCGAACACAATATTCGGGTGATCTTCAGATACGCTCTCATACGTCGGAGCGAAAGAGCGGCATGGACCGCACCAAGGCGCCCAAAAATCTATAATTACAAATTCATTGTCGGTTACGGTCGATTCAAAATTATCTTTAGTTAATTCTACTACAGCCACGTGGTAGCCCCTTACTGGAAGTTGAGATGAAACAGATGTTATCAGAATAGAGCGTTCAATGCCTGCCGAATTCCTTGGACGATGTAATGTATATATGGCACCTATCAACGTCAGCGGAAGTCTTCAGCTGCAAGGCGCGTCTCTCAGTGAATGGCGCGCCCTTTACAAGATAGACAACACTGAATATAGCGGCCACTCATCGCACCGAAAAGGAGGCAATTACCAATCACAGGTTGATCTGCAAACTGGAATCCAGGAATAAAAAAAGGGCTGCAATCTGTTGCAGCCCTTTAATCAGAATCAGGTGACTCAATCGACTTATCCTAAGCCTTGAAAAATCTGATCTCGGATCTCGTCTACTCCACCTACTCCATTGATTTTTATATATTTGCAGCTACCAGCATCAGCTTCTTTACTGTAAAAGGCAACCAGTGGTTCTGTCTGGTCATGATAGACTTTGAGACGTGCTTTCACTGTCTCCTCCTGGTCGTCATCACGCTGAATCAGCTCCTCACCGGTTTCGTCATCCTTACCCTCCACTTTGGGTGGATTAAAGACAACATGGTAGGTACGACCAGATGCAAGGTGAACACGGCGCCCGGACATGCGTTTAATGATCTCTTCGTCAGGCACATCGATCTCAACCACGGCATCTATAGGAACTCCGGCTTCTTTGAGTGAATCAGCCTGGGGGATCGTGCGAGGAAAACCATCAAAGAGATAACCGTTTTTACAGTCATCCTGAGTAATTCGCTCTTTCACCATTCCCATGATTATGTCATCTGAGACCAAGCCACCTTCATCCATGATCTTTTTTGCGGCAACACCGAGTTCTGATCCTGACTTGACATGAGCTCTCAACATATCACCGGTTGAAATCTGTGGGATTTTATATTTTTCTTTAATGTAATTCGCCTGAGTGCCCTTACCTGCACCTGGTCCGCCCAATAGAATGACGCGCATTATGAATCTCCTTCGGTTGTTATGAGTATATTCGGATTTTCACCCGCTGATGAAACAATTCTGTTAATTCAGCCTAACCTGAATCTTACCCTGGAGTTTGCCATGCCCTGCAAGCAGGGGCCAGTTGAGGCTATCAATAGGCGGATACAGGCCACTTATGAACATGAGCGGGCAGATCACCCGACATAGACAATATGATAGAATCAGTATCAGAAGATGGAATTTAGTTATTGTTTTATAGCTAAATTAGTTTATTCAGAACATACCAATCTGAATCAAGCCAAAAAGCTGATATCTCATTATCAGGGCTTCTCGGCTCGAATCCAGATTGGTACAACAAAACAGTGATCGTTTCCTATCAAAGTTTTTTTATTCGCTAATGCAGCATTAATTGCCTGCCAGCTTCAGCATCAGACTGTTGAGTCTTCTCACAAATGATGCCGGATCATCCAGTTGCCCACCTTCAGCCAGCTGAGCCTGATCGAACAGAACCTTGGTCAGATCCCCGAAACGCTCTTCATCTGATTCAGCTTCCAGCCTTTCCACCAATGGGTGTGATGAGTTGATCTCCATAATCGGCATTGTCTGGGGCGCATCCTGTCCTACAGATTTCAGAACTCTGGCAAGGTTAGCACTCATATCATGCTCTTCAACCACCAGACAGGAGGGAGAATCAGTTAAACGCTGACTGACCCGTATCTCCTTAACTGAATCCTTCAGGATCTCCTGCATTCTTTCAAGTAAAGCCTTATGCTCTTCACTCTCCTTTTCCTGGCTCTCCTGCTCCTCTTTATCTTCCAGATCACCCAGATCCAACGCACCTTTTGCAACAGATTGGAGGGTCTTGCCATCAAATTCAGTGAGACTGGTTACCAACCACTCATCAACCCGATCGGAAAGCAGCAATACTTCGATCTCTTTTTTCTTCAGAACTTCCAGGTGAGGACTGAAACGAGCTGCCGCTGGGGTTTCCGCAGTGATGTAGTAGATTTTTTCCTGGCCCTCACGCATGCGTGAGATGTAGTCAGCCAATGATACGGTCTGTTCATCCTTTTCATTGTGTGTGGAAGCAAATCGCAGCAATCCGGCAATTTTCTCTTTGTTGCTGAAATCTTCAGCCGGGCCCTCTTTCAATACCTTGCCGAACTGATCCCAGAAGACTTGATACTTCTCCTGATCATTTTCAGCCAGTTTCTCTAATGCACCGAGAATGCGTTTAACATTGGCTTGGCGAATGGTGTCGATCTTACGGTTATGCTGCAGAATCTCACGGGAGACGTTGAGCGGCAGATCATCAGAATCGACTACGCCTCTGACAAAGCGTAAATAGCGAGGCATCAATTTCTCTGCCTCGTCCATGATGAATACCCGTCGAACAAACAGCTTTACACCATGCTTTTGATCCCTGTCCCACAAATCGAATGGTGCACGATTGGGCACGAAGAGCAGTGCGGTATATTCGTTATTCCCTTCTACCCGGTTGTGTACGTGTAGCAGTGGATCTTCGAAATCGTGGGAGACATGCTTGTAGAATTCGTTGTACTCCTCATCGGAGATATCGGAGCGATTGCGCATCCATAGGGCGGTACCTGTATTTACTCGTTCGAATTCCGGGGCCTCAGGCTTCTCCTCATCCTCGCCATAGAACTCTTTTTCCATCTCCACAGGGATCGTAATGTGATCTGAAAATTTCGAGATAACGTTACGCAGCCTGAATCCCTCCAGGAACTCTTTTTCATCTTCCCTTAGATGAAGTACAACATCCGTTCCACGACTCAGCTTGTCGATATTCTCAATAGAGTAGGAACCCTCACCTTCTGATACCCACTGCACACCGTGTTCCTGCCCCAGGCCGGCTCTTCGGGTGAGTAGCGTTACTTTTTCCGCAACAATGAATGCAGAATAGAAGCCGACACCGAACTGCCCAATCAATTCGCTGTCCTTGGCCTGATCCCCAGACATCGCTTCAAAGAACTTTCGTGTGCCAGAGCTTGCAATGGTACCGATGGTATCGGTGACATCCTGTCGGCTCATGCCTATGCCATTATCTGAAATGGTCAAGGTGCCGGCATCCTTATCGTAGGTCACCACAACTTTAAGCTCGGGATCATCCTCGAACAGCGCTTCATCGGTGAGCGCTTCAAATCTCAGCTTCTCGGCAGCATCCGAGGCGTTTGAAATCAATTCCCGGAGAAAGATCTCTTTATTGCTGTAGAGTGATCGAATAACAAGATTGAGTACCTGGCTGACTTCTGCCTGAAAATCCAGGGTTTCCTTTTGAGCTTCAACTGACATATTTGAAAACGGCCTCTGTAATCAAGAAGGTAGATTAAGAACACCCCACAAAGAGAGCCTGTACCTAGTAGCACAAACGGCCCTTTTCATGGGATTGGAAAATCGTTCTCTAATATGGGATCTTTTATCGGTTTTTCAAGACTGGATGCTCGATCCCTCAGTCAGATCCAGTGCAAATATTCTCAAAACCATTAAAATCTCATTAATAATCCAAGAGTTACACGATTCTCTTCATAAGTGGTCAATTCAGTCTCCCCTTCTCGATCGAGATGGGTGACACTGGTGGATATTGTCGTCTGAGGACCAAGAAGATAGTTGACACCCAGAGAGGCGGACCACTCTTTGTAGTCCTGAAGTTCTTCATCGTGATCTCTCCAGTGGAGTCGGGAGATACCTGAAAACTTACGACTGATTAAACGATAGAGTGAGACCGATGCGGTAGTATCCTCAGTATCCTGAGTGGCGATCTCATAATCTCTCTTGGTAAATCCAGCTCTTAATTCAGCCCGGGTTCTTTGGGTTCTGAATACATAGGAAGCGGTTACCCGGTCAGACTCATAATATTCTGCACTGAGGGTTGAAACCCCAGTTACAGTAACTGGTGGTGGATTCTCCAGAACCGCGTCTCTGACGACATTGCCAAACTCATCCTGGCGCTGGAACAAGGAGGGCCGAGTCGCCTCATCACGGGCACTGATGTAGTCCCGCTTATAGTCGATGCGCCACACGGATCGACCGGAAGTGTGCTCAAAATTGAGGTAGTAATCATCGCCAAAGGCTCTTTCACCACCACCCAAGGCAAATCTCGTTCGGCTGGTGGGTGTAAAGACTATGCCGACAGACCACAGCTCCCCATCCACATCTTCACCGATAATGAGATCAAAATCTTCATAGCCAGCTGCGAACGCCACTGCCCATCGGCGTGAGATTTGTTGTAAAAACTCACCTCTGAAGATTGAGATCTTGTTCTTGTCGTCGCTGGTTCCTGTGTAATCCTCCAGCGTATGACTCGCTGCAAGCTCCCAGGCATGGGAAGTTGAATAGGTACCACTGCCCAGAATCAGATCAAACTCTTGTGAGGTACTGTCAACCTCATCCTGGTCTTCATAATCAACCTTATCAGCCGAATAACGAGCTTCCAGAACACTGACATTGCCGAAGCGGGTTGTGTAGTAGGGACTGACACCAACAGTGTAGTAATCGATATTTTCAGTCGGCCCCGTCAAACCATCAGGACTGGCGCGACTGGAAGAGATCTGAGTTTGGTCAGAAGTTGCCCAGGCATCAACAAACAGATGATTCTCTACAAGCTCAACATCACCATTGGCACGCAACAGGTGAACAGTCTCATTATCTCTTGTCTCTTCCTTATAGTATCGATATTCGGGAGAGTAGTTGAAATCGAGATTGGCTCTGGCACCCTCGCGAAAGATTGAGACGCTGGGTCTTACACGAGTAACGTACTCACTCTGCTTCTCCTCACTGGTCAGCAGTGCATTATCTGTATAGACCTCATCTAATGCTATTGAGGGGGATACAATCCACTCGCCTGATAGGGAAGCTACGGGAAACGAGAGCAAACTGAACATTGCCAGTGTTTGTAGCTTATGAATTCGGTCAGATTTACGAAATATTACGCAAGACATCCTATCCATCCTGTCTGTATCTGTTTAGATTGAGTCATTTTGTTTCTTTCATCCCTGATTGAGTCAGCATGCACTCTCCGGTCTTACCCCAGGAGCCTGTTGACTTCAGCGGCACGGAATCATCAATGACAGTGATAATGCGGCGTGAATTCTATCATGCTTTGCAGATATAGAAGTTATCTGTCGCACAGATTAAACCCATCATATCTGTAGTCTGACTGTCAGTTGGTAAAAAACCCAAATTCCATATTGACTGACAATTCTAACCCGAATACCCAGCTTGTCGTGTAAATATTACCCATATCCATCAGAGGCCTATTGGCGGAGCCAGAGGAGCAAAGGCCCTTCCCTGCCTGAATAGATGGGCTGCAACCCTGCCGCTGCCGGTTGGCTCAGAAAATTGAGGGCCTTCGTGAAATTCCCGAGCAACGGCTATCTCTACACTTCAACTGACCATAGCAGTTGTGTTTGAATAGTGGTTATCCAAGTAGCAAATCCACAAATAGACCGAAATCATGCAAATTAATACTGTGACCACCCAAGCCTTTGACGACCAACGTCCCGGGACATCTGGATTAAGAAAAAAAGTTAGGGTGTTTCAGACCCCGAACTATTTAGAGAATTTTGTTCAAGCCATATTCGATACCCAGGCCGATCTGATCGGTGGCAGCCTGGTTTTGGGTGGGGATGGCCGATTTTACAATCGCGAGGCGATACAAATCATCCTGAAAATGGCGGTAGCCAATGGTATTGCCAAAGTCATTGTTGGGCTGGGAGGTCTGTTGTCGACACCAGCAGCATCTTGTGTCATTCGTAAATATCAGACCAACGGAGGCATCATTCTCTCTGCCAGCCATAATCCCGGAGGCCCGGATGAAGACTTTGGCATCAAGTTCAACACCCCCAATGGCGGGCCAGCCCCTGAATTGGTAACAGAAGCCATATTCGATAGAACAAAATCCATTGATAACTACCGTATTGCTGAGTGCGTCGATATCGATCTGGACAAAGCTGGTGAACAGCGCATCGGTGATACAACTATCCAGATTATTGATTCTGTAAGTGATTATGCCGAGTTGATGGCCAGCCTGTTTGACTTTGAGCGCATTCATCAACTGTTCAATTCTGGTGCATTCACCATGCGCTTCGACGCGATGCACGCAGTAACCGGGCCCTATGCCAAACGTATTCTGGAAGAGTTGCTGGGCGCAGAACCGGGAACGGTAATTAACGGTATCCCAAAAATCGATTTTGGTGCCGGCCATCCAGACCCCAATCTGGTTCATGCCCATGAACTGGTAGAGATGACCGAAGGTCGCAATGGCGCTGATTTCGGTGCAGCTTCAGATGGCGATGGTGACAGAAACATGATCCTGGGACGTGATTTTTTTGTTACGCCCAGTGACAGTCTGGCAGTCATAGCAGCCAATGCCCATTTGATTAAAGGCTATAGCGCTGGCATTAGTGGTGTTGCCCGTTCCATGCCTACCAGTCAAGCAGCTGATCGTGTTGCTGAAAAGCTCGGGCTTGAGTGTTTTGAAACCCCCACTGGCTGGAAATTTTTTGGTAACCTGCTGGATGCAGGAAAGATCACTCTGTGTGGCGAAGAGAGCTTTGGAACAGGCTCTAACCATATCAGAGAAAAAGATGGTTTATGGGCGGTTCTGTTTTGGCTCAATCTACTTGCAGTCAAACAGCAATCTGTAGAGTTGATCGTACGGGATCACTGGCAGACCTATGGCCGGAATTACTACACCAGGTATGATTACGAGGCGATCGAGAAAGATGCCGCAGAGTCTCTCATGCAATCACTGGTTGATAAACTCGACAGCCTGATTGGCGATGAGATTAGTGGCTACCAGGTAGAGTATGCAGACAACTTTTCCTATACCGACCCGGTCGATTCCAGCCGCTCTGAGAATCAAGGAATCCGTATTGGGTTTACCGATGGATCAAGGATTGTCTACCGACTCTCAGGTACCGGCACTGAAGGCGCCACCTTGAGAGTATATCTTGAAGCATATCAGCCCGATCCAGAAAAACAGATGGAGAGCACGCAACAAGTTATGAAACCACTGGTGGAGATAGCCTTGGCAGTTGCTGAAATTGAACAACGAACAGGACGAACTGAGCCAACAGTTATCACCTGAAATTTTACTGGACAACTTGCAACTGGATCACTATATATCAGCCATAGTTGAGAATATAATAACGATAATTCAGGTACAATAATCAAACGACATTCAGGGGAGCCCCGCTGTGAATAAAAAGCAGGATAAAGTGAGCGAAAAAAAAGTAACGAAGAAAAAAACAACTTCAAAAAAAGCGGCGAAAGCAAAAGTCGTTAAGAAAAAAACCACTAAGAAAAAGAGTGTAGCAAAGAAGACATCTTCGAAAGTGGCAGTGATCAGTCCTCGAGAGCGCTATGAGATGATTGCCACCATGGCTTACTATCGGGCAGAAGCTCGAAATTTCGAGCCGGGCAATGATGTCCAGGACTGGCTCGATTGTGAAAGCACCATAAATGAGTTGCTGAAGAAAAAGTGACTCTCATTTAGATTTGCGCGAAAGCCTTGCGCCCCGTATTCACACTCTATTCTTGTAAATGCGGGGCGCATATAGTCGGTCTATAGCAGTTAAATCTACGAAAAAATATAGGATTCAGGCTGTGCATATGGGCCTGGATGGGTGTTCACTTCTATTCCTCAATATTTGATCCACCAGTTCGGATTCAGTAAAAGATCTTCTACAGGGATCGCCGTGCAGACAGGGTCGCCAGGACACGCTGATGTGCCCAGACAAGCAGTCCTGCACCGACAATCAAGCATGAGCCCAAGTAGAACGGCCATCCCAGCGTATCTTCAAAAAAGAGCAGGCTAATCAGAGCCGCTGCAACGAGCTGCGCATTGAGATAGGGTGAAAGCAGTGAAGCAGACGCCATATGAAATGCTTTCACCAGCAGAAAATGGCCAGTTGCACCTAATGCTCCAGTGGTTAATAAATATAACCACTGAGTGATGGTGGGTTGCTGCCACCAGAGTGGTAGCAGCAAGGTCAATACAATCGCACCGGTGAATGTTGTATGAAACAGTGTGGTTTGTTCACTGTCATGACCTTTCAGTGCTCTGGTCAAGACAAAATAGAAGGCGAGACTAACAGCAGCCAGACAAGCTAACAGCAGTGCAGGATCAGGGTCGCGAAATCCTGGCCTGACAATAAACAGCACACCAATAAAACCACCACCAACAGCAAACCACTCGACTGCACCAACCTTCTCCTTCAAAAACCATCCAGCGAGCAAGGTCACCAGCACGGGTGCAAAAAAGACAATTGAAGTGGCATCCGCCAGTGATATCGTTTGAATGGCGCTATATAGACTCAAAGTCACAGCCATTAAACAGATGGCTCTGAGTAGCTGAGTCCAGGGCCGGTTCGGACGAACAAAAGCAAATCCCTGGCGGTATGAAAAGATTATTCCGACAAATAAAGTGTGGAAAAAATAGCGTGCCCAGACAACCTGAGGCATGGCTAAATCCTGCATCAGCCATTTACCCAAACCATCCATTACTGCCAACAAAATACAGGCGACAACGGTACTGACAATACCCCAGAAGAGGTGATGCACACTCTGATTGGGTCTATCTGTTGATTGAGACATTCAGTGAGCCTGCAAAACAAGGAAAAAGGTCAGGCGGATTGTATCCCCGCAGGTTATCTATGTCTTCGTAGAATCTAAATTGTCATAGACTATGACTAGGATTAATGGAGAATCCATCAAAAGGGAGTGATTCAAGAGGTGAACACTACTCCCTTCCAGGAGCGGAAGAAGAGGCCGGTTTTGTCTCTATCAGGGGAAGAGCTATGCCCCCCTGATAGAGCACCTCTCTTACCAGATCAGAACTTGATACCAGCTTTCAACCAGACCTCGCGACCCGGTTCATTGACCTGGATCGCTTCAGGGTTGAATGGATCCGCATTTGCCCGATTAACATGATAGGCATAGCTTTTATCCAACAGATTGTCGATGCCAAAGCTGACATCGGCAGAGCTGGTTATCTCATAGCTGCCATAGAGGTCGATTACAGCCCATCCAGGTGTCTCCTGGGCATCTTGACCACTTCCATTCTCCAGATCCGCACGAGTCTGTTTGGCCGACATGCGCACCTTGCTACCGAAATCCAATGACCCTAGTCTATATTCCATACCAAGTGTGGCTTCGAGAGGGGAAATTTGTGCGATAGGACGATCGTCTGTACTGTTTTCTGCACGTACATAGGCAAGACTGGCGGTGGTACTCAGAGAATCGAGAATCTTGTAACCACCCTGCCATTCGATGCCGTAGAATTCCGCATCCACATTACGATAGATAGTCGCCGTACCATTGGACACCAGAACACCATCCTGGCCACGGGCTTTGTCACGCAGGATGTAGTCACTTACATCGTTGTAGAAAACGGAGACATCCGTATCCCACGCACCCCCAGCCCAACGCATGCCTGCTTCGATCTGGTGATGCTTTTCAGGTTCCAGCTCTGGATTACCCACCCAACTGCTGTCCATTCCAGTCATCATGTTCCGCGCGAAACTTGCTAGATAACGTTCAGTTGCGTCGGCAGTACGTACACTACGACTCAATCCAGTGTAGAGCGTGCCATCACCTATCTCTCTTTCGTACTGTACAAACCCGCCAACATTGTCCTCTGTCTTATTGTCGGATGTATCAGCATAGTAGGCTGCGTAGAGGTTGTTCGGGGTAGGACTGGGACCAAGATCCGGTTTCTCGTCACCCCTGGAAATGGAGGCGTCGACCCGATCATAGCGCAACCCCGCCTTGACTCGATCCAGCGCACTTACCGGCAGCGATAATTCCGCAAAAACACCAGTCTGTTCCAACTCAGCCCCAGGCCACATAATCGACTGCAGCGTGACCGGATCCATGTTAGGCATACCGGAAAAACGATCAGCATCACGCTCATTATTCTGATAGTCAAAACCGACTGTCAGGGTGGACTCACCTAACATCAGATCCCCCAGCAAGCGACCACCTTTGGTATCTGAGGAGGTTGGTACACTCATGCGCATGGGTGCGGTCAGCTCTCTTAATGAGTAGTTGTCCATAAGATGGTCAACTTCACTGGAGTAGATCTCTGCCTTGATACCTGACAGCGGCCCCAGATTATCACTTTGCTCATACTTCAAACGAATATTGTCAGAATCACTCATTGGCGAGTCCATACCGGCCCCCGCATAGTAGGCATCATCTTCACGGGTGGCTTCAAGATTCAGTTGCAGTACTTTGTTCTGATCCGGGGTATAGCCCAGGATCAGATTGCCGGATTGATTACTAAAAGACGAACGTACTTCGTTACCATCACCATCTTCATAGTTTTCAGCATCTTTGTAACCAATGATGCCCCGTGCATATCCCAGTTCTGTACCGGCTGCCAGATCAACTGAGGCCTCTTTTGTCTGGGAGTTACTTTTATAGCCAACATCTGCACGACCCAGATAGGGTTTGCCTGGCTCGAATTGAGGGACGCTGCGTTCAAATAATACGGTTCCACCACTACCACCGCCGCCATAAATTACAGTTTGAGAGCCCTTGATAACGGTAACGCTGTCATAGCTTTCCATCGAGGAGTATGCAGTAGGCGGATCCATGCGGTTTGGACAACCACCATGTATATAGGCACCATCCATAAGAATATTGAGGCGAGTCTGACTCTGACCTCGAATGATTGGATCAATCCCATGCCCTCCCATTCTTGTACCGGAAACACCATTGATATCCCGCAGAAAATCAGCCGCATCTGCGGGAATACCGGAAGAAGTCCCATCCATTGGTGTTGATATCACTGCCGGGGCGGTCTCGCCCTCCCCTTCGACAACAACTTCGTTCAGGCTCTCGGTCTGGTCATCCGCAAGCAGAAGCTGGGTAGATAAAAGAGAACTGATTGCCAATGATAAGGCTGTAGGTCGCATGCATTCACCTCTATGTTTTCTAATATTTCAAACAGTGTTAAATAGCAATATCCACACCAACCAAACAAGTGACTGTTTCCACAAACAATCTCTGGGTTAGGTTTAGTTGAGATGGAAGAAAATAAGGCAAATCACTCAGCCATGTGAGTCATATGCCGCAAAAAATCAACGAGATTCCAGATAGTCGATCCATCGTTGAGCAAGTTGCTGGGATTTTTCACTCTTAGCCACACTCAAGGCCGACTCAAAAGCCGATCTGGCTGCCTCAGGGCTATCGAGGCGGTAGTGGCTGCTTCCCAGCAATATCCAGTCATCGAAACTTGGCTTGGCAGATAGCTTAATGCCCTGTTCGAGACTGGACCTTGCAGCTTGCCACTGCTCAAGCTCCATCAACAATCGTCCCTTCCTGAGCTGTGGCTTTCCTGACTTATCGATCTCTGCCAATCTTTGAAGCACCTTCAATGCACGCTGCTGATCTCTTGCCAGAAGCCAGGCATCCACCAGTAGATTCAAACTGCTTTTATCCGTTTTGATCTCACCGATCTCAAGTCTGTTCGTCAACAACTCAGCCGCATCCAGTGGGCTGTTCAATTGAAGATAGAGCTTGGCCAGACGAATCAAGCCATCTTC
The DNA here is from genome assembly GCA_040506705.1 of Candidatus Thiodiazotropha sp. 6PLUC1. Classification (GTDB taxonomy): domain Bacteria; phylum Pseudomonadota; class Gammaproteobacteria; order Chromatiales; family Chromatiaceae; genus Thiodiazotropha. The sequence goes on from JBEVWG010000057.1 coordinate 83,698, forward strand.
ATCAACAAGATTCTTCTCT
>JBEVWG010000071.1:0-75214 GCA_040506705.1 Candidatus Thiodiazotropha sp. 6PLUC1
CCACTTATAAACTACTGTTACGCCTTAAATAGATATCTACTATTGAGCGAGGTCACAATGTCACAGCCCGTGAATAAACAGGATCCCATGTATCAACTGTTGAAACATGGACAGGTGAATGAATTCAATCAGCGTCGGTCTGCTGGAGAGGCCTGCAATCTTGAGAATGCCGATTTAAGAAGTGTGGATTTAAGAGAACTGGATGCAAAAGACCTTAGCCTGGCAGGTGCCTATCTACGACATGCAGACCTTCGTGGGCTTGACCTGAGGCTTACCAATCTAGAAGGGGCCAGCATCAGCGGTGCAAAAATATCAGGTACCTATTTTCCTTCATCGCTATCTGCTGAAGAGATCACGCTCTCCCTGGTTCATGGCACCCGGCTACGGACAAGTTGAACGATCAGCTCTCGGAATCGAGCTGGGCCAGAATATTTCGCGCCACCATGCGCTGATCCGAATTCCCATCCTGGAGGATCTCATATAGCAGATCTCTGGCTTGATCCACTTTGCCAGATGCCCGGAAGACCTGAACCTGATGCAGTTTTTGCTCCAGGGGGTCGTCTGCCGGTGTATCGAGCAGTTCAGAATCATCTTCATCCTCAGCTTCAATCGCATCCAACTCCGCTTCCATCTCATCATCAGACATCGGCACAAAACGGTCGGGATCCAGATAGTCATGGGCAGGATCGATATCACTACCTACAGGTGACTCTGTTGTTTGAAGGGGGCCTTCTTGGTTTAAATCACCTTCACTCTCCTCGGCAAGCGGTTCGGCATCCTCCTCCTTTTGCCGTACAAAGCCCTTCGAAAAGATTACGCCAAACTCAAATAATACCCACATCGGTAGCGCTAACAGGGTTTGTGATATCACATCTGGCGGTGTTAGAAACATACCTGCAATGAAGGCCCCAACAATCACATAGGGACGTTTCTGGCGAAGCTTTTCTGGGGTGGTAATCCCGAGCCATACCAAAATTATGGTGGCGATGGGCACCTCAAAAGCGACGCCAAAGGCAAAGAACAGGGTCATTACAAAATCGAGGTAGCTGCCCATATCGGTTGCAACCTCGACACCCTCTGGAGCCGTTCCCGCAAGAAATGTAAACACCAGGGGAAAGACCACAAAATAGGCGAAAGCCATGCCGCAATAAAACAGCAGGGTGCTGGAAACCAGCAGGGGCACCACCATGCGTTTTTCATGGCGGTAGAGGCCAGGTGCAACAAATGCCCAAAACTGAGAAAGAATGAATGGGATCGCAATGAAAATAGCGAGCTGCAAACTCAGCTTAAAGGGTATTAGGAATGGATCGATGGGCTTGGTTGAGATCATCGTACTGCCTTCAGGCAGCGCGGCTCGCATTGGCCCGGCAATGGCGCTGTAGAGATCATTGGCAAACGGAAACAAGACAGCAAACACCACTAAAACCGCTAGCACCATACGCAATACACGGTCACGCAGTTCAATCAGGTGTGCGACCAGGGGTTGCTCTTGGCTCTTGGTATCTGGTGAGTTTACGGCCGACATCTATTCTGTTTGATTCGGTTTCTTATTATCGGAGGGTTGATCGGAATCTACAGCACTCTTTACCTCTTGCATCTGGCTTGCTGTTTCCTGTTTGATCTGGTTTAGATCATCCTTTGTCTCTTCCAGGATCTCATGCACCGGATTGGCCATTTGCGCCTGTTTCTGCAGAATATCCTTAAGCTCTTCCGCCTTGATCTCTTGATCGATGTCGGCCTTTACAGTCGAGATGAATCGCCGTCCACGCCCCAGCCAGAGGCCCGCAGTTCTGGCCACTTTTGGTAGACGTTCAGGACCGATAACGACCAGCGCAACCAGTGCGATAATCGTCAGTTCCCAGAAACCGACATCAAACATGCTGTTCTCTAATCAATCTGATGGATGTTACCAGGATTCAGCTCTTTTCCTTCTCTTTCGAGGTGACCTCGCCATCCACAACAGTACCGCTTTCAGACTGTTCGATCTGCTCTTTTGCTTTAGAGGCCTGTTTCTCGCCATCTTTCATTGCACCTTTGAATCCTTTGATGGCGCCACCCAGGTCAGAGCCGATGTTTTTCAGTCGTTTGGTTCCGAACAATAACAATACAATTGCCAGGATAATCAACAACTGCCAAATACTGATACCACCAAAACCCATAATAATCTCCACCTCCGGACTCGCCGGTTTAATTTGTAAACTGCGCGACCATTAAACCCGATCAGGCAGTGTGCGCATAGCATTCTTTACTGGGACAACCCGGGGATGATACCTGGGTTCTATCCCCAGCACTACTTGTCTCGTTGCGCCTTCTCTTCAAGACCAGAGAGGCCAAAACGCCGTTGTAACTCTTTCAGTACCAGATCAGGCCCCAAACCCTGGTGCGCCAGCATTACCATGCTATGGAACCATAAATCTGCAGTCTCATAGACAATCTTCTCGGGAATGCCGTCTTTTGCCGCCATCACCGTCTCAGTTGCCTCTTCTCCTATCTTTTTCAGGATCGCATCAAGCCCTTTGTCATAGAGCTTGGCTACATAGGAGCTGTCAGGCTCAGCCTGTTTACGCTCTTCAAGTACTTGAGCCAGTTGCTGCAGTATCTCACTCATATCCTGGCTCACTTGTATATCTGTTTGGGATCTTTAAGTACTGGCAGTGTCTCCTCCCAGCGCTCACCCTGTAGTTTTCGAAAAAAACAGTTGTGCCTTCCAGTATGACATGCAATACCACCCTTTTGCTCAACCTCGAGTAGAACCACGTCGCCGTCACAATCGAGTCGAATGGCGGAAATGACCTGTTGATGTCCCGACTCTTCACCTTTGTGCCAAAGTTTTTTTCTCGATCTGGACCAGTAGACCGCATGCCCGGTTTCGTGACTCAGTCTGAGTGCCTCTCTGTTCATCCAGGCCATCATCAGCAACTTGCCGGTGTCACGCTCTTGGGCGATTGCCGGCACCAGACCATCACTATCCCACTTAACTGCGTCGAGCCAACTCACAGACGAACCTCGACACCCTGCTGCTGCATAAACTGCTTGGCTTCACCGATAGAGTACTCAGCAAAGTGAAAAATACTTGCTGCCAATACGGCATCAGCGCCACCACGCTTGACCCCATCGACCAGGTGCTGCAGTTCACCGACACCACCGGATGCGATCACTGGAACAGGTACCGCCGTAACAATCGCCCGGGTCAGTTCATTGTCAAAGCCAATTTTGGTGCCGTCCCGGTCCATACTGGTAAGCAGGATCTCACCTGCGCCATAGTCACACATCCGTTTGGCCCACTCTATGGCATCCAATCCTGTGGGTTTGCGTCCCCCATGGGTAAAGATCTCCCACTTCAATGGCTCACCTTCACCACTGACCTTTTTTGCATCTATCGCCACCACGATACATTGTGAACCAAAACGTTCTGTCGCCTGTTTGACAAACTCAGGATTGAAAACCGCTGCAGTGTTGATGGCAACTTTGTCAGCACCGGCATTGAGCATACGACGTATATCCTCTGCGGTACGAATACCCCCACCGACTGTCAAAGGTATGAAAACTTCACTGGCCACCTGCTCAACCACATGCACGATGGTTTCACGGTTATCTGAACTGGCGGTGATATCGAGAAAGGTGATTTCGTCAGCACCCTCCTCGTTATAGCGCCTTGCCACCTCTACCGGATCCCCAGCATCGCGAATATCGACAAACTTAACCCCTTTAACCACACGACCTGCGTCGACATCGAGGCAAGGAATGATGCGTTTTGCAAGCATACCCAATAATCCTATCTACTTTGATTAACCTGACAACTGGTCAGCAAGACGTTGTCCCTCAGCCAGATCCAAGGTTCCTTCGTAAATCGCTCTTCCGGTGATGGCCCCCATAATGTTACTGGTATCAGCCTGACAGAGGGCCTCAATATCATTGATATTGGTAATACCTCCCGAAGCGATCACTGGAATAGAGATTGCATTGGCCAGATCCCGCGTTGCTTCAACATTTGGACCGCTGAGCATGCCATCACGTCCAATGTCTGTATAGACAATCGCTGAAACACCATCGTCCTGGAAACGCCGAGAGAGTTCAGTGACCTCCTGGTCAGTCACCTCAGCCCAACCATTGATCGCAACCATACCCTCTTTGGCATCCAGACCAACGATCACATGACCTGGGAACGCCTTACAGGCCCGAGCGACAAATTCCGGCTCTTTTACCGCCTGAGTACCGATGATGCAGTAGTCCACACCCGCCTGAAGATAGGCCTCGATGGTTGCCTCATCACGAATACCGCCACCAACCTGAATCGGCAGGTCAGGGTAGGCTGAGGCGATGGCACGAATGGCATCCCCATTGACCGGCTCTCCAGCAAAGGCACCATTCAGGTCGACCAGATGAAGTCTGCGCCCCCCAGCTTCAACCCACTGGGTGGCCATCTGCAAGGGATTATCAGAAAAAACCGTATCATCTTCCATCCGACCCTGACGCAATCGCACACACTGGCCATCCTTGAGATCTATTGCAGGTATTAACAACACAAGCGATTCCTAACTCAATATGATAGGGATTCAAGATTCCCAATTTACAAAATTTTTCAGAAGTTGCAGCCCCGCATCAGCACTCTTCTCGGGATGAAATTGAACCGCGAAAAGATTGTTCTGGGCTATGGCGCTTGCAAAACTGACCCCAAAATCTGTCGTTGCAGCCACCAGTCCCTTATCCGCCGGGTCAACATAGTAGCTGTGCACGAAATAGAATCGGCTACTCTCTGGTATTCCGCTCCACAGAGGGTGATCATCGCGTCGGTTTACCTCATTCCAACCCATATGGGGGATTTTCAAGGCTTCGCCATCCGCTGCGACCCCACCGGGAAAACGTTTGACCCGCCCCGTAAAGAGGCCCAGCAATGATGTGCCACCGTTCTCTTCACTCTCTTCCAGCAACACCTGCTGCCCCATACAAATCCCAAGAAAGGGTTTGCTCTGGGCTGCATCCAGAATTGCACGGTTGAGATGATGATCTGAGATTGCAGCCATGCAGTCTCGAGCCGCTCCCTGTCCAGGAAACACGACTCTGTCTGAACCAAGAATCAGATCCGGATCATCAGTAACCAGGACCTCATCATGCTCCGCTGCAACATGCTCGACCGCCTTGGCGACAGAGCGAAGATTTCCCATACCGTAGTCGATCACGGTGATACGCTGTGACATCTTAATACCTGCGAATCTTTTTACAGAGTGCCCTTGGTGGAGGGGATTTTCTCTGCCATGCGTGGATCCATCTCTAGAGCAACACGAAAAGCCCGTCCCAGTGCTTTGAAGATAGTCTCCGCCTGGTGGTGAGCATTTGTGCCTCTCAGATTATCAATATGCAGAGTTATGCCGGCATGATTGACCAGTCCCTGAAAAAACTCCTGCAACAGATCAACGTCGAAATCCCCGATACGTGCCCGGGAGAAATCAACCTCATAGGTCAGTCCAGGACGCCCTGAGAAATCGACCACGACGCGTGACAAAGCTTCATCCAGTGGAACATAGGCGTGTCCATATCGACGAATACCTTTTTTATCGCCCACAGCTTTAGATAAAGCCTGACCTAAGGTGATGCCGATATCCTCCACAGTGTGGTGGGCATCGATGTGCAGATCACCCTTGGCGGACACCTGCATATCGACCAAGCCGTGGCGCGCAATCTGATCCAGCATGTGATCGAGAAAAGGCACCCCAGTGGCAAAACTGGATTCACCAGTGCCATCCAGATCGATCGAAACGCTGATCTGCGTCTCCAGGGTATTGCGCTCAACCTGCGCGGTACGCTGCATAACAAAGACTCCGGTCATGATTGCGATGTGCAATGGAGTGATGGTTATCCATTCACCCCAATCAAACCGCCTATTCTAGAGAAAAACGGAGAAAATGACAGCGCCTACCGACAGACTGGATTAATTCTGCAGCTCAGGATTAGAAAAGCTCGGCTTCAACCTCTAGATAGGCAAGACTGATATGGCGTCCGACATTGCGCTCAAAATCGATCCAGGTATGGAATTGATCCAGGTTTTTGGTCACAAGTGAGCTCATCTCAAAGTCACTCATTCCCTCTTCATAGTATTTCGCCACTTCCGATTTGAGTGTCGACAGGTATCTGCGATAGGTCTCAGGAACCTCTCTGCCACCGGTCACTCCATGTCCCGGAACAAAAATCTCTGCAGAGGTTGCCAGTGCCATATCAATGGCTTTGATATTCCCCTTGAAAGTTGCGCTGTCCATTTGACCAAGACGATTGCTCATCACATTATCACCCAGAAAGATCACTTTCTGCTTTGGCAGTTCCAACATAATGTCTGAGTGGCTATGGGCCTCGGCCTGATAGTGCACCCGAATGGTTATACCTGCCCGGGTTATCTCCTCTCCATGAGCTGTAGATCGATTCGGCGGCACCTCGACCGTGCCACTGACAGCTCCCCCGGTCATTCTCATCAGTGTTTCCAGAAAAGTTTTACCCTCTCCTTTCAGCACCAGCTGTCGCATGGTCTCATGACCAAAGATCTCTACATTCGGGTAGGCATTTTTAAATGCCTGATTGGCGAGCCAGTGATCCCCGTGAATATGGGTGTTGAATAGAGCAACAACCGGCAGATCAGTCACTTTAACGATCTGACGCAGTAACATCTCCCCTACCTGTACGCTCGAACCTGGATCGATAACCACAACACCTTGATCTCCAACGACAAAGGCCGGGTTATTCATAAATCCCAGGTTTTCGACTGATGGCACACCAAGGGGGCCATGAATAACATAGACCCCCTTAGCTATCTCCTCTGCTGTATAGTCTGGTACCGCAGGCCCGCGCTCGGCAACAGCCAAAATAGAGTGCGACAATATGATAATAGTAAGTAGGATTTTTGTGATGGAATGGCTCATATTTCTTAATGATTGAGTTGACTCTCTATCTGCTGATTGTTGCCTAGCGCTAAGACGATTAAAACAATCAGAGTTTAAGGTATTATTAACCCGGCGACTAAGTATGTTGTCTTCAGGGTTAATAGGGCCTGTTAACAGACCTAACACTCCAGCCAGAAAGTCACCGGACCATCATTCGTCAGTTCAACCTGCATATCAGCACCGAACACACCACAGGCGACCCGACTGCAACGTTCAGTTGCACGTTCAGACAAATAGTGGAAAAGATCCCTTCCCAGTTCGGGATCCGCAGCACTGGAAAAACCTGGACGCATCCCTTTGCGGGTATCTGCAGCCAAGGTAAATTGGGGAACCAGTAACAATCCGCCATCAACATCCAGCAGGCTCAGGTTCATACGACCCTGTTCATCAGGAAAAACCCGATAGCCCAGCAGTCGCTCTAACAATCTGTCAGCCTTACTCTGATCATCGCCTCTCTGTACACCAACCAGCACCACCAGGCCATATCCGATTTTGGCTACTGACTGCCCGTCGATTGACACCTCTCCCTTCCGCGCCCTTTGCAATAAACCTATCATTGCTATAATCCCAGCAGAGTCCCAAAACGGTCTGTCGCCTGAACAAGTGCGCTACTGGTACCTGGCTCAGAGGCAGAGTGACCCGCGTCAGGAACAATAACCAATTCGCCTCCCGGCCAGGCCTGGCTTAACTCCCAGGCAGATTGCATGGGACAGATCAGGTCATATCGACCCTGCACAATCGTCCCCGGTATCCCTTCCAGCTTTGGTGTCTCAATCAATAGTTGATTAGGCCGAAGAAAGGCGTGATTTACAAAATAGTGCGCTTCTATTCTGGCTAGACTCAGTGCAGTATGGGGGTTGGAAAAAAAACCAACCACGGATTGGTTAAGGCGTAAACTGGCTGTCTTGCCTTCCCAGACAGACCAGGACTTAGCCACAGACATGCGTGTGATTTCATCTTCACCGATCAAGCGACGATAGTAGGCATGGAGAAGATTCTCCCGCTCGTGTTCAGGAATCGGCGCAATAAAATCCTCCCAATAGTCGGGAAAAACCCAACTCGCCCCATTTTGATAAAACCACTCGATTTCTCTATCGCGACAAAGAAAAACACCTCTTAGTACTATCCCGGAGACGCGTTCAGGATGGGCCTGGGCGTAGGCCAATGCAAGGGTTGAACCCCAGGAGCCACCAAACAGCAACCAACGATCAATGCCGAGTTCTTCTCGGATCTTCTCTATATCTGCCACCAAATCCCAGGTTGTGTTGTTTTCCAGAGATGCATGGGGTGTTGAGCGGCCACACCCTCTTTGATCGAACAGCACGACACGAAACAGATCGGGATTAAAAAAACGCCGATGATAAGGCTCGCAACCTGCCCCGGGGCCTCCATGTAGAAAAAGTGCTGGTATGCCTGCAGGATTACCCACTTGTTCGATATAGAGTTGATGTTGATTATCAACTGAGAGCTGCTGGGTTTTATAGGGCTCAATCGCAGGATAGAGGTCAATCATTGTGGATCCATTATCTCTGTAAGAATATTCCTACATTTCCAAGAGATTATTCCTACGTACATGTGGTAATTAGTCCCATTATCTAAGAATATTTTTGTGCCATTATTAAGTTGTCATCTTTAGGGATAAATCTCAAGGATCAGCCGCTAGGGAAAGAGCATGGATGAGGAGCTTAGCCAACCAAGCCGATGACAGTAAGCCCAACCGCAAGGAGTGCAGTTGGGCTTTTTCATTTTCTGAGACCCTCGCAACCATTTTTCCGGCTTACCACTAGCCTATCACCCTTTGCAAGCTCTGTTTTATCTCTACAAAAATCAACTCATTGAGAATAACACTCGATAACCAAATTATTTACTGTTATTTTTCAATAACTTAGTAGCGTAAGAATTTTCTTACACTTAAAAGAGACAAATCTCACACTCTTAGTGTGAATATTCCCACTCTAATTGTAAAAAACTGTGTCACTATTTAATTGTCGTCAACAAGGACACTTGAATACAGGGATAAATCGTTACGGATAGAACATGGATGGGAAGCTTAGCCAACCAAGCCGACGACTATAAGCCCAATCGCAAGGAGTGCGATTGGGCTTTTCTCTTTCTGATGATCAAACCAACTCAAATTGATTCCACTATTGGACCTCTGCCGAAAATATTCTGATCAGTGGAGAGCTATCGTTATATATCAAGATCAATAGTGGGTAATCGTTGGCAATAACTACTGTTCATTTGCCAATTAATTTCACTCTTGTGAAATAGCATCCTAAATTGGCTGAGATTCTGGGGACTGTTAGTTGGCCACAAGTAAATAACCCACATTTTTATTTAATATTCAACAACTTAAAACGTAGGAAAATTCTTACATCCAATCAAGAATTATCCCACAGCATCAGTGGCGGAATTCCCACGATAAACGTGAATTTTTGTGTCATTATTTAATCGTCGTCTTCAAGGAAGTTTCTTTAAAGGACAATTTGCTAGGGATAGCTCAAGGACGAAACGCTTAGCCAACCAAGCCGACGACTATAAGCCCAACCGCAAGGATCGCAGTTGGGCTTTTCTTTTTTTGAGCCCGCAATATTTTTCACCCCGCCAGGCTGGCGATTTAAAAAAATACTTCGGGTTTTGCCTGAGTTCCCCTATTCCCTAGAGGCGCGTTTACGTTCGTGCTCTTTCAGATATTTCTTGCGAATACGAATATCCTGCGGGGTAACTTCTACCAGCTCATCGTCTTCAATAAATTCCAGGGCCTGTTCAAGGCTATAACGTAATTGTGGTGTCAACAGGATTGCATCATCCTTTCCTGAGGCACGGACATTGGTTAATTGCTTGCCTTTTAAGGGATTTACAACCAGGTCGTTGTCTCTGGCATGAATCCCTACAATCTGCCCCTCATAGACCTCATCACCCGGTGAGGTAAATAGTCTGCCACGCTCCTGTAGATTATAGAGCGCGAATCCCAAGGCTTTACCCTGGCCGTTTGCAATCAGTACTCCGTTTTTACGAGGAGCAATCCCCCCTTGCTGAGCCTTACCATAGTGATCGAAAACGTGATAGATGAGTCCGGTACCTGAAGTACTGGTCATAAATTCTGTCTGAAATCCAATCAAGCCACGTGAGGGTATGATGTAGTCGAGCCGAACCCGTCCCTTACCATCTGGAACCATATCCTTGAGATCCCCCTTACGAGCACCCAAGGCCTCCATGATCGTGCCCTGATCCTTCTCCTCAACATCCACAGTCAGCTGTTCGTAAGGTTCACAAATCTCCCCATCGACTTCACGAAAGATTACCTCAGGACGTGAGACTGCCAATTCAAATCCTTCTCGTCGCATACTCTCAATCAATACAGACAGATGGAGTTCACCACGACCGGAAACTTTAAACTTTTCAGGATCCGTCCCCTCTTCTACTCTGAGGGCAACATTATGAATCAACTCCCGTTCAAGACGCTCTTTGAGTTGTCTTGAAGTCAGATATTTACCCTCTTTGCCCGCAAACGGTGAGGTATTAACCTGGAAGGTCATGGATACCGTTGGCTCATCCACAGTCAATGGTGGCATGCGCTCAATATTTTCAGGATCACACAAAGTATCAGAGACATTTGGAGCCTCCATACCGCTGATTGCGATGATATCCCCTGCGCTCGCCTCTTTCACTTCGAACCGTTCGAGACCAAGGTAGCCATAGACCACACCGATCTTGGCCCGATGCTGCTCACCATCATACTTCGCAACAACCACCTGCTGATTGGGTTTGACGCTACCCCGGGTTACCCGGCCTACAGCTATCGCACCAACGTAGCTGTTGTAGTCCAGATTGGATATCTGCATCTGAAACGGCGCCTCTGGGTCGACGTCCGGCGCAGGACAGTGACTGACAATAGCTTCGAAGAGCGGTGTCATTTCACCTTCTGTTATATCGTTTTCAAGCCCAGCGTAACCACCCACCGCCGATGTGTAGACAATCGGAAAATCCAACTGATGGTCACTGGCCCCCAAACGATCAAATAGTTCGAATACCTGGTCGATTACCCAATCAGGACGAGAGCCTGGTTTATCAATCTTGTTGACCACAACTATAGGGCGTAGACCATGCTGGAAAGCCTTCTCGGTGACAAATCGCGTTTGCGGCATAGGACCCTCTTGGGCATCGACCAGCAAAAGCACAGAATCCACCATCGAGAGAACCCGCTCTACTTCTCCACCAAAATCGGCATGCCCGGGGGTATCGACAATATTGATGCGGTAGTCATTCCAGCGAATAGCGGTGTTTTTTGAGAGTATAGTAATACCCCGCTCCCGCTCCTGATCATTGGAGTCCATCACTCGCTCAACCTTGCCAAAACGATCACCCAGCGTACCCGACTGTTTCAGCAGTTCATCTACAAGGGTGGTCTTGCCATGGTCGACGTGCGCGATAATGGCGATATTTCTAAGATTCTCAATCATCAGGGTGGTCCACATACAAAATGAGGGCGGATTATACCCATGAATGAGGAAATGATTTTGAATATTTATATATTCCTTTTATTACAGTGAGTTACAGAGCTTATTGAAAACAATAGACAGAAACTATCGTCAACCCCCTTTGAATACGAAACTTTCAGTTTTACCCACAGCTCCTGTGGATAACATTGTTGATAACCGCTGGAAATTGCCTCTGATGCCAGCAAATTCGGGATCAGACATTAGATCGTAAAAAAAATGAACAGTTTATAATATTTCTTTTAATTCAAGGGATTAAGTAAGGCTCAAAGCCTCTACACGGAGAGATGCATGGCTAAAAATAGACTTGACGCAATGGATACAACCTGCTGTGAACAGATTATATAAGGTAGCTCGAGAGCAATCTCTGAACACAAAAGATCTGAATAGTCCCAGTGAAGTTGTTTTTTTGCGGTCATGAAACCAAATTAGAAAATAATGCTCTAAGCTATGATAACTATCGAACAATCTTAGTAAATCAGAATTGTGAATTAAGAGTTGCTAATAATCGAATAATTAGGAGTGCTTCTAGAGCTTGCACTCTGTTGAAATAATAGCCAGGATAGTCTGATACACAGCACAGGCAAAAATAAAGCCGGGATAGATGGCAACGCCGTCTGATACCTAAGTGCTTAACAATAATCAACGCAGCCTAAAGTAGTAGAAGTTAATGAACTCATCCGTCCTTGCCCCGTTACGCGAGCACTTGGCTTCGCGAGTAATCGGACAAACCAGCTTTATCGACAGTATGCTGATTTGTCTTATAAGTGATGGTCATCTCCTTATCGAAGGTCTTCCAGGGCTTGCCAAGACCACAGCAGTGAAAGCACTGGCTGAAGGTATAGAGGGAGATTTTCACCGCATACAATTTACCCCTGATCTACTTCCGTCAGACCTTATCGGCACTGACATTTACCGACATGAGAAAGGGGAGTTTGAGTTTCGACAGGGCCCCCTGTTCCACAATATCCTGTTGGCGGATGAGGTGAATAGAGCCCCTGCAAAGGTACAGTCCGCACTTCTGGAGGCAATGGGCGAACATCAGATAACGGTTGGCCAAACGACTTATCAACTTCCCAGTCTGTTCATGGTGCTGGCAACACAAAATCCTGTTGAACAGGAGGGCACCTACCATCTGCCAGAAGCACAACTTGACCGTTTTCTGATGCAGGCCAATGTAGAGTACCCAAATCGAAATGAAGAGTTGCAGATCCTCGAACTCGATAATGCTCAGCAACAACACAAGCCTGAGCCGCCCAGTAATCCTCTCAGTCAAGAAGAGCTTTTTGCAATCCGGCAGGAGGTAAACAAACTCTATCTGGATCCAAAACTCAACAGCTACATCGTTGATCTGGTGCAAGCCAGCCGTAACCCCAAGGCCTATGACAATGATCTGACACGCTGGTGCCGATTCGGTGCTTCACCCCGAGCCAGTATCGCTTTGGCCCGCTGTGCACGAGCCCGAGCCTGGCTGGATGACGAAGAATTTGTAGCACCACACCATATTCAGGCAGTCGCTCCAGCGATCCTGCGCCATCGCATACTGCTGACCTTTGAAGCAGAGGCGGAAGGTATTACCACAGACGATTTTCTCTCCCGTCTGTTGGATATGGTCGCAATCCCTTAGCGTAAACACTCGCTGTAACTATGAGTCTCCATCCACACATTGACGACTTACTCGAGCTGCGCCATCAGGCGCATACCCTCGGACTTGCATCGCACCATTTGGTCGGCACCAGCTTTAGCGGACTCTATGCTTCGGTATTTCGCGGTACTGGACTCGATTTCGAGGAGGTACGTGAGTATCGCGAGGGTGACGATATTCGCAACATGGAGTGGAATGTCACAGCCCGCACCAACGTACCCCACATGAAGATCTTCCGAGAGGAGCGGGAGCGTAGTGTCGTGCTGTGCGTCGACTGCGGACCTCACATGAGTTTTGGTACACGCGGTACCTTTAAATCGATCCAGGGCGCCAAAGCTGCGGCATTGTTGGGATGGGCCGCCTCACGTCTTCATGACCGTGTTGGGGGGATGTTGTTCGGTGATTCCAAACAAGGCATGCAATACTTTCCACCGACCAAAGACCGTCGCGCCTTATGGCGTCTGTTACATGCCCTGACCCATGAAGGGCTTCCCAACCAGCCCAATCAGGACTGTCTATCTGAAGCGTTACAGAGAGTTGATAGAGGATCAACCATAGGCTCTCTTATCTTTGTCATTGCCGATCTGAACCGTGAAATATCGGGTCTGCGCCAAACCCTGGGTAGACTCTGTCAACGCCACACAGTGGTACTCCTACCGGTAGACGACCCCGCTGACCATGATCTTCCGCAAATGGGTAAGGTCACCTTTGTTGGACCTGATGGCAATGCTATTGAGATAGACACCAATGACCGTGAAGCCAGAGCACGCTATTCTGAAACCTGGAACAAGCATCGCGAAGAGCTAACAACACTATCCAACAGCCTGGGTATTACCCTGCTACCCATCGCCACCAATGAAGAGATTCATCTGACACTAACTCGTGGCCTGGCAAAGCATTTCGGCCGACATTAATGGATCCACTACGCGACATTCGAGGCATAGACTCAGTCTCCTGGTGGCCACTCGCCCCTGGATGGTGGTTGGTGCTAGCTGTTGTATTGCTGTTGCTTCTCGTTATTGGATGGCTGATAAATAGGCGTCGTCTCTATCCCCTGGGACGGTGGCAACAGGATGCACGACGTCGCCTGATCTCACTCAAAAAACGCATCAAGCGGGAACCGGTCAAACCGATTGCGAGTGATCTTTCTGAATTATTAAGACGCATAGCCATTGCACGCTGCGGGCGGGAAATGACCGCATCTTTGACTGACGAAGCATGGCTCGACTGGCTACAGAGTAACGACTCCACAGGCTTTCCCTGGCGGGAAAAGGGTCGTCTGCTGCTGGAAATTCCCTATGCACCACCGGATTACAGTACAGATAAAGCTGCCCTGGGGCAGTTGATCGATGCAGCTATCCATTGGGTCAGTGAGGAAGCATGCCATGTTTGAATTTCACTGGCCCTGGATGGCTCTGTTACTGGCTTTGCCTTTTCTCGTCAGATATTTGTGGCTTCGCCCTGCCACTGACAAGAAGGAATCTGTAGAAGGCCTTCAAGCCACCCTGCTACATCCCAGTCTGTCTCATTTGGAAGCTGCCTTTAAAACCAAGCGTCCAAAAGTTCCTTTAAGTAAGCGCCTCTATGTCGGTCTGCTCTCTCTGATCTGGTTATTTCTGGTATTAGCCCTGATGCGCCCTCAGTGGCTGGAACCTTACACAGAGAACCGCACAGAAGGCTATGACCTGATGCTGCTGGTTGACGCCTCTCATTCGATGAACGCCCTGGACTTCACCCTGGATGGTAAGCAAGTAAGTCGGATGCAGGTAATCAAAGGTGTGGTCTCCAAGTTTATTGATGGCCGACAGGGCGACCGTATCGGTCTGGTTATCTTTGGTAGCCGCGCTTATGTCCTCTCCCCACTAACCTATGATCGCAAAGCGGTAAATAGTCTGCTAAAGGATGTCATACCACGTATTGCCGGTGATGGTACTGCCATAGGCGATGCCTTGGGCTTAGGTGTAAAGAAACTAAGAGAACGTCCCGAGGGCTCCAGGGTGCTTCTATTGATCGCCGATGGAGAAAACACAGCCGGTACAATCCCACCCTTGAAAGCAGCAGAGCTGGCTGGAGAGGAGAATATCCGTATCTACAGCATCGGTGTTGGCAGTGATAAGAAGAGTGTTCCGATTCTGGAAAACGGTCGTGTCGTGACTCGCAGCGATCTCAATTTCAACGAGCAAGCGATGCAGGAGATTGCGGAAGCTGGCGGTGGCGCCTACTTCAGAGCGACAGATACTGCAGCATTGGAAAAGATCTACCAAAAAATCGACGAACTGGAAAAGACTGAGGCAGAATCACGCACTGTCTATGTTCCACAACCTCTCTACTATTGGCCCCTTACTGCGGCGCTAGTACTGATGTTGATCCTTGGTGTCTATCCCGAAGGGAGACAGCGCCAGTTGAAAGGTGGTGGCTATGCCTGAAACCGGCTTCCACTTTGCCAGAGCGGAATGGTTGTTTGCCCTGCTTGGCTTGATACCGGTGTTCGCCTGGTTGATCCTTAGCGTGGTACGTCCTCGTCAGGGACTCTTCCATCGCTACGCCGACGAGCATCTTCTGCCTCACCTGGCGGGCATAAGAGAGCTGAGTGTCAATGAACGCTGGAGCCGTTTTACCCGCTGGGCGTTGCTTTGGATTCTGCTGGTTATCGCTCTGGCTGGACCACGTTGGGATTTCACAGATATAGAGGCATTTTCACCCACCAGTGATCTGGTTGTGTTGATGGATATCTCACGCTCCATGAATGTGGCTGATACCCCGCCATCCCGTCTGTCACGAGCACGGCAGGAAGTTCAGGATCTGGTGATGTTGAATGATGAGATACGTATCGGCATGATCGCCTTTGCAACAGTCCCTCATGTGGTGTCACCGATTACCGAAGACAGCCAAAGTATACTCGCTGCACTGCCAGCGGTGACATCAGAACTGGCTAACCTCCAGGGCAGCAGACTGGTCGCCGCGTTAGAGCGTGCCGAGCAACTGTTTGGCAGTGATACCTCACACAACAGCCGCACTATACTTTTAATCAGTGATGGAGATTTCGATGAACCTGGATTCATCGAAAAAGTAGAGAAGCTCAATAATCAGGGCATAGCACTACACACGCTTGGCGTTGGCACGCCCGGGGGCGGCCCTATACCTGCACGGGTCGGTCAAAGCGATTTACTGAGAGACCAAAAAGGGAGTGTCATCGAATCCAAGCTTAACCAATCACTCTTGCAACACATTGCACAAGCTGGCGGTGGTCAATACATAGAGGCCGATTTTCGCGACCTGGATAGTCGACGCATCCTTGACCTGGCCAGTGAAGAGTTAGGAACCCCCACCCGCAGTCAGGAAAAGACACGTGTCTGGAACGAACAGTTCTACTGGTTGCTGATTCCTCTGTTGTTATTTTTACTGCCCTACTTTCGAGTAGTTGCTCCAGGGAGGTCTCCGTCATGAAAAGACTCTGCCTGTTGACTATTTTACTGCTCCAAATATCCATATCCCAAGCCGATTGGTTTCTAAACCATGAGCAACAGGCCGCCGAAAACTATAAGCAGGGACACTATGATGAGGCAGCAGAGGGCTTTGAGGATGCTTATCGCCGTGGAGTAGCTCACTATCGTACTGGTGACTATGAAAGTGCCATCAAAGATTTCAAACTGGCAGAACGGGATGAAGTAAAACTTGATGCACGTTATAACCAGGGCAATAGCCACTATCGTCTGGAAGAGTATGAACAGGCAGTAGATGCCTACGAGTCAGTCCTGGAGCTCGATCCGGAACACGAAGATGCACGACATAATTTAGCGCTGGCAAAAGATAAGTTGGCCGAGCAGCAAGAGGAAGAAGAGCAGGAGCAGGATCAAGAGCAAGAGCAGGAGCAGGAGCAAGAGCAAGAGCAAGAGCAGGAGCAGGAGCAGGAGCAGGAGCAAGAGCAGGAGCAGGAGCAGGAGCAGGAGCAGGAGCAGGAGCAGGAGCAAGAGCAGGAGCAGGAGCAGGAGCAGGAGCAAGAGCAAGAGCAAGAGCAAGAGCAGGAGCAGAAGGAGTCTGGAGACTCAGAATCGGAAGAGCAGGAAGAGTCATCTGAAACAGGCGAACAGCAGGAGCAAGAGTCGAGCGGCAGCGAGGGCGAATCAGAAGACGCTGAGCAGGGAGAGCAGGAGAAAGAACAAGAGCAGAAAAGCGATAGCGGCTCTACTGATGAACAGGATCAATCTTCTGAGAGTAACCAAACCCAGGAACAAGAGTCCGAACAGGGCACTACTGAAGAAAAAGAAGAATCCTCTGAAAGTGATGAGAACCAGGATCAACAGTCCGAACAAGGCACTGATGAAGAGCAGCAGAGAGAAAAGGGCCAGGAGCAGGAAGAAAACTCTAAATCGGATGACCCACAACAGAGTGATGAAATGTCTGCTAATCTCAAATCTCAGGATCAGGAAGAGCAGCAGACTGAATCATCACCCAGCAGGCTGGATCAAGATTCAGGAGAACGAAATATAGATCCAGATGATCAACTACGCTCAGATGCCGTGGATCAGGTGGACCAAAGCAATCTGCCCCAATCTGAGGAGGGGCAGTCTGAAACAGATGGTGGTAAAGATGAAGGTGGACGCTTAACTGGAAAAAACCCATTGATGGAGCAGTGGTTAGACCAGGTTGAAGGCGACCCAACACAATTGATGCAGCAGCAGTTCAAACTAGAAGAATATAAGTACCTACGCAGTCGTGGTGGACGAGACAGAGAAACCAGGCCCTGGTAGGACTATCGGGAGGCATTATTGATATCAAATTCAACTGGCAATTCAATAACATGAGTGCTGCCAAGAAAAATTCAACTGCTCGACATTATGGATCTTACCAAGTAAATCAGCCTTTGGCTGTGACCCTAACCTCGATCAAGCTCATTATTGGGCGCTTCAAATCGATCGACCTCGCTAACAGGTCACTAAAATCCATCACCCTTGCCTCTCTTGCACTGATGACCCTGTCGAGTCACCTGCACGCCAATCAGTACCCAGGTCAACCCTATTGGCAGAGCCCGGCTCCCGGCCAGTGGAACTACCCACAGCCAGGCAAACAACAAGCAGGCGCGCCAAGCACAGGGCAGCGGCCAAATACCCCCTATGGCACAAACTGGCCTGCTCAGCGGAGACAAACCTACTCCCCCCCCGGTTACTACAATACCCAGCTAACAAAGCCCTTTATTGAGACCAAGATTTCCACAGACGCTCCCTATACTCAACAGAGTGTGATGTTCAAGCTGAGCGTCATCAGCCAAAACAATTTGCGCACAACCACGCCACATATTCCTCAAATCAGCAATTTCGTTCTCAACCTGAAAGAGGGACCTGTAACCTACTCACGCACAATCAAAGGGAAGCGGCAGATAGTCAACGACTTCTACTATGAAATCACTCCGCTCAAACCTGGAAAATTTCTAATCCCCGCAATCCGAGTCACAGGTGAGGAGCAGATTGTCGGCTACCAACGCAGTAACAGAGCGTTTGAAGCTAAAATGGCTGACCCAATTGATTTCACTGTGCGCGAAGCTGACCCGACAAGTACTCCCTGGCTGCCACTGGAACAACTGACACTGAAGGTCAAGTTTCCTGAGAATATTAAAGCTGCTGCAGGCAAACCCCTACCGATCACAACTGAGTTAACTGCCATTGGGCTGTCCGGAAACAAACTCCCTAGCCTTGAACAACAGCTGAATAGTGATGCATTTCGTGTCTATCGGGACAGCAACCAAACAGACACCTATCTGGAAAAAAAATCCAATAGGATCATTGGTCGTCGAATTGAAAGCTTCACTTTGGTGCCTCAATTTGGTGGAGATCTGAAATTACCTCAAATGAGTATCAACTGGTGGAATACCAGAACAGAGATGCCACAACGTGCCTCGGTGCCACTGCATCCGATTGCTGTCAGCGGTACGCGGAAGGATAACGGCCTGTTTTCATCTGAAGCTTCATTGTTTCCCTCTGGAACCTCAGCGGCTTTCTGGATTCCTCTGGCCGTGGTGTTCGGAATTATTTTTGGATATTGGATGGCGCTATGGTTCACCCATCGTAATAAGAGTGATGACCAATCTTCTCCATTGGAACCTCTGGTAGTTTTTCTAAAAGATCCAATGCGCCGTATGGCACCGGCATTTTCACCACTAAAGGATAAACTACGGGCAACCACTGCTGTTCTTAACCCTGTAGCAAGGTGGCATCGCTGGCGTCGTAAACTTGTAGGAGCACTCCCCCTGTCCGTTCGATTCTTTTTCTGTGTTAGATTTGTCGATGAAGAGAGCGACCCGGAGGTATGGGGCTATACCCTGCGTTTTCTGGCCAACAAACATCTTGGGTTACCGACTAATGCACCCTACAGTATCATTGCTGAACATATCCTCGACTTTCATCCAAAAGCAGATCCAGGCAAGATCAAGTATCTTATCCATGAACTTGAACAGGCCATCTACGGACACAATGATCTGGACTTTAATCAATGGAAGGAGGCCTTCAAACATGAGATACGTCCAACTCTGATAGTGTGGAAACGACAAAAATCGAGTGGTAGTGAAGAAGCCAGAAACAATCTGCCAAACCTTAATCCAGACCATTCAATCCAGCAATCACTAAGCTGAAGAGTTTATGGCCAATTATCTATGAATAACTTATGAGCGATTTTGAACAACCTGATGCGGAAAAGAGTAGCAGTCAAGATAGTGGTTATAAGGCTCAATTCTCAAATGATGAGTGGAACTACATCCTATATTCACCAATCGTCGTCTTCGCCCTGGTTGCTGGTGCCGATGGAACGATAGATAGAAAAGAAGTTGTCAGTTTTCACAAGGAGTTGTTAAAGGGTATAGCCGGAGATAGTGCGATGATGCAACACGTGATGATTGAGGTTATCCCAAATATGGAGTCTCTGACGAAGGATGTACTGCATGGCGAAGTAGACCCTAAGTCTGTGATCGAGAAAATTGCAAAGGCTGTTGATTTAAAATTAAGTGATGATGAGGCTATGCAATTCAAATTATCTCTGTTGCAGTTCGGCAAAGCGGTTGCCGAGTCATCCGGTGGTTTCCTCGGTATCTTCGGAAATAAGATCAGTAAGGAAGAAAAGACTGCGCTTGCAGCACTCGCAGTGCTTTTAAAAGTGAACAAGCTGCATTAGTGATTTGGGAATCTGGCCTGATTATTTTTTCTGCTAAACACTGACTCATCGACCACATCTCTTTATGATGGGTGAGTTCAGGAATCTTCTGCAGCTACATTCTCATCTCTTATCATTGGCAAGGCTTCGCGTACTATAGGTTTCAATACTTCATCCCCTGAA
This sequence comes from Candidatus Thiodiazotropha sp. 6PLUC1, assembly GCA_040506705.1. GTDB lineage: Bacteria > Pseudomonadota > Gammaproteobacteria > Chromatiales > Chromatiaceae > Thiodiazotropha. The sequence goes on from JBEVWG010000071.1 coordinate 20,397, forward strand.
GTATCGATATAGTCGAGCAAACCGGATCTCATTCGCGGTTCCCAGAATCGCAGCATGTGAACGGCCACATCTTTAGCGGCCTGTTCCGGATCAGGCATTGCTTCAAAAAAGTCACCAATCTGGTTGGCCATTTTGATCAGGTTGTTTGCATTCATGCGATTTTCTCCATCAATGAATAACCCCGATCAGTAATACTATGAGGGTAATCAAGAGTGAGGTTTGAACCATGGGTATAGAGCACACAATCATCTCCACGCAGAAAACCAATCAGTGTCAGATTTAGAGACTCTGCCAAACGAACTGCTGCCGCAGTTGGGGCTGACACTGCGGCCAACAGGCTATAACCAAGTGCAGCTGTCTTTTGCACCATTTCGAAACTGGCGCGACTGGTCACCAACAAACCGCCATCCTTAACCTGCTGCTGACGCGCGAGACTACCCAGGGTTTTATCCAGGGCATTGTGGCGACCAACATCTTCCCTGACATGATTGATGGCGCCATCTGCGGAGATATGGCAAGCCGCATGAACTGCACCAGTTGCCTGCTGCAACCACTGCTCTGCCGGTAAGCGGGTTACAGCTTCAAGTAGTGCATTAAAGCTGAGTGAAGCACTGCTATTGACTGCTGGCAGGTCACGCGTCACTTGAGAAAGACTCTCTGTACCACACAAGCCACACCCTGTGCGTCCCGTCAGAGTGCGTCGACGTTGCTTCAGTTTAAAGAATGCCTCAGCTGCAACTTCCAATCGCATCACTATGCCTTCACGGGTCTCCTCAACTTCGATGTCGTAGAGCTCTCCGGGACGATTCACAATACCCTCACTGAGACTGAACCCCAGTGCAAAATCCTCCAGATCAACAGGTGTTGCCAGCATCACGGCGTGTGAGATGCCGTTATACTCCAAGGCTACAGGTACCTCTTCGGCGATATTATCGGTAACCATTGGCCTACCCGGTCGCATTACTTTGAATTCGGACTGCTGCTTCATCTCGTTTCAGCTCCCGATAGTAGTCGACGCTGTTCACTATCGTGATCGGTATTTCTCTGCTGCCATACCGATGGTTGATCAACCCTGACCAGTTGTACTGCTGTTACCTTGTACTCAGGACAGTTGGTGGCCCAATCCGAATTGTCAGTGGTAATTACATTTGCACCACTCTCCGGGAAGTGGAAAGTGGTATAGCAGATACCCGGTTGCACCCGCTCAGTCAGAGCGGCCCGAAGGACTGTGTCACCACTACGGGATTGAATACCAACCCAGTCACCCTCCCGAATACCACGATCCTCTGCATCTTGTGGGTGAATCTCCAAAAGATCTTCAGGGAAGAAGCGGTTGTTCTCGGTACGCCTTGTCTGTGCACCCACATTGTATTGGGAGAGTACCCGGCCTGTGGTTAGTAAGAGTGGAAATCGCGGTGTGATCTTCTCATCTGTGGGTATGTACTGGGTTATCATGAAACGTCCCTTGCCCCGAACAAAACCCTCTGTGTGCATGGTTGCTGTCCCCTCTGGGGCCAGCTCATTACAGGGCCATTGAATACTGCCGATTCTATCCAGCTTTTCATAACTCACTCTGGAAAAGGTCGGGGTTAAAGAGGCTATCTCATCCATGATCTCTGTTGGATGGTTGTAGTGCATTTTATAACCCAGAGCATTGGCCAGGCCCATAGTCACTTCCCAATCAGCCTTACCAGAGAGTGGTGGCATTACTTGTCGTACACGAGAAATGCGCCGCTCAGCATTGGTGAAAGTACCCTCTTTTTCCAGGAAAGAGGCGCCGGGCAGGAAGATATGTGCATACTTCGCAGTCTCGTTGAGGAACAGATCCTGCACCACGACACACTCCATCGATTTCAATGCCGCCTGGACATGCTGGGTGTTTGGATCTGATTGAACCGGATCCTCTCCCTGACAATAGAGACCAAGAAAAGAACCATCGAGAGCTGCTTCCAACATATTGGGAATACGCAGACCAGGCTCGGACTGCAGATTGACACCCCAAGCTCGTTCAAAGAGGGTACGGGTCGCTTTATCAGATACATGGCGATAACCAGGCAGCTCATGGGGAAAGCTGCCCATGTCACAGGAGCCCTGTACATTATTCTGACCCCGCAGGGGATTCACCCCCACCCCTTCACGACCTACATTACCGGTAGCCATGGCCAGGTTGGCAATGGCAATCACCGCAGTGGAACCCTGAGCATGTTCAGTGACGCCAAGACCATAGTAGATGGCTGCATTGCCAGCCTTGGCATAAGCCCTTGCGGCTTCACGAAGCTCTATCGCTGATACCCCTATCTCATTGGACAATGCTTCTGGAGAGTTCTCTTGACGAGAGACGAAGGCTTGCCAGTAAGCGAAGGTTTCAGACTCGCAGCGGGACTCAATAAAGGCTTCATCCAGCAACGCCTCAACAACAACCACATGGGCAAGGGCGGTAAGCAACGCCACATTGGTGCCAGGCCGGAGTTTTAGATGGTGATGTGCGCCTGCATGAGGCGCATCCACCATCTCAGTCTCTCGGGGATCGATAACAATCAGTTTTGCGCCCTGTCGTACCCGCTGACGAATTCGTGAACCAAACACCGGATGAGCAGCAGCAGGATTAGCACCGATGACCATAATCACATCGGCCTGCTCCACAGACTTAAAGGTTTGGGTGCCTGCAGAGGTACCAAAGGTTTGGCCTAGACCATAACCTGTTGGAGAGTGGCAGACCCGCGCACAGGTATCCACATTATTGTTACCAAAAGCTGTACGTACCAACTTCTGCACCAAGTAATCCTCTTCATTGGTACAGCGACTCGAGACCAATGCCCCAATCGCATTCTGACCATGTTCCATTTGAATGCGACGAAACTCAGAGGCGGCATAGTCTAATGCTTCTTCCCATGAAACCTGCCGCCAGGGATCTGATATATCGGCACGTATCATTGGTTGGGTGATGCGGTCAGGATGGGTTGCATAGCCCCAGGCAAAGCGCCCTTTGACACAGGCATGGCCTTCATTGGCTTGTGTCGATTTTGAGGGGGTCATTCGGACGACTTGATCCCCCTGCATCTCTGCTTCTAAACCACAGCCAACGCCACAGTAAGCGCAGGTGGTGGAGATACTATGCTCAGCCAGCCCGTGCTCAACCACACGCTTGTCGATCAGAGTAGCCGTTGGACAGGCATTGACACAGGCACCACAGGAGACACATTCAGATGCCATGAATGATTCACCCTGACCTGCTGTTACCCGGGAGTCGAAACCACGCCCTGAAATGGTCAAGGCAAAGCTTCCCTGCAACTCCTCACAGGCCCGCACACAGCGGTTGCAAACGATGCACTTAGCCGGATCAAAACTAAAGTAGGGATTGGAGTCATCTTTCACCGTTTCAGTGAAATGGTTGGCACCACTAAAGCCGTATCGCACCTCACGTAAACCAACGACACCTGCTGTGGTTTGAAGTTCACAGTCACCGTTGGCCGCACAAGTGAGGCAGTCGAGAGGATGATCGGAGATATACAACTCCATAATATTTCGCCGCAACTCTGCCAAACGTGGCGTCTGAGTAGTCACCTGCATGCCCTCTTCTGCAGGGGTGGTGCAGGATGCAGGATGGCCACGTCGCCCTTCGATCTCAACCAGGCAGAGCCGACAGGATCCAAATGGTTTCAGAGTGTCAGTTGCGCACAACTTGGGAATCATCACACCCGCTGAGACAGCTGCGCGCATCACAGTTGTACCTTCGGGTACAGTGACAGATACGCCATCGATCTCCAGGGTTACTTCTGCTTCGACGTTTACCGCCGGTGTGCCGTAATCGATCGGTTTCACTGAAAATCCTCCGCAAAATGGTTTAGTGCAGAGAGCACTGGATAGGGGGTCATGCCGCCCATGGCACACATCGAGCCATCAAGCATGGTGTCACACAGGCTGCGCAACAACTCAATCTGAGTGACATCACCATCGCGGATCTGCTCAATCACCTCCATGCCACGGGTTGAGCCGATTCTGCATGGCGTACACTTTCCACAAGACTCTTCAGCGCAGAATTTCATCGCATAGTGGGCCTGACCAACCATATCCACTGTGTCGTCAAAAGCCACGATCCCGCCATGACCAAGCACCGCACCAACGTCTGTAAAAGCCTCGTAACATAGGGGGGTATCAAACTGGGATTCAGGCATGTAGGCGCCAAGCGGGCCACCCACCTGAACAGCACGCAAGGGTCTTCCTGAATCAGAACCTCCGCCAAACTCGTAGAGCAGTTCGCGTAACGTCAGGCCAAAGGGAACTTCCACCAGCCCACCATATTTAAGGTTGCCCGCAAGCTGGAACGGCAGCGTACCTCGAGAACGACCCACACCATAGGCATGGTAGAAGGCGGCACCCTTGGCAAGAATATCCGGCACACTGATTAGACTGATGACGTTGTTGATCACCGTTGGTTTGCCGAACAAGCCATCGATAGCCGGTAGCGGCGGCTTATTACGCACAATGCCACGGCGACCCTCGATGCTCTCAAGCAAAGCTGTCTCTTCTCCGCAGACATAGGAGCCAGCCGCCTTACGCAATTCGATGTGGAACCCATCGAGCCAATCACTGGCCCTCGATAGTGCATGTTCCAATATGGCTGCAGCATGGGGATACTCAGAGCGTACATAAATGTAGCCTTGTGAAGCACCCACGGCAAGACCAGCAATGGCCATGCCTTCAAAAAGCGCAAACGGATCACCCTCCATCAGCAGCCGATCGGCAAAAGTGCCGGAGTCACCTTCATCTGCATTACAGACAATGTACTTCTGATCCGCTGCGGTATTGAGTACGGTGTTCCACTTGATACCAGTGGGAAAAGCGGCACCACCTCGCCCTCGCAAACCGGAATCGGTCACCTCCTTAACGATCTCATCAGCAGCCATCGAGCGAGCACGCATCAAACCTTCGCCACCGCCATGAGCCAGATAATCTTCCAAAGAGCGAGGATCCACTACTCCGACGCGACTCATACTGACCCGTTTCTGCCGAGCCAGGTAGGGAATTGCCTCTGTTGGACCAAGACAGCGCGGATGATCCCCACACTCTACCAAACCGGCTTTAAACAATCCCGGAACATCGGCAACGTCCACCGGACCATAGGCAATCCGGCCTTTTGGGGTTTCCACTTCCAGCAGGGGTTCCAACCAGAAGAGACCACGAGAGCCGTTACGCACCAAGCGGATCTCGATACCAAGTTGTCTGGCTTGATTAACAATGGCTTCGGCTACCTGATCGGCACCCAGAGCCAGGGCATTTGCATCACCTGGCAGATAGAGAGTCGTGCTCATACCTCACCCTCCAGCCCAGCGATCAGGGCATCGAATTTTTCCACTGAGAGACGGGCATGCAGATCAGTCTCATCGATCTGCATCGCCGGTCCACTGGCACAAAGTCCCAGACAGTAAACCGGCTCCAATGTCAGATCCCGGCCCTCTATCGCAACTTCTGCATGGGCAGCCAATGCCTCCCCACCACGAGCCTGACATGCCTCGGCACGGCATAATCGAATCACATTTCGGGCAGGCTCTGTGGTACGGAAGTGGTGGTAGTAGCTGATCACGCCATGGACTTCTGCCCGGGAGAGATTAAGCCCCTGAGCAATGGCAGGCACAGCCTCGGTTGGGATATAACCCTGAGCTTCCTGGATTTCATGCAGCAACGGCAACAGGGCGCCAGGTTTGTGGCGGAAGGTTTTGATCAGTTCATCGAGATGAGGTTTGTTTTCATATTTCATAACCCCACTTTCTAGACCTGAAAGCCCATAAAGCAAAGAGAGATTTTTCGAACACCTATTCGACTGGAGCGAACGACTCAACCAATCTTTCTGCCTGACGCAGAATTTCCCGCACCATTGGTGGAGATGGGTCACGGGCGAGTGTCACCAATCCTGTTGCCCAGTCAACCTGTGGTTCTACTAACTCTACCGCCACCACTCCATCAGGTGTTCCAACCTGCTCCAATACACTGCGGGGAATAATTGAAGACCACTGTCCAGTGCCCACATGGGCCAATATGGTAAGAATTGAATTGGTCTCCAGGGTGGGTGATACCACCGCACCCACTTGCTTGAAAACAGCATCAATGGTCTGTCGGTTCATCATGTCCGGGGTCAACAGACAGAGCGGTGTTGTTGCGGCATCCCGCCAGGTTACAGTGGCATAATCTGCAAAGGGTCCCTCCTCTGCGGTCAACAGAACATGATGTTCACACCACAAGGGGACGGTCACCAGTGAATTGTCGTTGAATGAGCTCAGATAACCTACTCCGGCATCGAGTTCAAAATGGTGCAAACGCTCCAGAATCTCATCATTGGTCAGCGAAAGTACTTCAACAGTTACACCACTGTGTCGACGACAGAAAGCTGAAGTCAAACCGGCAACAGCGGTCATTGCGGTTGGAATGACACCCAACCTGAGACGCCCGCTTAAATCATCTCGCAAACTGGCCAACTCCTGTCTCAGATCGTCGACCTGTGCAGCAACACGCTGGGCATACTCCACTACGATCTCACCCTCAGGGGTTAGACCGGTATATTGCTTGCCCCGTTCGACAACGCTGACACCCAGAGTCTCTTCAATATCCCGGATAGCTGCGGAGAGCGTCGAAGGCGAGACATGACAGGCAGCTGCAGCTCTACCAAAGTGTCTCTCCCGGGCAAGTGCGATCAGATAGCGATATTTTCGTGTAATCATGATAACTAACTATAACCTGATTTCGATATGCAATAGATCGCTTCAGACAATTACTCATAAATCACTACTTGCCTGCCATTACAAAACCACCCAGAGGTTGAGGGAGTTAGCGGGTCAGTAGTGAAGCAATGTATAATCAAAGATCAATGACACAGCCTGCCAACATCTTCTCCCACCGTCCATATTGGGCCGCCCGTTTTGGCGTTGCTCCGGTATTGCCTATGAGCCGAGAGGAGATGGATGATCTGGGCTGGGACAGTTGTGACGTCATTCTGGTCACTGGTGACGCCTATGTTGACCATCCAAGCTTTGGCATGGCCCTGATCGGTCGACTACTGGAAGCTCAGGGGTTTCGGGTCGGTATCATCGCCCAACCGAACTGGAGTAGTGCGGATGCCTTCAGAAGCCTGGGGCGGCCAAACCTGTTTTTCGGTATCACTGCCGGAAACATGGACTCGATGGTCAATCGCTATACTGCCGATCGTCGCATCCGCAGTGATGACGCCTATACACCAAACGGCGAAGCCGGCAAACGCCCAGACCGCTCAGTCATCGTCTATGCCCAGAGAGCCAGGGAAGCCTTTAAGGGGGTACCGGTAATCATCGGTGGCATTGAAGCCAGCTTACGTCGCATCGCCCACTACGACTACTGGTCAGACAAGGTACGACGTTCGGTACTGCCCGACTCAAAGGCCGACATGTTGATCTACGGCAATGCGGAAAGAGCCATAGTCGATGTAGCACACCGATTGGCAAAAGGAGAAAAAATCGATCAGATAACCGATCTCAGGGGTACCGGTTTTATGTGCCAGAGCATACCGCAAGACTGGTATCAGATCGACTCTTCTGAATTGGACGCTCCAGGCCCGAAGCCCATGCATCCCGACCCCTATCAGCACACTCTGAAGTGCGACCAGAAGATAACTTTCACGCCACATACAAGGCCGCGTCATCTGGATCGTCGACGAACCGTAGTGCGCCTGCCCTCCTACGATCAGGTGGTCAAAGACGAAATCATCTACGCACACGCATCCAGAGTGTTTCACCTTGAAACCAATCCGGGTAACGCCCGGGCTCTGGTACAGCAACATGGCAAAAGAGATGTCTGGCTCAACCCACCACCTATTCCTCTGACCACAGAGGAGTTGGACAGAGTCTATGAACTGCCCTATACCAGAACACCACATCCAGCCTATGAGGATGCCAAAAATCCTGCCTGGGAGATGATCCGCCACTCGGTGAACATTATGCGGGGCTGTTTTGGCGGGTGTACCTTCTGCTCCATCACCGAACATGAAGGCAGAATCATTCAGAGCCGTTCTGAAGACTCTATTATTCGTGAGGTGGAGACAATCCGGGACCAGGTACCTGGCTTCACCGGTCATATCTCAGACCTGGGCGGCCCCACTGCGAATATGTATCGACTGGCCTGTAAAGATAAGAAGATTGAAGCTGCCTGCCGACGTCTATCCTGTGTATTTCCGGGTATCTGTCCTAACCTCAATACCGATCATAAACCACTGATCAATCTCTATCGTCGCTCACGCAAACTACCAGGGATCAAACGTATATTCATCGCCTCAGGATTGCGCTATGACCTTGCAGTGCGCTCACCTGACTATATCCGGGAGCTGGTCACACACCACGTTGGCGGATACCTGAAAATTGCACCGGAACACACCGAATCATCACCTCTGAGCAAGATGATGAAGCCGGGCATAGAGAGCTATGAGAAGTTTAAAAAGCTGTTTGATAAATATTCTGCCGAGGCGGGTAAAGAGCAATATCTGATCCCCTATTTCATTGCAGCTCATCCAGGAACCAGTGATCAGGATATGCTTAACCTGGCCCTGTGGCTGAAACAAAATAATTTTCGTCCAGATCAGGTTCAGGCCTTCTTACCTACACCGCTGGCAATCGCGTCTGCGATGTACCATACCGGCAGAAACCCGTTACAGAAGATTGCACCCAACAAGGGCAAAGTGAGTGTTGTCAAAGGCTTGAAGCAACGACGCTTGCATAAAGCCTTTTTGCGTTACCACGACCCTAAAAACTGGCCACTGCTGCGTGATGCTCTGGCCAGCATGGGGCGTAGTGACCTGATCGGAAATGGCAAAAAACACCTGGTTCCCAGTTGGCAACCCTCCCCTGAAGGAAGGGGTGGGAAACAGGCAAAACCGAGTCGTAACCGCGCTGCTGACAGACCATCCAGGCCGATCCAAAAAAAGCGCAAATCAGCACATGGAAGAGGCCGTAAAAGCCCCCTGAAATAGCTCATTTTTTTACATACAATACAGATAGTTACAAAACACCTAAACCGATCGAAAATAAGCCTCTTCCAGGCTTGAAAATCCCCCTCAAAAGAACCATATTCAAATTAGGAGATGGCTAAAATTCTCATCATATTTATGAGATGCCAGCTCCTATGTGAAGCGCGTTTGGAAAGGAGGTAAATCATGAATATCACACGATATGACCCCTGGCGTTCACTTGATGATTGGCGTCAGGATATGGACCGGATGTTCCATCCACTGCATCAACGAGATGAAGAGACCTCCCATGTGGTAGGTGGCGATTGGGCGCCTGCTGTCGATATCAAAGAAGAGACGGATCGCTATCTCATCCGCGCAGATATTCCTGGTGTAAAACCGGAAGATATCGAAATTACCATGGACAATGGTGTGCTGAGCATTCGTGGAGAACGTAAGTTCGAAGAGACTGAAGAGAGGGATGATTTCAGGCGTGTAGAACGTTCACACGGTATCTTCTATCGGCGGTTTTCACTTCCGGAAAATACCGATGCAGAAGCCATTGAGGCAAGCGGGAATGACGGCGTGATCGAGATAACCATTCCGAAGACAGAGGACAAACATCCTAAACGGATCGAAGTCAGGCATTAAACCTCTCTACCGGGGCCTTTCGGCCCCGGTTATTTACGTTGCTGGGTAAACGAGAGGTTCAGAAACGAAAGATCAGACCCAGATTGGTTTCAAACTGAGGAAAGGCATCACCACTGATCTGTAGCTCACACCCCCCGTCACAGAATAGGCTGCTATTGGAATTAACCAGGGTGCTGTAACCACGCAGTTCAAAACGAATACCCAGACGCTCTGTGGGATACCACTTCAAACCACCGCCGACACTCAGGGAAAAGCGGGTCTTGTTCTCGAATCCTGCCTGCTCCGGTTGCATATAGGTCATACCAAGACCTCCGGAGAAATAGGGGGTAAAGCGATTCTGGTAGACATCCACAGTACCCCCCATGTGGAGGTAGTGTACGTCCAGATCGAAGGCGTTGTCCGGATCGGTGCTGTCGGCCAGCGAAGTGCCCTGATGACTGTAGAGAAATTCGTAGCGGGTTGTTTTTGAGGCCGGCTGGCTCAGAGTAAAGCCCCAATCTGACGACTCATCAAAATCCCATGCACGACCTGTTTGGTTATCATCCAAAGTGCCGCCGAAGCGATATCCGACAAATGGCGTGAACTCAACCTCACTCTCTGCTGCCAGGCAGTAAGGACTCAGAACCAAGAGGAGCAAGATTGTGAAATAGTGTGGTGAGCGCATCATGTCAGATAAAAGTAACAGTTATTTAGTCCAATTATCGTCCAAAATCTCACTTTTGACCTGGTAACATTTCACATCTTAGGCATGAGACAACTTAAGCGCTTGATTATATAGTTTATTTTTTTTCTCGCCGGTAATCGCCACTGCCAAGGAAACGGCTTGTTTGAGCGGTAGTTCCGCTAATAATGTGATCAGCATTTGTTCTACATCCACTTCGACCCGTGTCTGGGATGCAACACTCTCTCCAGCAATCAGAATGACAAACTCACCCTTTCTTTGATCCTCATCCTGTTGCAAAGTCTGTAAAATTGAATTCAGACTCCCCCTGATAAAAGTCTCATAAGTCTTCGTCAATTCCCGAGCAATCACAGCTTCCCTCTCTGAACCAAAAACAGACACCATGTCCGCCAGAGAATCAACCACTCGATGACTCGATTCATAAAACACCAGGGTCGATCTTTCACGAACCAGATCCTGAAACCAGTTTTTTCGATGCGACTGGGTTCTAGGGGGAAAACCGGCGAATAGAAAACGATCTGTTGGCAGACCGGCTGCGGAGAGGGCCGATATCATGGCGCTCGCACCCGGTATCGGTACAATAGTGCCCCCTTCAGCAGCATAGGCCCTGACCAGAGGAAAGCCAGGATCACTGATCAACGGCGTACCCGCATCAGAGACCAGAGCAATTGACTCTCCCTCGGACAGTGCATCCAGCAGCGAGGTCAATTTTGCCTGTTCATTGAACTGGTGCAAGGACCGCATCGGGGTATCGATGGCATAGTGACGTAACAGGGGACGAGTATGTCTGGTATCCTCTGCAGCAATGAAATCAACCTGCTTGAGGGTTTCGACCGCCCTTGGGGTCAGGTCATCAAGATTGCCGATTGGTGTTGCGACAACGTAAAGTACGCCCTTTGACACAGATCTTCCCGAGTGTGAGAAACTAGAATATAACCCAGCGAACCATATAGATTAGATTCAAAGGTAACAAGGCAGATGAGCAGGGAGGTTACCCTTGCCAATTAGCCAGGTCTTTAGATTTGAGACCGTTCTTGAAGCCCTGAAAGCAATCTATTATGTTGCCGGGTTGATTATACCGAATCCTGCCACAGATACTGAGCTATGCATATCATCCGTCACATTGCCCTTTTACTGATCTTAACCCTACTGTTTCAGATGGGCTGTACCACGGTCACCAAACAGACGATACCTGAATCCCAGCAACTATCTTCTGAGCTGAGGCTGCAAATTGACTCATTTGTAGAATTTGGGGACTACACTGCTGCTGCAATGGCTTTGGAGGCTTATGCTGTTGAAAGTGACTCCCCACTGCGTGAACAGCTGATGCTGGAGGCTGCAGAGTATTGGTTGAGGGCTGGCGAGCAGGAGCGCAGTCTACTGCTTGTAAAGCAGCTTCTCCCATCTGACAGTGATCCGGATTTCAACTTAAAACTGAGAATGGTTCGTACTGAACTGGCGGTTTTACAGGGTGACATCGAACAAGCGCTGGATCTGATGCAACCAGAACCCAGCCCCGATGCACCACTTGCATTACGGCAACACTACCATCGCAATATGGCCGAGATCTTTCGTCTATCCGGTAATCTGCTGGAGAGTGCCCGTGAGCTTGATGTGCTCGATAAACTCTTCGAAGATGACCTGGAGCAGCGTCAGGCAGTACAGGAGTTACTGGTTCAGACCCTGTCTACCATGACCGATACCGCACTGACCCTGCTGCAACCTCAACCACCAGCCACCCTGATAGGCTGGATGGAACTGGCAAAAGTCATCAAAGAGCAGACGCCAGATCCGGAAGTACTGAGCAATAGTCTGGCCGGTTGGCGTGAGCGCTTTCCCGAACATCCGGCTCTGCAGACCCTGCTTGCAGGTTACCTGGAGCTACAGGGACTCAGCCCAGACGACCATATCGCCATCATACTGCCGCACAGTGGCCCCTACGCCAAAGTCGCGGCTGCTGTACGGGATGGCTTAATGGCGGCTTGGTATCAGCAGCCATCGGAATATCGCCCGAAGCTGCAATTCTATGACAGCAGTGAACTGCAAAGCACACTCAATATCTATCAACAAGCCATCCTGGGTGGTGCTCAGATGATTGTCGGCCCGCTGAATAAAGATGCGGTGAAGATGCTCTCCAATCTCGAGTTACTGGACATCCCCATACTGGCCCTCAATCAGATTGAGGAGAGCAGCTACGAGATCAACCCCAATCTATTTCAATTCGGCCTCGCACCAGAGGATGAAGCCGATCAGATTGCTGAGAGGGCCTGGCTCGAAGGACATAGGACAGCGCTCATTCTGACCCCGTCAAACAATTGGGGCAGCCGCCTCGAGAACAGCTTCCGTCTGCGCTGGGAAACCCTGGGGGGAGAGATAGTCGAAAGCCAGAGATACGACCCACAGGAAAACGATTTCTCTATACCGATTCGTATGCTGCTCAACATCAATGAAAGCCAAGCCCGTATACGTGCTGTGTCCAATATGCTTGCCAGAAAACTGGAGACAGAACCCCGTACTCGAGAGGATGCAGACTTTATCTTTTTAGCCGCTCGTCCGCAGAAAGCCAGACAGATAAGACCACAGCTTAAGTTTTTTCGCGCCGGTAACCTGCCCATTATGGCCACCTCTCATATCTACACCGGCGTTGAACAGCCCGATCTCGATCGCGACCTGGGCAAGATCAGTTTTGTCGATACCCCCTGGCTGCTCGAAGAGAGTCATGGAGGCGCCCTCTCCCGCAAACGTCTTGAACAGTTGATTCCCGGTGTCAGAGGTCGCTATGCCAGACTCTATGCGATGGGTATCGACAGTTACAATCTGCTTTCACAGCTGCAATCCATGCAGCAGCAACCCGGCAAGTTGTTCAATGGTCAAAGCGGCACAATCTATCTGGATAAGAATAACCGTCTTCACCGGCTCTTGGCATGGGCCGATATGGAACAGGGAAAAGCTCGCATCAGTGGCTATGCACCCCGTATTCAGATGCCGATGAATACCATATCATTGGATGATGATATGGACGACCCTGAGCCGATCAACCCTGAACTGCCACCAGTATCAGATCATGATCTGTCTCAACCAGCCCAGGTCAGATGAAAGCTGATCATCTCCAGCAAGGTGACAGGGCTGAACAGCAAGCACTTGACTACTTGAGCCGTCATGGACTCAAGCTGGTAACGCGCAACTTTCGCTGTAAGTCAGGAGAGATTGACCTCATCATGCAGGAACGGGAGACGCTGGTATTTGTAGAAGTACGTTATCGCCAATCGAAAGATTTTGGTTCAGCTTTGGAAAGTGTTACCACAAGCAAGCAACGCAAACTTCTGGCTGCAGCCAACCTCTATTTACAAAAGATGCAAAACGATCAACCCTGCCGATTTGATGTGGTCGCCCTGCACGGTTCCGGCAAACCCCGTTTGACCTGGATTAAAGATGCCATCCAAAGTAGTTGGTGATCTACATTAAAGTTATTCTATATTAGGGCCTGTTAACACTAAATGAAACACGATCAAATCAACTCTTACCAGAACCATCACAAGGCGATGTAATACGATGCAAGACCAAGAACGCATCCAGACCCTTTTTAATCAGAGCATTCAGACTAAGATCGAGGCACTGCCTCTTTTGACTCAACCTATCTCAGATGGAGCAAGGCTGATATTCGACCGACTGCTTGAAGGCAATAAGGTCTTGAGTTGTGGTAATGGCGGCTCAGCCGGAGACGCCCAACACTTCTCATCGGAAATGCTCAACCGCTATGAACGCGAAAGACCTGGATTGCCAGCCATCGCCTTGACCACCGATAGCTCAACTGTGACCTCAATCAGTAATGACTACGATTTTTCTTTGATCTTTTCCCGACAGATCGAAGCGCTGGGACAACCCAATGACCTGCTATTGGCGATCTCTACCAGTGGCAATTCGAGTAATGTCAATCATGCTGTACAATCAGCACACGAACGCGAAATGGCGGTAGTGGCCCTGACCGGTAAAGATGGCGGCGAACTGGCGAAACTCCTGGCACCCGGGGATGTCGAAATTCGGGTTCCAGCGAATGTTACGGCTCGTATTCAGGAGACACACCTGTTGATTATTCACTGTTTGTGCGACCTGGTAGACCAACAACTGCTGGGTAGTTAAACCTAAAAAAATCAGTTGCACACAACTGTCTCGACATTTGATTTAAAAAAAACAGTAATCTTTGGACATATGCCTCACCACACGATCTCGATAACCATCAGAGGAAACTATGCAGATTAAAATTTCCACCGTTTTCTATCTTTTACTCACCGCAATAACCCTGCAAGGTTGCGCTGCTGTCATTGTTGGAGGCGCTGCGGCCACCGCATCTATCGTGCACGACAGACGCACCACTGGGGCCATTGTTGAAGATCAGAGCATTGAGCTGAAAACCTATGATCTGCTGAAGAAAGACCCTCAGTTCGAAAAGCAGAGCAATATCTCAGTCACCAGCTACAACATGGTAGTGCTACTGACCGGACAGGCAGCAAATGACAACTTGCGCCGCAAGGCCGAACAGATGGCAATGGGTGTGGAAAAAGTGCGCCGAGTGGTCAATGAAATAGAGATTGGCAGTACTTCATCCATTGGCGAAGACAGTCGTGATGTTGCCATTACCTCTGAGGTCAAATTAAAGCTGACTGGCATCGACATTCCGGACTTTGACCCACTCAGAGTCAAGGTGGTGACTGAACGGGGCACAGTATTTTTGCTTGGATTAATCACTAAAAAAGAGGGTGATGCGGTTACCAATGTAGTACGTCATATCAGTGGTGTACGTCGCGTAGTACGTGTCTTCGAGTACATCTGAATTGGCAGGCCATCTTAATCAGGATCTGATCCGCCAGTTCAGGAAGATTGCCGGCAACGAAGGTGTCTTTACCGATCCTGCGGATTGTCTGCCTTATGGTTATGACAACAGCAGACTCCAGGCGACACCTGCTGGTGTGGTGTTTGCGGAACGACATGACCAGGTAGAGGCTGTGGTGCGGCTCTGCTATGAACATAACATCCCGCTGATCAGTCGAGGCAAAGGCACAGGCACAACCGGGGCCACTGTCCCTCAACAGGGAGGCGTGGTGCTCTCCTTGGAGCGTATGAACAAGATCCTCGAGATCGACACAGACAACCGCTTAGTCAGAGTTGAGCCTGGGGTAACAAACAAAGCACTGCAAACAGCAATTAAAGATAAGGGTTTTTTCTGGCCGCCTGACCCTACCAGTGCCGCAGTCTGTACCATTGGTGGAAATCTTGCCTACAACTCTGCTGGGCCCCGCGCCGTCAAATATGGCACTCCCAGAGACAGCACTTTGGGGCTGAAGGCAGTTACCGGTAGTGGTGAGACAATCTATACCGGGGTTAATACAACCAAGGGAGTCGTCGGTTACGACCTCACAAGGTTGCTGATTGGATCAGAAGGCACCCTGGCCGTCATAACCGAAGCTCGACTAAAACTAACGCCACTGGCAGAGACAAAACGTACCCTGCAGGCCAGCTATCGTGACATCCATGCCGCAGCAAGAGCAGTTTCGGCCATCATGGGACAATCGGTGACCCCTTGCGCCCTGGAATTTATGGACAAAGCTGCCTTGGAGATGGTTAGAGAGTTCTCTGATCTGCAACTCGACCCCTCGGTTGGGGCACTGTTGATGATTGAAGTGGATGGTGCAGAACACTGTATTGGTGAAGAGACTGCAGTGGTGGCCAAGGCTGCAAATGTCCCGGGACTGCTCGATATACATACTGCAGAGACCCAGGAGGAGGTCACCCGTCTGTGGAAAACCCGTAAGGCGCTCTCTCCTGCACTACGCAACATTGCCCCTAAAAAGATAAACGAAGATGTCGTGGTGCCTGTCTCCCGCATGCCAGAGTTAATCGAATCCCTGGAAAAGCTATCTCAGGAGACAGGGATTACGATCGTCAATTTCGGCCACGCCGGAAATGGCAACATCCATGTCAACCTGTTACTCGACCCGGATGATCCACAACAGCTGGCAGCTGGTGAGCGCTGTCTGGCAGCACTATTTGAGCTGGTATTGAAACTCGGCGGAACACTATCGGGTGAACATGGTATCGGTGTCGTGAAGCGGCAATTCGTGGATCAAGAGATCAATCCAGTCGAACTCAATCTGATGAGAGCAATCAAGCGTCAGTTTGATCCCCATCAAATCCTCAATCCAGGCATTCTCTTTCCAGACGAATCGAACTGACAGGCCTTCTATTCAACTTCAAGAATCAGCAAAAGCCTGACCTCTCTGTCAAAAAAAAACACCCTCCATCATGGATGGAGAGTGCTACCCAAATGAGAGGTTGAGCAGTAGAAGAAACTGATCGCCTCACAATCTTTTAACTGAAAACAGTGTGGTCTATTGATCACCTAACCAATGATTTCCAACACCACACTAGCCACGCTCGAACCTTATACTTTGATCGACTTGCACCCATGATAGGACCGTCTTAGCCCCTGGCCCATGTGAGAACCGAGTGGTATCCAGGCATAGAGGGGCTGAAAAGATACCGATTAATAAGCCGATTGTGATGACGAAACCTTTTTGCCACATCCTCTGCTCTCCCTTACTGGTATAAGAGGCCGTAAGTTGATGGTTATTAGAATAAGGATTACCGGCTGGCAGCGCAGTGAAATATTCACTATTCAGATATGACTTTTTTCCAAATCCTTTCAAAGCTGGACATGGATTGGAGGGAAATCCCGGTGTGCCGGGCAAGGCATTGTTCGCAGTGAATGGCTATTGCCTGAACAAGAACGACAACGCAGTATGATATGACGAGAACTCGCCTTACTAATAATCGGCAAAAGCGGATCTAACGCTTATATGCCCCATTCCCCTATTGCTCATTCGAAGCACAAGTAACGCTCAATAGGCAGGATTGAAAAGAGCGTGGTTATAGCAACTATTCAATAACGGGCAGGTAGCTGCTTATTTATCACATATTGATTGTGGCTGGAGCTGATATAGCCGCCTTTGACCAGGTCTTTAAAAATACGACAAACCATTTCTCGAGAAGCACCAATTCGATTCGCCAACTCCTGCTGAGTGACATGCCCTTCTATCACCAACTGGCCATCCCGCTCCTCAGCAAGACTCAACAAGGTTTTACTGAGTCGCCCATATACATCAGAGAGAGCAAGGCTCTTCACCTCATCGGTCAGTGCCCTCACCCTGCCCACCATATCCTTCAGCAGGTGGATACAGATATTGGGATTGCTCTGCAATACCTGGTGAAAGGCCTGTTTAGACATAATGGCCATGGTTGATTTGACGGTTGTCATGATTGATGCAGATCTCTTATAGTCATCAATCAGCGATAATTCGCCGAAATATTCACCCTCATCCTGATAATTGATGATGGCCTCTTTGCCGTTTTCATCGTTGAGATAGACTTTGACCTTGCCACTCAGAATTACATACAAGGAATCGCTGTTATCACCTTCGGAGAGAATAATTGTATTTCGGGGATAGGTTCTTCGGACCATGCGCTGCTCAATTAGCGCAAGATCACTGGGATTCATGCCGGCGAATATGGAGACGTTTTCAATCATGGTGTTAATTACCCTATAAGCGTTAGCCTGTTGCAGAGGATTAATCTCCATAAACCCTCGCCATAAAATCACACAACCTGAATAGGCGGTATCATTCTCCCTTCCCGCCTTCATGTTGTACACTGTGAACAATCAAATTGAAGGAGCGCTAACAACCCGGCACCTTAATAGACCAAGTTCAGGCACTCAAGCCTGTCCTTGATCAACCACTTACCTAAAAACCACCATGTTCATAAACTATATGAGTCTGGTCTTATTTTCAGGCACTTGTTTTAAAACTGTAACAGAAAAATTCACATTCTACAGTGGTGATATTTAACTGTTATGAACAGTAGTGATCCTTTTCTCACTTATCTCGCACGGTCATTGTGGAAAAATATCAGTTCAGATCAGCGCTAATACTGGGATTATCGATTGGAATTTTGGGTGCACTAATCAGTTTGCTACCGATTGGCGCCACTTGGGAGGAAGATTTCGGTCTGGGCTTGCTTTTCAAGTTACGCGGCCAGCGTCCAGCCCCCCAGAATACTGAAATCATCTCCATCAACGGCGAGACAGCCGCACAACTTGGTCTGGGTGAAGAGATACCGGAGTGGCCCCGCACTCTGCATGCAGAGCTGATTAACAAGCTTAATCAGGCAGGGGTAAATCTCATCGTATATGACATCTTCTTCAAGAGACCCAGAGACGCCAAAGCTGATAATCTGCTGGCACGCACGATTCGAGAGAGTGGCAATGTGATGCTCGTCTCCTATATGCAGCAGGAGCAGTTGAAAACCGGTGATGATATTCTCTATGTTGAACGGCTGATTCCCCCGGTAGGGATACTGGCAGATGCAGCCCTCGATCTCGCCCCATTCGTACTCCCCAAGGTACCAGTCAAAGTCAGTCGCTTCTGGATCTTCAGCGGCGAACAGCAATATTTCTCTCTGCCAACTGCAGCACTCCTGCATTTAGCTGATCCAGATGGCAGAAGAGTGCAACAGTTGATCACGAACTCTGGTGCTGAATTCCCACCTGGATTGGATAGAGAGGGGATCTCTCAGCTCTTGCGTAATAACCAGGAACTGCTCGATTCAATGCTGGATACATTACAAAATCATTCCAAACAGCGGATGCAAGAAGATCAGTTCCAATACCTGGAGGCTGCCCTCGACTTACACCATGGCTCAATCTATCCCTATCTCAATTTTTATGGGCCTCCCGGTACTATCAAGACCCATCCAATCCAGGAGGTTCTCGCTGCATCTCCTGAATCATTATCCCAGTTTCAAGGTAAGACAATTTTCATCGGTTATGCCGGCGCCTACCAACCAAAACAGAAAGATGGATTCTATACCGTCTTTTCACAGCCCAACGGATTGGACATCAGTGGTGTTGAAATCGCAGCTACCGCTTTTTCCAACCTACTTTATCGGGAAACCCTCTCACCGCTTGCCTATGGATGGGTGATTGTTCTATTGACCGGTTTCGGCATCGCTATCACCCTGCTGTTTCGTCTGCTGCCTGGTCTCGCGGGCATTGTCAGCGGCTTGGTGATAGGTGCGGTTTATTTCACTTCCGTCTATCTGCTATTCAAACAGTTCAACCTGTGGTTACCCTGGTTTATACCTCTGCTACTGCAAATTCCATTTGCTTTGATTATCAGTTTGATTCTGCACTATCAACAGATGCGAACCAGCAGAGAGCAGCTTCGCCATCTGTTCGGTTACTACCTGCCAGGAGACGTCATAGATCGCCTGGCTCGTGACAACAGACAACCGGCAGGCCAGATTGAATCAGCCTATGGCGTCTGTCTTGCCTCTGATGCACAAAACTACACAGCGATGGCAGAAAAGATGGAGCCGGAGGCGTTGCAAACTTATTTGAATCACTACTTCAAGATCCTCTTCTCGCCGGTCAGATCCCATAATGGAATCGTTTCTGATGTGGTCGGTGATGCAATGTTGGCGATCTGGCCGTCAACCCAGGCAAAGCACAACATGCAGCAGATGGCCTGCGAAGCCGCACTTGAGATCGGCGAAGGCATTAAAAATTCCGATCTTGAACCGAAGCTTATTACACGTATCGGATTGCACTCTGGTGAACTGGTAATGAGCCATGTCGGCGCTATCGACCACTTCGAATACAGGGCTGTGGGGGATATGGTCAACACCACTTCACGCATCGAAAACCTCAACAAATTACTCGGTACCCAAGTCGCGGCATCAGAAGACTTTGTAAAAGAGTTACAGGGTATAGAGACCCGGGAGTTAGGCAAATTCACTGTTTCCGGCAAACAGCATCCAATCACACTCTACGAAATTGCAGCCAGAACAGAGCAAGCGAGTGATGAACTGCTCAGACTCCATGAAGAATTCGCAGAAGCCCTGGTAGAGTGGCAAGATGGCAGCAGAACCATTGCCTATGAGAAATTTCAACAGCTCGCGAAAGAGTACCCCGATGATGGCCCAACGCACTACTACATAAAGCAGTTTCATGAGCGTCGGAGCACCCACAGGAGCTCACTCTAGACAAAAACAGCAGACAAGTTCAGCCCTCCTTATAAGCAATAACTACTTGTCGATAAAGGATAATTATGCTACTTAGGTGTAATCGAGTGAATAAAAAGCCTAAAATATAAATCACTGTATAAATTAAGGACAAATCATGGATGTTGTCACCACTACCAGGACTAAGGATCATGGTTACCAGATCTAAAATAAAAATCGAACTTGCACCACTTTTCTACATACTTCTTTTGGGATTGGGCTTTAGCAGCGCACTGATGGCCGATGAGTGCCAACCGGTTGTCGCTCGAATGGTTTCAACTCAAGGTCAGGTAGAAGTTCTTCGAACAGAGAGCAAGGAGTGGCAGCAGGTAGAACGTGACAGCAAGTTTTGTCCCGGTGATCAACTGCGCGTCAATGCCAGCAGCCGAGTGGGATTACACCTCAATAATGATACCTTTCTTCGACTTAGCGAAAACAGCAGCATCCGATTTTCTCCTCCCGCCGATCAGCAATCGAGCTGGCTTGATCTCATTCAAGGCATCGCCCATTTTATCAGCCGTATCACCCGCCCCGCACAGGTTGTAACCCCCTATGTCAACGCCTCCATTGAAGGTACGGAGTTTACTGTAGAGGTTAGTGACGAACTGAGCCTCATTTCAGTCTCTGAAGGTAAGGTTCGGGCTCACAATCAGCAAGGGGAATCCTTAATCAGCAGCGGCCAAATGGCTAAAGTTGTCAAAGGAGAAGCCCCAGTCGTCAGTCAAATAGTCAATCCATTGGATGCGGTTCAATGGACACTCTATTACCCACCGATTATCGACTTCAGTGATCAGGATACCTCATCCAATCAAGCACTCCTCCGCTCTTATGCAGCCTACCGTAGTGGCGATATTACTGAGGCCTTTAAAATATTGGATGAGGTACCAGTCACTGATAATGCCTCTACCCTGGGTTATCGAGCATCACTCAACCTAGCAGTTGGCGATATCAAAACAGCAGAGAGGGAAATCAAGCATCTCATAGCAGTTGACCCTGAAAATGCTGATGCTCTGGCCCTAAGCTCAATCATTGCGACGATTCAGAATCGATCCGATGAGGCCATGAGCTCTGCAAATCAGGCGATAGAGAGCAATCCCGGGTCTCTATCGGCTCACCTGGCACTCTCCTATGCCAAACAGAGTCAATTCGAATTGATAGAAGCACTTGAAGCAGCAAAAGAGGCAACCCGCCTTGACCCTGAGAGTGCGATTGCCATGGCCAGGTTGTCACAACTCCATCTGATGTTCCGTCAGATGAGTGAAGCAACAGAAGCAGCAGAAAAGGCAGTTGCTATCGATCCACAGATCGCCCTAAGTCAAACAACTCTGGGATTTGCACACCTGATACAACTTAACCTGAAGAGTGCCAAACTCGCTTTTGAACAGGCGATAAAACTCGATCAGGCAGACCCAATGCCAAGGCTGGGCCTTGGTCTGGTAACCATTCGCGGAGGCAATCTCAACCAGGGCCGGGAGCTGTTGGAAACTGCAGTTCACCTTGATCCCGGAAGCGCACTCCTGCGCAGCTACCTGGGCAAGGCATATTATGAAGAGAAACGCAGCGAAGAAGCTGCCACACAGTTTCAATTGGCCAAGCAGAGAGATCCACTAGATCCAACTGCCTGGTTCTATGATGCGATACTCAAGCAGAGCGAGAACAGTCCAGTTGATGCCTTGAATAACATACAACAGGCTAATCAGCTGAATAAGAACAGGGCGATTTACCGTTCACGACTTCTACTTGACGATGACCAAGCCTCAAGAAATATCAGCCAGGCAGAGATCTACACCGATTTGGGCTTCCAGCGACTGGCCCTTAAAGAGAGCTGGAAATCGATCAATTTAGATCCAGGAAATTCATCGGCACATCAGTTCCTATCTGATGCCTACGCTGGGGTTATTCGACACGAAATTGCACAAGTCAGCGAGTTGCTACAAGCACAACTACTACAACCAGAAATTATAACTCCCATCAGCCCAAGTGCTGGCGAAACAAACTTGTTAGCCTTTAATGACAACGGCCCTTCGTTAGCCGGCCTGAATGAGTACAACCCGTTATTCAACCGTCAACGCCTCTCTTTTCAAGCAAGTGGTGTGACAGGCAGTAATAATACCCGTGGCAGTGAAATCATAGCTGGAGCATTTGCAAATCGAGGCATGATCAGCGCAGGTCACTTCCGCGAGAGCAGTGATGGATTTCGTGAAAACAACGATAGCGATCAGACCATTACTAATTTATTCGGACAGTTTCGGATAACATCTGACTTGAGTATTCAGGGTGAAATAAAGCAAAAAGAAGGTGATTTTGGCGACCTGACACTCCGATTTGACCCGGAAAACTTTGATCAGTCATTGCAGAGAAGCATAGACTCCGATAGTTACAGAATTGGATTAAACTACTCTCCAGATATTAAACAGAACTTCATTTTTTCTGCCTCATCACAAAAACTGGAAGACTCCGACTCCCGCACTGGCAGCCTGGTCTCACTGGACAGTGATGGTCAGCAATACGAGGCAAAATATATATACTCTGGTGAACAGTTTGATATAGATGGAGGATTTGGCTTCTTATCTTCCGACAAAACGACCACACTTAATTTTGAGTTTTTCGGATTTATAACTACAGAGCAAGAGAGAGCCAAAGTAAATCAAAAATCGGCTTACCTTTATTTAAACTATCCTTTTACAGCAGGGAATCTTTTAGTTGGCTTTGACTATCTAGATATCGATGACGATCTCAACCTTGATAAACGCAAAATCAATCCTAAAATTGGGGCCCGCATTGATATCTCGAACGACACCAGTTTCAGGGTTGCAGCATTCAAGATAGTTAGCCCTGAAATTATTAATCTCCAAACATCAGCACCCACCTCAGTGATAGGATTTAATCAGTATTTTGATGATTATCTTGGTGCAGAATCCATACGATATGCACTAGCACTTGATCATAGTTTCACTGAGAATCTGCATAGTGGTTTCGAAATCACTCAGCGGGAGATCGAAAACGAGTTTGATGACACATTCCTGAATGATGAGACACATAAAGAGCAAGACCATCGACTCTATGCCTATTACTCGTTAAATCCAAACATTGGCATAACAGGTGAATACTCCTATGAGAAATTTGAGCGTGATTTTGTTGAAGGCATCATTGAAGCTGACAGACCCGCCTCCCTGCTCACCCAAACCACCGCCCTTGGTTTAACCTATGCTCATGCCTCTGGTTTATATTCAAAAATCACAGGTAACTACGTCGATCAGGAGATCGAAAACATACTCCCCATTGACACTAGTACGGATAGCGATCAGTTTTGGGTTGCAGATCTCACAATTGGATTCCGGCTACCCAAAAGAATGGGGAAAATTGAAATATTGACAAAAAATTTATTCGATAAGGAATTCAATTATCAAAGCACTAATCCTGGCACTGGCACACCTCAATCATCAGCATACTATCCTGAGCGGTCTTTTTTGATAAATGCCCAACTGTGGCTTTGATTACAGATAATCCACCCTATTCCATTTATCACAGGAATACCTTATGACCCTGAAAACAACTTACCTTTTCTAGTATATAAAAGGAGCACAAAGATGAATAAAATCATAACCACACTACTAATCCTTGTTCTAGTCTCACTACTAACCTCAGGATGTAATCGCACAAAATACAGTAATGCAAAAGTTCTTACACAAGATGAATCAAAAATTGTTCTGACTGTTAATAAAGACTTCTCTTCCACGATTTTGAATGCCAACACAGGTGAAAGAGTGGAACCCTGCATAGAAGATACATCCAAAGAAGATATGAGCAAAAAGGAAATCATCAAAAAATGCTACCCGGACGGTCATGGCATGAACGGCAAGATTCTCTCAGAATCGCACATGGTGGTAAGAGAAGGTTCAATCTGTGCGACGATAACAGTGGGCAGAAAACTATATGTAATTTGCCAACCACCTCATAACCTCGGTTTCTGATGTCCAATATGGACATCTAGAACCCTTTGGATCATTATTGAGAAACGAAACGGTTTTCAAGTGTTTAGTCGAGCCTCTCAGGACATAATCTAACACTTCATAACGGTATTGAAAATCAAGCTTATCCAGAGGGTTCTATCAACCAAACGCTTTGAAGGCCTCTTAGGTATAGGTGCCTTGACAGATTAGATATTCTATTATATTCACGCCAGCTCATTTCATTTAGCGTCAATGCACTAAGCTTTTAAACTCACTGACATCTGATACCACACCTGCCACCTCCCCTGCAGGGGATGCTTCTCCTTTTTCACCATCTTGGCCAACAGTCTCCTTACTATCCTCATAGCCACTAAATTCCTTTACGATCACTTTGCTATACCCCGCCACATTGAGAATACTTGAGGCTAATAACCCTTTACGTTTTGACCTGGCTACCAAAACAATTGCACTGTCCCGATAAAGATCAAATTCACAGAGCAGGTCAAAAATATCATTAATAAAGCTGTTATTGGCATAGGAACGGTAGCTTTGCAGAAAGACATTCCACTCATCTACCGGGCCACCCAAATAAGGAATGTGAGCATCAACTCCCTTTTTCGAACCATATAGCATCACCTCTGCACTACTGCGAATATCAATATATAGCGCTTTATCATTTGCAATAAACATAAGGGTAACTCCTTCCGGGTCGTTGATTGTTAATTAATGTATTAACTGCAGCATCCTTAACTTTAAGCTTTTTCCATCTGAAAAAGTTATGGTGTGTACTTCTGCCAAGTTCGGTGTGAAAAAGATTCGGTTTTTCCACACTGCCGAGCGAATTGAAACAAATTATTCGTAACTGCCACGATTAGACACTCCTGGCGCCTCAGGTCAGATTGCTAACAGCAAACATCAACAAGAAGCGGCTGCATCTCCGAGGGCAACAAGGATCTTCTCTGGCAACCCATAGCGCCTGGATAAATATAGAGTTACGTCCTTGAGTTCAAGGATGAAATGATGATCCTCTCGAATCGCCGAGTGCATATCCCTGAATTCTGTAAGCAAGCTCAGTTCTGTTGTGGTGTACACAATGAGTGCAGCATGATGCAGACCTTCACTTTCTTTAGGGTCAACTGCCGACTCTGAACGATTTAGCAAGGAGAGTATGGTGAAAATGTTTTGCCGCAATTCAGTGACTGCCGCACGAAGCTGCCTTACGACAGTTGAATCATATTCACCGACCGAAAGCACAACCAGATTGTCAAAGCGGTGTATCAGAGCTGCTAACGAGATAAGTGAGTCTCCGGATGTCTGATGATATTCACCTGCATCAACATCTCTGAACCAGCCATCCCAACAAGCGCCGCCTGGATAATTTTCAGTACAAGGATGCTCATGACAAGTCAATCCATCATCATGTGCATAGAGATTTGCAGTGAGCACTGTATTGAGTAGAATCGAAATAACCAGCGCGCGAAGAGAGATAGTATGGGTCATTTCAGATCCTCAAGTTATTTAAATATTTATTCGCTATAAATAGTCCAGCATCTACTAATAAACTGTCATCTCATGTCAGATACAAACTATCTGGCCCCATGTCCGGTCAATACCACCGGTATCGTACGAAGCAGTATCATCAGATCAAACACCACACTGTTTTTACGCACATAGGTCAGATCGTAATAGAGTTTGTGTGCTGCATCTTCTACTGATTCACCATAAGGATATTTGACTTGTGCCCATCCGGTGATTCCTGGCTTTACTTGATGTCTGAGAGCATATCCACGAATCTGGCGCTGAAATTTTGAGACGAATTCTGGTCTCTCTGGGCGGGGACCGACCAGACTCATCTCTCCTCTCAAGACATTTAAAATCTGCGGCAGCTCATCGATTCGTGTCTTACGAATGAAACGTCCGATTCGGGTAACTCTGGCATCGTTTTTAGCTGCCATCTGAGCGCCATTCTTTTCAGCATCTGTTCGCATGCTACGGAATTTCCAGACGTAAAACTCACGCCCTTTCCATCCAACTCTCAGCTGACGATATAAGACTGGATCCTTACCCATGGTACTGAGCCAGATCAAAGATGCAGTCAATACAATAATCGGACTGGCCAAAACCAGTATCAGCAGGCCAAAAACAACATCCAGCTGACGCTTACCCAACCCTTCAACACGCTCTTTCCTCGATAAGAGAAGCTGATTGAAGGCAAACGCCCCTGTTAGGGTGCCTGTTGGATTGATTACACCCATTGAATCGGTGGTATCGATTTGATCAAATCCATAAGCTGATTCATTTTGATTGATGAACATCTCGTGATCAGTGTGAACAGTCATCTTCCTATCTCCGGTCTGTTATTTGGTTTGGGCTTCCTTTGCCCGAGTCCGCTATCTTTGTCGGCTTCACCAGACTTGATCTCCCTGGGAAACGTTTTGCTTGCTGCCGTTTCCATCTGGTATGGCTATATGATTTCAAATCTCAGGCCTTGAGGCGTATCGAATGGAACACAGATGAGTTGTGACATATTCACTTGCCAATGAAGATTGACTTGTTACTGCCGATAGAAGGGAGGGAGGTTTTTTACTGCATGAACAGCTTCTGCTACTTCACCCACTGTTCAGTCCTTCATCCAGATTAATGAGTTACCGGATTAGCAACCGTTGGACAGCTCAGTCGATGAATCAAACAGATCACTTCCATCCGGTATATTGAAATTCAGCATTAACTCTTTTTCTGAATCGACTCGTATCTGGGAATCGATTCGGTTGCCAAACACCGGTATAAACTCTGTATCCAGTTCTGGCACCTGATTCCAAGAGAGAACTGCTCGCACTTTAGGAAGGAATCCCTGCATCAATGCGTCCCAATACCGCTCAGCATCAAAGCCAAGTGAGACCAGGTGAAAAATTGGATAACCATCCTTCTCCTTGTCCCGCCCGACATCACAGACTTTAAAATGGCTCAAACCCAGCGGGTGGTAGCCTTTCTGATCTCCCCAGTCGACGAAAAACCGTACATACTGAACCGATCCGTGGCGACGAAGTATGCCGCTATAGCCCTCAGCCTGATGCCTGCCGACAATAGCAATCAACTTGCCAGCCTTGGGATTTATGGCAACACACATCAGCTCTTCCCAGAAAGTCACCTCAGAATATCTGCGTACGCAACGTAAAATATCCCCAGGGGGGACCTTACTCGCATACATATGCGCCAGGAGCACACTCCTTGCCAGGATTAGCTCGTGATGCCTCCCCTCCCCTTTTTCTGGAATAATCCTATTATTTTTCATTAGCTTATCCACAAGCCACAAATCTTTACGATCTGCAGTCAGCTTGCATTAAGAAGCCTGTTCCCACCAATGACATGACTCATAACTGATGTGTGACTTATTCACTTGACCCAACCATTTATTTGCAAAACATCTCAACCATCAGACTTTTTCATAGCCAGAAAATGATTCGAACACAGCTACCCTCAAGGGGATCAATGACCGCTGCACCCTATTGCCGCCCATCGCTTCGGATTTTAATAGTGAGTATTGAATACGAGACCCGTCACAAGGGTTCAGTTAAAAAAGTTGACCCGCTTGCTGCCTTCATTGAGAATTGTGCGTTTACTAACCAGGCCATAGATATTGATACACTCAGCCGTCGCGTGTTTGCTCACGGCAAGGCATCAAAACGCCGCTGTAGCACTCCTACAGCAAGTTTTGATAACGCAGTCCGTGAGCAAACACACGACGGCCTGTCGTTAAATATCATAAGGTTAGGGGCTACAAGCGTGGCTCAGCTCGGTGTTGCGGCTCTTGACAAGGGATGGGCCATTCCATCCTTAGCTCCGTAAACGGCACATCCCTGTGCCACTCCTGCCGGCGAGCCGCGCCCCGAAGGAAGTGCCCTTGGGGGGGCGCCTTGATCTGAGCCACGCTTGTAGCCCTGAGTGTATTAATATCTATGGCCTGGTTAGTAAGTGCCGAAGATCTATAAAAAATTGAATTGGGGTGACCTTAGTGAAACATATCGCAAGTCTGCTTTTATTGTTATTTGTGCCTGCAATTGCCTTAGCAAGCAGCGGCAATGGTGATCATCTTGATTTAACGGGGCATTGGGTTGGATTTACCGCCATCGCTATCTTTGCAGTGGCTTATTTGCTGGTGATGGCTGAGGAGTTCACTCATCTGAGAAAATCTAAGCCAGTAATCCTCGCCGCTGGCCTGATATGGGGTCTGATCGCCTGGTATTATCAGACCCACGATATGCCCCATGCAGCGGAAGAGATGGTGCGCCATAATCTGCTCGAATATGCCGAACTGATGCTGTTCCTGCTGGTGGCGATGACCTATATCAACGCCATGGATGAGCGTAACGTATTCGAAAAACTTCGCTCATGGTTAGTCAGTAAGGGTTTTAGCTTCCGTCAACTCTTCTGGATCACCGGCGTACTCGCCTTCTTTATCTCTCCCGTAGCCGACAACCTCACCACTGCCCTGCTGATGTGTGCAGTGGTGCTCGCTGTAGGGGGCACTAACACCAAATTCATTCTACTTGCCTGTATCAATATAGTGGTGGCCGCCAATGCGGGAGGCGCCTTCAGCCCATTTGGTGATATCACCACACTCATGGTCTGGCAGAAAAACATCTCAACCGTTCAGGGTCCTGTTGATTTCTGGGCCTTTTTTGCACTATTTGTCCCCTCACTTGTCAACTGGCTGGTGCCTGCAGCAATCATGATGTTTGCTGTACCCAATGAGAACCCTGATGCTGGGGGTGAAAGTGTTGAGATGAAGCGTGGTGCCAAGCGTATCATTGTCTTCTTTCTTGCCACCATTGTTACTGCAGTGAGTTTCCACAACTTCCTGGGTATGCCTCCAGTTATTGGCATGTTAACCGGCTTGGCTTATCTGCAATTTTTCGGTTTTTACCTCAAGAAGACCTACCATCGTGACCACCCTCAATTGACCAATGGTGACGTTACCGAAATTGAACATGACGGTCAGATGGGCGACATTGTCTCCTTCGACGTGTTCAACAAGGTGGCCCGAGCCGAGTGGGATACCCTACTCTTCTTCTACGGTGTCGTGCTATGTGTCGGAGGCCTGGGTTTTATCGGCTATCTGGCAATGGCCTCTGAAGTGATGTACAACCAGTGGGGTAGCGCCTTAGAGCTAACAGCGGCAATGAATGCAACCCCGGCAAATGTCATGGTTGGGGTTCTTTCCGCGATCGTCGATAACATTCCGGTAATGTTCGCGGTTCTGACCATGATGCCCGACATGTCCATGGGGCAGTGGCTGCTGGTTACCCTGACCGCCGGTGTCGGTGGCTCCATGCTCTCTATCGGTTCCGCTGCTGGTGTAGCATTGATGGGACAAGCACGAGGTAAATATACCTTTTTCGGCCACCTTAAGTGGGCACCAGTAATTGCACTGGGATATCTCGCCAGTATTGCAACCCATATCTGGATCAATGCAGGTGCATTCTAGAACTCGGGTAGTAGCTGCGTCGTGCTTTAACGGCGCAGCTGTTAACCTACCAAAACCTCATCGCCACAACTGTTCAGAAATTCATCAAACAGGCCATGTAGAATGATATGCTTGGATAACTGACACAACACCGAAGTACGATGTAATCATGAACCTCACTAAACGTCTGGCAATCCTCATTTTACTCTGCTTCGCTCCGGATATTCTGCTGGCTGAACACATGTCGGCCGGCGGTTACAGTATGAGTAATCATTGGGTTGGTCTGGTCGGCCTGTCAGTATTTATTCTCGCCCTGGTGGCAGTGAGTGTGGAAGAGTTCATAGAACTCAGAAAATCCAAGCCAATGCTGCTTGCCGCAGGTATCATTTGGGGACTTATAGGCTGGTATTCCCACCAAATCGTGGGAGGACACCACGCTGAACAGGCATTAAGACACAGCCTCTTGCAATATGCAGAACTGATGCTCTTTATCCTGGTGGTGATGACCTATATCAACGCCCTGACTGAACGTCGGGTATTCCTCTCTCTGCGCACCTGGGTGGCTCACCAGCGCTACAGTTACCGTCGTATGTTCTGGATTACAGGTTTAGCGGCCTTCTTTCTTTCACCATTTCTGGATAATCTCTCAACAGCCCTGCTAATGGGGGCGGTTGTGCTGAATCTGGAACGGGATAACCACCGCTTCGTTGCTTTAGCCTGCGTTAATGTCGTATTAGCCTGCAACGCTGGCGGCGCCTATAGCCCCTTCGGTGACATCACCACTCTGATGGTGTGGCAACAGAACATAGTCAGTACTACCGGTCGTGTTGATTTTTTCTCCTTTTTCAACCTGTTCCTGCCGGCATTGATCAGCTACCTGATACCGGCAGTGATGATGCATTTTGCACTACCCTCGGGCAAACTCAGCCTCCCCCAGGAGCAGGTCAGAATGAGTCGGGGTGCAAAACGAATCATGGGGC
Source organism: Candidatus Thiodiazotropha sp. 6PLUC1 (assembly GCA_040506705.1). GTDB lineage: Bacteria > Pseudomonadota > Gammaproteobacteria > Chromatiales > Chromatiaceae > Thiodiazotropha. The sequence goes on from JBEVWG010000071.1 coordinate 51,205, forward strand.
TGTTTCTGCTCACCATAGCCACCGCAGTGGTTTTCCAGGGCCAGCTGGGGCTGCCAGCAACAATTGGCATGATGACCGGACTATCCTATCTGCAATTCTTCGGTTACTACCTGAAAAAAACCCATGAACCCAGTAACGAAAGGGTCATCACATCTGAAACAGCCGATTTTTCAGTGGTGGTTGAGAGCCGCCAGCCCTTCGACGTCTTTCTGAGAGTGGCCCGCTCCGAGTGGGATACCTTGCTGTTTCTTGGTGGTGTCATCCTTTGTGTCAGTGGTCTGGGTTATTTGGGTTATCTGACAATAGCTTCCGAGATCCTCTATATTCAGCTTGGCGCGACTGCCGCCAATGTTACTATCGGCATGGCCTCTGCAGTGCTGGAGAACATACCCACCATGTCGGTGGTATTGAATATGGCCCCGCAGATGTCCCTCGGCCAATGGCTGCTGATCACCCTCACCGCTGGAATTGGTGGTAGCCTGCTCTCTATCGGGTCCGCAGCGGGTGTAGCCCTGATGGGACAGTCCAATGGTAAATACACCTTCTTCTCTCACCTGCGCTGGACACCTGCGATCATGTTGGGCTTTTTCATCGGCATACAGACCCATCTGTGGCTCAACAACACACTTTTTTAACGTTTTTATACCTATCAGAGGGCGTCTGATATTGCATCGCAACATCAACGCTATCCATATTGAAATACCTGATTAATTTCTGAAAAGGGTCAATCGTATAAGCTGCCCCTATACCCTAATACGCTGGAAATGGAGAAATGCCGTGTTATAGTTGGCAACCATTTTTTTCTCAAAACCTGGTCCGGAGATAAAAAAACAGCTCCCATCGAGGGCGCCGGACATAACCATTACAATGATTAAATTAGGGAGAAGCACATGTCAAAAAAGCATCCAGTGGTGGCCGTAACTGGCTCATCAGGCGCCGGCACTACTACTGTCAAGCGAGCTTTCGAACACATTTTCTATCGTGATGGCATTAAACCCGCAGTTGTCGAAGGCGACAGTTTCCATCGCTTCACCCGGGTTGAAATGCGCGAAAAAATGTCTGAAGGACTCAGCCATTTCGGCCCCGATGCCAACCATTTCGATAAGATAGCGAGCCTCTTCAAGAACTATGGCGAGACAGGCAGTGGTGACAAGCGCTACTACCTGCACAGCCCTGAAGAAGCTGCTGAACACAACAGTCGCCTGGGCTGTGACCAGAAGCCAGGGGAATTCACCCCTTGGGAGAAGATTGAGGAAGGTACAGACCTGCTGTTCTATGAGGGTCTGCACGGCATGGTGGTCGATGGTGATGTTGACGTCGCCAAAAATGTAGATCTGGGTGTTGGCGTAGTGCCAATTGTCAATCTGGAGTGGATCCAGAAAATTTTCCGCGACAATGCAGAGCGGGGCTACAGTGAAGAAGCGATCGTCGACACCATCATGCGACGTATGCCCGACTACATCAACCATGTCACACCTCAGTTTTCACGGACTGACATTAACTTCCAGCGGGTACCAACAGTGGATACCTCAAACCCTTTCATAGCGCGTGACATTCCTACGCCCGATGAGAGCTTTGTGGTAATTCGTTTCAGCGACCCTAAGAAATTTGATATGGACTTCCCCTATCTGTTGTCGATGATCGATGGCTCATTCATGTCTCGACGTAACTCGATCGTCGTACCTGGCGGCAAGATGGGCTTCTCAATGGAGATCATTCTGCAACCCATCATCGAACGTATGATGGACGCACGCAACGTCTGATTCCTTCCTACGGTAAGGAATATGAAGCCGCCGCGCCTTCAGCGCGGCGGCTTTTTTATACCCGTGGAAACCATCAAGATAAATTTCAGACGGAATAGCGTGCTCACTCCTTTCCCACACACTTCATGAGGCATTTGATATTTTTCAATGTCCACCCAGGCACTTTAACATACTCTTTTAGTCAACATTGAAGGAACCTCTGATTAATTCAGGACGAAGATGCGAGTTCACGAATTGATCAGAGGTTCCTTAAACTGGCAATTGCGCGGATAATTTCAATATGAAAGAAGACTCTCGTCTGGCTTATTTCCCAATCTCATTTTTCGCTATGGTTATGGGATTGGCTGGCCTATGCATTGCCTGGGAAAAGGCCCAAGTAGGCTTTCAACTTCCATTCAGGATTGAAATGGCACTGATTCCATTCACAGTGGTTGTTTTTATAATTCTACTTGTGATTTACAGCATGAAATTAATGCGCCATCCCGAGCAAGTGGTTAAAGAGTTGAACCATCCAGTCAAACTCAATTTTTTTCCAGCTGTCTCTATCAGCCTTATTCTTCTCTCGATTACACTACTGCAGACACAGCCGGCCATCTCCTATCTGCTTTGGTCAATCGGTAGCGCACTTCATCTTGGCTTTACCTTGTATGTCATGAATATCTGGATTCATCATGACAAGTTTGAAATCCACCACATCAATCCTGCCTGGTTCATTCCAGTGGTTGGAAATGTGCTGGTACCCGTCGCAGGAACAACTCATGGACACTATGAAATTTCCTGGTTCTTTTTCAGTATAGGTATCGTTTTTTGGATGGTGCTTTTCACTATCATCATTTATCGCGTGCTATTCCATAATCCACTACCAGATAAGTTGATGCCCACCTTCTTCATACTTATCGCGCCACCAGCAGTTGGCTTTATCTCTTATGTAAAATTGAATGGCGGTGTGGACAACTTTGCCCACGTCTTATACTACAGCGGTCTCTTTCTGACACTGCTATTGGCAAGTATGGCAATTCGTTTTAGCCGATTGCAATTTTTCCTCTCCTGGTGGGCCTACTCTTTTCCATTGGCTGCGATCACCATCGCATCTCTGCTGATGTATGAGACAACCAATGAGAGAGGCTTTGCAATCATTGGGTGGCTGTTGCTTTCAGTACTTACCCTGGTGGTTACTTTTCTCTTCTATCGAACACTTAAGGCGGTTGGTGAGAACAAAATCTGTATACCTGAAGATTAACTGGAAAGCACATTAACTCACTTCTATTTTGTAGGGTGGGGCCATGCCCTACCAGAGAAGCTGAAAATCAAATGAAGTTGTCGCTGTATTTGTAAATAAAGATCTATGCTGATCATTCTTAAATAGTGAACGCATGACTCCTTTTGGTGGGGCATGGCCCCACCAGAGAAGCTGGAATTCGAAATGAAATTGTCGCTGTATTTATAAATAATGATCTATGCTGATCATTCATAAACAGTAAACGTTTGACTCCTTTTGGTGGGGCATGGCCCCACCCTACCGTGGATATTCATGACCTCTGCTAGTTTTGTAGGGTGGGGCCATGCCCCACCAGAGAAGCTGGAATTCGAAATGAAGTTGTCGCTGTATTTTTAAATAAAGATCTATGCTGATCATTTATACATAGTGGACGTCTGACGGCTTTTGGTGGGGCATGGCCCCACCCTACTTGATACTCATGACCTCTGCTGATCAGCCACACCTGTAGCAGTTAAACAATACTTTTAAGATACTCAGTACCGTCAACAGTCCGCCCCTGCTCATCAAGTAATTTCGCATATCTATAGGGTAGATTACTCGCAAAGAGACATGCAGCCCTTTTCTTATGCATCAGTGACATGATCCCATCGACTTCATCACACCATTTCCGATCGACAAACAGCTCTGCCAATCTATAGAGTATATTTTCAGTAAATCTCGGTCCAGGCTGGGCAAGCCTGACATAATCGATGTAGGTCGCTCGAATCAAATCAACTGATTTGCTGTCTCTGTCATCCAGACTGAAAATGGCACGGGCAGCCCGATGGAAGTCTTCGCTTTCAGGCAAGGCTCGACTGCACTGATAGTAGAGGGACAAAAATTCGCTGTTGCTAGTCGCTTCCCGATAGAGTCGACGAAGTAGACGTAACGCCTCTTTGTGATTTTCAGACTGGCAAAGATCCTTAGCAGATGCCAATCTGGGTGTTACATCAGATGCCCCCTCAGCCTCATCAGATAACTCAATACCGAAAACCCATTGAGTATGTTTTAACAGTAGTGTTACTGTTGCTGTAATAAGAAAACAACCAATATGAGTCAAATATTGGATTTGACTCTCGGAATATAGGGCAAGCTGTATTAATTCAATGGCTATCCAGAACGGCAGTATCACAAATAGAGGCAGAGCCAACTGATTGGCATTAATACCGAAAAGTTCGAAGAGTGCTATTTTTCTGCGTCCCAAAATAACAGTCGCCATGCCCAAGACCCCGGAAATAGCACCGCCAGCGCCCACCATATGAAGCAAGCCGGCTGGATTGATAGACAATGCGAGAATAGCCGCAACCAATCCCGAAGTAAGATAAATCCCGAGAAATAGAACCCTACCCAGCAGTCTCTCAACCATCAGACCCAATAAACCCAAGACAAAAAGATTGCTTAACAGATGTATTATGCCTGCGTGCAGAAACATATGACCGAAGAGTGACACCCCATTCATCTTTCCAGCAACCAGACCATACTCAATATAAGTAACGTCACTAAAGCGTTTGATCAGCTGTGAATGCTTCTCTTTCCATTGCAAATGGTCTTGATTCTGAGCGCCATCAAAGTTGCCATTCCACAACCAGAATTGAAATGTTGTATCTGACTGAATTCTTACAAACTGTTCCCATTGTGTTGTGTCGTCCAGCTTCGACAGTGCCGCACTTGGAACTGTCATGTACTTTTCCAGGTAGGCCTCATACTGTCTCTTTTCATATTCGTGAAGTCCGGAACTCTGATAGTCGGACAATATCTCAGACAAAGCTGAGTTATCATCCAACTGCCAGATGATGAAAATAGAAAGCGTAGTCAGAATAAGCAGGATGGTTGCAAGAGGTAGATCCTTGCGACCAGATATTTTGGTTATCGTTGTAAAGGACATCTCATCATCCCTGTGTTCACGGTTTGTTGATCCTTAATAAACCAATCGGCAAATTTCCCATCTTGGGCGACCTCTGAAAAAATCCAGGAAGGGTAGATTTTGGCGGTAAAAGCCTCTCCACAACCTGTTCAGAGATTCCTTAATTCTAATCGTATTTACTATCCTTCCATTGGCGTATCACTTTAAAAACCTCAGCTTGGGAGGTTAGTGATTTACCCGATATCTTTTCCGCAGTGGCGATCACACTCTTTATTGTTGTGCGCAAAAATGGATTTGTCTCCAATTCCACTTCCAGACTGGAAGGCAGGGTTGGCTCTCCGTCTTGGCGTTTTCGCTGCTCAGACTCAATACGTTCTATAATGGCCTGACGCTCAGGTTCCACCCAACGGGCGAAGCCTAAATTATCCATAGTATATTCATGGGCACAATATATTTTTGTTTGCTCGGGCAGTTGTGCAATCCGTTGCAGAGAGCCCGCCAGTTGCTCCGCAGTACCATCGAAAACGCGGCCACAACCTGCAGCAAACAGTGTATCACCACAAAACAGCCCACCTTCTCCGAAATAGGCAATATGTCCAGCTGTGTGGCCAGGCACTTCAAGCACCTGAAAATCAGCCTCTAGACCGGGAATTACTGGCCGGTCACCCTCTCTCAAGGTTTCAGTAACCCCCTTGATCGATTCCCCAGCTGGCCCAAATACTTTCAGCTCGGGAAAGGCCTGTTTGAGTTCTGCCACGCCACCAACATGATCATAGTGGTGGTGTGTAATCAAAACAGCACTAAGCGTCATGCCATTCTCATGTAACCAGTTCAATACTGGCGTCTCATCACCGGGATCTACTGCCACAGCCTGTGAGGCCCCTGGATTTCTGAGCATCCAGATATAGTTGTCATCAAAAGCAGAGAGTGGTGTGATCTGTAACATTACGCATCAAGCCAGACGTAATTTACTCTCACGACTGGCACGCTCAATCGCTGCAAGAATTCCGGCATAATCCAAACCAGCTTCTGCAAGCTGTTGCTGATGGCTGGCGTGATCAAGATAGCGATCCGGCAATCCGAGATTAACCATTTTGGTCTGTATACCCTCTGAGACCAGAAACTCATTGACTGCAGAACCGGCACCACCCTGAATAACATTCTCTTCGATTGTCACTAGAATCTCATGCGTTTTGGCAAGATCCCGAACCATGTTCTCATCCAGAGGTTTGATGAATCGCATATTGACCAAAGTCGCGTCGACATGATCTGCCACCTGATGCGCCACTGAAAGCGGACTTCCAAATACCAACAGTGCGGTATGCTTACCACGCCTTCTGACCTCACTCTCCCCAATCGGTATAGGGATGGACTCTGATTCAACATCCACACCTGGTCCTGCGCCGCGAGGGTATCTGACTAAAGCTGGACCAGTGTAGTTAAAGCCTGTTTGCAGTAATCGAGCACACTCATTTTCATCCCCAGGTGCCATAATCACCATGTTGGGAATAGCCCGGGCATAACTGAGATCAAAAGAACCGGCGTGAGTGGCCCCATCCGCACCCACCTGCCCTGCCCGATCCACTGCCAGGGTGACATCCAGGTTTTGCAGAGCAACATCATGGATTAATTGATCATAAGCCCGTTGCAGAAAAGTTGAATAGATGGCAACCACCGGCTTCAGACCTTCACAGGCCAGACCTGCAGCGAAGGTCAGAGCATGTTGCTCCGCAATTCCCACATCGAAGTAACGTTGGGAAAAACGCTTTGCATATTCGACCATGCCAGAGCCTTCGCTCATTGCCGGAGTAATCGCAACCAATCTTTCGTCCTGCTCAGCTGCCTGACATAACCAGTCACCAAAGACTTGTGTGTAGCTCTTCTGCCCAGCTCCTTTTTCCATTTTTCCTGTCGCTGGATCAAAGGGGGTAACACCATGATAGACACAGGGGTCCTGCTCAGCAGGCACATAACCTCTGCCCTTCTGGGTCACAACATGCAGCAGGCGTGGGCCCCGCATATGTCGCATGTTGTGCAGTGTGGCGACCAAGGTGTCAAAGTCGTGTCCCTCAATTGGACCGATATAGTTGAATCCCATCTCTTCGAAGAGGGTACCGGGCATCACCATACCCTTCATATGCTCTTCCCATTTACCGACTATGTCGCTGAACTGGTGAGGCAGATGGCTCAAGGCCGATTTTCCACCTTCACGCATACTGGTGTAGACCTTGCCGGAAAGGAGCCTCGCCAAATGGTTGCTAAAGCCACCCACAGGTTTGGAGATCGACATATCATTGTCGTTGAGGATCACCAACAGATCCTGATCCAGTGCGCCGGCCTGATTCAGGGCCTCGAAGGCCATTCCGGCTCCCATTGCCCCATCACCTATGACAGCAACGACTTTTCGGTTTTCCCCCTTCTGCTTTGAGGCAACAGCCATACCCAAAGCTGCACCTATCGAGGTACTGGAGTGTCCTGTACCGAAGGTGTCATATTCACTTTCACTGCGTTTGGGAAAGCCCGAAAGCCCCCCTTTCTTACGTAGTGTCCCCATACGTTCACGCCGTTCGGTGAGAATCTTATGCGGATAGGCCTGATGCCCCACATCCCAGACCAGGCGATCATAGGGGGTATTGAAAACATAGTGCAGGGCAATAGTCAGCTCCACCACGCCCAATCCAGCCGCCAAATGGCCACCTGTCTGGGAGACGCTGTCGATCAGAAATCTACGCATTTCTGCAGCCAGAGGTCGGAGTTTGATTGGATCGAGTTGACGTAACTCACCCGGAGAATTGATTTGATTCAGGATTGGATAGTCACCCCTGTTGTGAGAGATGTTATCCGTTGTGCCCTGATCTGACATGATTTGGACGACTCCATGGTGATGCTGGCTGAAAAAGGATTATAACCCCTCAGCCGGTTTACTGCATTCAAACTGGCTCATCTTTGATGTGCTGTGCCTCAGACATCACGAAATCGTGAAAGGCCCTAGCGGCAGGTGCCAGACGCTTATTTCTGCGGTAAACAAGATACCAGTGCCTTTTTAGAGGGAAACCTTCAATATCAAGCACCACCAAACGCCCGGTCTCAAGCTCCAGTTCAATGGTGTGGGTCGAGACGACGCCTAACCCCATGCCCGCACGCACCGCCTGCTTTATCGCTTCATTACGTGTCATCCGCATACCGGTTCTGATCTCAATCTGCTGCTCAGCAAAATAGCGCTCCATTGCGAGTCGGGTTCCTGAACCCGCCTCGCGCATGATAAAAACCTCTTCACTCAAACGGCTGGCAGGAACACGCTGCTCACTCTCCAGTGGATGGCCAGGTGGTGCGATTACCACCAGAGGATTATCCATAAATGGTTCAAACTCCAGATCGCTATCTTCTGGGGGGCGGCCCATTAATACCAAATCTGTCTCATTGCTCTGTAATTGAGCCATCAGACGCTGACGATTGGTCACATCCAAGCGTAGATCGATACCAGGAAACTGGCGACTGAACGCAGCCAGAAGACGAGGTGCGAAATAGTTAACTGTACTTGCAACTGAGATATCCAGGTGTCCAGTGTCCAGTCCCTTAAGCGAGGCAATCACCTCCTCCATCTCTTCGATGGTCTGAAATATTGTGCGGCAATACTGAAAGACCTCCCGACCAGCCTCAGTCAATTGAATTTTTTTCCCCGTCTGCTCAAACAGGGGTAACTCGACTGACTCTTCCAACTGCTTGACCTGCATAGAGACTGCAGGCTGACTCAGATGCAGCGTCCGCGCTGCTTGCGTGTAGTTGAGGTGCTCTGCGACGGTCTTGAAAACACGCAGCTGACGTAGTGTGAAATGCATGATTAATCCCTCTTTCCCCATTTGAACAGCTATCAGCTAATCTACCACAAATCGAAAGTGGTATAAGTATTTATTTATACTCTCAATCAAAAGAACTGACTTCCCTTAATCGGCTTCTGCCCTAATAATTCATCCACCTTGAGTAGTGTTATGCACAAAGAGACTGATTATTTGCAACCGCGTGGAATAGAACCTTCCATCGCTGATTTTCAAGGCAACGCAATCCTAAATCTGGAGGAATCGCAAAAATGGCCAAGAAATATGATGCGGGCGTAAAAGAGTACCGCGAAACATACTGGATGCCCGATTACACACCTAAGGACACTGACATACTGGCGTGTTTTAAAGTTACCCCTCAGCCCGGTGTACCACGTGAAGAGGTTGCAGCTGCTGTTGCCGCTGAGTCTTCCACCGGTACCTGGACAACTGTATGGACCGATCTGCTGACCGACCTGGACTACTACAAAGGCCGCGCCTACGCCATCGAAGACGTACCAGGCGACGATACCTGTTTCTATGCTTTCGTTGCCTACCCGATCGATCTGTTCGAAGAGGGCTCAGTAGTTAACGTTATGACCTCACTGGTTGGTAACGTATTTGGCTTCAAAGCCCTGCGTGCTCTGCGTCTGGAAGACATTCGCTTCCCGATCGCTTATGTAATGACCTGTAATGGTCCCCCTCAGGGCATCCAGGTAGAGCGTGACCTGCTGAACAAGTATGGTCGTCCACTGCTGGGCTGTACCATCAAACCGAAGCTGGGTCTGTCTGCCAAGAACTACGGCCGTGCCTGCTATGAAGGTCTGCGTGGTGGTCTCGACTTCACCAAGGACGATGAGAACGTCAACTCTCAGCCATTCATGCGCTGGAGACACCGTTTTGACTTCGTTATGGAAGCGATCCACAAAGCTGAAGCTGAGACCGGTGAGCGTAAAGGTCACTACCTGAACGTTACCGCACCAACTTCTGACGAAATGATGAAGCGTGCCGAGTATGCGAAAGAGATCGGCGCGCCGATCATCATGCACGACTACATCACCGGCGGCTGGTCTGCGAACACCCAGCTGGCACAGTGGTGTCAGGACAACGGCATGCTGCTGCACATTCACCGCGCCATGCACGCTGTACTTGACCGTAACCCACACCACGGTATCCACTTCCGCGTACTGACCAAGATCCTGCGTCTCTCCGGTGGTGATCATCTACATTCAGGTACCGTTGTCGGTAAGCTGGAAGGCGACCGTGACGCGACTCTGGGTTGGATCGACATCATGCGCGACTCCTACGTTAAAGAAGACCGTTCACGAGGTATCTTCTTCGATCAGGACTGGGGCGCAATGCCTGGCGTTCTGCCGGTTGCTTCCGGTGGTATCCACGTATGGCACATGCCTGCACTGGTCAGCATCTTCGGTGACGACTCTGTACTGCAGTTTGGTGGCGGCACTCTGGGTCATCCCTGGGGCAATGCTGCTGGCGCAGCCGCGAACCGTGTTGCGGTTGAGGCTTGTGTTGAAGCGCGTAACCAGGGCCGTGAGCTGGAGAAGGAAGGTAAGGAGATTCTAACTGCTGCTGCCGGCCACAGCCCTGAGCTGAAAGCCGCTATGGAAACCTGGAAAGAGATCAAGTTCGAATTCGACACTGTCGACAAGTTGGACGTTTCTCACAAATAGTGGATCGAGTGGAGCTGCAGGAGTCCGCCAATATAGTGGCGTGGAGAAGAGAGCCGGCGCTCTGCCGGCCCCACTCCTGAGCAAGCCAAAGCGAGTCCGAAACTAATTTTTGAGGTATATACAAATGAGTGAAATGCAGGATTATGCTTCCAGTCTGGAAGATACCGACAGCCGCAAGTTCGAGACTTTCTCCTACCTGCCGGCCATGAGCCCTGAACAGATCCGTACCCAGATCGACTTCATCGTTTCCAAGGGTTGGAATCCATCCATCGAGCACACCGAGCCGCAGAACGCGTCCGGCAGCTACTGGTACATGTGGAAACTACCCATGTTCGGTGAGACCGATGTCGACGCCATCCTGGCCGAGTGTGAGGCCTGCCACCAGGCTCACCCTGACAACCATGTGCGTCTGCTGGGCCTGGACAACTACGCCCAGTGTGCCGGTGCTTCGATGGTTATCTACCGTGGTACACCTACTTAAGTTCTGATTCACTACAGACTTAAGCGCTCGTTCCCCGCCCAATCTACAGGGCGGGGAACGACTACCACCGGCCAATGATGCTTGGCTATGTACACCAGGAATACTGTCCATAGCCAAGCACCATTTTCAATCTATTTCTGAACCTGCAGAGCGGGCCTATGCAGATGCCCGACAAGGAATAAGACAATGAGTGATATCAACCGCGACCAGTACCTGATTAGTAATGAGCCTTACTACCGCCCGGTGAAGAACGAGGTGGAGATGTACCAGGCAGCTTACGACGCCCGCATGCCGGTTATGCTGAAGGGCCCCACCGGTTGCGGTAAGTCCCGCTTCGTCGAATACATGGCGTGGAAGCTGCAAAAGCCACTGATTACAGTAGCCTGTAACGAAGACATGACCGCCTCCGACCTGGTTGGGCGCTTCCTGCTCGATATCAACGGCACCAAGTGGCAGGACGGCCCTTTGACCGTCGCCGCCCGTATAGGCGCCATCTGCTATCTCGACGAGGTGGTCGAAGCCCGTCAGGATACCACTGTAGTGATCCACCCATTGACCGACCATCGTCGCGAACTGCCATTGGAGAAGAAGGGTGAACTGGTCAAGGCCCACGAGGACTTCCAGATCGTCATCTCCTACAACCCGGGTTATCAATCCCTGATGAAGGACCTCAAACAGTCGACCAAACAGCGTTTTGGCGGTATGGACTTCGATTATCCGGATACCGAAGTCGAGACTGAAATTGTCATTCACGAGGGCAACGTTGACAGTGCAACCGCCGAGAAACTGGTGCAGATTGCACAACGTTCACGCAACCTGAAGGGGCATGGTCTGGACGAAGGTATGTCCACCCGCCTACTGGTCTATGCGGCACAACTGGTCGGCAAGGGCATTAGCCCCATGGATGCCTGTCAAATGGCACTGGTCACTCCGTTGACCGACGATCCGGATATGCGCGATACCCTTAGTGCCGCGGTAAATACCTATTTTTAGGATTTTGTCCGCTAATGTATGCGAATAAACGCAAATGTGGTTTTTCGCATAGTTAACCGCTCTGCATCAATTGCTTATGCATTTCTGAGTGGTTAATCGACAGCCCTGCCTCTTGATGTAGAGGGATCAGTAGGGTGCGGCCCTGCCGCACCAACCCCGGCAGTCGACTTGCAACACTACGGACGGTTATAAGTAGCCAGCGAGTAATAAGTTATGAGTGTCGATTTCACCGAATACGTCACCTGCCTCGAACAAGGTGATCATGAACATGCGGAAGCACTCGAATCTTCGTATCACGAAGCCCAGCGAGTGATGTCTCCGCGAGGCCTGCAAAACTACCTCGAAGGCATGCGCGCCTTCTGTACACTCGGTCGCGGCCAGGATCTGGTACTGACTTACGTGCAGGAGATGCCCGGCGTCGCCAAAGAGGTTGGTGAAGACATCATTCCTGACATCGTTGAAGCGATGATGAAACTGGCCTCCCACACTTCTGGCAGCGTCATTACCCTGATCGTCGCCAATCTGCCTTTGGCCGCAGCCAGGCTGGGTGATGCGGAAGTAATGCGTGGCTTCCTCAAGCTGCTGCACCAGATGACCGGCAAGGCACCACGCGGTTTGCGTCCGATGATGGAAAACCTGGACGAACTGCTCTCCAAACTGACCTTAGGTGGTCTACGTCGCTGGGTAATGTGGGGGGCACAGGCCCACCAACGTGATCTCGACGGTCAATTGGCCTACTTCGGCCTTCAGACCGAATCGTCCCGATCCATTCTGCAGTCCGAACGTCGTGGAACCCTGTTCATCGACAATCAGAGAAAACTTAACTTCTATCTACGTGCATTGTGGGCACGTGCCTTCTTCATGCGACCAACCGCTGGTGATTTCGAATCACGTCAGGGTATTCGTCCTTATATCGAAGATTTTCAGATTCACGTCCCCGATGCCTTCGACCCTTTCCGTGGTATCGATGGCATGGAAGTCTACCGGGCAACCACAGCCCACGCTGCAGCTCATATGGTCTACACCAGGCAACCGATCTCTGCAGAGCAATTATCTCAAGCTCAGATGCGTATGATCGAACTCTTTGAGGATGCACGGGTTGAATATCTTGCTTACAACGAATTTCCAGGCCTGCGCAAATTATGGCTGAAATTCTTCACCGCTGAGCCGGGTGAGAACGACGACCAGAGTAAACCACATGAGACCATGGATCTGATGATGCGTACCACCCGCGCCATCATGGACCCAGATTACCGCGACGAGATGGAAACGATAAACCAGATTGCCGATGAGTTCGTTGTCAAACTGAAGCAAGACCCCTATGAGCCTCGTTTAGCCTGGATGGCAGGTATCGATTTCTACAACAAAATGGTTAATATCGCCAAGATCCCCAGTGTGCGTATTCTTTCCGAATGGCCGATACCCTACCGTGATGACAACCGCTATTTCTGGGACTTCTCTGAGAACATGTTCGAATCCAAGGGGATCGACTATCTGCCAACTTCACAAAAGACGGTGCGTCGGTACGTCAGTCTGATGGAGTTCGTCAATGACCTAGACTCTGAGATGACCCACGACAACCCGGATGAGATACTGGTACTCTCCTCGGAGCTGTTCCCCTACGAAGACATGGGGATCAGTTACAACCAGATGGAAGGCGTAGAGCCAGTCTCCGACCCCTACCACTACAACGAGTGGGACTACCATGTACAACTCGCACGCCCCGACTGGGCGACCGTGATCGAACGCAAGCAGGGCTCTGGCGATCCCGAGATCATGGACGAGATCCTGACCAAACATAAACCGATCGCCTCGCGTATCCGCCATCTGATCGATGCGCTGCAACCGCAAGGAATTGTACGTCGTCGTGGTTATGAAGAGGGCGAGGAGCTGGACCTGAACGCGGCTGTAAGGGCGATGATCGACATCCGCCGCGGCGTTATGCCGGATCCAAGAATCAACATCCGTATAACCCGCCATATTCGTGACCTGTCGATTGTTCTGCTGCTCGACCTTTCAGAGTCTACCAACGAAAAGATTGGTGATATAGCTGAAGGTGAAGAGGGTTACGAAAAGCAGGATAGCATTCTCGATCTGACCCGCGAATCAGCTGGCCTGCTCTCCTGGGCCATTGACTCCATAGGTGACAACTTTGCTGTACACGGATTCGCATCAGACGGTCGGCACGATGTTCAATACTACCGCTTTAAAGATTTCGAACAATCTTATGACGATGTAGCCAAGGCACGGATGGCAGGCATGAAGGGCGGCCTCTCCACCCGTATGGGTGCAGCACTACGCCACGCAGGTTGGCACTTGAGCCAACAAAATGCACAAAAACGTCTTGTCATACTGGTCACTGATGGTGAACCTGCAGATATTGATGAGCGTGATCCACAATATCTTCGACACGATGCGAAGAAAGCAGTTGAGGATCTCGCCATGCAAGGTGTCTACACCTACTGCCTGACACTAGATCCTGATGCAGACCGTTATGTATCAAGAATATTTGGTGAAAATGGTTACTCCATCGTTGACGACATAGCTCGTCTACCGGAAAGATTGCCCAGCGTATTCGCTGCTCTAACCGGGTAGATCATCACCGATCTCCTAGTGTGTAGTGTGCTATCGAGCATCGAGAGTTACTCTCGATTAGCAGAACTTAGTTTTTTTGTCTGTCAAACGGCAAAACCCTTTTTTCTCTAGGTTGGCACCCATCCTCTTTAGCGCGTTGCAATATTAGGTCGAGTGCCTTTTTGAATTCACCTATCAATCTGACATGCAGTTCCCGAGCCGTCTCATCGTAGTAGATCAGGTCTATTTGCGCAGGTTCCGTTAAACTCTCTCTCTCCTTATCTCTGCGAAACTTCCAAGCCAAACGAATCAGCTTGCCACCCTCTCCGTCCCTGACTGCATAGGCAAGGTTGTCGACAAATATAACCTCCTCCATATCAATCACAGCTTGAATTTGCATTGATCGAATTGGTACAAAAATGTGCTCGTTCTGACAACGAGTCAGCATCAGCCTGCATTGGTTATAGAGTGGCGCAGGTATGGTGAGGCGCTCACAAGCCAACTCATCAGGACGAAAAAATATTTCACTAATACCTTCAGCCACAAGGACCTCAATCATCCTCACCCAATTCCGGGTCCCACCCCTTTTCCTTGGCATTTGAAATTGCCTGCTGATAGATACGGCCGTGCCGTTCTGCCAGATCAGGGGGCAGGTTTGATACTAAGTGGCCATATTTTTCCCACTCAGTTGTGACCTTATCGTAGAGTGCTTCAATACCCTGCACCGTCCATCCTTCACAGGTCTCAGTTTCCGGGATCAGACCGAATACCCAGGCATCACGAATAATATTACCGGTAGGATTCATCGCTCCTTTTGGATCATTATGTATGCCTTCATATTTTCTAACTGCCATATCGTGTTATCCGCACATATTTGTTGAGACTCACTACATTATTAACCCGGCGACTAAGTATGTTGTCTTCAGCCGAAGTGTGTCTGCCTTTTAAAAATCATATTGTTAGGGATTTCAAGCCTGAAGACCACATACTTAGTCGCCGGGTTAATAGTTACCAAACTCAAAAATGATTCAGTAAACACCTAATAATAAAAGGGTAGCTTTTACAGTGTTAAAGTGTGATCTATTTGATCTATATTGGCAAGTTATTAACCCGGAACCTCAATAGCCATCTTCAGTCGGGTTAATAATACAATTAACCTGGCTAGTATTATATATCCATGATAGCTATATGTATGAATGGAATGGAAGGGAATGAAAGAGTGATTAATTTATCGAATATTCTATATCTTCTAATACTTAAGATAGCAGCGTGACAAACATGCGACGTACCGATACAACCTTGCTGGAACAAATGCATATTACAGATAGTGAAATTAACCAGCGTATGGGGCTATTGAATCTAAGCCCTGAAGCATTGAAACTTCTATCTGGTTATAGATATCTGATAGAAGAGAATATAGATGAAATAGTCAACGAATTTTACGAAAAACAGACAGAAATTGATGAAATTTCTCTTCTGATCGGAGACGCCGATACATTGATACGTCTGCGGAATGCCCAGCGTAAATATGTGATTGACATGTTCTCTGGCGAATATGGCGCCGAATATGTCAATAATAGATTGAGAATCGGCCTGGTTCACAAACACATAGGCGTAGAACCCAAACTCTATCTCTCTGCAGTAAAAAGTTTAAAAGAGTTAATAGAAAGGACTCTACAAAACAATATAGATAATAGTGAGACATTGAAGTCTACTTTAAATATTTTAGAGAGCCTGTTCTATTTTGATACAACACTGGTGTTTGATACTTATATTGCCAGCCTGGTAGAAGAGATTGAAATAGAAAAAAGAAAGACCGAACTATATGCAGAAAGCCTTGAAGGTAAAGTTGCAGAGAGAACAAAACAACTCGAAGAACTGGCAAAACTTGATGCCCTTACAGGCATACACAATCGAAGGGCAATGCAGGACATACTCAATAGAGAGCTATCCGTATCAAGAAGACGGGAATCAAAACTCTCTTTAGTCTATCTTGATATCGACGATTTTAAACAGATCAATGATAAGCAAGGGCATGTAAAAGGCGATGAAATTCTGAAATATACAAGCAAGGTACTCAAATGCTGCGTAAGAGATATTGATGTTGCATGTCGATACGGTGGTGACGAATTTTGTCTGGTTCTGCCAGATTGCAATATTGGTAATGCAAATAATATTTGCAAAAGGATAATCGAAAAGTTTTCCAGCAAATACCCAGAGCACTCATTAAGTATAGGAATAACTGAAATAGTGCCTGGTGAAACCATCGAAATCGACGAATTGATCAGAAGAGCAGACAGGAAGATGTATTTGGCTAAAAAACAGAAAGGTTCAATTATCTGCCTATAGGGCTTTATATTTTAAGAACCACCATATTAATCAATGTCTAATTGACATATATCAAAATAACTGACGACCATGTCAAATAATAACAACTTACTCTATTCATCTATGCAAATATAATGATAAGCTTCTGCACTCTACCTGTCAGCAGTAACTCAGGATCATTAAAATGGATACTTTAACTTGGCTAGGCATTGGTCTGGCAAGCATCGCAGCAATCCTTTCAGCTCTTAGCATCTCCTTCATCCTCTTTCTTGTGATTGGTCAAGCTAGTCGCCAGATGTACCATAAGCTGGTTAACTAAGATTTATTATGCAGTAGCCTGACAATCACAATGAATTTCATCGTGATTGTCTTCTACTTTCGTGGGAATTATTTCCCTTTGCCAGGGTTGGCCTAATATGTAGCCATATAGCTAAAGCCAGATAATATTGTTTTGGTCATGTAACTCTGCAAGATACTCTTCGATTGGTCTGGGCTTTGCGATACTGAATCCCTGACCTAAATCGATACCTATGCGCTGCAGCTCGACCAGAATTGCACTATCTTCAACAAATTCTGCGATTGTTGTCAGTTTCATAGTGTCAGCAACAGTCTTAATCGCTTCCACCATACCCCTGTCTACAGGGTTTGTATGCATATCCTTAACAAACATACCGTCAATTTTTAGATAATCTACCGGTAGGCTCTTAAGGTATGCAAACGATGAGAGACCCGAGCCAAAGTCATCCAGCGCAAAACGACAACCGATCTCCCGCAAATCATGAATCATTGTCAAAGCACTCGATAAATTCTGAATTGCAGCTGTTTCTGTTACTTCAAAAATCAGTTTTCGTGGATTAATTTCATATTTTTTGAATAGACCCTTAAGAATAAAAGAGAGTTTTTTACGACTTAATGTCGCGCCAGATATATTTATAAAACAATCAGGATACTCTGCTTTAGATTTCATCAAGAGACGCATAACTTGTTCGATAACCCAATAGTCAATACGATCTATCAAGTCGTAACGCTCAGCTGAAGGAAGGAATGCGCCAGGTGGTATCAATTCACCATCTTGCGATCTCATTCTGACCAGTATCTCTACAGCTTTTGTCTCTAAACCAACACTATGCAGGTCAACTATAGGTTGTACATAAAGCAACAACCTCTCCTCTTCCAATGCACTATTTATCTGCGAAACCCATTGCATTTGCCCTAATAACCGCTTCGAGGAGTCCCTATCTTGCTCATAAACATGGACGCAATTTCTGCCTTCATCTTTAGCGGAATAGCAAGCTGAATCAACTGAACTCATCAATATTGAGGCGCTCTCACTGTATTGATCTATCTGAACTACACCTATACTTATGCTAACTCTGAAACTGTGGCCTTCCCAGGTAAATGTATGCTCATGTACTTCATTACGAAGCCGATCTACACGTTCCAGCGCCATCGCAAGCGGACAATCACTCAGTATAGAACCAAACTCATCTCCACCAATCCTCGCCAACACATCACTTCCACGAAAATGTCTTCGCATAATTGTTGCAATCTGGCGCAATAACTCATCACCCGCCACATGCCCACAGGTATCATTCACAACCTTGAATTGGTCCAAATCCATGAAGCAAAGAATATGTTCATGCCCCCTGCCATGTGCTGACTCAAGCGCCAATTCGAGGTGTGTCTCAAATGCATTTCGATTCATCAGGGCTGTAAGGTTGTCGTGACTGGCTTGGCGATACAACTCCTCTTGTAGACGTTTTTCTCGAGTAACATCCCGTATGACGACCACTACACCTGAGCTTTGACTCTCCCGACTGATAATAGAGGTCGCAGTAACACTTACATTCAGCGTATCCCCATCTGTGAGCGCTAAAACAGCCTGTGTACTGAATACAGTATCTGACTTATTGAGTTGAGCCTGAAGAAGTGAATTAACTATTGGTGTTTTATTATCTTCATCCATTAATATAAATATATTCTCAAATCGCTTACCGATAATTTTATCTGAATCCTGCTTGATAATATTTTCTGCTGACTCATTGAGGTAAACTATTCGACCGCTGGTATCAGTCGTCACAACCGCATCAGCAATGGATGAGAGTGTAGTACGTGCCTGATTTCGCTCATCTATCAATGCCTGCTCTGCCAGTCTCAGGGCCGTAATATCCTGTATATAGACGTAGACCTCTTTCACCAGGTCTATCCATTGATAGTGGAGAAGTAGATGCTTATAGCCTGCATCTACTTCCGCATAGAGTTGATGCTCACCCTGCCCCATTCTTGCAAGTATCTCTCGATGATTCTCAGGTAAAACAACTCCACTGTCATCTGCGTGTAAAAGACCTATTAATCTGGTGAATGCAGGATTACAAAAGATCTCATTTCCATTTAGATCATAAGCAGCAATGGGGTTCGGGTTAGCTCGAGGATAGGCAGCCAAGCGTTTATTTCTGGACTCAGCATCCTGTAACTCATCCACCATATTGCTAAGCAGATCAGCTTCCTGCCTTCGAGAAGCGAATTGAAAAATAAGCAAACCAAAAACAGACGAGATGCTTAATCCTGCAATGACCATCTGAAATATCAAATCATTGGTCATTTTGTATGCGCCTTCAAGGCTGTAGGCCAGCAGCAGGTTTGCTCTTCCTCGATATGAATATGTGATTTCTCTATTCAGAATATAGCGTCGAACAGATGGCTTCAGTGGACCATAGCCCGCTATCATAAAACCATTTTTCGATACCAGCTCAACTTCATCAATCTCTATATATTGAACAGCCCACTGTTTAAAAAGTAGCGCTAAAGAGTCGTAGTTACCTTTTTGTAACTCCTCTTTTGTGATAAAGGAGATAACTTCCATTTGCCCTTCAGCCAAAGCTTTTGTGATGCCAATATGATGATCATGTTGGTGGCTCACAAAAACACCAATCGCACCAATCAGTAAACACATAAATATTATTGTGGAAATAGTGACAGTGAAAAATGATGATCTACGTCTGGATTCATTTACCATTTAACACCTCGACTCCGAAGTGCATTCAAAATATCCCGTAATCCTTGATAATCTTTCGAGCTAGCATCAACCAGAGCAGTAGCCGTCTGTTTTATCGGTTTCAACACTGAAGATGTAGATGGATTATCTTGATTCAGGCTAAGCATTGCATACTTCAATTTCCTGAGAATCTGGGGATCCAATTTCGTAGATGCGATAAATAAGTGTTCAGATACTTCCGCGGTGTCTCCTATAGCAACAATTCCACGCTCTTTATACTTTTCATAGATAGCCTCTTTTACAGCCCCTGCATCAGCATCACCTGCCAATACAGCCAACGCAACATTGTTGTGGTTGTTGTAAAAATGGTGTCCGGAAAAATCATCAATATCGATGCCTTCATCATGTAACATTTGTCTTGGCACCAAATGACTCATAGTTGACGAAGGGCTGCCAAAAGCGAAACGGTGCTTTTTTAGATCCTCGAGCTTATGAAATCCACTACTCTCCCTAACAATGATCTTTCCTATAAACGTTGGCTTGCCATTAACCTCTAATCTGGCCAACACCGGAATATCTACATGTTCATCGAACACACTAACAAACAGAGAGGGACCAATATAAGCAATATCAACGTCACCATTAATGATGGCATCGTGATGGGATTGATATGAATCGCCAATACGGACTTCAATCTTCCGCTCGATCTGCTGACTCAGGAAATCAGCCATCGGCTGGAACATCAGTTCAAGTTCACTATGCGGGCGATATGGGTGTACGCCGAGCACCAATACTTCGGAAGTAACTGCAAACGCTGGAGCCAAGGCCGAGATGAGAAGACCCACTCTGGCAAAGCAAAAAAACAACGACACAAACTTATTGGTCTTACTCATGGCACAAACGCCTGCGATTTGCATTGAACCACTATGAAAGAATCAATATCCACCTGTAATATCTGATTCCCTGGAATATATCCGCCTTGAGATGAGATTTTTAATCGTGACAAGCTGAAGACAGTAGTTATTCTATTTATTTCTGCTTCAGGATAGAAACAGGTAACTTGCTTCACTCCTCCCACACATCTTCATCCTTACATAATGAAGACTAGGTTAATCCTGGCTGAAAACAAGCACTCTACCCGCATATCTTTCTTCGGATCTGATATTCAGATAAAAAAGAGATGACCATAAGTATTTACTTATGGTTTCAATCAGCTTTTTTTGTTTACTTATATACCTACAGACTGTAAGGTTTGCAGCCAATTCCCTATATTTAACTGGGATATAGAGTTTAAATCGGAAGTATTTCGTTAATAATTCAATTATTTGGAGCAGATTAATGGCATTAGACCAATCATCGCGTTACTCAGACCTGAGTTTGAAGGAAGAGGATTTAATTGCAGGCGGTCAGCACATCCTTTGTGCTTATAAAATGAAGCCTAAAAGCGGCTACGGCTTTTTAGAAGTTGCAGCTCACTTCGCAGCAGAATCTTCTACTGGTACTAATGTTGAAGTCTCCACCACTGATGACTTCACCAAAGGCGTCGATGCATTAGTCTATCTAATTGACGAAGCTTCCGAAGAGATGCGTATTGCATACCCCATTGATCTGTTCGATCGCAATATCACAGATGGACGCATGATGCTGGTCTCTTTCCTGACCCTGACCATTGGTAACAACCAAGGCATGGGTGATGTTGAACATGCAAAAATGTATGACTTCTTCATGCCACCTCGTGCCATTCAGCTGTTTGATGGTCCTGCAAAAGACATCTCAGACCTGTGGCGCATCCTGGGTCGCCCTGTTGTTGATGGCGGCTATATTTCCGGAACCATCATCAAACCAAAACTTGGCCTGCGTCCTGAACCATTTGCATCAGCAGCTTACCAGTTCTGGCTGGGTGGCGACTTTATTAAAAATGATGAGCCTCAGGGTAACCAGGTTTTCTGCCCAGCTCGCAAAGTCTACCCATTGGTCTATGACGCAATGAAACGCGCCATGGATGAAACTGGCGAAGCTAAGCTCTTCTCTGCCAACATTACTGCTGATGATCACGCCGAAATGATAGCTCGTGGTGAATTCATCCTCGAAGCATTCGGTGCTGATGCCGACAAAGTTGCCTTCCTCGTTGACGGTTATGTAGGCGGCCCAGGAATGGTTACCACTGCACGTCGTTATTTCCCCAACCAGTATCTCCACTATCATCGTGCTGGCCATGGTGCGGTTACCTCCCCTAGTGCCAAGCGTGGTTACACTGCTTATGTACTGGCTAAAATGTCAAGATTGCAGGGTGCGTCCGGTATCCATGTTGGAACCATGGGCTACGGAAAAATGGAAGGCGATAAGGATGACCGTGCAATTGCTTACATCATTGAGCGTGATGAGTATCAAGGTCCAGCTTATAACCAGAAATGGTATGGCATGAAACCTACCACTCCAATCATCTCCGGTGGCATGAATGCCCTTCGCCTTCCAGGTTTCTTTGAAAACCTCGGACATGGCAATGTAATCAACACTGCTGGCGGCGGCTCTTACGGTCACATTGATAGCCCTGCAGCTGGCGCCACTTCATTGCGTCAGGCGTATGAGTGCTGGAAGGCTGGTGCTGACCCAATCGAATGGGCGAAAGAGCACAAAGAATTTGCTCGTGCTTTCGAGTCCTTCCCTCTTGATGCAGATGCGATTTTCCCAGGCTGGCGCGAAAAGCTGGGCGTGCACAAATAAGCACACCCTAGTGAGTCAACTGGCATTTTCAAGCCCCCGCAAGGGGGCTTTTTTCTTTCTGCATGAATAGAGCAGATTCCTTAATAGATATCACACAAGCATGTCAGAGAACAGACGATCGTAATTCTCTGCCATTTTTTCAACGGTATAATTATCCCCAAACCGCTGCCTGGCGTTCGCACCCAATCTATCCCTTAGCGCCTTATCTTCAAGCACTCGCTCCATAGCATCAGCAAGCTGCCTGGGGTCATTGGGTGGGACAATTAAGGCTGACTTCTCATTTTCCAATACCACATGATTTTCACCCACGTTTGTTGCCACAATTGGTTTACTGGCAGACATCGCCTCTAGAATAACGACTGACATCGCTTCCCACTTTGAACTCTGTACGAATACATCAAAATCTGGAAGCATATTGATGTTTGCATCGCGCACCCAACCTGCGAAAGTGATTACATTATCAAGATTCTTTTCCTTAGAGAGCGCTTTTAATTTATCTTTCAGTTCACCATCTCCCACAATTACCATGGAAAACTTCTCAGGGTGCTTCTCATTAAGCATCTCAACAGCATCGATCAATATCTCTATGCCCTTTTGGGTGGTAAGTGTACTTAGTGAGCCAAATGTAATCTTATCACCGCTTTCAACACCCTCTGTAGGCTGTTTCGTCTCCGAATAGTCGTGTACACCATTGTAAATAGTCTTGATTCTTTTCTCAGGAATGTTGTAAGTGCGTGATATTTGACTCGCTTGCCGGGTACCCACGGCAATGAGTTGGTCTGGAATTTTGGTGAAAACCTTCTCGAAATAGTACTTATTCTTATCGATATTTGGATAATTTCCAAAGTGAAAAGTGTAGAGCAGCTTAATACTGGGCATGGTCAACTTCATTAATGCGCCATTAACCATAGCATGTATATCGTGAGCATGAACCAGCTCTATATTATGTTCTTTACAATACTTTCTCATCTTGAGAAAACTGAAATAGTCTGTTTTTGACTCGTCACTATCAGTCAGGCGAACAACGTTTACACCATTTGCTGCCAAGGCATCACCACGCTCTCCTCTCTCCTTAAAGTAGCCGCAGTGGATATCAAATTTACTACTATCCAATGTATTGCATAGATGCTCTACGACGTGCTCAGCCCCACCTCCCGTAATTGCTGAAATGGTAATCAGTATGCTTTTTTTTCGGTTTTCTGCACTACACATATCTTCTACACGCTCCACAGACTCAATGAAGCTAAAACCCCGATAAAAATAATATCGACATACTATTAACCCGCTGATGAAACAGTTCGCTTTCAGCCGGGTTAATAAATTATGTTTATAGAGGCTGTAGCCACGACACTATATAACACTCCATTATTACCCCATTCTGGCGAATAGCCAAGAAGCTCCTCTCGAATAGTGATTTGGAGCCTATGCAGAATAGTGGATAACGTAAAATTTCTTTCGCACATTTGAAGAGGCGGTGGCCTCGTTGGTTAAATGGTAAGTGACCAAACGAACCAAAGACCAACA
>JBEVWG010000061.1:0-72717 GCA_040506705.1 Candidatus Thiodiazotropha sp. 6PLUC1
GGAGGCGCTCAAGAAGCAATACTTGGAGCAAGAAACTGCCTAACTACGAAGCTACCGCCAAACAAAGAGCGAAAGATTATTGACACTACCTCGATGCTGTAATCAGTATGGAATAGTAGACACTCTATGCAAGTAAGTATCCATAAATAATATTTAACTGTCGTTACTCAAAAGAGAACGATCATTAGAAAATATTTTACTCATTACTAGATAATTAGCAGTTTGTTTTTGGATATTGAGTTAGGTGACTTGATCTAGTAAATTGATTTAGTATCATTAATGTATAGAATAAAATAACAAGTGGAAAGATAGGCGCCACATATATTGTATCAGTAGCATGAAAGGATGTTGCATCGATAAGTGAAAGTATAACAATACGCAGTACTATGACGATAATTATAAGTGTAGTTATTACCCATAGTTGCTTGGAATAAGTGTCTCTATTGGTATTCCAGCTTAATTTAAGATAGACAAGAATAGACAAAGTGATAAATACTGGGGTTATATATTGATAAACAATACCTATTTTCTTTAATATATCTATCTTTAAATTTCTTAATATATCACCATCCACCTCAACCACATCCTCGATATAAACCCATAATGGTTGATTAAACCATGATGAAGGACCAATTTTAATTGGAATAGTGGCGATAATCTTTTCACTCGTTTCTACTTGTATTATACAATTGGAATCACATTTTGAAGTCACCTCATAACGTCCATGTTCTGCATATGGAGGTACTGGCAGCTTTCGATCTTTAAAAAATGATTTTATCTCAGGGCTTGGTTTAACACTAGCCGCAACCTCTTGTTTACTCTTCGTATTAATCAATTTGATGCTTAGAGGATGTGTCGAATGGGCAGCCAGAATCTTGACGAAAATCTTATTTTCTTTGATTTTACTTGATCGTGGCGATAATTTTTCAAGGGTTAATTTCTTGAATATATCAAGATGCTCATCTGATCCAGTACTGGATATTTGATTGGTGTGTAGTGGTTTATTGTAAAATATCTTTTTTATAATTTTGATAATTGCATCAAATATTCGTTCATTATATACATCTCGCCACGGAGGCATCATACTTGATCGTTCAGGCAGACAGTTCAGTAACTTTTCTTCACATGCCTTGTTGATTTCATATGAAAGCCGTTTGTAATAAGCAGACGAGGAAGAACCAGATAAATTGTACCCGGCTTTAGTTACAGCATTTCTAAGTGCCCACATGAATTTATGTGCATAAATCTCCTTAGGATCAATAGTTAATTTTTTCTTACTAGATGATGTGAAAAACCCTTTACGTTCAAAATATGGTTTTAGTTCTGCAAAAGCTGGGCTTATTTCATAAATTCGATCACGTGTCTCAACTGGTAATGGAATCTTCAATCTCCATTCTGCATGCTTGACTCTGGATAATGCACCATAAGCATCTTTAAATTCCTTAGTATCAAACTCAACAATTGCATAAACATCATAATACATTTTATTAATTGCAGAAATTGACATGACTATAACTATCGGGATCATAAAGGGTAACGTAAATATGATAATTCTCTGCTTGAAATCCTCTACATGCCTACTCTGCCAAATTGTCAAGAGTAGAAGTGATACAGGTAGCGGTATAAGCCAAATACCTTCTTCCCTAGTAAGCCAAAATGCTGCAAATGAGAATCCAGAGGCGAGTGCCCAAGGTAATAAATTACGAATAGCTGATGATCTTCTTAGGTATATGCCTATACAGGTTACAACAGTAAATAAAGTTAGCGCCGGATAAATTCCAGCTCGAATCACTCGAGTTGAGATGTGGCTGTCGAATGACATTGGATTAAATAAGATCAGTATGAATAATAAAAATAATAAGAGACGGTGTTTTGTCAATGGTTTAATTGATATGAGTGTGGCGAGTGCCGCGATCAAATAGAGTAGATGTTGAGCTAGCAATAGTGGTAACCCAACTATATAAGTAAATGCAATCCAAATAGAATAGAACGGCCCTTTTGCTAGTGTTAACTCATTATATTTACCGAGCCAATCACCATGAATAATATTATTGGCTAGTATCAGGAACAGACGATCATCATGTCCTGCAGGTCCTATTGCATAGAGTGATTGAGCTGAAACCAGCCATATCTTGAAAAGAGAGAAAGTAACAATTCCCAGAATAAACCAATTTGGTGTTTCGGTTAGACTCTTAAGTGTTTGATTGGATATTACAGAAAGAAGACTTCTCATGATTCGCAAGCAGTCTTAAACACAAAGTAACTATTAAGTCCATAGGTTATAAAAGACGCAATTACAGTTCCTAGAATAAAGGCTCCTGTTGCTGAAAACTCTTGAAACTCGTTAAAAACACCAAACCAGTAACGTAATACAAGAGAAGATACAACAGTAACTATTCCACCAACCATTGCGACCATGGAAAAACCAAAAAACTTTTTCCAGAGACCTTGTGATTTATCTATACGAAATGTATAGACATATTGCATACTAAAATTGATTATTACACCTATTGCATAAGCTAGTATCATTGATATGCTATATCCGATTAGTGAATCTTCTGTCAATATAATTATTGTTATAATTTCCCGTGCGATAATTGTTGAGAAGAATGCTATCAGTGCAACAAAAATGTACTTGAAGTACTGTTGCAGTGAAATAGTTTTTTCTGAATGCATTTCAAGAATTATCTTTTTACATAAAGGCGTAGGCTAATGTGTATTTAGCTACTATTTTCTGGAGTGTTGCTCGTGTGTCTTGATGGAATCAGAAACACACTTAGAAGGAAGGTGCTGAAGACAATTTGAATTCCAATTGTAATAGATGTTAAAGCGGGAATTGTTAGACGCATCATAGAACTCGGTATTAAATCACCAAAAGAGGATGAGCCCCAACTGTATATCGCATACACAGAACTGATCAATCCAAGGCTTAACAATACGAACCCTACGATTAAACCGCGTTCAAGTGTAAAGGCTGCCATGAACATTGTAAGTTTATCATTCTCTTGTAAATACCCTGAGTAAGTGCCGTAAGTCTTGGCAAACAGTGAAAAAGAGAGTAACTGCACGCCAAGGATCAGAGACACTGCAGAATATAATAAACTATGGATGTCAAATGTTACTGTCTCCAGCCTCACGGGGCCTGGAGTAAGCCATAAGATACCGAGCAATCCAAAAATAAGTAGTACTAACCCAGGATATAGAAAAAGCCATCTTGGGCTGTACAATAACAAAAATCTTAGATGCCGCCAGCCATCACGCCAGCTATTTAAGTGTGGAGGCCTGTTTCGGCCATCAGGTGATAAAGTGGTTGGCACTTCAGTGATATGTAGATTATTGATAGTTGCCTTAACAACCATCTCGCTCGCAAACTCCATACCTTTTGTTTGTAAATTTAACTGCAGAATAGAATTTTTATCAAAGCCGCGTAGGCCGCAATGAAAATCACCAATTGTACTGTTAAAGAAAATACGCCCTATCCCAGATAAAACAGGATTGCCTAAATAACGGTGTAAAAG
Source organism: Candidatus Thiodiazotropha sp. 6PLUC1 (assembly GCA_040506705.1). Classification (GTDB taxonomy): domain Bacteria; phylum Pseudomonadota; class Gammaproteobacteria; order Chromatiales; family Chromatiaceae; genus Thiodiazotropha. Next base: position 3,519 of record JBEVWG010000061.1, read on the forward strand.
AGGCATTGATCCAGGCTTTATTCCACCTCTAAATCGGTTACCCATAACTAATTGATTGCCATCTCGTAATGCAGAAAGAAAAGGCATCAGTGAAGTAAAATCATAGCTATCATCCGCATCACCCATAATTATGAAGCGTCCTTTAGCTTCTTTTATACCTTCGTAAAGGGCACTTCCGTAACCTTTTTGTTCGACGTGGATCACTCTCGCTCCACAATCTGCAGCAATCCCAGGAGATCCGTCTGTACTTCCATTGTCAGCAATCAATACTTCACCTTCGACTTGATGCAGAGAAAGAAAGTTTTTTGCTTTTTTAATGCAGATAGGTAATGTTTCTGCCTCATTCAGGCAAGGCATCAAAACTGTTAGTTCACAAGTAGATGATCCATTCTTATCAGAACCAGTAAAATCCATTTTTTGCATGTTATTTTTTCAATAGTGTTAAAAAATATTATGAATAATGTTCAGTTTATGCCTTTTGAGAAGCGATCCTACTTCTAACCAATACACAAACTATTTGACTGACATATTGTAAAATAAAAAAACAAGGCAGGAAAGAGAACTTATTCTCTACTTTAGAAGCTCAACTCTCTCAAATGGTTAACAAATTATTAATCATCGTTTTTAATGAGGAGGGCAATCAATCATGGTAACTTAGAGTTTTGAACAAAGATGTAGTTACATCTTACATACAGTGGTAACAGGGTGTTTCATCAAGACAGATCTGTAGCATTCGCAGTATCGTCATTGCCTGTTCCTAGGCTTATATACTTTCCATATACCCCTAGACTTTAACTCAGCTGAATAGTGTTTTCTAAATGTCACTGTCCTTGATATCTGTGATTACGAAAGAACTAGAAATAGGTAGAGACTTATAACCTAACTTCCCGACATCTCGACTATCACACTAACATGCCAGAGGAGTACCACACTGCCTACGTGTGAATCGGGTACTTTTGCTATTTGAGAGTATTATTTAGACCGCGCCAGGATAGCATTCCTAACTCCCTTGATACTATTCTCAGGCAGATCATTTGACTCTTCAAAATCATATATCAATTCCTCTTCTCCAGAACCGATCTGCCGATATAATTTAAATCCAATCAAACTGTCCAAGCTTGAATCATAATCACCCAAGAGGGTATCCTCTCCTATTTCTGACACTTCATCCTCAAAAATCTGCTGAATTCTAGTGGCGTCATCCAATACATGATCCAGCACACAGTCACGTATTGCATCATCAATCGATTCCTTGTCGTACTCAGAAAACACATATACATCCAACGAAACACCTCGATATGCTAGTTCCGCTTTAAAAATAGTTGCTGATGATTGGGGTATTTCGGTTTTATCCCCACTACTGTTGAGTTCCACTCTAAAACCGACCAGTTCATCACCCTGATAAAGAGAACTGACCGCATGATCCTCTTCATTGTCCCCAACAAGAAAACAGTGAATCTGACTACCTCCGGGACTTAGGATATCAGCAAACATTTGCTCAGCGTAAAGATAAATCTCCAAATCACCCCACTCGAAAAGCTCTTCCATTGTGCCAAACTCATCAAGCAATGCGACCTTATCGAGGACACCAAGCATGTTTAGTTCAGTCGATAGATCGGGCAATCTTTCTTCCCTGTCTGGGTTACTCCCTTTCTTAACAATCAGCGCTGCATTCAGACCCGAATCATTATCTTCTTGATGTGTTATCAGATAATCCGCCTTATCAACATCAAATACATAACCATCCTCCGTCGGCCCATACCTCATATCACAAAGATAGAGAGAACCGCTGCCTATCGATATGGAACCAGAATACTTTATTCCCATTACTTACTAACCATCATTCCAATATTTTTGAATATTGATAGGGAGAGTACACCTACTTCAGGATAGAAACAGGTGCTATTGTCGAAATAGATAACCCACTTTATTTCCATTCTTTTTCTCTATATAGAAAACACCAAATAAAAATTCAACTTATCAAGAGACTCATTGTCAGCGATTTCATTCTCCATATGATAATTTTTTGCTGAAATGTATATTTTTGAATGTATTCAAGTAAGGGATCAATTCCCCCTTCTACTCTATGTAACTTTTACGATTGGAACACTTAAGCAGGAATTACGTATACTCAGTGCGCGCTTGTTATATCTGTCCCAAAATCATTTGCCTTAAAGAAGTGCTTCCTACAAATGACGTTCCTAACAATGGGCGAAAGTCTTCTCGCACCGAAGAAAGAAGTTCTTGTCGATTACCAATGGAATCAAACCAGGGCAATGCAATGTTGGTAATTCTAGTGGTTACGGAATTTACCCAGTCATCATGAAAGGGAAGAGAGCATCTCTCCGTCAAATATGGATACACCTGTATCCCTGAATCAGATAGAACTCCGCCATTAGCAATCAACAGATCCTGAGGCAACTCATCGACATGATGCGCCAGTTCAAATTCCGGCACCCAGATAAACAAGTCTAGAATTATCCTTGTCCCAAAGGCGATACATCTTGGATAGAGTATATCGTACAAACCAATATCACTACGGTGGCGATAATAGCGAATACCATCAGAAATACTAGACTGAAAACCGAACTCACTTAGCGCCTCTCCCAAAATACCCGCAGGTCCTTCTAAAAACGCCTTATTTGAATACCTTTTATATGTATCATTGCAGCTTAGTCCACCATTATCAAAGCGAATTCCTAACTCATCACCTGTACATTTAACCCTATCATTAACTTCGAATACTATCGACTCGCCATCTATTGTAAATGTATCAGAGAGATCATCTCGTCCTTGGAACACACAGAACCATGGTAAAACTATTTCATTAACTAACTCGACTAACTGATTTGCAAAACCAGGTTCATCAGCCACCTCATCATCTAACCAATATGTTTCTCCAGCATCAGAACCTACGGAATTCTGAGAAACGCCCCCACCAATTGGGAGAGAGTAGACATCAGAATATACAATCTCGCTACCTCCAGCTGTCATTCCTGGCGTCCAAACAGCAGCATGTAGTTTAATAAGTTCACTTCCCCCCCCTCGCAGAGCTAGAAGATAATAGAGATCACGTGACTTCGAGGCATACAATCCCTTTTCAACTTCACGAAATCCTTTTTCGATTAGAACATCCTCAACAAGCTTAGGCCATTTCATCATTTAGGTAATACTCTGATCTCAACTATATCGATAGCAAACTGCTTAACACGCTTGCCCACCTTACCGTTACTGAAGCCTCTACCTATTTAAGATTGAATTCGGTTATTGGGGCCAGAGGCATAGTAAAGATAACCATAACAACCTCTACATATCAAGGCAGAAAACTGAGGGCAGATTACACTGGAATCATCTGTCTATCCGGCCTCAATCGATTCAACACCCTGGATTTCCGGCTAAATCCACCCTCTTCCACTGCTCTTCTGCCCTTCTGGCCTTCTGGCCTTCTGGGCTTCTGGGCTTCTGGGCTTCTGGCCTTCCAGATTAATTCAGGCAACAGGCCACCAGGCAACTTGTACAATTCAGCTGCCTTCGTGCGTAGGTAAGTAAACCCGATGCTATGCAAACCTGTCCGAAGGTTGCTTTGGCTGGTGGCTCCCATATGCGGTTGTGGAAATATTGCAACCCCAAACTCACCACATCAACCACATTCTTCTCAAATGTGCGAGACTTAACGGAACAGTAGTGCCTGTTTTGAATCACTTGAAATTTAAGGCTGCTGTATACTTTGTGTTGCAAGATAGACCTTAGCATCTGAATGATTGGCCCAACCAATTTGATGCTGATTTAGGTGCGCTCTTTTTTCACCCTCCAAAAAGGTGTGTAGCGGTTGTATCCCCTCTTCCATATTCCGCCACATCACCAATAACTTCTCCATGACAGGAAGATAGGTCATACCCTCCATCTCAGCATCACAGGCATAGACATGTCCATAGGGCAGGATGTGCTGACTCTCGGCATAGAGATACTCATGGATATTGTTCAGAGTGATGTCACCCCCCTGGTGCAGTAATTCACCCAGAGTCGGCAGCGTTGTTGGCAATTGAGGACAGGACGATTCAATATCTTGCAAAACAGGTAAAAAAGCACTTTTGCCCCGCACATCGCAAGCGTAGTCGAAGGCTGTTTCCTGCTGTAGCCGAATCAGGTGCGGGTTGGTTTGCCAACCTGCTGAAGCCATCGATTTTGGTTTATCTCCGAAGACTGAAGCGTAGTCATCGATAGCTTGATTCAATTCCGCTCGCGTCCAGCGCTCATCTGCATAGGCCAGGCTCTTTATCCAACGGGCGCGATCATGACATAAAATACCGGTTTCATGCCCTGCAGTGGCTACTGAGCGCATTATCTCTGTAGCTTCTCTGGATATCCGTGGCGGCATCAACAACAGGCCATACAAACGGGATTTCAGAGGTAGTTGTGGATACCAGGGTTGCTTTACCCTATCCAGCAAACGGCCACTTTTATCCGCACCGGTTGCAAAGAAAAAGCTGGCCTGCACCTGATACTCATCGAAGAGTCTCAGAAGAGCAGGCACACCCTGTTCTGCACCAACCAGTGTATTAACTGCAATTCTCAATCCTAGCTTCATACGGATTCAAGATAGCGACAGAGTAGCCCATTGGTAACATCTTCAGATGGTAAGGCAAGCCGCACCTGGTAGCCACCACCTGGCGCCTCCTGCATGGCATTACCATACCTGTCTTCCATTTTTTGAAGGACGAAATCCTGGTTTCCTGCCGGGGACATCAGTTCAAGGCGATCACCGACTCGGATTTTATTTTTTACATCTATTTCCACCAGACCTGACTCTTGATCAACACCGGTTATTTCACCAACGAATTGCTGACGCTCAGTTTGAGAACTTCCGAAACGGTAGTTCTGTAACTCATGGGACTCGTGTCTTTGGTAAAAACCATCGGTATAACCCCGATTGGCCAGACTCTCCAGATCCGCCATCAATTGAGGCTGAAATGGACGACCAGCCAGAGCGTCATCTATCGCCTGTCGATATACCTGTGTTGTTCGGGCAGTGTAGTAGTGGGACTTGGTGCGACCCTCGATCTTGAGACAATCGACACCGATCTCCACTAGCCTGGTGACATGTTCTACTGCACGAAGATCACGGGAGTTCATGATATAGGTGCCGTGCTCATCCTCAAAAACAGGCATCTGCTCACCCGGACGGCCATTCTCTTCCAGATAGTAGATCTCATCTGCCGCACTGTGTCGCACAACACCAGCGGGACCAGTTTTCAGTTCAGGGGAAGCGACAGGTTGTGACATTTTGTAATCCCAACGACAACTGTTGGTGCAGGTACCCTGGTTAGCATCACGGTGGTTGAAATATCCCGATAGCAGACAACGTCCTGAGTAGGCTATACAAAGCGCTCCGTGAATAAAAACTTCCAGCTCCATATCGGGACAATGTTGCCTGATCTCTGCCACCTCATCCAATGAGAGTTCCCGGGAGAGAATCACCCGGGTCAACCCCTGTTGCTGCCAAAATCGCACCGCCTCGGCATTCACGGTATTCGCCTGCACAGAGAGGTGTATCGGCATCTCCGGCCAGCGCTCTCTGACCATCAGAATCAATCCGGGATCGGACATAATCAATGCATCAGGAGACATCCCGATGATCGGTTCGAGATCTTTAATGAAGGTTTTAAGCTTTGCATTGTGCGGCATGACATTACAGGCCAGATAGAACTGACGCTGTAGTGCATGAGCTTCAGCGATACCGGTAGCGAGATTATCTTCAAGGAAATCATTGTTTCTCACCCGCAGGCTATAGCGTGGTAGACCTGCATACACTGCATCTGCACCATAGGCGAAGGCATAACGGGCGTTTTTAAGTGTGCCCGCTGGGGCCAGTAGTTCTGTCTTTTTTGGCATATTCTAATCAAGTAAATTTAGTGTAGGGTGACCTGGTAGGTCTCAACAATGGTACCTAAAAATAGTCGCTCACGTTTCACTTCCACCTTTACAGTATCACCAACTTCCCGATCCATCAGAGCTATACGCAGATCTGCGTAGCTATCGATTGGATGATCATCTATTGAGATCAATTGATCCTTCTCCTTGAGCCCCGCTTCTGCTGCACCACTCCCCTCACTCAATCCACTCACCACAGGAGGCCGGCTCTCTACATCAAGAAAAACCCCCAGCTTGCCACTTGGCGGCAATTCCTGATTACCAGCCAGAATCAGATAATCTGCCAGATCAGGATTCAGTTCAGCAGAACTGCTGACGTTGAGAACGATTGCCTGACTCACCTCTACCCGACGTGCAAGTCGGCTAGGGATACCATCCCCGTAGATCAGGTGGCCTGCGCCGGCAAGGATGACCATATGGCCATCCGGATTATGCTTCAACCATTTTGCTGCTTGTTCAGCCATGCCCTCGTCCCACAGCAACTGCACATCGAGAAATCGTTCAAAATCACTACCTTCCCGATGTGGATGGGCCTCATAAATTGTCTTTAGTCGAGCACGATAGGCTTCATTTTCCCGATCTATCTCCGCAGGAATACGCAACTTCATCTCATCAGATAGATTTTCAATACCTTCACGACCGGCCTGACTGGTAATTTCGCTCTCCAGATTCAAGGCGATCAGAGGAATACCCTCTTCTCTGGCAAATCGAAAAATGGGTCGATAGAGGCGATAATCAAAACGCCACCTGCTAAAATACTCTGTTTGTTCAATCAGTTCCGCCTCATCGATCTCACCTGAGATATAGAGATCCAGGTACTTTTGATAGGGCTGAAAAAAGAACTCAAGGCCTATTCCCAGGTCTGAATGTTTGGCATGTAGCCCCTTGATAATCGAAAGCTGGTTGAGATGGTGCTGATACTGATCATGGCTCTCACCAACAAAAACCACCTTTTTATCAGAGACCTTCTCCACCAGACTGGAGAGGTCAATCAGTGTCGATAGATCCACCACTGGATCAGAAGATTTTTCATTTGCATAGGCTCCTGTCATGATGCTGGCCATGATTGTGAAAGTCAGAAATTTTCGTAGCACAACTATCTCCAGGTGCAAAGAGTCACTTGCTTGGTACAGAACTTATCTCAGACGCCTTAACTCGACAGCCATGGCTGTCAGGTAAATATAATCAAAGCAGTCAACATGATACGCATCTTATGACCAGAATATCATCTTTACGTTTCATACTTCCCTGGTTACTGGCAGTGATTAATCCAGCGGCAGCCTCTTCACTGATTCAACATAACTTGCAAGTTGAGTTGAATAGTGACAAGCACTATCTGCATGTGATTGATCAGATCGAGTTGGCTGACATAGAACAGCGGGAATTCCTGCTTCATGATGGTCTCAATCCTCGCAGTCTCACGCCCGGCGTGGCCATCAAGCGACTGGGATCAGTTTCAGGCTCTATTCCAATCGCCGCCTATCGGCTCAGCATGCCAGAAGGACAACAGACTATCACCCTGGAATATGACGGGGTGATCTCCCACCAACTGAGACGCACCCAGGAGAGTCCGGGAAAAAGCCAGGAACGACTACCAGGGACTATCTCATCCAAGGGGGCCTATCTGGATGCAGGCGTCGCATGGTATCCCTATTTCCAAAACAGCCTGCAGACCTTTTTGATGCGTGTCTCTCTACCTGAGGGGTGGCTCGCAATCAGTCAGGGAGAGGGTCCGGTGATCGAAGATTATGGTGATCAGGTGCAGATAAGTTGGCATGAAACCCAGCCCCAGGATGATATCTACCTGGTTGCAGGCCCTTACCAGCTCTATCAACACTCTGTCGATGGTGTGGAGGCACAAGTTTTTCTTTCTCAGCCTGATGAAACTCTGGCTCAACGCTATCTTCAGGCAACAGAGGATTATCTCTCGCTCTATCAGAAACTTATCGGAGACTATCCCTATCACAAGTTTGCCTTGGTAGAGAATTTCTGGCAAAGCGGATATGGCATGCCCTCGTTCACACTTCTCGGTTCCAGGGTAATAAGACTGCCCTTTATTCTACACACCTCCTATCCTCATGAGATTTTGCACAACTGGTGGGGAAACAGTGTCTATATAGACTTTCAACAGGGTAACTGGTCTGAAGGATTGACCAGCTACCTCGCTGACCACCTGCTGGCAGAGCAGCGTGGCAAGGGCGACCACTACCGACGCAATCAACTGCAGCGCTATAACGATTTCATACATCAACAGAATGACTTCCCCTTAAACCGCTTTCGCAGCCGACACAGCAGCGCCAGTCAGGCAGTCGGCTATGGTAAAAGCCTGATGCTGTTTCATATGCTGAGGCGTCATTTGGGTGATGAGACTTTCATCAAAGGGTTAAGGCGCTTCTATCAGAATAACCGATTCAAAGTGGCGGGTTTTCAAGACCTTCAACAGGCATTTGAAGAGACCGCAAAAGATGACCTAGACGATCTCTTCGAGCCTTGGCTCACCAGGACCGGTGCACCCAAGCTCGCTCTTCAGGATGTCAAAATTGAGAAAACAGCAAAGGGCTACCGGATCAAGGGAACGCTTACTCAAATTCAGCCATCCTCCCCTTTTCCCATTGAGGTGCCGATACTGATCCAGCAGCAGAACTCCGAGCCAACTCTGCTGCGACTGCCGATGAACCAGCGGAAAATGCCATTCAGTGTTGATCTCTCTAGTAAACCCACACAACTCGATGTCGATCCCTGGTTTGACCTGTTCCGACACCTCTTCCCTGAAGAGACTCCACCCACCTTAAGCAACCTGTTTGGTAGTGAAAGTCTGCTTATCCTGCTTCCTGCCGATGCCTCAAAGATCATGCAGCAAGCCTATAGGGCTTTAGCAAATCGTTGGAGTGACGGCTATCCCGCAATTGAGATCGCTTTGGATAGTGATATTGATAAGCTTCCCAATGATCGTCCTGTATGGATACTCGGTTGGGAGAACAGATATAAAACGGCTTTTTTAAAGATACTTGATGGCTATCCGTTACAACATAAAAATGGCGCACTTGAGCTCAACAAGACGAGTTTATCCATCAAAGATCATAGCTTTGCTCTGGTCAGTCGCCGGTCGACAGAGGGAAAATCAATGGCCTGGCTGGGGACAACTTCACCTGAGACACTTCCAGGACTAGCAAGAAAGCTGCCGCACTATGGCAAGTACAGCTATCTGGCATTTCATGGTGCTGCCCCAAACAATGTCTTGAAAGGAGAGTGGCCGGTTACTGAATCACCCCTACGTAGATCGTTCACTGAAGATAAAATCCTACTTGAAGCACCAAAACCACCACCCTTGGTGAACATCACTGATTCGATTCGGTCAAAGCAGTCTCATCACTGAACGAGTGGAAAATCAGCTTCTCATGTTAATGCTATTTTATGGAAGAAAGATAACCTGGAGGTTTGTACTACTGTGGCTGTTTTTCAACCTATCCCACAGCTTTGCCGATGAAACCCTTGAGATCCAACTGCCAAGAGACCGACTTCAGGCAGATCAGATTGGTGTCGTAGTCAACGATAAAGACCCACTCAGCCTGCGTATCGGAAAATACTACATTGAGGCCCGAGGCATCCCTGAAGAGAATCTTCTTCATGTCAGTTTTCAACCAGGGAAAAAAAGCATATCTCCTAAACATTTCGCACAGATCCGAAAGTCTCTGCTGAATGAGACAGCAAAACATATCCAGGCTTATGCCATAACCTGGATCACCCCCTATCGGGTGAGCTGCATGTCGATCACCTCGGCATTTACCTTCGGTTTCGATAACTCTTGGTGTTCAGAAAAGATCTGCGCTTCAACCCGCAATAGTCCATATTACAACTACGACGGTAGTACTCCCTATACGGATCTCTCGGTACGCCCCACGATCAGCATAGCAGCAAAAAACTTTGACGATGCCAAAGCTTTGATCGACAGAGGTATCGCATCAGACGGCACCTTACCTAAGGGTACAGCCTATCTGATGAGTACCAGTGACAAACAACGCAACGTCAGGGCAAGGGACTATCTGATGACCCGTAATCTGATGCAGCGATGGATTGATACCCGAATAGTGAGGGGAGATGCCTTACGGAACCGGAAAGATGTTCTTTTCTACTTTACCGGTAAGACACATATCGATGGTTTGAACACTTTGACCTTTCTCCCAGGCGCAATCGCCGACCATCTCACCTCCACAGGGGGCAGACTGGACGGAAGCAAACAGATGAGTGCTTTACGTTGGCTGGAAGCAGGTGCGACAGGCAGCTATGGCACAGTTGTTGAGCCCTGTAACCATTTAGGTAAATTCCCTGATCCTCGTCTTGTCATCGAGCACTACAGCCATGGAGAGACCCTGCTTGAAGCATATTGGAAAAGTGTGCAGCAACCTGGAGAAGGCATATTTATCGGCGAGCCCCTGGCTGCCCCTTTTGATCGCATTGAGTTGAGAAAATCGGCAACAGGCATAGTTTTAATAACCCGAAACCTTAAGCCAGGGCAGTATCAACTCAGCCATGCCCGCAACCCTATTGGCCCTTTCAAAAAAATCCAGACCCTTAGGGTGAAGCCCCATCAGGATAGATTCAAACTTACTGCAACCAGCTCGGGTTACTACAGGCTTGAAGCTCTGTAGCAGAGGCATGCTCTAATTAAACTTTATTTTTATAACTAGTGTGGTGCGTCATACTAGAATCCGGGGGTTGTTTACTCAAACCAGTACCAAACAGCCCTGTGCCAACGCCTCTGATGATAGCTTTGAGCTTTGTAGCACGATTCTCCTCAAACATCAGGATTCGGAAAAGATCCTGCAGGGTCGCCAGAACATCGTAAACAATGAATCCGGGAAAACGAAAAAGATACTCTCGCCAAATACGGGTACGATTACGATAGATAGTAAATCTGCGTTTTGCTGAGTGATTCCAGGCCCAAAACCGACGTCCTAAAAACTGATGTTCAGTCTGAGCACCCAGATTGTGCAGCAATACGGCGTCTCTGACAGCAACAATGCGATACCCCTTGTCGATAGCCCGAAGACAGAAATCCACATCCAGATAATCGATATTGAAAGATTCGCGAATTAATCCAATCTCACGAAACAGATCGGCCTTAATTAAACTTCCCGAACTGATCGCGATATAGAGGTTCTGCAAAACAGATTTCTGGGAAAAATCATCAATCCCGAACAGAGGCTGCCTAAATTGTCCATAGGGTGAAACGACATATCGCGCTTCCCGCTTAACGCCTTGCTCCTGAAGTTGAGGAACCAGGATAGCTGTCTCAGCTGCAAGATTATAGTGCTGTGACGCCTCTATCAGCAGAGACACCATCTGCTTTTCCGCACTGCTGTCATCATCCATCAATAATACCCAGTCAGCCTGCTCATCCAACGCAGTTGAAATGCCGATATTCTGTGCTTTGGCCAAACCAAAATTCTCACCATTTTGGATCAGCTTGACCCGTTTTCCATCTGCCTCAACAATTTGGCGCAACAACGCCTGAGCATCACTACTGTTGCTATTATCCACAATCACCACCAAATCAACCTGATCAAGATAGCTTTTGAGAGCAATCTCAAAGCGATGATCTACGTTGTAAGTGACGGTGACAGCAACCACTTTTGTTTTCGAAACATCAGACATAGGGCTATTGTCGCTGATCAGGATGGTCCTAGTCACATATCTTTTTCAAATGGCCCAGTTCTCAATCCCCTTAAAGTGATTAGGGTTTAAGATGTGACCTCTCTCTGTTCAGGACTGGAGGGTATTCGATATTCTCTCTATAATGGTTCTTCACAAGAGTGAAACAGCTTAATCTTTTGATAATTGTAGAATTCCGAGAGAGAAAACATGCCTGAAAGCGCAGACGAGATGCATCTTGAAAGCAGTTGTGATGCCGTCATCAAATCGACCTCTAGAATCAGTCCTGAAGCAACAGATGAAGTACGTCAACTGGTATTACAGATTGACGATCCAAGCTTTCGATATGCTGCGGGTCAGTCCATTGGTGTCCTGGTACCTGGACCCCATGAGTTTGGTAACGAATATCATCATCGCCGCTACTCAATCGCCAACCCAATTCAAACTGGCAATGCTGAGTCCATTGAATTGGAAATCCTGGTGAGACGCTGTTTCTACCTGGATGAGGTATCGGGCGAACAGTATCCAGGTATCGCCTCAAACTATCTCTGTAATGCTAAAAGCGGTGACAAAATCAAGATCACCGGTCCATTTCGTAGCCCCTTCAAAATACCTGCCGACAAAAATAGCAACCTGCTGATGATTGGTACCGGTACAGGCATTGCGCCATTCCGTGCTTTCGTACGACAAATATATGACCAACACGGAAGCTGGGATGGCCAGGTACGCCTATTCTATGGCGACCAGGGCGGCATGAACCTGCTCTACATGAATGATGAGCAGAAAGATCTGGCCCAATATTATGATGATCAGACCTTTAAGGCCTTCAGTGCCCTGACTGACAGACCACTGGCCAGGGCCGAATCTGGTCTAGAGGAAAGCCTATCAGCGAATGCTGAAGAGTGCAGAGAGCTGCTGATGTCCCCTAAAACCTATGTATTCCTTGGTGGACTGGAGAAAGCTGCCGAGGTCTTCGACAAAGTCATGGAAGAGAGCTTCGGCTCTGCTGAAGCCTGGAGCCAGCAAAAAAAGTCCCTTGTCGAAGATGGTCGGTGGGCAGAACTGCTCTATCACTGAGCAGATAACCAATCTTCCTTAGAGAGTCGATAGAGAGCATGCTCTCTTAGAGGATGACCCTGTGGTACCGCCGGATGCTCAAAGTTACTGGCGGTATCACTCATCCCCAACCGTTCCATTACCCTGCGGGATCGACTATTCCCAATCGCAGTAAATGAGACCACCTCCTGCAGTCCCAGTTGCTGAAAACCAAATTTCAGAGCACTGTTTGCAGCCTCCGTGGCATAACCTTTTCCCCAATGGCTGGCTGCCAGACGCCAACCGATTTCCACACAGGGTGAAAAAGGCAACGCAGCACTGGGAACATGCAGACCGACAAAGCCGATAAACGTTTGACGCTCTCGAAGTTCGACCGCCCAGAAACCCCAGCCCCGTTGTTGAATCAACTTTTGACATCGATCTGCTATCGCATCACTTTCGATCCGATTGAGGGGTGCCGGAAAGTAGGCCATCACCTGTGGATCAGCGTTTAGATGGGCGAAAGGCTCCAGATCAGATCTTTTCCACTGCCGCAGAGAGAGTCGATCAGTCTCGAGTTCTGTAGGTTTACCCATTTATTCTCACAACCCCGCAAAGGTGATACCTGTTCCGTAGGGTGGGGCCATGCCCCACCAGATAAGGTGAAAAACAGAATAAAGCTGGTTCTCTAGTCATTCAAGTTCTATCCCATCCACCAACTTGAGCGGGCCTCTATCGCTATTTGGTGGGGCATGGCCCCACCCTACCAACCCAGAACAGTGCGCATCTTGATATCTCGTTATGTCATGAGCGAGGAGCGCAGGCACAACCGATCAGCGGGGCGAAACAGTACCGTAGGGTGGGGCCATGCCCCACCAGATAAGCTGAAAAACAGAATAAAGCTGGCTCTCTAGTCATTCAAGCTCTATCCCATCCATCCACTTGAGCGGGCCTCTATCGCTATTTGGTGGGGCATGGCCCCACCCTACCAACTGATTTGGATATTCCTGCTGGAGAGCAATTAATAATCCAAACAACTGCTCATCATCGCTCTCATCCAACCGCGCGAAGATGATACCTGTACCGTAGGGTGGGGCCATGCCCCACCAGATAAGCTGAAAAACAGAATAAAGCTGGTTCTCTAGTCATTCAAGCTCTATCCCATCCACCCACTTGAGCGGGCCTCTATCGCTATTTGGTGGGGCATGGCCCCACCCTACCAACCCCGAACAGTGCGCTTCTTGGTATCCCGTTATGTCATGAGCGAGAAGCGCAGGCAGAACCGATCAGAGGGGCGAAACAGTAGCTTGATAACTTGATGGAAATAAATAGAGGGGACTAGTTTTAATGCATAACACTTGAATGGATAGCATCTGACAGGGCATTTGAAATGGTGCGGCAGGGCCGGCACCCTACGCCTCATCCTGGCTTATGGTAGGGCATTGCCCCGCACTTGCTCAAAGAGATAAAAAAGCGTTTGTCACATCCTTCCTGGTGATATGGTCAATAGGCTATTCAGTACCGTAGGGTGGGGCCATGCCCCACCAGATACGGTGAAAAACAGAATAAAGCTGGCTCTCTAGTCATTCAAGTTCTATCCCATCCACCAACTTAAGCGGGCCTCTATCGCTATTTGGTGGGGCATGGCCCCACCCTACCAACCCCGAACAGTGCGCCTCTTGGTATCCCGTTATGTCATGAGCGAGAAGCGCAGGCAGAACCGATCAGAGGGGCGAAACAGTGGCTTGATAACTTGATGGAAATAAAGAGAGGGGACTAGCTTTAATGCATAACACTTGAATGGATAGCATCTGACAGGGCATTTGAAATGGTGCGGCAGGGCCGGCACTCTACGCCGCATCCTGGCTTATGGTGGGGCATCGCCCCACACTTGCTCGAAGAGATAAAAAAAGCGTTTGTCACATCCTTCCTGATGATATGCTCAATAGTTATTCAGTTTTGGAGTAGTTTGTAGGATCAGGCACGCCAGCTTCAGAGAAACCACGCGCTCTCAATCTGCAGGAATCACAACTGCCACAGGCTTCACCGTTTTCCGTTGCCTGGTAGCAGGAGACGGTAAGACTATAGTCTAGTCCTAGCGCTATACCCTGTTGGATAATCTCCCCCTTACTCAGATCAATCAAGGGGGTGTGGATCTGAAAAGATTTGCCTTCGACCCCTGCCTTGGTTGCCAGGTTAGCCAGATCCTCAAAAGCTTCGATAAACTTTGGACGGCAATCAGGATAACCTGAATAGTCCACTGCGTTTACACCGATAAAGATATCCTGGGCATCGAGCACTTCTGCCCAGCCTAGAGCCATGGAAAGAAACACTGTGTTTCTGGCAGGCACATAGGTTACCGGTATACCCTCTGCCAGCTGTTCCGGTATCTGGATTGTGGTATCTGTCAATGCTGATCCACCAATCGAATCAAGTCCTATGGACATCACCTTGTGATCTACTGCTTCCAGGGCCTTTGCTATACGAGCAGCAGCATTTAGCTCAGCTGCATGACGCTGTCCATAGGCCATGCTTAAGGCGTAACATTGATACCCCTGGCTACGCGCAATCGCCAATACCGTTGCTGAATCGAGACCACCTGAGAGTAAAACGACAGCTCTTTTATTCATCGACCCGGCTCTTCATCCCATAACAATTTATGCAGCTGCATTTGAAACCGTACATTCAATCTATCTTGCAGAATCCAGTCCGCCAGTTGAGTCGGACTCTGTTTTCCATGAACTGGAGAGAAGAGAATCTCACATCGCTGCTCCAGACCATGACTTTTCAATAAATCACGACTCCATTCATAGTCATCCTTTCCACTGATCACGAATTTAACTTGATCATCCTGGCGCAAACAATCCAGGTTGGCCATTCTGTTTTTACTGCCTTCACCTGAGCCTGGTGTTTTAATATCAATAACTCTCATTACCCGTGGATCAACCAGGCATATATCCAGCGCGCCACTGGTTTCCAGAGAGACCTCATAACCAGCATCACAGAGTCGGGATAACAACAGCTTACAATCCGCTTGAGCCAGTGGCTCTCCCCCAGTGACACAAACACGTTGAATCTTTAACGCCGCCACCTGTTCCAGTATGGCGTCGACACTCATCTTCTCACCGCCACTGAAGGCGTACTGGGTGTCACAGTATTCACAACGAAGTGGACAGCCGGTCAAGCGCACAAAAATTGTGGGCAGACCAACACTCTTTGCCTCCCCTTGTAGAGAGAGAAAGATCTCTGTGATTCGTAAGTGTGGCATAAACCTGGTCAAGCGGAAGATATTTGCATGGATCTGGTAAAACGAGAGCAGTATTTTTAAAGCCTCTGCAATACAACAACTGCGCAGCTCTTCTACAGCCAGGAAAGTCAGCTGTAAATGTAGCTTGGTTTGATAGAAAGGTTAACAAAGGGTGCAGGTTAACGCACCCTTTACTAAAACCTAACGCCCTTCCTTCTTCAAACGCTGAATCCGCTTTTGAGCAAGACGGGCTTCAGTTGTGGCTGGATAGTTAAGTTGCAGTTCAGTAAGAATTGTTTTCGCTTTATCCCACTGCTGCTTCTCATAGTAGATATATCCCATCTTCAACATAGCGCCAGGGACTTTGGGACTCTGATTATATTTTTCCTGTACTTTGGAAAATTCCGCCAGAGCGGTGTCAAAATCCCGATTGACATAGCTCGCCTCAGCCAGCCAGTACTGGGCGTTATCTTCGTAACTTCCACCAGAGTAATCTTTTAGAAAAGCAGTAAACGCTGTGATCGATTCAGGATAGCGTCCCTGTTTCAACAGATTAAACGCTTCCTGATAGACCATCTCCTCCTTTTGTGGATTCGGAGGTGTCACCGGTGCAGCTGCAGGTGCCTCAGCAGCTGCTGTTGACCGATTCACCGGTTGTCTGACAGGAGGTGACTGAACTGGTGGCGTCGTTGGTGCCGCGACAGGAGGCGGTGTTGAAACCCCGCCTGGTTGAACTCGCGACAGTCTCTGATCGATATCCAGATAGAGGTCTCGTTGTCTCCTGCTCATCGCATCCATGGTGTGCTTTTGTAATTCCACATCACCACGCAATTGCTGAACTTCCCGCTGCAGCTGCTGCAGCTGTAAAACCAGATCAGCCAAACTCTGATTCTGAAGCGTACGTTCAATACGCTGCAGACGTTGTTCCATAGTCGGGCCATTATCCGCAGCCAGCGCAGAAGAGCTCATTCCCAAACCTATCACTAAGCTGAGAACCCCCAATCTGAAGCATGAGTTCATCACTCTCTCCTCAATCAATAAACCAATTCAACACGTCGATTGAGCGCCATCGCTTCATCGGTGTTGTCGAACGCAGCGGCTCGCTCTTCACCATAGCTGACCACAACCATCTGATTGTCCGCTACACCTTGTGCCATCATCAGGCTGCGTACTGAATTGGCCCGGTTTTCACCCAGTCCTAAATTGTATTCCCGTGTGCCACGCTCATCAGCATGACCTTCCAATCTGACCACAGCCTGGGGATTGGCGGCCAGATAGTCAGCATGAGCCTGGATCACATCCATATAGTCTGAACGAACAAGACTCTGATCATAATCAAAATAGATCACCCGGGTCGCTAAAAGACTGTTTGGATTCTCTAGTGGATCGCCATACCACTCCTCACCCTCTGAGGCAGCAGAGGTTGAAGCTTCACCGTTGGCGCCCCCCTCTGACCCAGCACCGGTTGATTGTTCAGATACATCTGCAGCCTCATCACTGGTAGGCGTGGAGGAACAACCGATCATCAACAGCAAGGAAAGTGTAATGATGGTAGATAATGACAGCACTTTTTTCATGGAAGTTCTCCTAATTCAGTCGTGCATTATTTTTTAAAAGGTGACCAATCCGGTTCGCGCACATCCCCTTCCTTTAGAGCGAGACTCTGTCTCACCCGTCCATCAACGGAAACTGCTGCGAGTACGCCACGACGTCCCTTCTTGGCGCCATAAATAATCATACTGCCGTTTGGTGCAAAGCTGGGTGACTCATCCAGTCTTCCCTGACTGAGTACCTGCATTACGCCAGAGTCGAGATCCTGTACCGCAATCCGGTAGTTCCCCTCATCCTGGGTAACGAAGGTTAATAACTTACCATCCGGTGAAAACGAGGCCCGAGCGTTATAGCTGTTCTGGAAAGTAACACGTTGTGCTTTTCCGCCAAATGCCGATACCTGATATATCTGTGGTCTGCCACCTCGATCTGAGGTAAACACAAGACTCTTTCCATCCGGAGACCACGCCGGTTCAGTATCAATGGCATAGTGGCGCGTGATTTGCTGCAATTTGCGGTTGCGCAAATCGAAGACGTAGATATCCGGGTTACCACCTTTGGATAGGGTCATAGCCAGCTTACGTCCGTCTGGTGACCAGGAAGGCGCCCCATTTATGCCTTTATATGATGTGACCTTCTCTCGCTTTCCGGTATAGACCCCTTGAACATAGACAGCTGATTGTCCACCTTCAAAGGAGACATAGGCGATTTTCATACCATCTGGTGACCAGGCTGGCGACATCAATGGTTCTGTTGAGGTGACGATAGGCTCGGAATTGTAGCCATCAGCATCAGCAATATTCAATCCGATCTTTGTTTCGCCATCTACCTGCCTGGTTGAGGTTATATAGGCAACCCGTGTTGAAAAAGCACCAGGTACACCCAACAGATTTTCATAGATCAGATCTGCAATACGATGCGCGGTGCTGCGCAAATTGGAAGCGGTGGTAGGGATATTGTAGCCGGTAAGCTGCTGCCCCCGGTATACATCCAGCAGTTGAAACTGTACCTGGTAACCACCTGCACCGGTTGATTGCACCTGTCCAACCACCAGATTCTCGACATCCAGAGCCCGCCAGTCCTTGAATTCGACCTCTTTATCCGAGGTTGGCCGGGACAACATATCTGCAAATGGGATGGTCTTGAATCGTCCACTGCGCTGCAGATCTGCATTGATTACTTCTGCAATATCCACCGGTGGCCGCCCTCTTCCCTGCCAACCAAAGGGTACTACAGCGATCGGTAAAGCCCCTTCGACGCCTTCGGTTATTTCGATGGTCAATTCGGCTTTAGCTAGCGATTGAAACGCGAAAAAAGCCAGCAAGATCAAGTATATTTTTTTCATATTAACAATAGGTTATTTATTTGGCTTAAAGTTTAATCTTAATGAACGGAACGATTCAAACAAGGCCCCACTGGGCACAGGCAAAGGAGCAGCTTTGTAGACCGCAGCTTCTACTGAGCGATCGAATGCTGCATTACCACTGCTTCGAATGATACTGACACCACCTGGCACAACATCCCCACCAGGTATCAGGCGAACCTGCACTACACAAGAGAGCCCTTCGGTATTCTGGCCTGGCTTAAGCCAGCTTCGCTCAACCTGCTGCTTAATCACGGCCCCATAACGGTCGATTTCCCGACTATTCTGCTCCGCTGCAATCTGTTCCTGTAGAGCCCTTTCCCGTTCGGCTTGAGCCGCTGCCGCATCAGCTTTGCGTTTTGCTTCAGCCTTGCGCTTGGCCTCAGCCTCGGCCTTGCGTTTAGCCTCAGCCTTCCGCGTAGCTTCCGCTTTGCGTTTAGCCTCTGCCTGTTTTCGCTTTGCTTCCGCTTTACGTTTCGCTTCAGCCTTGCGTTTGGCCTCAGCCTTCTGCTTCTCTACAGCCTTACGTTTGGCTTCGGCCTCACGTTTTTGTTTAGTGGCCTTCTCTTGAGCGATTCGTTTTTGTTCCAGAGCCTGCTTTTTCTTCTTCTCTTCTGCCTTGCGGCGCTTGATCTCTTGCTCCTGCTTGAGTCTCTTTTGCTGTTCCGCCTTTTTCTCTTGCTCTTTGTTTAGATTGATCTTTTCCAGATCAACTGTATGTGCTTGAACCACATTGGCCTGGGTTGCTAACGGTTTCGGCTTTTTCTCCCAATCCACGCCAAATAGCAAAAAGAACAGAATCAGTATATGCAGGAGCACTGCCAGAAAAACAGAGAATGGATTGCGTTTGATCACGCTGAACACGTCTATGACTCCGGTGATTCTGTGACCAAACCAACACTCGGTGCGCCACCAGCCTGAAGCAGAACCATTGCTTCAACAACACGGCCATAGGGTACCCCCTTATCACCACGCACCATAATTGGTGTTTTGGGTTTGTATTTGAGCACCGCTCGAACACGATCGACCAGGGTATCCTCATCCACGGGTTGATTCTTATCCTCACCGATATCGATAAAAAGCTCACCCGCCTGGTTGACAGAGACTACTAACGGTTCATCCATTTCACTCGAGAGTGGCTCAGCATCTGCCTGTGGCAACTCCACCTGAACACCCTGGGTCAAGAGTGGTGCGGTGATCATGAAAATCACCAGTAGCACCAACATAACATCGATATAAGGCACCACGTTTATCTCTGACATCGGACGACGGCGATTCTTGCTGCGACTCATGATCTCAATTACTCACTCAGGAGACAGCCTGTCTTTGCAGGATCGTTGCAAACTCTTCTACAAAATCATCATATCTATTATTCAGACGCTCCACATCATTTGAGAAACGGTTATATGCAATAACCGCTGGAATGGCTGCGAACAGACCGATAGCGGTGGCGATCAATGCTTCTGCAATGCCAGGTGCGACCAAAGCCAGAGTGGCCTGTTTTACATTTCCCAGGGCGGTGAATGAGTTCATGATGCCCCAGACAGTACCAAAGAGTCCCACATAGGGACTGGTAGAACCTACAGTAGCCAGGGTAGAGAGATGATGTTCAAGGCGATCCACTTCCCTGTTCAGAGAGACCCTCATTGAGCGTTGCGCACCTTGTACCATGGCCATAGGATCCTTGTGGCCTTTGGTTCGCAAACGGGCAAATTCACGGAATCCTGCACGAAACATGGCAGCCATACCTGACTCATCATCCGTCTCTCGCTCAATCTGACGATAGAGTTCCGCAAGATCTCCACCAGACCAGAAGCGGCTCTCAAATTCATCAGCATCTCTCGCAGCTCGCTTGAGGATACGCATTCGATCGAAGATCATGCTCCAGGAGCTAACTGAGGCAAAAACCAACAATGCAATCACAAACTGCACTACCGGGCTGGCATTCAGAATCAGGTGAGTAATGGAGAGGTCAGTCGACATCCGCAATCTCCAGCATTATGTGTTCAGGGATAGATGTTGGACGCATGGTTTTCATATCCACACATGCAATCCTGATCTCTCCTTCGCAGAGTGTCTGAGTATCCAAAGAACGAATTACCTCCTGATGAAAGGTGAGACTGGCCCGACCCTTTTTTAAGACTCTGGCAGAGACTTCCAGTGCATCATTGAAACGAGCCGGGTGATGGTATCCTACATCCACATGGCGAACTGCGAAGATGATCCCGTCTTGTTTAACCAGCTGGTCCTGTTCAAACCCCTTACTCCGCAGCCATTCGGTTCGTGCCCGCTCCATGAACTTCAGATAATTGGCGTAGTAGACCACACCTCCCGCATCTGTATCTTCGTAATAAACCCTGACTGGCCAGGTAAAACTATTTTGACTGCTATTCATGTCCTATTTCCACAACTCAGCTCCCTCCGAAGCCAAAACCTAGCCACTTCCAAAGAGGTTCAAGATTGCCCTGAATCAAAACCTGTCTCGCCAGTCATTGGCGGCAATCTCAAGAAGTGCCACTCTGTTTCCCAGAGGTGCCATTTAAGTTCAAACCATATTGATATTAATAAAGACAGACCGCAGTGTATCCACCTAAAGACCGGTTATCAAAACTAGATGTACTTTTGATGGCTTGCCCTAGGCTGTCACAACATCTCAGAATACAATCTATTGGCTCTCCGGATTGTATGAGTGTGCAATGTTACCTGAGTTCCCTGAATTATCCTTCATCAGGATTGAAACAGATCGTCGTCTGATGACCTTGTATTGCCAGTAGCTGGTGTCAGACCAAAATGCAGATAAGCTGCCTGGGTCGCGACCCTGCCTCGTGGGGTGCGCATCATAAACCCTTGTTGTATCAGGTAGGGTTCAAGTACATCCTCAATCGTTCCCTTCTCCTCTCCGATTGCAGCAGCCAGATTATCAACACCTACCGGGCCACCATCGAACTTTTCGATAACTGCCAGCAGTAAACGTCTGTCCATGTTATCGAAGCCATTGCCATCCACCTTGAGCATTTTAAGCGCCTTGTCAGCCAGATCAGCTGATATATGACCATCCCCTTTCACCTGGGCATAATCACGCACCCGCCGCAGAAGGCGATTGGCTATTCTGGGTGTTCCGCGGGAACGGCGAGCAACCTCGTTCGCGCCTTCAGCATCAATACCGATATTTAGAATACCGGCTGATCGGGTAACGATTCGCGCCAGATCCTCACTATTATAGAATTCCAGGCGTTGCACGATGCCAAACCTGTCCCTGAGCGGAGAGGTAAGCAGGCCAGCCCGAGTCGTTGCACCAACCAGAGTAAATGGAGGCAGATCGAGTTTAATTGAACGGGCCGCAGGTCCTTCACCAATCATGATATCGAGCTGAAAGTCCTCCATCCCGGGATAGAGCACCTCTTCCACTACCGGACTCAAGCGATGTATCTCATCGACAAACAACACATCATGGGGCTCCAGGTTGGTCAACATTGCTGCAAGATCACCTGGTTTTTCCAGTACCGGCCCCGAAGTTTGGCGCAAATTGACAGCCATTTCGTTGGCGATGATATGAGCAAGAGTGGTTTTGCCCAATCCTGGTGGACCGAAGATCAGGACATGATCGAGGGCCTCGCTTCGCCCACGAGCTGCGGAAATAAAGATCTCCATCTGCTCGCGTACAGCAGCCTGACCCACATAGTCGCATAGTTGCTTTGGTCTGATTGCCCGTTCAAGGAGATCATCATCCCCGGCAGCTTCACCATCGATCAACCTGGGTTCTTCACTCACAGATTATCTGTCCTGTCATTTGTTGGTCGTTCCCTTCAGAGCGGCTCGAATTAAAGCTTCGCTATCCATCTCTTCCTGTTCTACCCCTTTTACCATGCGGTTCGCATCCAGCGGCTTGTAACCCAGTGCAATCAGGGCTGCAACCGCATCAGAACTGGCGCTTGCAGGTTGGATAATCGATGCCGATGAAGATGGTGAACTGGAGCTGGAGAATCCCGATAGTTTCGCCAATCGATCGCGCATTTCAATAATCAGTCGCTCGGCGGTTTTTTTGCCGATACCTGGGAGTTTAACCAGTGAAGCCACATCCTCACACTCTACACATTGGGCAAATGCCTCGGCGCTCATGCCAGACAATATCGTCAAGGCCATCTTTGCACCAACTCCATTAACTTTCAATAAGTTACGAAACAAAGTTCTTTCAGTTTCATTAACAAATGCATAGAGGACATGGGCATCATCACGAATGATTAAATGGGTCAGCAAGGTAACCTTTTGCCCAACATCAGGAAGCGCGAAGATTGTCGAGAGTGGCGCCTCCAACTCGTACCCAACCCCATTCACATCCAACAGCAGAAAGGGTGCCTGCTTGCTGGCGATTTCACCTCTTAAGCGACCTATCATTACTGAAAACCCCTTACGCCACGGGCGCTGCTTCGAACAAAGGCTATCTTACTGGTATGTGCATGGCTGAGTGCTACGGCAAGGGCATCAGCCGCATCAGCCTGAGGCCTTTTCTTCAAACCTAAAAGCATCTGCACCATATGCTGAACCTGCTCCTTTTCAGCACGACCTGTGCCGACAATCGCCTGCTTGATCCCCCTGGGGGAATATTCTGCAACTGGCAATCCAAGATTGACTGCGGCACAGATGGCCGCTCCTCTGGCCTGCCCCAGTTTAAGCGCAGATGAGGGGTTCTTGGATACAAATACCTGTTCTATTGCCATGACTTCAGGCTGATGTTCATTGATTACAGCAGTAATGCCAGCAAATATCTGACCCAGCCTGGGCGCCAAAGCTTCTCCCTCAAGGCGCAACACACCATGAGCCAGATGTTTTGATTTCACGCCGTCAGATTCAATTAATCCATATCCCGTTGCCCGAGACCCAGGGTCAATGCCGATTATTCTTAGCATTCAGCCTACTGCGTCGAGGATTTCATCTGAAATCTCTGCATTGGTGTAGACATCTTGAACATCATCAAGATCTTCCAGCATATCGATCATACGTAACAGTTTATCAGCGTCCCCCTCATCCAGTTCAGCCCGTGTTGAAGCCACATAGGTAACTTCATCATTTTCAGGCTGGAGGCCAGCTGCGATCAGGGTATCCTTAACCTCTGAAAAACTCTCGGGCGAGGCGATAACATCGATTGTCCCATCATCGTTAACGGTCACATCTTCCGCACCTGCCTCCAAAGCAGCATCCATGACACTCTCTTCATCCAATCCTGAGGCAAAACTGATAATCCCCTGCTTTGTAAAGAGATACCCTACTGAACCATCTGTGCCCAGATTACCACCCAATTTACTGAAGGCGTGACGAACCTCAGAGGCAGTCCGGTTACGATTGTCAGTCATGCAATCCACCATTACCGCAGTTCCGCCTGGACCATAGCCCTCGTAGCGGATTTCGTCGTAATTTTCACCATCCGTACTACCAGCACCACGTTTGATTGCACGTTCAATGGTATCTTTGGGCATATTCGCCCCAAGTCCCTTATCCATAGCCAGGCGCAATCGTGGATTTGCATTCGGGTCGCCGCCACCCATTCGAGCTGCCACAGTGATTTCCCGGATTAGTTTCGTCCAGATCTTGCCACGCTTTTTATCGTTGGCCGCTTTTTTATGCTTGATATTGGCCCACTTACTGTGTCCTGCCATACAAACCTCTCAAAACCGAAGATTCAAACCGGGTAGTTTAACATCCCCCTGTTCTCTCAGAAACAGAGTAATTTCCAGATACCCCTCAACCCAATCTAACTAATGATAAATAATGTAGCCGAGAGCCGATAAAATCGATCAACAGCAGCCTGACCGACTTGATACAGCAATATGCTGTAATTCAGAATCTGATTTTGATATCCAATGATCCATGCAAAGCTATCCGTGATAGGTTACATTTATAATTTATTGGCAGCTTTATTATTAAAGACCTTAGCGATCTACAATAGATTTAAGATTCACCTTAGCAACCCCAGATATGTAGGCTATGTCCCAGACTGTTGAAGAGTGGGTACGACAAATCTCCGCTGAACCACTTCCCGTTATGCAGCGGACCCTGACCCAGGTCAGAGATTTACTCGATAAAAAAACGAGCGTCAACCACTCCCGGCTCGCTGAAGTTATCTCCCGTGACCCGGGGTTCAGCTTGTATGTCCTGCAGCAGTTGAGGAATCCATCCAATCAGCCGAAGGAAGCAATCACCAGAATTTCATTGGCTATTCCAATGCTGGGAATGGCACTGATTGAAAAAGCCAGCAAAACCCTCCCCTGCCTGGAAGATAAGCTGAAAGGCCCACCGAGAAGAGGACTCATCGGCTGTTACAGCCGAGCTGTCCATGCCGCCTGTTATGCGCGAGGCCTGTCAGAGTTCCGCAACCAATCTGATGGCGATACACTTTATACAGGTGCTCTGCTGCATGATATCGGTGAAATGGCCATCTGGTCTGACGCACCGGACACCATGATCAGGATTCAGAAAAAAATTGAGGCCGGTGATGATAGAGAGAGTGTTGCTCAGGCTGAATTGGGCTTTACCTTTGAAACACTCAACATCAAATTAAGTGAACGCTGGCAACTGCCTGACTTAATCAGGGACGCACAAGGCAGCGCCAACAGCTTTCAACCTAAACCACTCACGGTAATGCTGGCTTCTACCCTGGCGCGGGAAACCACTCTGGGCTGGAGTAGTAAGAAAACAGTGGCGGATTTAGAGCTGTTGGCTGAATTTCTTGAAATTCCCCAGGAACAGGCCATCTCCAGACTGCATAAACTTGCAGCAGAGACAGCTCGAACTCTTCAGGCACTACCCCTGCCACTGCCTGCCTTTTTCATCATCTGCGGTGATGAGAAACCGGTCAAGAAAACCCAGCCTGAGACCGCTAAAGCGGCACCAGCGAAAAAGGTAGCCAGCGAGAAGAGACCCACCCCCGTACCCCCCAAGGCCGCTAATCCACCGCCGCCAAAAAAGAGTAATCCTCTACAAGATATGCTCAGTAGTGCGCTTGAGCAGATGCATCAGGATCTGGGTTTGAGTCGTACAATGTTTGCCATGCTCAGCCCCGACCGAAAGATGCTCAGGTCACGCCTTGTCATCGAGTCAGAACAACAACTCTCCCTGAAAGACTTCGCGCTAGACTTTAAAAACCCAAGTTTATTCAAAATATTACTTAATAAACCTCAAGCAATATCTCTCAATAAGGGTAATGCTGAAAAATATCTGGCCATGATTCCTCCAGAGGCAAAAGAGCAGATCAACACGAGTGGATTTATCTCGATGTCGATCTTTATTCGCAACAAGCCGGTGGGGTTATTTTATGCTGACAACGGCTTGAGTGGCCCTGGTGTAACACGGCAACAGTTCGAGAATTTCAAGGCGATATGTCAGAAGGTAATGAAAACTATGAGCACACCATAGAAGAATCACTATTATCGCTGAATAATTCACGCTTTTAGAACTCATCAAATGTTTTGACCAAAGTCATTGCTTCCACCATTTCAAACGCTAGGATACCCTCTCCTAGTCAATGCCCATGGGGAAACCGTGCCACAGCAGATCAGCTATCAAATTGAAAAAAACCTCTATCTCAGCATTACCGACCGCTGCACGCTGGAATGTGCCTTTTGTCCAAAAACACTAGGGGATATGACGGTAAAAGGGTATGACCTAACTCTGGATCACCGCCCTACAGCCGAAGAGGTTATCGCCTCAATCGATGATCCTTCGAAGTATGATGAAATTGTCTTTTGCGGTTATGGTGAACCTACGCTCAGGCTCAACGTATTGCTGGAAGTGGCCCGCCACATTAAAAAGCATGGTGGTCGGGTTCGTGTGAATACAGATGGCTTATGCAATCTGGTGCACAAGCACGACACGTTACCAGAGCTGGCTGAGTGCGTTGACGCCCTATCGATTTCCCTGAATGCCCAGAATAGCGAGATTTACGATCAGCACTGTCGACCCAATCTGCCGGGCTCCTACCAGGCGATGATGGCTTTTCTCAGTCGGGCGCCTGACTATATATCCGATGTGACAGCAACAGCAATTGATGGCCTGGAAGGTGTCGATATTGAATCCTGTGAAGGAATCGCCAGACAGTTAAAGGTTAAATTCCGCCGTCGCGAACTCGATGTCGTGGGTTAAGCCCGATGACCACTCTGGCCGATCATGTTCCAACTTTTGGGCAATATTTGCTCAAGAAATATGGCGAGCGTGTACATAAAATAGCTTTAGACACAGCCTTCACCTGCCCCAACAGAGATGGTAGCAAAGGTCGCGGAGGCTGCACCTTTTGTAACAATGTATCGTTCAGTCCCAACGGACGTGATAGCAAGCCGATCCATGAGCAAATCAGTGCCGGCCGAGAGGTGATCAGCAAACGTACTGGCGCAGTTAAATACCTTGCTTATTTTCAAGCCTATACAAATACCTACGACAAAGTCGAACGCTTGGCGGAACGTTATGACGAAGCGTTGAAGGAGAAAGATGTCATAGGCCTCTCTATCGGCACTCGACCGGACTGTGTACCTGATGACGTACTGAATCTTCTCAGCCACTACCAATCTGAAGGATATGAAATATGGCTCGAATTGGGCCTGCAGAGTGCGTTTGATGAAACCCTCGAACGGGTCAATCGTGGACATGGTTTTGCTGAATATGCGGATGCTGTAGAGCGTACAAGAGGTCGAGGCATCAAGGTTTGTACCCACATGATAGCTGGCCTCCCTGGGGAAACCGGCCTGCATAACCGGGAGAGCCTGCGCAGAATTACTGAACTGGGTACCGATGGCCTAAAATTGCACCCACTGCATATCGTCAAAGGAACCCAGCTTGCCAATACCTGGCGAGCCGGTGATTACACACCTTTGACCTTGAAGGAGTATATCCAGATCGCTGCGGATCTGGTTGAGCAAGCACCTGAAGATATTGTGTGGCACCGGCTCACAGGTACTGCTTCGGAGACCATACTACTCGCACCAGCATGGTGCTCATGGAAATGGCGTGTACTAAACGGAATCGCTAGTGAACTACAACGCCGTCAGGAAAACTGTCTGCGTGTCGCCTGAATCTGAGATCAAAGAGAAGCGTTATGGAACTAGTCTGCCCTGCTGGCAACCTACCCTCACTGAAATCAGCAGTCGATAATGGTGCTGATGCAATCTATTTTGGATTGCAAAATGATACCAATGCACGCCATTTCCCCGGCCTCAATTTCAACTTAAAGCGCGCCCGGGATGGCATTACCTACGCGAAGTCTCGAGGCAAAAGGGTATTCATGGCGATAAATACCTACCCCAGACCGGAAGGCTGGGAGAGGTGGTGTCAGGCAGTCGACAGTGCCGCATCACTAGGGGTTGACGCACTTATTTGTGCTGATATCGGCATACTCAGATATGCATCAGAACACTACCCCGATCTCAACCTCCATCTCTCGGTACAGGCATCAAGTACCAATCACCAGGCCCTCGCCTTCTATGCAGAATCTTTTGCTATAAAGCGAGCGGTACTACCGAGGGTTCTCTCCCTCAGCCAGGTAAAGCAGGTCATCGAAAATACCCAGGTTGAGATCGAGATCTTCGGATTCGGCAGTCTCTGTGTGATGGTCGAGGGACGCTGCATACTCTCCTCTTATGTCACAGGCGAATCCCCCAATACACATGGCGCCTGCTCCCCTGCCCAATATGTCGATTACCGTGAGACAAGCCAGGGATTGGAGTCGAGACTCAACGGCCTGCTGACAGATCGTTATGCCCGTGGCGAACAAGCAGGCTACCCAACTATATGCAAAGGCCGATTTGCAGTAGGAGATCATACCTACTACGCCTTAGAAGAACCTACCTCTTTGAATACACTTGAGTTATTACCAAAGCTTCAAGACGCGGGAGTGAAGGCCATAAAAATTGAAGGCAGGCAGCGGTCACCAGCCTATGTCGGACAGGTTACAAAAATCTGGCGCGAAGCCATAGACAGCTGCCAACAGGATCCACAAGCATATCAACCCAAAGCCGCATGGCAGAATCTGCTCGACCAGGTTTCTGAAGGCACCTCCACCACACTCGGTCCTTACTACAGACCATGGCAATAGCTCTATGAATTCTCACCCCAAACTATCTCTCGGCCCGATTCTCTACTACTGGTCAAGAGAGGACCTTTTCGAATTCTATGAACAAGCCGCAGAGATGCCGGTAGATATCATATACCTTGGGGAAACTGTCTGTTCCAAACGTCGCAGCCTCAAGACCGATGACTGGATCGAAATCGCTACACGCTTGAGCGATCAGACAGAGAAGCAGATCGTGCTCTCAACATTGGCACTACTGGAAGCGGAATCTGAGCTTAAAACCCTCAAGCGAATCTGTGAAAATGGCCGCTTTCTGGTCGAAGCGAATGATGTTGGCGCCATCCAGATCTTAAGCAACCTGCAACTCCCCTTCGTTACTGGACCGAGTATCAATATCTATAACCCGGAAACCCTGAAACTACTTACGAGTAAAGGGTTAAGTCGCTGGGTGATGCCACTGGAACTGGGTAAATCCACCCTGGAGCTCATGCAACAGCAACGTCCAGATGGCGTGGAAACAGAAGTTTTTTGCTATGGCAGGATGCCGCTTACCCTTTCAGCACGCTGCTTTACGGCTCGATCTCACAATCTCCCAAAGGATGATTGCCAGTATAAGTGTATCGACTATCCGGATGGCAGGCTTCTCTCAACTCAGGATGGGGAATCGTTTCTGGCTTTGAACGGCATTCAAACTGTATCAGCCAAAAGCTGCAATTTACTCCCTGAACTGGAAGAGTTGAAAAAGCTGCAGGTTGATGTCATAAGAATCAGCCCCCAATCCCAATTCACCGGGAAGATCGTAAATGCATACCGTCAAGCCCTGTCCGGCAATCAGCCAGGCGATCTGAGCAAATACATCCCACAGGGCAGCTGTGATGGCTACTGGCATGAAGACATTGGCTTATCAGCCAGCAGCCACTGAAGTGCTAGTGTGGTGTAACGTATAGACTGTACCAATCAGCGAGACGCTAAGCCGTTAGCTGCTAGGCGCGCGGCTTGGAATGGTGCGCCCATTCCAAGCCACTCAACGCCCTGAAGGAAGTGCCCTTGGGAAGCAATGCAGATGACGGCTTAGCGTCTCGCCCGTAGGGAGGCCCGTCAATGCCTAAATCCTGGGTTGCAACGCTTGACAAGGACGCTGCCATTACCTGCGCGCTGCGCCTGGTTTTGAGACATTGACGGATCTCTGATTGGTACAGTTTATACGTTACACCACACTAGTTCATACTGGATCTGTCGTCTTCGCTCCCAAGAAGTAGTATTTAGATTCTGCCCAATTATCGATCATCCATTGTAAAATCCTCCTCTGCAGCCTGCCCTCTTAACAGAGTGGATCAGCAGCTACGTCATTTCACATTCAAGTGTAATTGCTTTGCCAGCTATTATCAGAGGCCTCCTTTTTCAATGGCTTGATAACTAAAAGATTTATATAGTTATGGGTTTATGACAATCTATACTATGGAACATCCATAGCCCCGAAACCAATCACGGATGAAATAGCTCTTTTTCTCACATAAGGTTTTCGCATGTACAACCGAGAGTATCTAGTCAATATCATCACTTCGCTATTTGTCTCAATAGCGTTTTTTTCATCATCGAATCTGTGTGCAGACAATCATCTCAATGACTTCTCTGAAAGCTATTTTTACGATGAACTTCCAGTTGTCCTCTCCGCATCCAGGCTAAGTCAGTCACAGGCTGACACACCGACTGCGATGACGGTTATAGACAGACAAATGATCGAGGCCAGCGCAGCACTGAATATACCCGATCTACTCAGGTTGGTGCCTGGATTTACCATTGGTTTTTACGCAGGCTCACGAGCAACAGTCAGCTACCATGGGCACGCGGATGAATATGCGAGAGACATGCAGGTTCTGATCGATGGGCGTTCGATCTATGATCCTGTCTACGGCGGTATTCCCTGGTCTGAAATTCCACTCAGTCTTGATGAGATATTACGCATCGAAGTGATACGTGGACCAAATGCCGCTGCCTATGGGTCGAACTCATATGCAGGGGTTATCAATATAGTCACAGACCGCCCTAAAGACCTTCTGGGCACGACCATCTCCACTACTATGGGCTATGGCCAAACTCGTTATATTGAGGCAGCCCACGCAGCCACATCAGGAGATTTTGACTATCGCGTGTCTGCCAGTTACGAAGAAGATCAAGGCTTTGACAATCGCGATGATGCCAGCCGAACCAAATGGTTAAAATTTGACAGTGACTATCACCTCAACCAGAGCAGTACCATTAGTACCGAACTCGGGATAGTAGGCAGCAACTCAGACGAAGGCCATCCAAATCTATTACAGGAAGATCGTGAGCTGGAAACCAGCTACAACTACCAATCCATAGAGTGGAACCACCTCCTCACACCAGACAATCAGATCAATATACAGTTTTATCATAACTACTACGAAGTCGATGACACTTATCAGTCCCCATCAATATCTCAACAGATCATAGCCAATGAAGATCTGCAGGAGTATGACGAGGCCATCAGACCAGATATCTTTGCAGGGTTGATATCCGGTGGTATGTATGACTTTGAGTCACTACTTCAAGCCCTTAATATGACAGACTCACCGTTTGTCTTTTCCTGGCTCGGCCTTAAATCACATCGTTATGATCTGGAAATTGAAAATACACTGGAACCGATAGATGATCTTAGAGTCGCCTGGGGTGTCGGAGCGCGTCATGATCGTGGAGAGAGTCCTTGGTTATTCCAGAAAGATAAGGCCATTTCAAGAGATTTATATAGACTCTTTATAAACAGTGAGTGGTATGCAACAGAGAGTGTTGTGGTAAATGCAGGCACGATGCTGGAAAAATTTGAAGGAAAGAAAGAGGTGTACTCACCACGCCTCGGCATTAATTATCACTTAACAGAGGAAAACACCATACGAATAAGTGGCTCAAGAGCATACAGGATGCCAACCATCTATGAAGACAATGTTAACCTGTCTATCTATCTCGACTCTCAGGATGACCCATTAAATACCTGGGTAGTGAGCACAGAAGAGCTGGAACCTCAGCGAATTGATCGCATCGAAGCTGGCTTTTTCAGCCACTTATCCGATTACGCACTTAATTTTGATATATGTCTTTTTCACGAAGAGTATGAAGAGATAATTGACCAGTATGGTAATTTAGATATTCGTGACCCTGACCGAGGCGTAACAGACCCTATTGACCGGGAAATACTCTATCAATTCAACCGATTTTATCAGCGAGGCGCATTTACCTATACCAACTTCGGAGAGGTTGAAATCAATGGCTTGGAATTCGAACTCGATTTCAGACCTACAAAAAGAGATATGGTATTTTTTGGTTTCAGTTATCTAAATGTCAGTGGTAATGAAATAAAACGTTTAAAAGATGGTGTCTACAGTTATCGCGAGAATGCTGATGAGAAAATACCTCAGAGAACTTTCAGCCTGCTGGCAAGCCATACATTTGATGATGGTGTTAGTATCAGCGCAGGCTACTACTTCACTGATGAGATGGAGTGGCCAGGAGAAGGTGATGCTGTTCCAAACTTCAGCCGCCTTGATGTGAAATTCAATAAAAAAATAGTGCTCGATAAAGCAAAACTTAATATTGCATTGATTCTGCAAAATATCCACGAAGAAAATTACGATTTCTATAATGGGGATGCTATCAATGAACAGAATATATGGGAAAGACGGGCCTATTTGCAGGCCAAATTGAACTATTGACAACTAAGTTATGAGCAACAGAGATACACAGGGAGTATGCAACCTCTCATGCCACGAGGTGGGTCAGTGTGTCTTTAATATACTTAAAATAATAGTGTTCTCAATGAAACCTGCGCAGTGCGTCAGGTTTATGGTGTTTATTTTCTACTTGGGTCTGATTGTTCCTGGTTTGGCAGCAGCTCAGGAAAAGA
Organism: Candidatus Thiodiazotropha sp. 6PLUC1; assembly: GCA_040506705.1. GTDB lineage: Bacteria > Pseudomonadota > Gammaproteobacteria > Chromatiales > Chromatiaceae > Thiodiazotropha. The sequence goes on from JBEVWG010000061.1 coordinate 36,271, forward strand.
ATACCAATATATTAGTTCTTCTCAGTGACAATAAGGATGTCTATCTTGATGTTGCCACAACGATCACCAATTCAACCATAAAATATTGCCGAAATCACAAACTAAGCTGCCAAAGCAGCAACTATGACATCGTGCAAGTCTCATCATATGACATCGAATCGCATAACAACTATCAATTAATAGTTACTCTCGGGATACATGCTGCGATATTTGCACGCAACAACATAACAGATGCGGATATTATTTCTGCTTTGATACCGAAAAACAATCCACTGATTAAAGAGATCACTCAAAGCGGGTCGCAACAATCATTTTTATACCTTGACCAGCCACTCGCTCATAGCCTCGCCTTGATAAAAGCTCTTTCCAGCCGATTTAAGAATATTGGCATCCTGGTGGATATCAATGACAAGAGCACCGTAAGCACATTAACCAGCGCAGCAAATGATCTTGATTTAACACTTTATTTTGAACCTATTGAATCAAGCGAATTTATTGGCACTGCACTCAATAACCTATTAGTCAAAATCGATATTTTTCTCGCTACTCCAGATACCAATATACACAACAAAGCAACTGTATCTAATATATTGTTATCCAATTATAGAAAAAGAATTCCATTGATTGGATTCTCTTCTGCCTATGTTAAAGCAGGTGCATTAGCAGCTGTCTACTCATCTCCGGAGAATATTGCACACCAGGTCAGGGACGGTATTGTTACCTATTTTTCAGATGAACCGCTAGATGCAGAGGAACAGATGAGCAGATACTTTTCTGTTCTTTTTAATACAGATGTCGCTCGCTCTCTTGGATTTCCGATCAAATCGGAATCCAAATTAAAGGAACAGATGATGGACTATATCCATGATGATTCTTAATAAACTGAGATCATTAAAATTCCAGGCTTTGATGATCGGGTTATTACCTGCATTCATTCTTGCCCTGATGTTGACCATCTACCTGATCACCACTCAGCTTGAACAGTTAACTAAGCTATTCAATGATCGTGGCGTATCAATCGCAAACCAGTCAGCTGCTATCAGTGTTTATGGTATTTTCACCCGCGACAAGACGATTCTGGAAATGAGCCTTCGGCCAGTTTTTTTACAAGATGATGTTCACAGTATCAAGGTATTTGATGCCACTGGTTCTCTGTTGTCACACATGATTAAGGATGATAATGAAAGCAGTAATAATTTAGCCCAATTCAGTGCCCCTGCGATTTACGTTGTCGAGAACATACAAATCACTGATTACCCTGATCAGATTCTGGACAGCGAAAATGGCGGCAGCGAGAGTATGGGTAATGTAATTCTGACGCTGAGTAAAACCAGACTAAATCACAACAAAACCAGCATTATCAGAAACACCATAATATTATTGGTCCTTGGATTGATTGTTACCGCCTTTTTCTCATTGGCATTGAGCCGCTCTGTAATCAACCCAATTACGAGATTAACCCAAGCTGTATCTCGCATGCGAGATGGTGACTTATCTGTTCGTGTACCAGAAATATCAAAGGGGGAAATACGCAACCTGGAAGAGGGTTTCAATGCGATGACTAATCGCATTCTCCAATCTCATGAAGTCATGCAACAACAGATTGATCAGGCCACTTCTGAGCTTACAGAAACCATGGAGGCAATCGAAATACAGAATGTAGAACTGGATCTGGCTAAGAAAAGAGCGCTCTCAGCCAGCAAAGCCAAGTCAGAATTTCTTGCTAATATGAGTCACGAGATTCGTACACCAATGAATGGCGTGCTGGGCTTTACCAATCTACTGTTAAAAACTGACCTGTCACAACAACAAAGTGACTTGGTAAGTACAATTTCCAAATCCGCCATCAACCTGCTGGATATCATTAACGAAATACTTGATTACTCAAAACTTGAATACGGTAAGCTTGAACCTGAGACTGCCCCTTTCAACGTAAGAGAGTGTTTCGAAGACCCCACTGTACTCCTCTCTCCTTCCGCTCATGACAAAGGATTGGAACTGGTATTACTGGTCTATTCAGATGTCCCCAGAACATTAATCGGTGACGAACCAAGAATAAGACAAATTCTGGTTAACTTGATCAGCAATGCCATTAAATTCACTCACCACGGTGAGGTTGTCATTCGAGTCATGATTGACACAGAAACCAAGACCCGTTGTGTTTTAAAGTTTTCCGTCACTGACACTGGCATTGGCATTGAAACAAAAGCACAAAATATGCTTTTCGAATCATTTCAACAAGCTGACTCATCTACCAGTCGTATGTATGGTGGCACTGGATTAGGATTAAGTATCTGTAAAAAATTAGCTCAGTCCATGAATGGTGATATAGAGCTTTTCAGCAGCCTTGGAAAAGGTGCTAATTTTATTGTCTCTATACCACTCGTTAAATCAGTAGCTATTAATTCTGATGACGACCAACTACGTTACCAAGACAAACGAGTAATTCTTGTCGATAGCCATAGACTCTCCTATCTCGCTATTAAGCACACATTTGAGTCTTATGGAATAGAGGTTGTCGATGGTCAGTTTCCTGTTAATTACACACAGGACATTCACTTAATAGTACTTGGTTTCACTCATGATGAGATCATCTCAGGTGTTGCAGAGTTTGAAATAAAGCGTCTGAAATCAGACTGCACACTACCTCTCTTAACTTTCGTCAGCGCTTCAGAAAGAACTGTGTTTGAGCAAATTCAATCCTTGAGTGATGACATATATCTTTCAAAACCATTCAGTACTGTCAAACTGGAAAGTAGTTTGAGGACTATTTTTGCCACTAAATTAAAACTACCTGAGTTTCCAAGTAAAAGTATTTCTGACAACACCCAGCCAAGCCTGGATAACTACAACATTCTGGTTGTTGATGATAATGACATCAATCTCAAACTCGTCAGTACTTTAATGAGAAGTAAGGGCGCCATTGTAACCGAAGCTAATGATGGACTGAGTGCAATATCTATGACTCAAAACCATCGATACGATCTGATTATGATGGATATCCATATGCCTAAAATGAAAGGAACCGAGGCAGCTGAAATCATTCGCAGACATGAGGGTGAAACAGCACATACACCAATCATTGCGTTAACTGCCGATGTCGTTCCAGCCACAAGAAATCAGATTACTGAGTCTGGTATGGACGGTTATTTATTGAAACCTATAGACGAACCACAAATGTGGTCTGTTATAAATAGTATCTTTAGTGGCCACTATTTTCCCGAGAACAGTTACCAACAAACAGAACAAACGGCAGACACACTGATCTTAGCCGAATCGCTACCAGTCAGAGATATGAAAAAACTGTTAGCCATTACAGGAGGAGATCAACGACTGGCTGATGAGATGTTTCATCAGCTATGCCTGGAGTTACCACAACAATTAATGTCAATTAAGAACTATATTGATCAATCAGACTGGTTTAATCTCAAAGAGATCGTACACAAAATCCATGGATCAACATCATCCTGTGGTGTACCTGCCTTGGATTATGCAATCAAAAAATTCGAAAAAATCTGTAAATCTGAGAATGAAAAGCAAATTCTGGAATACTTCGTGCACCTTGAGCAGGAAATCGAAAAATTGCTAAAGCATGAGGTTGGTAATGTTGTCTGACGCACCAATTGGGATTTTTGACTCTGGTATAGGCGGCCTCTCGGTACTCAAGCATATCCGAGCACTACTACCTCATGAAGATCTCAAATATGTCTCTGACAGGGCACATCTACCCTATGGCAATAAAGATAACGATTTCATCCTCCAGCGAAGCCGGTATATCACGCAATTTTTAGTAGAGCAAAATGTAAAAGCAATTGTTATCGCATGCAATACCGCAACTGCAGCTGCGGTCAAATATCTGCGAGAGAACTTCCCGATACCAATTATTGGCATGGAACCTGGTGTAAAACCGGCAATTGAGCAAAGTCAGAGTGGCATGATTGGTGTTCTGGCAACTCAAGGCACGTTGTCTAGTCATAAGTTTCAAACTTTGTTACAACAACATGCTAATGGCTCGAATATAGTTATTTGCCCTTGTCAGGGTTGGGTTGAGGCTATCGAACTTAATGGCCATGATCACCAGATTACTCACAAACTGGTCGCACAGGGACTGCAACCTATACTTGAGAGTGGCGTCGACACACTCGTTTTAGGTTGTACTCACTACCCTTTTCTGAGAAAAGCCATTGAAAATATCGCAGGATCCGAAATTTCTATAATCGATACAGGAGAGGCGGTTGCCAAGCAACTCTACCGAAGACTGGTTGATCTGGATCTTCTCTCTCAGACGACTTCACCAGGAACTGAGGATTACTGGTGCAGCGCACCACCTCAAGAGACTCAGACAATGATTGAACGCTTACTATGCAAGCCTGCCTTTGTCCAGTCTCTGCCGAAAATCTAAGGATTTGTCAGAGCACTCGTTCATAAAACTGCAATCCCTTCTCTACAACAGCCCGAAACTCCTTGGGTATTGGCAGCTCCTCTGGATCCACTGCAGCCAGCATATTTTTAAGATGAACCCCTAATCCTGTATCGCCATCCATGATTAAATGTCTCTGAAAAAATAGCGTATCCGGATCTTCCCGTCCTGTGATCAACAGCAGATAGTCGTAGACTGAGCCGACAATGGTCAAATCAGACGCCTTGCCACTTGCCTCGGAAATTTTACCTCGACTCAGAGTTAAAGCATATTCAAGACCAGCATCACTCACTTTGATATGCACCACCCGCCCTTCAAGGAAATCGAGTTCGCCATCTAAAATCTGAGAACGGAATACCCGGTTCAGCAGCGCACTCAATATCAAGCCATGAGCCTTGCCTGGCAAAATTCTAAGAGGCAGGACGAATGGTTTGGGCATCAGGGGGCGTTTGGATACAGCATACATGGCGAAGAGCCTCATCATTGGATATTACGAATGCCTCGACAAGGCAGTTCCACACTTAGTGCCAGTGTGGTGTTACATGTTACTCGAATCGGCCCTAGCAAAAATCAGGCTAACAGCAGTATCATACCAGCAGTCATTCGAATGTGCGAAAACCCTGTTTATGTCTATAACTCTGCAATCTCCTTTTTTACCTGAGAACTCTGATACTTACCTCCTTTGGCGAGAGAATAAACTACGCGACTATCCTAAGTCACTTGAGGATCTTATTGTTGAAATTGGTGACCCACGTCATTTGACCCAAGCTGAGCACGATAAGATACAAAGCATTTGTAAAAAGACAAACATGGCTGTGTGGGCAGGGCTGTCGGGACACGATGCAGACAAACAGATTATTCGTAATCTTGGGCATCGTTTTGGCCTGCAACATCTTGATCACAATATGTGTGCCGACAATGATGCTATCACTTCACTGACGGTTCAGTCCGATGCCTTAAGGCAAGGTTACATACCCTACTCCAATCGCCCGATCGCCTGGCATACCGATGGTTATTACAATGACCTTGAGCATCAGATTCACGGCCTGCTGCTGCATTGTGTGCAACCAGCTGAAGAGGGTGGTGAAAATGACCTTCTCGATCACGAGATTGCATTTATTCGCATCATGGATGAAAACCCGGATTATGTCCGTGCCTTAATGCACCCGGAAGCCATGACAATACCTGCAAATGTGGTGGATGGGGAGGAGATCAGACCTGCACGCTCAGGACCGGTATTCGCGATATATCCTGACGGTCATTTGCACATGCGCTATACAGATAGAAGTCGCAGCATTGCATGGCGCGATGACCCAGTACTAAATGAAGCCTTAAGTTATCTGAAGTCAACTCTTCATACTCCATCCGAGTGGCACTTCCGAGGCAAACTAACAGCGGGCCAGGGGCTGATCTGTAATAACGTGTTGCATACACGCTCTGGGTTTTCTGATGGAGATCATCCAAGACTGATCTATCGAGCGCGCTATTTCGATCGAATCCATAACTCTATACCCCAGTACAACTGATCCTTTTTGATGGTCTTAACTGACCAGGCGACCACGTACATCATCAGAATCACTATCAAGCAATCAATCTTCAACTGTCGTTATGTAGATCCAAAATAGATTTATCTGCAATTTCATTCTGCTTTTTGGCACCATCGTTGCGCAGCAGTTCGAGTTGCTCAAGATAGGTTTCGCTGACATCACCAGTTACATAATCGCCATTGAAGACTGAGGTATCAAAACGCTCGATGTCTGTTTTACCTTTCTTTAAAACCGCATCAATCAAATCTTGCAGATCCTGGTAGATCATGCGATCGGCACCAATAATCTCCTGAACCTCTCCGACGGTGCGATCGTGAGCGACCAGTTCACTCGCTGATGGCATATCGATGCCATACACATTCGGATAGATCACAGGTGGTGCAGCGGAAGCGAAATAGACTCGTTTTGCACCAGCCTCACGAGCCATCTGAACAATCTGTTGAGAAGTAGTTCCACGTACTACTGAATCATCAACCAGCAGTACATTCTTACCCTTGAACTCCAAATCGATGGCATTCAGTTTCTGTCTTACTGATTTTTTTCTAACCGTCTGCCCAGGCATAATAAAGGTTCGCCCGATATAACGGTTTTTTATAAAACCCTCTGTGTAGCGGATTTTCAATTCATTAGCCAGGGTCAATGCCGCGGTGCGGCTGGTATCGGGGATTGGTATCACCACATCCACATCGTGGTCAGGCCACTCCCGCTGGATCTTCTTTGCCAGCTTCTTGCCCATTCTGGATCGGGCTTTATGCACAAATACATTGTCGATGATCGAGTCTGGACGTGCAAAATAGACAAATTCGAATATGCAGGGTGATTTTACTGGGTTAGCGGCACACTGTTGAGCATGGAACTGCCCCTCTTTACTGATGAATATCGCCTCACCCGGCTCCAAATCCCGGACCCGCTGGAATCCAAGGGCATTCAAAGCAACACTCTCGGAAGCGATCATATATTCTGTGCCCTTATCGGTCTCACGTTTACCGTAAACTATCGGACGTATGGCATAAGGATCACGAAAACCTATCAATCCCACACCAGGAATCATAGCAACCGCAGCATATCCACCCCGGCAGCGTCGATGCACTCCTGCCACTGCCTTGAAGATATCTTCAGGTGCGATGCGTAGTTTATTCTGCATCTGCAGCTCATGGGCAAATATATTGAGCAGGATCTCCGAGTCGGATGAGGTGTTAATATGTCGCAGATCCTCGACGAACAGATCCCGAGTCAACTCTTTCGCATTGGTGAGGTTGCCATTGTGCGCCAGGGTAATGCCATAGGGTGAATTGACATAGAAGGGTTGAGCTTCAGCCGATGATGCGCAACCAGCTGTTGGATAACGGGCATGCCCTATGCCTATAGTACCTTTCAAACGCATCATATGGCGCGTGTGAAAGACATCTCGAGCCAATCCGTTTGCCTTGCGCAAATATAATTTGCCCTTTTCACAGGTCACGATACCTGCAGCATCCTGACCTCTGTGTTGTAACACCAACAAAGCATCATAGAGCGATTGGTTGACCGGTGATTTACCGACAATACCCACGATACCGCACATGTTCAGTTCTCCAGGATCTGTATGGGACTAGTTACATACCAGGCCATCAACTGATGACCCAGACAGACAGGGTATCCCAAACCACACATTAAGACCTCTCCATGTCGATTAGTAGCCGAAGTTTGCAGCAATATCACTGGGCAAATAACTCTTTAGCCAGAGCGCCATCTCCTGAAAATAGGGTATCAGGCGTGATTCATGCCACCAAGGATCGTTCGGAAAGGGGGTCAACCCGGCCAGTAGGACCAGAATTGCAACGATTACCGCGCCCCGCGCCACCCCAAAAAAGATGCCGATCAGACGATCGGTACCACTCAATCCGGTCGTGTCGACCAGTACTTTCATGAAATGATTGATAACGGCGCCAATAATCAATACACCGATCAGAATCAGTCCGAAAGAGACACCAAGGCGTATCGAGGGCACGTCGATCCAAGGTATCAACTCAACTGAGAGGGTACGAAAGAATAACCAGGCGAGTGTAAATGCCGCAATCCAGGTTGCGAGTGAGAGTGCCTCCTGCATAAAACCCCGTATGAGGCTAATTACAGCAGAGAGCGCAATAATTGCGATGATCAGTATATCGATCCAGAGCATACCGCTACCCCATTGGGCGATCGAGACATGGCGTTCATTCTATTGAACATAGGCCAGCAGAACCCAGAAAAAGAGCGCCCGGATCAAGTCCGGGCGTGACCTTATTGCATCTGGTGGAGCCAGGCGGGATCGAACCGCCGACCTCAACACTGCCAGTGTTGCGCTCTCCCAGCTGAGCTATGGCCCCAGAAAGCCGGGCATATTAGGGGATAATTCCCCGCTTGTCCACTGATTTTTTACCTGTTTCACTTTAGTCCTGTTATGCCTAATCCAATGACTTTGTTGGGATTTGTGATACAGAATCTACTAGTATGACGCACCACACTAGCTACCTGTCTTCTCAATTTTAGCCCAGGAATCTCTCAGGGTAATAACTCGATTAAATACTTTTGGTACCCTACCGGCTTCAGTGCTATCGAGAATAAAGTAGCCCTCTCTTTCAAATTGATAGGCTTGGCCAACTTCAGCCTCAGCCAGCGTCGGCTCGAAATAGCAATCTGTCAGTGTGCGCAAAGAGTCAGGATTGAGGTTATCGGTAAAGTGACCACCCTCTTCCACTTTATCAGCGTTTGCCTGTTTGAAGAGTCGATCGTAGAGGCGAACCTCCCCTTTCTCTCCGTGACGCATCGAAACCCAGTGTATAACACCTCGAACCTTACGCCCCTCTGGGTTTTTCCCCAGGGTATCTGGATCGTAGCTACAGCGTAGCTCAACAATCTCACCCTGATTGTTTTTCACCACCTCTTCACACTTGATCACGTAGGCATTTCGCAGCCGCACCTCTCCACCGGAGACCAGGCGCTTGAACTTTTTATTCGCCTGCTCCCTGAAATCAGCCTGATCGATAACGATCTCTCTGCTGAACGGAACCTGACGTATCCCCATAGATTCATCTTTAGGGTGGTTGGGTGCATCGAGTAACTCTTCACCATCCTCTGGATAGTTTTCGATAACCAGCTTCAGTGGATGCATAACCGCCATACGGCGAGGCGCATTGGTATCAAGATCCTCACGGATGCAGTTTTCCAGCATGCCAATCTCTACCAGACCATCAGATTTGGTGATACCGATACGATGGCAGAACTCACGAATGGAAGCCGCAGTGAATCCCCGTCGTTTCAAGCCTGCAACCGTGGGCATGCGTGGATCGTCCCAGCCTTCAACAAAGCCTTCATCCACCAGCTGGGTCAGCTTTCGTTTACTCAACACGGTATATTCAAGATTGAGTCGGGAAAACTCGATTTGCTGGGGATGAGAGGGAATGGTGATGTTATCCAGCACCCAGTCGTATAAAGGGCGATGATCCTCAAACTCCAATGTACAGAGCGAGTGAGTAATACCCTCAAGCGCATCAGATACAGGATGGGTGTAGTCATACATTGGGTAGATACACCAGGCTTCACCTGTCTGGTGGTGAATCACGCCATGACGAATGCGGTAGAGGGTGGGATCACGCATATTCATATTCGGCGAAGCTATGTCGATCTTGGCTCTGAGTACACGTTCACCATCCGCAAACTCACCGGCTTTCATGCGCGCAAACAGATCGAGATTCTCCTCAACTGAGCGATCACGATAGGGACTTTCCCGACCTGGCTCGGTCAATGTGCCCCGATAGGCGCGCATCTCCTCCCCATCCAGATCACAGACAAAGGCTTTACCTGCCTTGATCAGCTCCACTGCAAAATCGTAGAGCTGCTGAAAATAGTCTGAGGCGTAAAACAGTCTCTCCTGCCAATCGTATCCGAGCCAGCGTACATCCTCTTGGATGCTTTTGACGAACTCCATATTCTCTTTATGGGGGTTGGTATCATCAAAGCGAAGATTGCACAGACCGCTATAGTCCTGAGCGACCCCAAAATTGAGTACTATCGATTTGGCATGACCGATGTGCAGATAACCGTTCGGCTCAGGAGGAAAGCGAGTGTGCACCCGCCCATCGTTTTTTCCTTGCTTGAGATCCTGCTCGATGATCTGTCGAATAAAATTCGTTGTAGCGCTGTTGCTGTGATCCGTTTCGCTCATAATGTTGGCTTCTTGTAATAGTGTACAGAAATGATACTTATGGCCTGGTTAGTATTAACCCGCAGCAGCTTCTCGCTGTGTGATATAGTCAAGTGCTTTGTCGATTCGTCGCAAGCAGGCCTCTTTTCCAACCAAATATAGTGTTGTATCTATACCCGGTGATGCTGCCCGTCCAACCACCGCTACCCGTAATGGTTGAGCAACCTTTCCCATCTTCAATTCCAGAGCGGCAGACACCTGTTCCACAACACTGTGTAGAGTCTCCTCACGCCAATCATCCAATACGGAAAGTGCCTCACGCATCTTTTCCAGTGGCTCTCTGGCCACGCCACGCAGATGCTTCTTGGCCGCTTTCTCTTCGAACTCTTCATAGTCCTGGTAGCAGAACGCACTCATCTCTGCCATCTCCACGAGCGTCCCGGCCCTCTCCTGATGGGCTTCAGCAACCTTCGTCAGATCTGCGCCCACAGCCGGATCTATACCCAGATCCCCCATATGAGGACTGAGCAGATGTGCGATACGTTTCGGATCATCCTGTTTGATGTAGTGTTGATTCAACCATAATAGTTTATCGGTGTTGAAGCTGGATGCAGCCTTGTTGACGGCATCGATATCAAACAACTCGATCATCTCATCGATGGAAAAGATCTCTTGATCACCATGGGACCAACCCAATCGCACCAGATAGTTGAGTAGAGCCTCGGGAAGAAAGCCTTCCTGTCGATACTGCATCACACTCACTGCCCCATGGCGTTTTGACAATCTTGCGCCATCATCCCCGAGTATCATTGGGACATGGCCATAAATTGGTGGTTCTGCGTTCAATGCCCGCAGAATATTGATCTGCCTGGGTGTGTTGTTGAGATGGTCATCTCCTCGAATCACATGACTGATCTGCATGTCGAGATCATCAACCACCACGGTCAGGTTATAGGTGGGGGAGCCATCAGTACGTCGAATGATCAGATCATCCAACTCCTCATTATTGAAGCTGACCCGGCCTCGAATCAGGTCATCGACCAGCACCACACCTGTGTCAGGATTGCGGAAACGGATCACATGAGGCTCACCGGGGCTTACCTCATGATTCCGGCAATGGCCATCATAACGAGGTTTCTCCTTACGACTCATCGCCTCTTCTCTTAAATTATCCAAGCGCTCCCGGCTGCAGTTACAGCGATATGCCAGGCCCCGGGCGAGAAGATCGTCGATTACTTCATGGTAACGGTCAAAGCGCTTGGTCTGGTAAAACGGCCCCTCATCATATTCGAGACCAAGCCAGGTCATCCCCTCCAGGATCGCATTCACAGACTCTGCTGTTGAACGTTCCAGGTCTGTATCTTCGATACGCAAAACAAATTTACCGCCATGCTTGCGGGCGTAGAGCCAGGAAAACAGGGCCGTGCGGGCACCACCCACATGAAGATAGCCGGTGGGGCTGGGAGCAAATCGGGTACGGACAGTCATAGTCTGGTAATTACATCCAGTTAAGAGCAAACCTGGAATTCTATCAGACCCGGACTGTTTCGGAAGCTGGTAATGGCATTCAATTCGGAAATAGTCACAAATCCAATCAATTGACCTGATCCAGGTACCTAACTAGAATGCGCCTTCACCTGATCAGGGCGCATAGCTCAGCTGGGAGAGCGCTGCAGTCACATTGCAGAGGTCACAGGTTCGATCCCTGTTGCGCCCACCATCTATACGAAAGCCCCTAGGGCCTGTTAGCACCAATCGAATCGGCCCTGTTGCCCCCACTGCAGTGAAATCGTCCACCTGACTTATTTTAAGGGCATTCTTGTTCAACTCTTCAGCCACAATCTTCATCATCTGCGTGACATCTGTCATCCAACCTACGATGGCATTGATCTGTGACTCATACATTTTTAAAGCCAGTATTAACCTGGCAAAAGCAGATAGCTGCAGGTAATACTGCAATCAATACATATGCTGACCGCCATTCACTGAGAGCGTCGAACCGGTTATAAAGCTGGCCTCATCAGCAATCAGGAATAGAACAGTACGAGCGATATCCTCAGGTTCACCCAATCGTCCAACAGGAATTGTCTTGATAATTTTTTCCAACACAGCTTCCGGTACGGCGCGCACCATATCAGTAGATACATAACCAGGAGCAACTGCGTTGACCGTAATCCCCTTAGCTGCACCTTCTTGAGCAAGCGCCTTGGTAAACCCATGTATGCCCGATTTTGCTGCAGCGTAGTTTACCTGTCCGTATTGACCGGCCTGACCATTTACCGAACCAATATTGACAATACGGCCAAAGCCTCGTTCGCGCATGCCGTTGATCACAGCATTACAGCTATTGAAGCAGGAGGCGAGATTTGTCTGGATAACTTTATCCCAGTTTTCAAAAGTCATCTTATGCATAGTGCTGTCTCGGGTGATACCGGCGTTATTGACCAGTATCTCTATCGGGCCTAGATCTTCCTCAATCTTGGCGATGCCCGCTTTGACAGCCTCATAATCACTGACATCAAATTGATAACTTGGTATTCCGTTTGCCTGTGTAAATGCATCTGCTGCCTGCTGATTTCCGCCGTAGTTGGCTGCGACACTATAACCAGCCTCTTTCAACGCCAGACTTATCGCCTCACCAATGCCTCGGGTGCCTCCTGTAACAAGTGCAACTCGTGCCATGAATCATCTCCTCATCAATTATTATTTGTTGGTGTCCTGGCAGATCAGAATTCCGCGAGAAGTAAAAATTTCTCTGTGAGCAATATTCACAATCAAGCCGGTTCAGGCCTCGGAATTGAAACCATCACGATGTGATCCTGAGAAGCCAATTTATTAATATTTTCTATGCTCGCATAAGCACATAAAAAACATTCTAGTCAAGATGTAACGTTAAAGCCATAAAGAGACCTAATCCCGGCTCAGAGATTCAGGGTTAGCTGCTCAGCAAGCAAGACTATTGAAAAAATTCGTCCCAGGTTAACCATCCTGGTTTGTTTTTTTGATCCCTTTGTCTGCTGTAGAGCGGGGCCCTACTAAGATGAAAAATAATATGAGAAAAGCGATCAAAGCCCTTTAACCTAAAAGATCAGTTGGGCCGCGTGATGTGTACGTTTGTGGTGATGCAGGGCAAGGGTCGCTCCAGCACAGCAAACAACTACTTGGAATAGCCTGCTATTCGAATGGAGCGGTCAACTGATTTTTTTAGTTTTAACTGCCCCGCCGGGACAGACTGATATTTGCCCGACGATTTGCCGCCCTGGCTTGTTCAGTACGTTTCGCTATTGCCGGTCTTGATTCACCATAATGACGCTGTTTTATCAATCCGGCTTCGATACCCTTCGAAATCAGGTAGCTGGAGACACTCTTAGCCCTTCTGGCTGACAATCGCTTGTTATAGCGACGAGTTCCCTGGTCATCAGCATGACCCGAAATCATGATTCCAGCCAGCCTTTCATCAGCTTGGATATATTTTATCAAGCGATCCAATCTCTGTTTGGCCTGTTTATCAAGCTTATGAATGTCCAATGGAAAAAAGACTGTCGAGTGTTGAAATGATTCAAAACCCTCACTTGAGAGCTGACTTAGACACTGCTTGAACTGCCGATATGGTTTTTGGAATTGAACGGGAGAGAGACGCACGTTGACCTCTCTGCGACTATCGTCCCAATCGAGGAAGTCAAAACTGCCAACCTGCCCTTTAGAGAGGGATGTGAGCAGCCATCCAGCCGGTTTTCGTCCAAGCCGAACTGGCTGCATACCTGAGTTGATCTTCATATGTTGCTGCAACTCATCGGGTGGCTGATGTTCCCAGGAGGGTGACACCTCCCGCAAAACGCCTTCCAGCCTCTCCGGTATAGGCTGGAAGCTATTAATTCGGAAGTTGAGATCATCTCCCGCAATGCGGCGGAAAATTGCTTGACCAAATTGGGGTATTTGATGACGCAATTCGCAGCTGATGTCAGATCCGGCAAATATCCACTCTGACTCGTGCATGCCCGCCATATAGGTCTGAGATTCAAGCTGGGTGGCCCCAAACAGAGTGGCTCTTGGCAGCCAAAGCATGACGACGAAACTATATATTAGGAAGTTGAACTTACTTTTTTGCAGATAACCAGTCATCACCAAACCGACATAGACTAAAAATTGAGCTTAATCTCTACCGCTGTAGAGAGGCATCTGAAAAGGCTATCGGCCAACCTGTTTCGATCCTTTACTCAAACCTGGCGGGCAGTGGGGTAAATTTGGGTATTGGGCAAAGTGCCTATTTTGAGGAGAAGTCACTTTTGCCTTTAGCACCGCCCTCAAAAGGGAGGCTTTGAAGAGGTTTGATGTTGTATTGTGAGTAGTTGCAATTCACTTATATTTCCAACCAAGTGTGGCCTGGCCACACCCTTGGGGATAGTAATGCTGCTATTGAGTTGAAACAATGAAATGCCTCAGCAGGACGATTTCGATCGAGCTACTCATCTTCATGGGACTTGAGATAATCGATCAGACTGCGAAATCGATTGTAGTCCTGGCGGTGAAAGACCGGGTCGTCACCATGGGTAACTTCTTCTTCCAGCTTTTTCCACTCTTTTTCATTCAACGCCTGATCAACCAGCGGAAAGACCTCTTCCTCTTCAATATCAATATGCTGGCGCTGCAGCGCAACAAACTCCCGCCCTTGAGTCTCGACCTCATCACGCAACAACACCGCGCCCTGCATGGCACCCTCCAGTGTGGTTCGAAAGCGATTGGCCAATCCTAACAGGCTGACATGTTCGCGGCAGATTCGCTCATAAAGTGCAGCGTGGGGCTCCATTGATCTCTTTTTGAAGGCGACACTGTTGATTTGATCTTCAGTGGGATGATGCACTTTCTCAGCATAGTGTTCGATATAATCCACCATCTCGATTTTCAAATCGAAATTGGATTCATGGCCTGCTGCCAGGGCATCGAGCTCAGTAGATAGCAGATCAAGCAGTCGAGCGAGATTTACGTGGTCTCGGTGAAGTTTTTCCAATAGTGGGCTCATGTCACCTCTCTTTTTCTTAATTGGCGCCAGACCCAGCCCTGCGGACTGGTCTCCCCAGTTAGAATATAGTTCAGCGCGTTCTCATTTTGCAGTGTCCACTCCATGCGATTTCTTGCTGACACCTTTCCGCAGAATAGCAACCGATCATCCTTTTGAACAATCAGGTCCTCTTCAGGCAACAGACTATACTCATTATGCCTCAATAACATCAGGGGAATACAAGGCAACTTTTTTTCCCTGTTCCTGGGGTCTCTGATCAACTCACCCAATGTGAGATTACGCCCCTCACGCACATATTGGCACACGGCATGGGTATCATGCTCCGCAAATGCTACTTCCCATACATCCGGGGCGTGATCAGACACCAAGGCAGAAATACGACTGATCAGCTGACAGGCCCATTCATCATCCTGGTGCATCACCATCGTGACGAACTGATGTTGCATAGGTGCACCCAATAATACCCGTATCCGATTAGCAATGATTTCACTGGGCAGCATCACCATATCCGCACCAACGGCCTCAATCACCGGATCATTATGCTTGCGATTCTGGCGCAGGATGACAAACAGGTCTGCATTCAATCCCCGGGCTGTCATGATTATGGATAGGTTATTGGCGTCGTTATCAGTTCCCGCCACCAGACCTACGGCTCGATCAACGCTTGCTTCAAGCAAGGTATCCGCCTCGGTGCCACGCCCAACCACCATTGGGGAGTGAGGGCTACCAGTAATATCCGGCTCAGCCTCAATCACTACAACCTCAAAATCTTCCTTCACCAGCTTATCGTATACCGCCTTACCGAACCTGCCGTAACCGCAAATCACCCATAGCCCTTTTCTGGGGGGATGAACAGGTTCACTGAGCATATCTCTCTTACCCAGAGACAACCAATCCTGCAGCAGACTAAGACAGGGCGCTTGTACGGCAGTAGCCAGATAGAGGGCAAATGCATCAAAGGGATCAATGATGTAATCGGTCCCGAAAGAGGCCATATTCTTTTCGATATCATGGGAATCTGCCCGGCATATCACGTCGATATCAGGGTGCAGTAACTTGGAAGTGATGGCTATCTTGAGATTGGTTTCATTGGAGTTGGTCAATGCCACCACCCCCTCACAGAGCGGGTGCAACAGACCTGCTTCCACCAAATGAGCAGGTAAGCGAGCATCTGCAGATAAACCGGGTACATACTCTCGCAGATTCTCCAATTTGAGTAGATTTACCCGCTCTTGAAGAACATCAATCACCACCGCATGCTGGCTACGCTCTGTTAGCGCTTTGACCAGTGCCTCACCCGTCTGTCCATAACCACAAACCAGGTAAAATGACTCTCTCAATCTGCTGATTTTTCTAGCAAATCGCCTCTCAGTTAATGCTCTTTGAAAGGTCTCATCCTTGAGTAAAGCCAATACAGTACCAATTGAGTAGAGCCAGACAACCACCGTAAAGAAGATTGAAAAACTGACCCACAAACGCTGCCCTGCTGTGAATGGGTAAGGCAGCTCACCAAATCCAATAGTGCTCGACATGAAGCTGACAAAATAGAAAGCATGGAAAAAATCCATATGCCAGACATTACCATCTGCATCCTCACCAGGAATCAGAACCAACCCAAGCATGGCGATTGAGTAGGCCAGTACCAAGGTCAATAGCGGCGCTCGCATACGCCGAAAAATGAGGAAGATAATATTGTTCATCGAGTCTTTGTCTGGTCGCTTCAGCGACGCAACATAACCGTTTCGATGATCAGCAGAATCACTGAGACAACATTAGCTAGCATCGCCCCGCCAGAGAGTGAAACAATACTGGCCATAGTAACTGTGGTCAGCCCGGTCTCGGTAACATGCACAGCCACAGTCCAAACCAATGCTGCCGCAAACAGCTGTAATAGTGCCACCAGGCTGGTCGCCAGTAACACTGCCCCCATCTGGGTGCGGTCACCAAATTTCAATACTGTAGCTACCAGGTTCACCACAATAACCGCAAACAGTTCATACACGTGGTGGTGATCAGGATTATCCAGTTCGCCGACAAAAAAACCGAAATTGAGCGTCAGGGCAAGCACAATAAAAAAACCAAACAGGACCTTTTCCGGATTCACTCGTTTTCTCCTCTAATGTCTCAAAACCGGATCACAGCATTGAAGAGCCTCTAAAACCATCGTTCATTTCGAGGCCCGGATATTGCCGAGCGGCTATATTTAGGAAGCTCTGATTATGTCTGGGCCGAACAGATCTTGGCGGCAAGATGTCGATCCACGACATAATCAGAGCTTCCCTTAATCAATCTTGGAGTAAAAGATAGCCTTTTTCCAGTGGTTTATCTGCTGCTTTTAACTAAAAACATCTGACTGACTTGTAGAAGTCGTGACTTCAGCAATTGATCGTTGCTACACCACGCAAGGCAAGGAAAAAGCACTAAAATCTAATTGCGATCTTCTAAAGATTTCATAAAATCGACCGCTACAAACATCAGTCGGGGCGACTACTTACGATGCAGTCGAAACGCCCACCGTCCTGTAATGCGACTAATTTTGGTAACTAAAAAATGTCCAATTTTATTAAATCTGTAGATGACCGTACTCGCTTGGCGGGCACCAATCGCTTAGAGGTTCTCCTTTTCAGCCTTGGAAAGGATGTCAGAACTGGCCGCGAAGAGACCTATGGGGTCAACGTTTTCAAAGTTCGAGAGGTCATGCTGGTACCTGAAATTACCCATGCTCCGGACATGCCTGCCTCTGTTGAGGGGATGGTGAGCCTACGAGGCAATATGATTCCGGTAATCAATCTTCCCGATTTCTGTGGCGTTCAGACAGAGGAGAAGCCCAGCATTCTGATCGTTACCGAATACAACAAAAATGTACAAGGTTTTCTTGTACATGCTGTGGATACTATCGAGCGTCTTGCCTGGGAAGACGTCAAAGTTCCCCCACCGATGATGGCGCAACAGCACGGCGGACTGGTGACTGCTGTAACTGAACTGAAGGACAAGCGCTTGGTTATGATCATGGATGTGGAGATGGTACTGAGCCAAACCTCTGGTTTTGGCCAGGGCTCAGATATTTTCGATGGCATCACACGGGTCGAAGATAACGATGTTACCCTACTCTTTGCAGACGATTCAGCCGTGGCTCGAGACCAGATTATTCGCACCCTCGACCATATGGGCATGAAATATATCAGCACCTCCAATGGTGCCGAAGCCTGGAGCAAACTCAAGGAGATCGCTGATCGGGCTGACGCGACAGACCACAAAGCGAGCGATTTCGTGCAGATTATTCTGACCGATGTAGAGATGCCAGAAATGGATGGCTATGTATTGACCAAGAAAATCAAAGATGATGCACGTTTCAGTGACATACCAATCATCATGCACTCGTCACTCTCTGCAGATGCCAATATGGCTCTGGGTAAGGGCGTAGGCGCAGATGCCTATGTGCCCAAATTCGAACCCACAGAACTGTCGGCCAAACTGCATGAAATGGTCGCCAGTGTTAAAAAGTAATTGACCTGAGAGACACCTTTAAAGAGGTGTCTCTCTGCAATCCATTTAAAAATCCGCAAGCTCTTTGAATGCAACGGTTGTTACCTTAGGTAACAACTGCTACGCTTCTCAGATGCCAGATTCGCAACCACCTGACCGACAAATAGACAGGACTTTAGCCCTCGTCCTTCTTATCCTGTTGCTCTTCTCCACACCGGTTATGGTGTGGTGGACCTCCCCTGGCCACCACTGGTACCTACCCTATCTGCTTTGGTTTGGTGTCATCCTATTCATCGCCTGGGTGAATCATCGACACCATGAATCATGATCTCTGGCTACTCTTTGGCATCAGTTTTCTCTATCTGGCAATACTGTTTCTTATTGCCTTTGCTGCAGACAGTGGACGGATTCCTGAACGTTTTATCCGACATCCGAGCATCTATGTCCTCTCGCTCGGTGTCTATGCGACCTCCTGGACTTATTACGGTAGCGTTAGCTTTGCCCAAACCCAGGGTTACCTGTTTCTAACCATCTATCTTGGCGTTACCCTGGCATTTGCGCTGACGCCAATTCTGTTTCAACCGATACTCAGACTGACTCGCGAGTACCAACTCACTTCACTGGCAGACCTATTTGCATTCCGCTACCGAAGTCAGCTCGCTGGTATTCTGGTCACACTCTTCATGCTGCTTGGCACCTTACCCTATATTGCATTACAGATAAGAGCCGTCACCGACTCTCTTCAAGTCGCAAGCCAAACAGTCGCCCCGCGCATACTTGCATTTATTTTCTGTGCCACACTGGTGGTGTTCGCTATTCTGTTCGGTGCCCGGCACAGCACCAGTCGAGAGAAGCATCGTGGCTTGGTATTGGCGATCGCCTTTGAATCAATAGTTAA
This sequence comes from Candidatus Thiodiazotropha sp. 6PLUC1, assembly GCA_040506705.1. GTDB lineage: Bacteria > Pseudomonadota > Gammaproteobacteria > Chromatiales > Chromatiaceae > Thiodiazotropha. The sequence continues at coordinate 55,807 of JBEVWG010000061.1, forward strand.
GCTGGTTGCAATGCTTGTTATCGGTTTGACTGCACTGTTTGGCGTTTTTGGTGGTTTCGGTGGTTTAGAACAGTGGCTGGCTGAGCACCCTGAAGCACTTGAGAAACTCTATGCTCCAGTAAGAGAGGGTCCCTGGGCAACACTCATATTGTTGGCCTTCGCAGCGGCCTTCCTTCTGCCTCGCCAATTCCACATGCTGTTCACAGAAAACCTGGAACCCAAGGCCTTACGTACAGCCAGCTGGGCATTTCCCCTTTTTCTGCTGCTGATCAACCTGCCCATCCCGATCATACTATGGGCTGGAGTAGCTATTGAACTACCCATCCATCCTGACTTCTTCGCCCTGGGCATCAGTCTTGAGAGAGGCCCTAGCTGGTTGCCTGTGCTTGCTTTTATCGGTGGTGTCTCTTCTGCCAGTGCAATGATGATCATCACCACCCTGGCACTCTCATCAATGACCCTGAACCACATTCTGCTGCCTACAAACTTTCCCGATCCAGCGGTTAATCTATATCGATGGCTGTTGTTGGGACGGCGATTATTGATCGCACTGATCATCATGGCCGGGTACGGTTTTTACATACTACTGGAAAAGCATGATAGCCTGGTTCAACTTGGTCTGATTTCATTCGTAGCTGTAGCCCAATTTCTACCTGGAGTAGTCGGACTACTCTACTGGCGTCGTGCTACACGATTTGGATTCATCATAGGTTTGCTCGCTGGTATTGCCATCTGGTCTGCAACACTACTGCTTCCTCTACTGGAAAACTCAGGCTTTATCCGAACAGAATTTGATATCCCGGGTTTAAGGCTGGCATCGGGCATGGATCAATGGGAGTTCGCCACCTTCTGGTCACTTTCGCTGAACACACTTCTGTTTGTATTTGGCTCACTGATCAGTACTCAGAGTATCGGTGAAAAAGAGGCTGCCAGTGCCTGTTGTAGTGAATCTCTGGTACCCATGGGGGGCATGGTCAGTGTCGGTTCAACTGCCCAGTTCACAAAGCAGCTGGCACAAATGCTGGGGCACGAAGCTGCACACAGAGAGGTGGAGCAGGCTCTGAGAGATCTTAGTCTTGCCCATTCAGAAACACGACCTTCACAGTTACGACGACTGCGTGAACGGATTGAGCGCAATCTTTCCGGTCTGCTTGGGCCTCAGCTCGCCCATATGATCATCAACCGAAGGTTGCAGCTTGATATACATACCCAAACCGCATTGGCTGATTCGATGCGCTTTATCGAAGATCAGCTGGAACACTCCCGTTCTCGTCTCCGTGGCCTGAGTGCAGATCTGGATAATCTGCGCCGCTATCATCGACAGATTCTCCTCGATCTCCCCCTGGGTGTCTGTACGATAGATCGGCTGCGCATGGTGACTATCTGGAATCTGGCAATGGAGGTGATGACCGGAGTCCATGCACGAGATGCAATAGGTGTTTCACTACATCGCCTACCTGAGCCCTGGGGACATCTGCTAGCTGGCTTTGCGAAAGCCACTGATGAGCATATTCATCATCTCGAAATTACACACGAAACCAAGAGTCGTTGGTTCAACCTGCATAAAGCAGCAATACCTGCCCCGATGCCGGTTGATCACCCAGTGGAAGAGGCTCGCACAAGCCAAGTCATGCTGATGGAGGATCTGACCGACCTGGAGACACTGGAGGCTGAACTGGCTCACAGTGAGCGGCTCGCTTCGATTGGTCGATTAGCTGCCGGCGTAGCCCATGAGATCGGGAACCCGGTAACCGGTATCGCCTCATTAGCACAGAACCTTCGCCATGAAGATGATCCAAATATAATCAAGGAGAGTATCGAGGAGATACTCAATCAGACCCAACGGATTACTGCCATTGTTAAAACCCTGATGAACTTCAGCCGTAGCGGTGGCATTGGTGCCAATACTCAGCTTTTCTCAGTCCAGGAGGTGGTGGACGAGGCGATTCGCCTGGTCAAACTGACCCATCATGGACGCCAGATTCGTTTTAAAAATGACTGCACTTCAGAGTTGACAATTGAAGGGGATCGCCAAGGAATCTCGCAAGTTTTAGTCAATGTGCTGACCAATGCCTGTCATGCCTCATCACCTGGAGATCAAGTCATGATCAGGGTCAGTGAGATTGGAGATCTGGCCAGAATTGAGATCATTGATCAAGGTGAAGGCATATCAGAAGAGAACCTGGGCTATCTTTTTGAACCCTTCTTCACAACCAAACCACCAGGGGAAGGAACCGGCCTTGGTTTGGCTATTGCCTATAAGATCATCTCCGACCATAAAGGAGCCATCACAATTGATTCCGAAAAAGATCAGGGAACACGGGTGATGATGGATCTACCGAAAATTTATCATAGTGAAAACGCATAAATAACATCAACTGGCCCTGGATCACACCATGAAGCATATATTGATCATTGAAGATGAAACGGTTATCCGACGTGCAGTAAAACGGTTGTTGGAGCGCAATGATTATAATGTCAGCGAGGCAGGATCAGTTGAAGAAGCGAAGCAGCTACCCCTGAAAAACTTCGACCTGATCATCAGCGACGTTCGCCTTCCTGGGGATCCTGGCACCACAATAATCGACATCGCAGCCCCTACACCGGTTTTGATCATGACCAGCTATGCCAGTATCCGCTCTGCTGTCGATGCTATGAAACTGGGCGCTATAGACTATATCGCCAAACCCTTCGATCACGATGAGATGCTGATGGTGGTGGAGCGCGTCATTCAACAGGACCGTCAACTTCGGCAGCAGGAAGTGCTCAAATCTGAAGTTGAAAAGAGCTACCCTGTACGGGGCATGATAGGAGAGTGCCCGGCAATGGTCGATGTATTCCGGCGCATCGATAAAGTAGCGCCAACCGATGCCACAGTACTCATCCTTGGCGAATCAGGCACAGGCAAGGAGTTGGTTGCCAGAGCCCTGCACGAAAGAAGCCATCGATGCCAATCCCCTTTTGTCGTATTCAATTGTGCTGCACTTCCCGAACATCAGGTTGAAGCTGAGCTCTTCGGTCAACAAGATGAGCGGAAGAGCGAACGGGTTGGCCTGTTGGGGAAGGCTCAAGGTGGCACCCTATTCATGGATCAGGTCGGAGAGTTGTCACTGGCGGCACAGGCACGCCTGTTGCGGGTGTTACAAGGGGATGATTATTCAACTCAACAAGAGAGTGACCGAAGCCACTCAGATATCCGTATCATTGCAGCAACCCACCAGGACGTCCGCAAACTGGTACAACAGCAGAGTTTTCGTAGCGATCTATATTTTCGCTTGAGAGTGGTTGAAATGGCCCTGCCACCACTTCGAGAGAGGGGAAACGACATCAAGGCCCTTGCGATGTACCTGCTGAGTAAGTCCTGCAATCAGCTCAATCGCCCCTCCCTCTCTCTGAGTCGCAGTGCACTTGAGGCGATTCGCCGTTACCACTGGCCCGGCAATGTACGAGAGCTGGCCAATACCATTGAAAGAGCCGTCATTCTCTGTGAAGAGGAGCACATCACACCAGAACTACTGGCCATTGATCACCATATCAGTACCGGACAGAACAGGATTGGGGATAGTAGTGACAATCTCTCACTGGAAGATTATTTTCGTCACTTCGTGCTGGATAATCAGGAACACATGACTGAAACCGAACTGGCAAAAAAGCTGGGCATCAGTCGAAAAGCCCTATGGGAAAGACGTCAGCGGTTCGGGATACCACGAGAGAAGAAAGGGAAAAAGAGTTAGTCCCTGGTTATCAGGACTGGGATTTAATCAACTTGATCCAGTTCGAATTATGCAGGAGATGACGCTGTTTCGACTGCGTATTGAAACCATGATTGGTTTGAGCAAAACGGAGGAGATCCTCGGTACTCTCTGCATCATTTGGATAGATTGAAGTGCCAATACTCAATTGAGGCGATAGAGTTTGACCATTGATCACAACAGGCTTGCTGAGGCCAACCCGAATCTTCTCTGAGATGTGGATTACCGATTTATCCTGTTTGATGTAGGGTAGCAGCACAACAAACTCACTGCCATCGACCCGCGCGATGATATCACCCTTACGAACCAGCTGCTTAAGCCTGCTCGCAAGTGCCTGAAGATATGTATCCCCTACCCCATGACCGTATGATTCATTCACCTGCTTGAGATCCACAATCACAATATTCAGCAAACTTAAAAGGCCACTCTCCTGCTTTGCCTGAGTAAATGCGAAATTGAGGTAGTCATCGAACAGCACTCTGTTTGGCAGGCCGGTGAGGCTGTCATGAAACTCCTGATACTTGTTCAGCTCCTCAAGTTTGTTGTATTGAGTAATATCCCGAGCCACACCATAGGTACCAAAAAAGACTCTTTTATCACCACTGCGGGAGTAGAGTCTTTTTGATTGCATGGCCACCAGGATGCTTTTTGATTTCATCTCGGATTGACCCTCTGTACTTTCGCTACAGCGTAACCTCATCTCAACCTCAGGGAACCGCTCAGGACTACTGCGACGCTCCTCGAAAACATGGTGCATACGCTTTACCTCATCGGCCTCCACCAGGGCGCTCCAGTGCTTACCTAGAATCTCCTGTTTGGTGTAGCCAGTGACCTTGGTGAAAACACCATTCACCATCCGAAATTTACCTTTGGTATCGAGTAAAAATTGAATATTCGGAGCGACGTTGAACATCATGCGATGAAGACTGGACTGAATCTCAGCCTTTTTCTTCACCCGGTCGAGTTGCTCGTCCTTGACCTGCTTGCGTAAACTCTCATCGATTGCCTGCAACAGATCCACAGGTGTAACCGGTTTACGGATAAAGTGATCTGCCCCTTTTTTAAGGGATTGAATAGCATCATCAAGAGAGGGATCACCTGAAATAGTGATTATGCGGGTTGACAGCTGGCGCTTGCGAACAAAATCCATAACCTGAAAACCGTCGGCTACAGGCATATGCAGATCAAGCAGGATTAAATCGAAGTTACGAGTGACCAGTAAACCTGCAGCTTTGGCACCATCAGAAGCAGTTTCAACATCATACCCCCAACTCTCCACCATTGTTGCAAGACTCTCAGCATGACGGGTTTCGTCATCTACGATCAGCAAACGACCTTTATTGGAGGAAGTACCTTTACGGCCACCAGATTTACTCGGGTTAGACATAGTATAAACATCTTCAGGGTAGTTATATTAGGGCCTGTTAACACTAAGAGGAATATACCATGAACTATCGGAGACAATAGGAAAGGGAGTCACCAATCCGCCAATATTACTTCAACCACGTTCAGCCATTACCCGGTGCTTTGCAGCCAGAAAATCACTGTGTGAGACATAGATCAGATCAGCCAGTCGCCTTATGACATGCTCTTCATAGTGGTGTAGATGTTGATCGGCATAAGCAACTTGCCATAAAGCCTCGATAATCTTGACTTTTTTCTCCTGAGAATAGCTTTTATTGATCAATGATGTGAATTGAAAGTAGTCAGTGGATTGGGCATGCTCCTGTTCAGCGAGTTGCATCAATCTCTTTGATTCACTGGGATCAAGCTGAAACTGTTGTTCAATGGCTTCCAGTATGGCTGCTTTTTCCTCTGCTGCCTTCTCGAAATCGGACTCCGCAATCTCTATCAGCAGCACAGCTACAGCTAAGCGGGTCTGGGTCTCAAGATCCCCTTCATTACCACCAGAGACTGGAACCAAGTGGGTATTAAAATAGTCGAGTATGCTTTTTAGCATGCATTTCAGCCTGAATTAAATAGGTTGGCAAAAAGCGGCCAACCGTCACGCATCATTACCCTATAGACAAGAAACCAAGCGATCCGCCAATTAGGTAACCTTTTTTCTGCTAAGCCTATTCCGTCATCCATTATCAAGGGAAGAGAGCTAAAGAATCCTTGGAAACTGAATTCATCTAAAAAAAATATTTCTTACCAATAGAAACGTAACACGATTCAATCGGTAACGCCTAGCCCCTACAATGTTACGTCCGGTAACACTCATGCTGCCATGCAACATAAAGGGTCACATCTTAACTTATTGTTTTATTTGACTTTATAGACCATTGCGCCACAAAATAGTGCGATGTGTAACCCGTTTTTTCTGCGGTAACACACAAGTGGGTGTCTGCCCCGAAAAACCTGCTCGAATGGAAATATAAGAGCGCAGGAAGGCTCTGACAGGATGTCGACCAGGGAGCCAGATGCTTTAAATGATAAATACTTGAATAAATTACGGCGGAGTGATCATGACATGAACAAAACTGCTGAACAGTATTGGAAGGCCAATATTCGCCTGGTATCCATTCTATTGGTGATTTGGTTTGCCTGCTCGTTTCTTTTCGGCATCATTTTGGTTGAGCCTCTCAATACCATCAAAATCGGTGGTGTAGGGTTGGGTTTCTGGTTTGCGCAGAACGGCTCTATCTATACCTTTCTGGTGCTGATCTATGTATATACAAAACGTATGAACGCTCTGGATGTCGAATTCGACGTCCATGAGGATTAACGGGGGTAACTGATCCATGGATCTGCAAACATTAACTTATATTGTGGTGGGTTTTACATTTACCCTCTACATCGGCATCGCCTTCTGGGCGCGTGCCGCAACAACCGGCGAGTTCTATGCTGCCGGCCGAGGCATCCATCCCGTTGCAAACGGTATGGCCACCGCCGCAGACTGGATGTCCGCCGCGTCATTCATCTCAATGGCTGGTCTGATCGCATTCAACGGTTACGGTGCTTCCGTCTTTCTTATGGGCTGGACCGGTGGTTATGTGCTTCTGGCACTGCTGCTGGCGCCATACCTGCGTAAGTTCGGTAAGTTCACCGTGCCTGAATTCATCGGTGATCGCTACTACTCTCGTACTGCCCGAATCGTGGCGGTTATCTGTCTGATTCTGGCATCGGTAACCTACGTTATCGGTCAGATGAAAGGTATCGGTGTAGCTTTCTCCCGCTTCCTTGAGACTGATTACGACACCGGCCTCTACATGGGCATGGGTATCGTCTTCATCTATGCAGTTATGGGCGGCATGAAAGGTATCACCTATACCCAGATCGCTCAGTACTGTGTATTGATCTTCGCCTATACCGTACCTGCTGTATTCGTCTCCCTGAATATCACCGGTAACCCTATTCCTCAGTTGGGCATAGGCAGCGCTATGGCGGATGGCTCAGGTACGTTCATGCTGGACAGACTCGATCAGGTTCTAACCGAGCTGGGCTTTAAGGAGTACACGACTCAGGTCATGGGCAGCAAACTCAACATGTTTGTCTACACCCTATCCCTGATGATCGGTACTGCAGGTCTACCTCACGTTATCATCCGTTTCTTCACTGTACCTAAGGTAAAAGACGCACGTTCTTCTGCCGGTTGGGCACTAGTCTTCATTGCCATCCTCTACACCACTGCACCTGCAGTTGGTTCCATGGCTCGTCTGAACCTGATGAATACCATTCAGACTGGTGAAGTAGGATCTGTCGAAGGCAATATTGAAATCGCGAATGTCCCTCAATGGATGCTGAACTGGGAAAAAACCGGTCTGCTGCAGTGGGAAGACAAGAACGGTGACGGCCGCATCCAGTACTACAACGACAAAAACGCTGAGTTTTCTGCCAAGGCTGAAGCCTGGGGTTGGAAAGGCAACGAGATGACCAAGGTTGACCGTGACATCATGGTTCTGGCCAATCCGGAAATCGCTAAGTTACCTAACTGGGTAATCGCACTGGTAGTTGCCGGTGGACTTGCAGCGGCGCTCTCTACAGCTGCTGGCCTGTTGCTTGCTATCGCATCATCCATCTCACATGATCTCCTGAAGGGCGTATTCATGCCCGATATCTCAGAGAAGAATGAGCTGATGGCTGGACGTATAGCAATGGCAGGTGCCATCGGTATGGCGGGTTACTTCGGTCTTCATCCACCAGATTTCGCAGCGGGTACTGTGGCTATCGCCTTTGGTCTGGCCGCGAGCTCCATCTTCCCTGCGCTGATGATGGGCATCTTCTATAAGAAGATGAACCGTGCCGGTGCAATCTGGGGCATGATCTCAGGTATCGGTGTCACCATGCTGTATGTATTCCAGCACAAAGGCATCATGTTCATACCAGGCACTTCATTCCTGGGTGACATGGGTCCCAGCTGGTTCCTCGGCATTTCACCAAACGCCTTTGGTGCAGTGGGTGCGCTGGTCAACTTTGCAGTTGCCATTATCGTATCCAAGGTTACGGCTCCACCACCAGATCACATTCAGCATCTGGTAGAGGATATTCGTGTACCTAAGGGTGCAGGTACTGCTACCGATCATTAATAATAATAAAGCAAGTCTGCATTGTGGCCCCGCTTCGGCGGGGCCTTTTTGCCTTATGAAAGAATTTCAACGTATTGGCTTAAGAATAGGTTATATTATTATCCCAATACGTTGATGTTCTTTGAACCATATTCATAATCACATAGAGTCAAAGGCATGGAAATCGAACTGGTCGAGATACGTGACTTTCTGGCTGCACGCCCACCATTCGACGTACTCACTGAGGCGCAGCTCGATCTACTTCCAAAACAACTTGAAATTCGTTACCTGCGTCGAGGTAGTGCATTTCCTCCTGTGGGAGCAACCAAGAGTGAACTCTACATTGTCCGCAGTGGCGCTATTGAGTTGCGCGACGATGACGATAACCTGGTTGAAAAGCTGGCAGAGGGCGGAATCTATACCACCCAATGCCAATTACTAGATATCAGTCGGGCCAAACAAGGTATCGCCACTGAGGATACCCTGCTCTACGCAATGTCTTGCAGCAATTTATGGACACTCCGACAGTCCGAACCCTCCTTTGACCAACACTTCAGTGAATCAATGCGGGATCGTCTGAAGCAAGCTGTCAGCATGCTGAAGGATAACAGCGCCAATAACACAATGGAGGTTCTGACCGGTGAGATTGCCGATCTACTGACCAAGTCTCCTGTCACAGCAGACGTCGACAGCACCATTCGTGAGACAGCAATGGTGATGAGTGAAAAGAATATCTCTTCGATGATGCTGATGAAGGATGAGAAACTGGTTGGCATGATCACAGACCGCGATCTGCGCAAACGCTGTGTCGCGGCAGGACTTTCACCAGATGCCCCAGTCAGCAGTATCATGACCAGCGATCTGGAAACTGTCCAGGAGGAGACTCTGATCATCCAGGCGTTGATGATTATGACCAAATTGAGGGTCCACCATCTTCCTGTGATGCGGGGCGACAAGGTTGTAGGTATGGTTACTGCAACAGATCTGGCCAGACACCAATCGACCAACTCAGCCTTTTTTGCTGCCGACATTCGCAAGGCTGAAACACTGGATGACCTGGTTAACATCAGTAAGCGCTTACCTGAACTTCAGTATCAGCTTGCAATATCCAGTGCAACTGCGCTGCATATTGGCGACGCCATCTCCTCGCTGACTGACTCAATCACCATACAACTGATAGAGATGGCTGAGGCCAATCTCGGACCAGCTCCGGTGCCCTATGTATGGTTATGTGGTGGATCCCAGGCGCGTCGAGAACAGACTTCTCACTCTGACCAGGATAATGCACTGCTGATTTCTGATGAGATGAAACCTGAGCACGCCCCCTACTTCGAGTCATTGGCAAAGTGGGTATGTGATGGCTTGAATGCTTGTGGATACGTCTATTGCCCTGGAGATGCAATGGCGATGAATCCAAAATGGCGTCAAACACTACGAGGCTGGAAAAAGTACTTCAATACATGGATCAACAAACCAGATCCAATGGCCCTGATGTTATCAAGTATCTTTTTCGATCTCAGGGCGGTTCATGGTGATAAGGAGCTGTTTGAAGAGTTACAATCTGAGATTCTGGACAAAACCCGTGGCAACGGTATCTTCACAGCCTATATGGCTTCTAATGCGCTACAGCATCGCCCACCACTTGGTTTCTTCCGCACTTTTGTACTGATCCACGGTGGCGCACATGACGACACCTTTGACATTAAACACAGGGGCATAGTACCCATCACTGATATCGCCCGGGTTTTTGCCCTGTCCAAAGGACTGAAACAGGTCAACACCACAAATCGGCTGAGAGCTGCGGCTGAGACATCGATCCTCAGCGAAGATATGGGTGAAAACCTTATTGATGCTCTGGAATTTATTGCCAGTATGCGTAGCAACCACCAGGCAAGACAGATACGCCTTGGTGTTAAGATGGATAACTATGTCTCTCCAGATGACCTATCGGAATTGGAGCGGAAACACCTTAAAGATGCATTCCGTGTCATACAGGACATGCAGGAAACTTTAGATACCCGCTATCAAGGCGGTCGATTCAGATAACCATGTTTGAACGATTTCTTAGCAAAGAGTCACAACGCAAACGTGCCTTGAGAAAGGTTGAGAGCGGCATTTTGCACGACTATCTCTCAACACCCATGGTAAATAAGAATACAGTATGTGAAGAGTTGGTGATCGTTTCGCTGGATCTGGAAACCACCGGACTAAATCCTAAAAAGGATAAGATACTCAGCTATGGGTTTGTTGAAATACAACATATGACCGTGAAACTCAACAGCTCACAGCATCAACTGATCTCCATAGACGATGAGATCCCCGAAGAGTCTGCCGTCATACATCAGATAACCGATGATCAGGCGGCTACGGGAATACCACTGGAAGAGGCTATGCCAATTTTGCTGAACCAACTGGCTGGCAAGGTGATGCTGGTTCACTATGCCTCGATTGAGCAAAATTTTATCGATGCGGCCTGTCGCAATATCTACGGCGCCCCATTTGTGATCCCGATTATAGATACCCTTGTATTAGCACGGCGTCTCTTTGAACGACGAAATCACACTATCCAGCCAGGTAATCTTCGACTTTTTAATCTGAGGCCGCAATACAATCTACCTAACTACAAGGCACACAATGCATTGAGTGATGCTGTCGCTACTGCAGAACTGTTTCTTGCCATGGCAGCAGATATGTTTCCTAATCCCAGTCAATGTCAACTGGACAGTTTTATAACGCAGTGACTGAGAATAGAATAATGGGTTGATATAAAGCAATGCCTTCAATAATAAGACATGTTTTAAATAGTAAGCTTTGGCCAACCCGGCAGTTGATAACGAAAAACCACCATTGAGGAGAAATCAATGTCTGAAAACAAGGTCTACCCCGTACCGGCTGATTTTGCAGCACAGGCCAACGTCAACGAGGCCCAATATAAAGAGATGTACGAGCAGTCCATAAAAGATCCAGAAGGATTCTGGTCAGAACAAGCTGATCAATACATCAGCTGGTTCAAAAAGTGGGATAAAGCGCTGGACTGGAGTTTCGGTAAAGACGATCTGCATATTGAGTGGTTCAAGGGTGCAAAGCTGAATGTCTCTTACAACTGTCTCGATCGCCATCTGGAGAGCCGGGGAGACCAGGTTGCCATCATTTGGGAAGGAGATAATCCAGATGAATCGCGCAATATCACCTATCGCGAGCTGCATCAGGAGGTTTGTAAATTTTCAAACGTCCTGAAATCCCGTGGTGTCGAGAAAGGAGACCGGGTCTCCCTCTATCTCCCAATGATCCCTGAGGCGGCGGTAGCCATGTTGGCCTGTACCCGCATCGGTGCTGTTCACTCCATAGTTTTCGGTGGTTTCTCTCCAGATGCACTGCGTGATCGTATCCTTGACTCAAACTGTAAGGTCGTAATCACATCGGATCAATCCATGCGCGGCGGCAAGAAAGTGCCACTAAAGGCCAATGCCGACAAATCAGTGGCTCAATGCCCCAATGTTCATACCTGCATCGTGGTTCAACGTGGTGGTGACCCGGTTGAGTGGGACAACGATCGTGATGTCTGGTATCACGAGGCGATGGCCGACGCATCTGACGATTGCCCAGCCGAAGAGATGGATGCCGATGACCCATTGTTCATTCTCTATACCTCTGGCTCTACGGGAAAACCCAAAGGCGTACTCCACTCCACTGGCGGCTACCTGCTACAGGCAGCAATGACTCATAAGCTGGTATTCGACTACAAAGATGGCGAAGTCTACTGGTGTACCGCTGATGTGGGTTGGGTAACTGGCCATACCTATATCGTCTATGGCCCCCTTACCAATGGTGCGATAACACTGATGTTTGAGGGCATTCCTACCTACCCGGATATCTCTCGCTTCTGGCAGGTCTGTGACAAACATAATGTAGCCACCTTCTATACCGCGCCTACCGCAATCCGCTCTCTTATGGGCGCAGGTGAAGAACCGGTGAAGAAAACCAGCCGAAGCAGCTTACGTCTGCTCGGTACTGTAGGTGAACCAATCAATCCTGAAGCCTGGGAGTGGTACTACCGAGTAGTCGGTGACGAGCGTTGCCCAATCGTGGACACATGGTGGCAGACTGAAACCGGAGCTCATATGCTGACCCCGCTGCCAGGTGCGACACCACTAAAACCGGGATCGGCAACACGCCCATTCTTCGGTGTTGACCCTGTGTTGCTGGATGATCAAGGCATTGAGATTGAAGGCAACCCAGCTGAAGGCAACCTGGCTATCAAGCATCCATGGCCCTCCATGATGCGGACTGTGTATGGCGACCATAAGCGATTTTTTGAAACCTATTTCGCCATGTATCCAGGCTACTACTTCACCGGTGACGGCGCTCGCCGTGATGAGGATGGCTACTACTGGATCACCGGTCGGGTGGATGATGTTCTGAACGTCTCCGGCCATCGTCTGGGTACTGCTGAAATTGAGTCAGCCCTGGTATTACATGATTCGGTCGCTGAAGCAGCTGTGGTGGGTTATCCCCACGACCTTACCGGTCAAGGCATCTACGCCTACGTCACCCTCATGGCGGGTATAGAAGGCACTGATGAACTGAAAACCGAACTGGTTAAAACGGTACGTTCTGAAATTGGCCCCATCGCAAAGGTCAATCTGATTCAGTGGTCGCCAGGATTACCAAAAACCCGCTCTGGGAAGATCATGCGTCGTATATTGCGTAAGATTGCAGCCAATGAACTGGATACCCTTGGTGATACCTCTACCCTGGCTGATCCATCTGTAGTCGATAACCTGATTGATAACAGAGAAAACAAGTAAGCAGGTAGACTAAATGGAGGGCAGCAGTTAAACGCTGCCCTCTTTTCCCACCCCACTGTCAAGATTTCCTTGACTGAGCAAAAAACCTCATGAATTTAAAACTGCCACCGTTATATAAGCGCTTACTGGCATTTGTTGCTGTTATTGGGCCTATTTTTTGGTTGGTATTCACCGAAGATGGTCAACGCCGTACGGATACAGTAGTTCTCTCACTATGGGGCGAAGATGAAATCAAGTTAAATCTGCAAGCCCTGGACAATCAGGTGACAGAAAGCGAATTCATGCAAGTCTTTCCAGATATAACATGGCAATGTCAGGATGAAGTCGGCCCATTTGGCAACAGACTTTGCGCCTCACGCATCGGGATATTCAATGGAATTCCAGCCCAGTTCATTACGGTCTTCTTCCATGACAAGTGGGTCAATGGCGTAAAAATCGGCTATAGAAGAGAGTACCACGAACATCTGAAGCAGCAGCTTTGGCAACAAATGGGTAATCCTGTACCCAATAGCGTCACCCCTCAAACTACTGAGAACCGACCCTCTGTCCTGCACTGGACAACTGATAATGGACATGTGATTTTGAAGGACAGCCTGGAAACGAATGAGGAGGCCTCTTTGATGTGGCTCCCCTTCTCGATGCTACCCAGCAACCCTTAAGACAACCGACTCAGTGACTTAAGAAGCCTCTGATAACCGGCTGAGTGTTACCGAATTCAGCCAACGGTCTACTAGGGTTAACTCTAATAGGGAAATTCCCAGCTTGTTGGTATGAGTTAGAAATGTTCAATTAGGCGCATATTTTTTATGTTTCCTAACCAACAAGGAGTGTGGATATGACCTCATTACCCTCGATGAATGGAATCGTGAGCGCGGCTCTCAACCCCCTGTCAACAAAGGGTGGATCTGCCAAATGTTCCCTGCCATCTCTATTCAAAATACGCTGTAGCAAGCTTCCAATGCCTAGGCCGCATATGCCTCAACTACCTGGTGGCAGGCCGGGAGGTCACTTTCTGCCACATCCGCACATGCCTCAAATACCATTTCCATGCCCTCCTGGGCCTAGACCGCCATGTCCTCCTGAGCCAGGACCAGCGCCCTGTCCTCAAGAGCCAGCACCTCCTGAGCCTTGTCCTCCTGAACCAGCGCCGGAGCCATGCCCTCCAGAACCAGCGCCAGAGCCTTGTCCTCCAGAACCAGCGCCAGAGCCATGTCCTCCTGAGCCTTGTCCCCCCGAGCCATGTCCAGTAGACCAGGAGTGGACAGTGACGCAGCAATGCGATGGTAAGGCCACCATTGACCTTGGCGATAAGTATGAGTTGGTCTTAAACGAGAATAAATCTCAGATCATCATCAAAAACAAGGAGACAGGAGAAGAGACAAACATTTGGGGTGACCCTCATGTCGACTGGAATGGTGATGGAAAAACAGACGTTAACTTCTGGGAGAAATCAACATTTCAACTGGAAGACGGCACTAAAATCACCATTGATACTGAAAAGTTCAAAAACAATGAGATGTATGTTGCCAATGACATAACCATTACTAAAGGCGACAAAGTGATCCAGGTAACTGGACTGAGCCAGAATGAAAAGGGTGACATGGAGATCAACCAGAGCAACCGTGGTGGATACCTGATGGATATGTTGGTCACCGATGGCTTCGTGGTTCAAGAAAATGGTGATGGAGAGGGTTGGATTAATCCTGAAACAGGTGAACAGGTAACTCAAGAGGAGTTTGATGTTACCAAGCCTGGCGCTGAGAAACCCTATGAGTTCTGCCAGGATTTTGGCCGCGCACTCGGTCTGTTTCTGACATCTGGTTTCATGAACTGGAATTGGGATCGTTAAAATTCAATGCCTCCTGTGACTTGAACAACCAGTTCAAGTCATCCTTTGATCTACTTAGGATACGTCAATGTTTTCGACGTATCCTAAGCCCCCTTCTATTTTCCACATCCGATGAATTTGTTGATCATTGGATATCACCTGACCTAAATTGCTAACCACTTTCCAGATACCAATCGACGGCATGTGGATATCAGATTCATGACTATGGGAATCTGTGGCAGAAACTTGGAAAATTATTAGTAATTAACCAATTTTCCTGGCCACTATCGCTAAGCATTCTACTAGGGCCTGTTTGCACTAATGATTACGATCCCTTTAAATTAAGGAAACAAATCTTTATTAAACAATGCTATTATCGGAGAGCATCCCAATATCGCTTAGTCTTTCTGAATAAGTTGAACAATTAAGCTGAACACTATGACCGACATAAAAGATACCAAGCCCACAACTCCTGCAATAACACTTGAAGAAATTAACTTTCAAACACTTGCTGAAGATGCCCCCGTCTCTCTCTGGCTTACTGATACCAGTGGCAATGTCATTTTCACAAGTAACCAATACAAGAACTTCATTGGCCGTGACAAAGTTGAAAAGTTAGGTGGCGATGCTTGGTTTAATGCGCTTCACCCTGATGACAGAGATTACTGTCTGACTGTATTTGAAGATGCGTTTATTGCTTATAAGCCCTTTAGCATGGAGTATCGACTCAGAAGGCGCGATGGCAAATATCGATATTTCATTGACCGCGGCATTCCTTATATCAACGATCAAGGTAAGTTTTCAGGTTTTGTAGGCTCATCAACCGACATCTCTGAGCAAAAATCATCAGAAGACCAGCTGATTAAATCTCATAAAGAGTTAACTCAATACAATTATGAGATGCATCTCATAAACCAACTGAACTCATATTTACAAGTATGTCGCACAACTGAAGAGACCTACCCTATTGTTTCCTACTATTCAGAACAAATATTCCCTGATTGCGCTGGTGCCCTCTACCTTTTTAACGATAAAAAGTCACTCGTCGAATCCAAAGCAACCTGGGGAAATATTGAACTAATGAGTTCACCCATTATTGTGCCTGATGACTGCTGGTCACTGCGACAGGGTAAAGAGCATGTTATTTTGCACAACGATGAGCGCCTGCGTTGCAAACACGTTGGTGAAGGTGTAAATAATTACATTTGTGAACCCATTATTGCCCAAGGTGATATGTTGGGTATGCTTCATATTGAATTCAAATCCTCTGACGAATCCACTGATGAGGAAAAAGAGCACTACATAAATTCCAGAAAACGGCTTATAAAAATCACAGCGGATAATTTGGCCCTCTCCCTGGTGAGCTTAAAATTACGTGAAGCCCTGCAATCACAATCGGTCCGGGATCCTTTAACACATCTATTCAACCGCCGACACATGGAAGAGAGTCTTGAGCGGGAGATACATCGTTGCGCAAGAGCAAAAAGTGGTCTTGGCATCATTATGTGTGATGCGGATCATTTTAAATCGATTAATGACAATTTTGGTCATGATGTCGGAGATGTTGTACTCCTAGAGTTTGCAAAATTATTCAAAAATAGTGTACGAACAAGCGACATTGTCTGTCGCTATGGCGGCGAAGAGTTCATCATCATCATGCCCGACACCACTAAGGAAGCCGTTATTTCACGGGCAGATAAAATATGCCGACAGATAGGGGAGTTAAAACTCATCCATGATGGCAAACCCTTACCACAAATCACTGCCTCATTCGGCGTTTCCTTTATGGATGGCGTATTAGTAGATAAATCCGCACTGATAAGAGCTGCAGATCTCGCACTCTATAAGGCTAAGGAAAGTGGGCGTAATCAGGTTGTATTGTCGGAAACCGAGTTCAAAAAGTAGTATCTCTTCCCACTGCTGCCCCATTAACTTTCAATCTTCTCAGAACAACTCTGAAAGCCCCTCTCCCTTTACGGGAGAGGGGTTGGGGAGAGGGTGTACGCGAAGCGTTT
>JBEVWG010000042.1:0-72294 GCA_040506705.1 Candidatus Thiodiazotropha sp. 6PLUC1
GATTGCCATGTGATTCTCAGAGGTGGCAGTCGCCCAAACTATGATTCTGAAAGTATCAACATTGCCTCAGATGAGATGGAAAGCAATGGACTCAAACCTCGTATGATGGTCGATTTCAGCCACGCCAACAGCAGAAAACAGCATCCTCGCCAGCTGCTGGTTGGACGGGATGTTGCAAGCCAGATCGCCAGAGGTGATGATCGCATCATGGGTGCGATGATCGAAAGCTTCCTCACTGCCGGAAGGCAGGATAGAGTTGAAGGCGAGACCCTTACCTACGGACAGAGTATTACTGATGCCTGCATTGGCTGGGATGACAGCGTACCGCTGCTGGAAACCTTGGCGGAAGCGGTAAGGCTGAGACGAAAAAATGCCGTTTAATTACTTGAGCATGCTGAAGGTTAATCGCTTATCAAGGATTGAAAGGTTTTGATTGGCAGCTATAACCAATGATAAGAAGCAATACTAAGCAAGTGTAACAGGATAGTACGGCATGCCCGAAGAAGCGATTGAGTTACTGGTTTTAGGAAATACAACCCCTGAAGTAGAAACATGCCTGGACACCCTCCGCAATAGCGGTACAGCGGCTCACGCTATACGAATCGATCACGATGCTGATCAGCTGGGCGCGGAACTGAAGAAAAAGCACCCCCTGGATCTACTGATTTACACTCTGGACAACGACGCTCTGGAGATCAATCAACTACTCGCTTTGCTTGTCGCTATCAGTCCATCAACCCCTGTCATTGCTGTCGACGAAGAGCCCAGTGATGAGATGCGAATCGATCTGATGCGACAGGGTGTTACCGACCTTGTGGAGCGAAAAAACTTCGACCACTTAGTACAGGTCATCCTGAGAGAGTATAAAAACCTCAAAACCTCACGTCGCCTTCAGCATATTGAACATCAACTTGAAGAGGCTGAAGAGCGCTGTGACGCACTGACTGAAAGCTCTCGTGATGCAATAGCCTATGTCCATGAAGGCATGCATGTCACCGCCAACCGCGCCTATCTAGAGCTGTTTGGCCTGGCCAGTGAGGAAGAGATCGAGGGACTTCCAATCATGGATATGATCGCCTCTTCCGAACATGCTGGATTTAAAAAGCTACTGCGGAAACTGAGTGCTGATAGTGAACACTCCAGTGAGATGAAAACCACCTGTGTACGCAGCGATGAAACTGAATTCAGTGCTGAGCTTCACTTTACTCCGGCCAGCATCGATGGCGAGCCCTGCACACAAGTGGTTTTTCGTGATCAATCGATCACTCGAGAGGTTGAAGAGAAACTACGTCTGCTCAGTACACAAGATGTCCAGACTGGACTCTACAACCGGCAGTACTTTATCACCCAGCTGGAGGAGGAGGTTAAACGCTACAGCGCTTCTGGAGGCAAACGTAGTACCTTGTTCTATATCACCCTCGATAACTTTACCGGAATCCGCAGCCAGACAGGAATAAAAACGAGTGACGCACTACTGCTTCAAATCGCCGGCCTGCTGCGCAGCACGGTATCGAATCAGGAGGTTCTGGCCCGTTTCGGGGATCATACCTTCACCATACTGACTAGTGAAAAAGAGCGGAAAAATGCAGAAAAGACTGCCAAACAGATCTGTAGCGCAATAGAGAATAACGACCAGGAGATCCAGGCGACCTGCAGCATCGGCGTTGCATTCTCATCAGAGAATTTCTCCAGTGGGAATGACTATATCACCCATGCGTATCAAGCGTGTGAGCAGGCAAGATCTCAAGGTGGCAACAGCTACTATATTGCTGATGCAACTGTACCAGCGTCAGAAACAGGCACTTCTGGTGAGGCCAATCTGTCAGCCTTGATTCGATATGCCTTTGATAACGATACATTTCAGTTGGCTTATCAACCTATCGTCAGCCTGCATGGTGATACACGCGAAAACTATGCCGTCACCATACGCCTGCTTGATGAGAAAAAAGAGGAGATTCACCCAGACCATTTCCTGAATCAAATCGAAGAGATGGGAAGGACTCCCGAGATGGATCGATGGGTAATCCGGCGTGCGATAGAAGAGCTGGCCAAGCAGCGAAAAAAGGGCAAAAAGATCACCTTCCTGATCAACATATCTGGCTCGTCGCTGGATGATGATACCTTACTACTATTTGTCTGCGACTGCCTAAGGGATTACGAAGCCAAGGGATCATGGGTAACATTTCAATTCGATGACACCGATGCCAGAACCCATCTGCAAAAACTGCAGAAATTTGCTGAAGGTTTGAAAAAGATCAAATGTAAAACCTGCATCGACCATTTTGGCCTGGCAAAAATGCCGGAAGCCATCCTCAGCAGTTTCCCCCTGGACTTTATTCAGTTCCACAGCTCATTCCTGAGTGATTTGTCTGAAAATCAGGATAAACAGGACAAGTTGAACCATTTGAATGAACTGGTTCAGGCTGAAGACATCAAAACCATCGCCTCGGGTGTTGAAGAGGCAGGAAGCCTGGCAATACTCTGGTCTATCGGAGTCAACTACATACGTGGGTATTTTATCCAGGAGCCATCTGTATCCATCGACTATGACTTCAATAGCGATTGATACCTTAAGGGCACCACTAATAACTGCTTAAAATGCTACTGGCTTAAGTAGCGAACCGGTGAATCAGAACGATTCAGTTTGGGTAAAACTCTTCCGGTTGAAATCAGCATCCCCTGAGACCTCGTCATATTGGTCTGCTAGCCAATTTACCAGGGCATGAAAGAGTTCCAGAATGTCATCGGTCGGGAGACATCATGCATGTTGTTATTCATGCTGTGCATTCCGCGCTGCATGCTGTAGGTAGAGTGGGTAATATTTTTCATCGACTCATTCATGGAGTCCATACTGGTCAACATGGGTTCCAACGCTCTGACATCCTGCGCCATAGACTCCACACTAACAGCCATAGTACGAACATTAGCTGAAAGTTGACCAACACTATCTGTCATTGTCATAAGGTTACTCGACATGACATTCATATTGGAATCAACACTCAACGCAAGAAAATGAACATCCTTTGCGAGGCTGAAAATCAAATAAAACCCGTAGGCCGCAAGTAGAATAAACGCAAACAGAGATGGGTAAACAATGAGTTCCCAACGTCTTGCACTTGTCTCAAATGCTTGAGAAAGACGATCCATGGAGGATTGACCATCCCTGACTTCCTGGCCGATATCTGCTTCTCCTGAACGATCGTTTAGTAATTTATCGTCATTTTTATCTGTCATGCTTCAATGAACCTGACTGTTACCTACCCATTACGTAGTCTTGAAATTTTAGCATAACAATTATTTATCACAATAAAAGTCTCTTTATATGCTAATAGACTTTTTCGAGAAAATTCTATTTTCTGCTGGTGGTAAGCACTTAACGATCAGGGATATTAAGATCGGGGCAAAGCCGTTTTAGACCATTGATCAAAATAGAATCACGCAAATAACCATTAAAATACAAAGGGTTATTAATAAACACCCTGATAGGTCTGCGAAATCGAATCGAGTGGGTAAATGACCCGGGGTCTGTTTCTGCAACAGCCCCGGTGATACCACAAATATTATATGGAATTACTGGAGATTTAATCTGACTCCACTAGAAGTCGCCAGTTGCTCCACGATTCATGATGTCGAGAATATACTCTTTAACCTTGATCGCCTCCTCCTTGAGCGCAGGTGGGAGTGGCTCGCCGCCATAGATCATCATATCCATGTTCAGAGTGATCAGCCATAATTTACCCGCTTTATCCTCGATAAGAGTGATCCGACAGGGTAGATAGGCTGCATAGGCATCGGAATAATCGAGCATCTCCGCAGCAGTCAACGAGTTACAGAAGAGGTAGATCTTTACAAAGCGGTATTCACTACCCATCTTTGCCTCAATATCGAGAGAAAGGGGCAGCTCACCAACATTAGACATATTGTGTTCATTTGCGACGAACTTCATGGTCTCTTCAACCTCTTCAGCCGTCAATCCATCCTCTACAGGAATCTTCCAGATACTCGCTTCAGCGGCACTCTTTGTTTCGACCAGCGACTGAGCAAACTCCTTAAAAACTTTTCCCGCACCAGGATCGAATCCATCCACTGCACTATTGAATTTTGCATAGAAGGCTACGGCACCAATCACCACCAGTAATCCAATCAATGCAAACAGATTTCTTAACATCCCCATCTCTCTCTCCAACAATCAAATTATCTTTTTTAAACTGGTCGCTCAGTGACTGACTTGCCGAGCGGCCCACTAGCACTGATTGAACCTGTAAAAACCGGCTCAATCCGGTATAAATTTCCTAACAAACAGTAAGTTGCATCACAGCCTCAGCCCTATTGGGATCAATGCAAATGGACTATTGGGTGATTCACTGTGAGACATATTTTGGATAAAGAGCCGCAGTCAGCGCATAGAACTCTTTACTCCCCTTCCCTCTTGGGTCGAGCTCGTAAACCGCCAAACCTTCACTGAAAGAGCGGCGAAAAACCGTTCTCTGACAGAGACGGTGTTTAATAAATCGCACATCCGGTAAGGAGACAAGTGCCGCTGCAGCCTCATCGGACTCCCGGATAGCATGGTGTGTATCTGCACGGTTGATAAACGCCAACAGCTCTGGTCTTTCTCCATCAACGGCTTGATCAAGAAAATTCAAAAACCTTTGCGTCGACCAGATATCAGCCTGGGAAGGTGGAACCGGTATGATAACCCGATCAGCCAGTGCCAGTGCCTGCTTCATCGATTCAATATCTGAAGCACCCACATCGATCAGAACTTCATCATAACCAGCCAGTTTTTTACGTGTGAGGGCTGAGCCACTCTTTATGTTCAGAAAGGGCTCGAAACCCTCCTCTGTTCGTACTTCAGAAACATCACTCAATGTTGCCTGCGGATCTGCATCAATGACCAGTACTTCAGCCTCTGCCATCTCCAACCAAACAGCCAGATTGAAGGTTACCGTGCTTTTACCGGACCCTCCTTTCAGACTACCGATTACCGTTATCATAAACTCCCCTTTATTATTTTGGTTTGGCCTGAGAATTTAGGCACATAAAACAAGCATTGAATCAGGTGCACACCACACGTCAATTCACTAGCGCCTTTGTTCTAAGACCGGGTCATTTCATCCATCACAAGCCAATTTTCACGCTACTCTGAAGGCCTTGAGTAGTGGTTGCTCTCCTCTCTCCAGTTGTGAGACACGCGAGGCCAATCCTGTTGCTGTGTGAGTTTATACCATGCCCCCTCTCCATCAGCACGACCGTCGTACCAATCGACTCTCCTATCGGCAATATCATCATAGGTATCAGGCGCAGCTTGCCATGATGATGGATTGGGCTGTGGATAGGATGGCCTATATCTTCCCCACCTCTCACTTGGCCAGTTATAGGCCATTGCAGGGTGAGCATAGCCTAGTGGATAGCCATAAAATGGATCGGCATATACTGGAGCTGTAGGACGGAACCGGGGCGCAGGCCGAAATCTCGGCCGCTCGGGCCAGCGAGCCGCATATCGAGGCGCTCTGTTCATATTTGAACCGGCAACTGGGTAGCCGGGAGGCCCATAAGCTCTTGATGTTGGTCGAAATCTGAAATCAGGATATGGCTGTCCGCCATAAGCATAGCGGGGCCCTGGCAGAGATCGAGCCATTGGAACAGAGCGGTTGGGAACTGGTGCACTAAATCTCATCGGTGCAGGCGGGGCAAAACCGTAAGCAGGCGCTGGTGAATAGGTCGGGGTGTAGTGATAAGGAGACGGATGTCGCTGAACCTTTTTCACCGGATTGAGAGGCCGATAGACATAGTGATCTGGTATTTTGATATTGGATGGGCGATAAGCCACCTCTGGCGCAGCAAAATGAGGCTGCTGACCACCTTGAGGCAAGGGCCGGAAGCGATACCTGTTTGGGGTTTGCATCTGCGGTGAGTGCGCATACCTTGCCGGGCTGATTTGCGCAGCAGGATGATTCATCGCTACAGGGGGCTGTCTCCAAGCTGGATTCGCTGGCGCCCTCCAAGCCGGCTGAGTCTTACCAGACCAGGGCCGGAATCGATAGTTAGAAGGCGTACCCGAAGCAGGCCAGCCTTGCCCCATCTGACCCTGCCCAACTCTTTGGTTGGGTGCGTATCGGCTAGGTTTGTAACTTGATGTCCCACCATAAGCAGGCCAATACCCCTGATTCTGTCCGGGAGCATAGTTACCCCCTGCCGTTGCAGAGGCAAACGGAACCATGGTTGTTGTAATGACGCCAGAAAGCAGTAAAGCGAACGCTGCAATTTTCATCAGGTTACCTGTTTCCTTATTTTAATCTCGTAAGATTGGGATACCCACCCAACGGATTATGGTACGAACAAATATCGTTCTGATATTTACCGAAACTAATTTGCAACTTGAAAGTTGCACCCGAATATCAGAAAAAGCCCTATTGTATAGCTCGATAACTCAAACCTAAAAAATAGAATTGAGCTATGTCACGACAGTTTAGCGGTAAATAGGCCTCTAAAAAACTGTTTAAGATATTTTTCTCTTCAAAATCTAATATTTCCATGCCTTCTCTTATCGCTTTCAGCAGATGAACAAGAAGGGATTTATTCAAACTCTACAGACTTTTACCCTTAACTGGCCCTGGGATTCTCCCACTATGGTGTCGGGTAGAGCATATGCAACGGCGGTTCCAGGGAGTAGCGTCGCGGGGCACTCCTGGAATCCCTCTCAAGGCGGCTATCGGGACGAAATCGATATTGGTTTTCCATCGAGAAACCGAAAGCCCTATCTGTTGCTGAATTTGAGGGACGAAATTGAATTGATTGGTCTGAACTGTTTCGGCGCTGGTGACGATCCTGCTCTCTCTCATTCAGAGGACGAAACCTAAACCCTCGGCCATAGGGTATGGCTCCTTGAGTTTGGGGTATCTGCCAGTGGCTCCAATTGGAGAAAGAGCTATCTGACTCGTCTCTAACTCCCAGGGTTTCCTGTTCGACAGGTGCCTGCCAGTTATTCCCAGGTATAACTCTATACTCATCCTCTTGATTCAAGGGTCGCCAGTAGTAGTGCTGGCGTTCAAAATTGCTCTGGGGAGTTTTAGAATAGGAGGGTGAAAACGGATAAATCTGCTGCTCAGCCAGCAGAGTTGTCGGCCCCAACAGGGAGATGAGCCAGAACAGCCGAAATAACATTTTGAATTGCAAACCTGCTCACTCCACGACAAGCTTGGCGTAGCTCTCGGATCTCTAACAATTACCTGACGAAAAGATCGCATGTGGACCGGCAGAGAGTTACCAAACTTACCGCGCGGCCCACTAGAGAAGGTAACCAGACTCCAGACCCTGAATAGTTACTAACCAGTGCATCCGAATAGGTCATTATAGACCATTAAGCAGGTGCACCTCAGGCCAGTAACTTCAGAATCACCTTATCAATCCAAACATCTCAAACAGCAGATTACAGTGCTCAATCCTTGCTACTTAAGCCGTATACCTCGACGAGCCGCCTTCTTTCTTAGAGGAAAGTTGGCCACATTGGAAACAGCCTTCTTACGGGGCTCCGTTGTGGAAGATTGAGCCTTACTCTCTCCATTCCCCTTTTTAGCCGCTACAGCCGCCTTTTTCTTGGAAACCTGCTTTTTCAAAGTTGAAGGACGTTTTTTCGGCTTGGCAGGAACAGCTTCAGGTTTTTGAGCGGCCTTCTCCTGCCTCGCCTGAGGCTTCTTAGCCGCTGCTTCACCTGCTGCTGCTTGCGATCCTTCAGCGCTTTGCTTGGGTTCTTTTTCAGATCCCTCGGCTTCAGCTACAGAAGAGGTCTGACTGGTCTCTGATAGCTTCGTCTCTTCCAAGAGAGCATCGGATTGTGTCGATGCTTCTGCTGCTACCGCAGGCTGCTTCTCTTCTGTCGCAGGTGCTGCTGCAATTGGTGGTTCTGTCGCTCCGGATGTTGGCGTCCCACTATCCGGCACGAATCCTCCTGTATCAGGATCACTGCCTGAAGAGCCTCCTCCAGCGGAGTCTGGCTTCTCTGCTGTGGGTGTCGACTCTTTACCTTTTTTCCTCAAACCCTTGAAGAGTTGTCCAAGGAGTAAAAATATCCCCTTGAACAGATAGAAGATCATGGTAAAGAGAGCAACAATCTTGGCCCAAACCACCATCCCCAAAGAGCGCTTCTGATCACCCTCAGACTCAGGCTTCTCTACAGCAGCAACAGGCTCTGGCTCAATCTCCTGAGGTGAACTATCAGACTCCTGCGTCAGCAGCTTACTACCTTCCGGAGCCGTTGCAGCGGCCACCTCGAGGATATCCTTACTGGCAGTAATACACCCCAGCGGAATAACGATCAGGGTCAGAACTGTTGAGACCATCACACCGGATGCCAGGGAGATCGCCATCCCCTGAAAGATGGGATCGAAAAAGATAACCGATGAACCACAAACCAAGGCAAAGGCAGTGATCATGATCGGACGGGTTCTGGTTTTACACGCCATGATGACAGAATCGACGACTGAAACCCCCTGCTGCACTTGATGGATGGAAAAGTCCACCAGAAGTATGGAGTTACGTACGATAATACCCGCCAGTGCAATCCAGCCAATCATTGAAGTAGCGGTAAATTCACCACCCCATCCTGCTTGAAAGAAGATAAAATGGGCAGGAATGATACCTAAAAGCGTAAGCGGAATCGGCGCCATAATAAGCGCAGGAATTCTGAAATTGCCAAATTCCCAAACCACCAGTATGTAGATCAGCACCAACGCCACTGCAAAGGCGGCACCCATATCACGAAAGGTTTCGAAGGTGACTGTCCACTCTCCCGCCCATTCGATGGCTGTACGAGTATCGTTCTTTGGGGCACCCAGCCAATGTGCATCAATCGGTACATTGTCAGGGGCGACATAGACCTCATTATCCAGCAGATCCTGTACCTGCATCATGCCATAGACCGGTGCTGCCAGTTTCCCACCAACCTCGGCTACCACATACTCCACATCACGCAGATCTTTGTGGTAGATGATCGGGTCTTCCAAAACCTGTTCAAAACGACCCAACTCACGCAGAGGAATTGTCACACCAGTGCTGGATTGAATCGGAAGATCCCCGAGACGGGTAATCTCAGAGCGTTCCGCCATCGGCACCTGCATAACGATATTGACCGATTCATGACCTGCACGTTGTTTGACGTCACCCAGTGGGGAGCCACCGAGGGCCATGCCAAGATTGCGATTGATTGTGTCTACAGAGATGCCTCTGCGAACTGACTTTTCAGTATCCACAGTAAATCGCCAATACTGATAAGGGTCGCGCATATAGTTGTCCACATCGCGCAGACTCTCAGTCTGACTGAAGATATTGGTCAGATCCTGAGCCACTTTTCTCCTGACTTCACTACTCGGACCATGCACCTCAGCGACCACCGATTGCAACACAGGCGGACCTGGTGGCATCTCTACAACTGCCACCTTGGCGCCACTACCTTCGGTAAGCTTTGCCAGCATCTCTCTGGTCTGAACTGCAATCTCATGACTGGTGCGTTTACGCTCGGTTTTATCCAACAGCTGCACCTGCACCTCTGCCTGCCAGGGATCACTTCGTAGATAGTAGTGGCGTACCATGCCATTGAAATCAAAGGGCCTTGCAGTGCCTGCATAGACCTGAACAGCGGTCACTTCAGGCATCACCCGGACCTTTTCTGCCATCCGATGGGCCAGGTTGGCAGTCACAGGCAGCGCTGTACCTTCAGGCATGTCCAGCACAACCGCAAACTCAGGCTTGTTGTCCAGTGGCAGCATCTTCACTGCCACCCACTTGAAGTAGAAAAACGAGCAGGCCACGAGGAAGCTACCCCACATAACCAGCTTGAATATCTTTGCCTTTCTGGGAGATTCGATCAATGGCATAAGTGCGCCCTTGAACAGACCTTCAAGCCACTCGGCCTCTTTGTGCTCCCTCTCTCCCGCAACCTCCAGATAGCGCATGGAAGGTCTCAACCAGCGTGAGACGGTCAGATAAGGGGTAAATACAAAAGCGGCAAACAGCGAGATTAACATTGCCACTGAACCCAGAGCAGGAATGGGCTCCATGTAAGGACCCATCATACCGGTCACGAATCCCATCGGCAGCAGGGCGGCGATAACGGTAAATGTCGCCAATATGGTTGGGTTACCGACCTCACGAACCGCATCCACGGCAGTGACAATATCGGTGGAGCCCTCTTCCAACCATCGCCGGTAGATATTCTCAACTACAACAATGGCGTCATCCACAAGGATACCTATGGAGAAGATCAAGGCGAAGAGACTCACCCGGTCGATGGTGTAGCCCATCACCCAGGCGCTGAAGATGGTCATCAGCAGTACCACCGGGATAACCAATACCACAACTATCGCGGGCCGGAATGCACGGAATGCCGCCAGCACCAGCAGGAATACGAAGCCTGTTGCCATAAACAGCTTGAAGATCAGTTCACTGACCTTGTCGTCAGCCGTTTTACCGTAGTTCCTGGTGACTGAGACCTCCACATTCTCAGGTATCAGGGTGCCTTTGATAACCTCAATCCGCTCCTTGATCGAGTTGGCTACGGTAACCCCATTTGAGCCCGCTTTTTTAGCGATTGCCAGAGTAATCGCAGGTACCCCGTCAGCTTTAATATCCAACTCACTGGCTGCACCGGTATAGAATCCCACCAGGTGTTGCGCATCTTCAGGGCCCTGTTTCACCCGCGCAATATCATGCACATAGACAGGAACTTCGTTGTGGGTACCCACAACCAGACGATTAATATCCTCGACATTCTTCAGGAAGGATCCCGTGACCACCGAAAAGTGAGTGCTGCCGGCCTCAACGCCCCCCGCCAACTGCTCTGCATTGGCAGTACGAATGGTATTGGCCACCTGATCAAGACTTATACCGTAACCAGCAAGTCGCTCAGGAAATACTTCGATTGTAACCTGTTCACGGCGACCACCAACGACGAAACCATTACCCGTGTCTGGCAGCTCTTTCAGCGTCTGCAGCACATCGTGGCCCAGCATTCGCAGCTGACCATCATCCACATCAGGTCTACCATCCCGGTCAAGGTCCTTGGACCAGAGAGTCAGGGTAACCACCGGCACATCATCTATGCCTTTAGCCTTTACCAGAGGTGGCATCACACCGGGGGGGATCAGATCCATATTGGAATCGATTTTATCGTTGACCTTGACCAACGATGGCCCCATCTCTTCACCTACCTCAAACTCAATGGTCACTACACCACCACTCCGTTGAGAGGCGGAGTAGACATGTTTGACATCGGGGATTTCAGACATGATCCGTTCGAGGGGCTCGATCGCCAGTGCGGCTACCTGGTCAGCGGCTGCACCAGGATATTGGACAAATATATCCACCATCGGCACAGAAATCTGAGGATCTTCCTGACGTGGCGTGATAATCAGGCCAAGCAACCCCATTAACATCATAGCCAGGAAAAAGAGTGGTGATAGAGGGGATTCAATAAAGAACCTTGCGGTTCTTCCGGCTATCCCCAGGTGAGCCTCATAATTTGGGTCCATTGAGTGGAGCTGATCGAGTTTGTCGTCGTTCTGGCTCATATTTGATCCCGAAATTGTAGTACCAGGCCCAGGCTAGAGCAGTGAAACACCACACTTGACCTTGACCCTAAAGAAAAAAGATTTACTCGGAAGAGTCTGTACTGATCCCCCACCAACCTGACCAGCACGATTCAGCTCTTCCTGATTTATTCTATTGCTGCGGCGTCGTCCAACCCGTACTGATATCCAACGGCGGGTTTCTCAATATCCGCTCTCCGGCTTGAAGTCCGGACAATACGGTTGTGAAACCACCGCCTGGCAACTTCTCGCCAACACGGATCAACCTCAACGCTGGCTTCCCGTTCTCACCTTCCACATAGACCCCGGGCAGACTGCCATTGTAACGAATAGCCGAATTGGGGATGATCGGATTGGATCTCGCCGGTGCATTAAAATCTGGCACTAGAACCTTGGCATACATTCCAGGTGCCGATACCCCCTGGGGCAGATCAAACTTAATAGTCACTGTATGGCGCTGAGCATCTGCCATAGGAAATATCTGCGCGACCCGAACTGGCACTTCCCGGTCACCCACATCAAGCTCGGCGCGCAACATCATTCCCTCATTCAACCCTGGACGGAGTCGACCGGGCACGTCGACCACAATCTGAAGGTATTCGACATCTGCAAATTTGAGTAGCGGCTGACCAGGCTGAACTGTATCCCCGACCTCGACGAATTTTTTCATGATTACACCATTGAACGGCGCAACACTTTTAGCATCCCGTATCTTTGCATCAATTGCGCGGATCTCAGCCTGCACCCGATATATGGTGTTCTGAGCCTGTTGAATATTGGTACGTGATGAGAAAATATCCGCACTACGCTCTGCGCCTTGATCCCTATCTCCGAAAGTATCTTCCATCGGCCTGGTGAACATCTGATCGAACAGGTTAGGCATACCCATACCACCCATCGAAGATTTCGACTTAGGTGACCAGAGCTCCCGGTTATACTGTACGCCCGCATTACGCAGCTGTGCATCAGCATTCGCCAATTGGGCTTGAGCAGCTTCACGCTTTGCTTCTAGCTCATTAACATCCAGTTCAACTAGTCGATCCTCTTCCTTAAACGTATCCCCCTCAATACCTGCCAGGTAGTTGACCCGGCCAGGCAATTGAGCGGAGAGGGTCACCTCTTTGTAAGGGACTACTGTACCCCCCAATGAGACATGGGGAACCCCTTGAGTCTGCTGTACAACAAAGAAAGCGCTATCAGCCATATTTGGCTGGGACTGAACACCCCCCGCAGCCAAGCAAGCAGACAAACCCACTGTCAGTAACATCGCCTTAATTTTAAAGCCCATATTTCACTACTACCTAGTGTTGTTACACGCGAAAGGAAGGAAGATTGACATTTATAACAGTTTTCAGACACGCCCCATCACAGAGAAACTCTTGATGAAGGGGCCAGCCATGCGTGGATCTTTAATCATTGACGAGTAGTCGCCAATAACGAATTTCATTTTTCTTGAGGTAAATGCCATACCCAAGCCCATCATTCCTGGTGGCTTAGCCATCCACTTGCGCCACTGATCTTCAGTAGCACGTATATCCCAGTTTAGAGTCTGTCCGTTGAATGCTTCACCAGAAACTGCTTTCCCATTTTCAATGGTCAACACACCTTTGGCTTCACCATCACCATCAAATCCATACCCAATGACACTGCTGAAACCGATTTGAGACAAAGCATCGGATAAATCCGGCTCAGCATTCCAATGGTTCGCAAACTCACTCATCCAACCATCCGAGAACAATTCAGCCATTACAACCTCCACAAATTTCTCTGACTTATTTTTTTATGTTATGGGCGAAACCTAACCCTATTTGAGAACTTCCCAGTATCTCTGAAGGGATCGGGCAATGCAACCGGGGATTTTAGTAAGAAAGCCCTATATATCATTTGGTTAAATATATTAGTATTTGATTATATACCATTTCAAATCAACGAGATATCATGCTTCTAACAGCCCTAAATTTAACTAATTTGTCACTATTCTAGAGAGACATCTTTTCAATAGTATTAATTCTTTAGAGCCGGCAGATTTAAACAACAAGCATCTCGGGAGAATAATCATACATCTGCCGATACCAGCCTTAAGATATCCTCACCAGGAAAGTCAACTTAGTCTAAGCTGGTGTTGTGTTTTATACTATTCGACGTTTCATAGGCTCGGACAATATTCACAAGGTCTGATTAGTAAGGCTTCACGAATGTTGCCGGTAAAGAATATGCCGCCACTACCGGCTATTCTTGTCTATCCACATATTGCAAAGTAACTATATTCTTGAAGCAGCTGACATTTTGATATTATTGAATAGAGAATAATTCTCTGGTTTCTGACAGATTATTGCTGATCGAAACAATTGATGTTGCCGGATAAAATCTACATTCGTTATAGAGGAGCAAGAAAAACATGCATCCAGCAGGACAGGTCATAGAGGCACGTCTCAAACACCTTGAAACCCACCTGGAACAGGAAAACCCTATTCTCCTCAGCACAGTGCAAAGCTTTAGAGTACTCGACGCAGTCGCTTTCCGTATGGGGCTAATGGAGGGTGACAGCTCTTTTGCAACCCAGATCCCCTGGTGGCCTCTGATTTCGATCCTCGGCACCTTCTCGGCGGGAAAATCAACTTTTATCAATCACTATATTGGCGACAAGATTCAGCGATCAGGGAACCAGGCCGTGGATGACAAGTTCACAGTCATCTGTTACAGCAAAGAGGCCACGGCGCACGCACTGCCTGGCGTTGCCCTGGATTCTGATCCAAGATTTCCCTTCTATCAGATGTCGGATGAGATAGAAAAGGTTGCCAAAGGTGAAGGGGATAGAATTGATGCCTATCTACAGCTCAAAACCTGCCCCAGTCAGAAACTTCGGGGCAAAATACTGATCGATTCCCCCGGATTCGATGCAGATGCCCAGCGTACATCCACGCTGCGTATCACCGACCATATCATCGACTTATCTGACTTGGTGCTGGTCTTTTTTGATGCCCGCCACCCTGAACCGGGGGCTATGCAAGACACCCTGAGCCATCTCATAGAGCGAACCATTCATCGTAATGATACGGGGAAATTCCTCTATATACTGAATCAGATAGATACCACCGCAAGGGAGAACAATCCTGAGGATGTAATTGCCGCCTGGCAAAGGGCGCTTGGCGAGCGAGGCCTGACTGCCGGCCGCTTCTATGCTGTCTATAATCCTGACGCTGCTGTGCCTATTGAAGACGAAGCACTTCGTCAACGATATGAGACAAAACGGGATATCGATCTGAGTGAAATCCACAGCCGCATGGAGGAGGTTGAGATCGAACGCGCCTATCGTATTGTAGGCGCACTTGAGAAGACCGCCAGAGATATTGAAGAGCGATGTGTACCCCTGATCTCCGCCACACTAGACAAATGGAGAAAAAGGGTTCTTATCGGTGATGCAGTTATCATGGGCGGCCTATTTTTTGCGCTGCTGATCTACTCGATCAATGCTGGGTATTGGCAGGGCTTCAGTTTTCAGCCACCCTGGCTCGCTGCTGACGCCAATAAAATCCTCCCCTGGGCACTCCTGGCTTTGCTGGTGATTGCTTTAGGCGCAATCCATTTCACCATTCGAGGCCTTGCATCTCGATCGCTACTGAAGGGTCTTCGGGCAAAGGCATCTCAGCTGGGTTTAAAGAGTAATCCGGTCGGCGCTTTTATTCGTAGCACAAAACCCTGGCGTTCTATTTTCAGTAAAAAGCCGGCCGGCTGGGGAAGAAAATCCCGCAAACAGTTGCAAGATGTAGTGCAGACAACCGATACCTATATCCAGACCCTGAATGATCAATTTACCAATCCTTCAGGCAGTGAGAAGCTCCTTGCTGCAGAGTCCCAGGAAGAGACAATGACTGCGAGCGAAACACCACAAGAGAACCCAACGGGCTCTGCCTGACAGATCTCTTTTCATGCCATGCAAGGGGTGTAGCCCGGACACCCTTTGTGTTGGTTGCTTTGTCTGTGTTCGTTACGATGGAGCTGCAACCCTCTCATCTATAATCGTGACGCTTCGCACAGTTCTTATATTGCTTACGAACTGCGCTCATCGTGATAGAGTCTATGATGAAACTACAATGGAACTGAATGGCTTCTGAACGATATGAAACAATATCCTCTACCTACCCTCTTTGCTATGGCCCTTGGGTTGATAATTATCCTTTCCGGTTGCAAAGAGACATATACCAAGGAAGTCGAATCTGATCAGAAAATTTCTGATCGCAGCGGTCAATTCTCTGGGGATCTCGATGATGGAGATCAATTCGGAGCTGCTGTCGCCAATATTGGTGACCTGGAGAGCGATGGCGTCATCGATCTCGCTGTTGGCGCCCCCTACGATGATGACGATGGCCAAGATCGCGGTGCTGTCTGGGTGCTTTTTCTGGACGATGATGGTCAAGTCGATTACCAGCAAAAGATCTCCAGTGACAAGGGGGATTTTGATGGCGACCTGGATGATAATGACCAGTTCGGCAGCGCTATTGCGGCAGTTGGCGATCTGAATAATGATGGTTTCAAAGATATTGTTGTCAGCGCCCCTATGGACGACGATGGCGGCACAAACCATGGTGCGCTATGGGTGCTGTTTCTGAAAGACGACGGTAGCGTGGAATCCCATCAGAAGATCTCAGAAGATGCAGGTCAATTCACAGGAAATCTTGATACCGATGACCAATTCGGTCACGCACTGGCCAATATCGGAGATCTCAACAATGATGGCATAGATGATCTCGCTGTCGGCGTACCCAATGATGACGATGGCGGCACTGACCGGGGCGCGGTGTGGATTCTCTTCATGAATAGCGACGGCACTGTCAGTGCAACCCAGAAAATCTCTTCAGAAGAAGGAAACCTCGAGCGGGATCCAGAGGATGGGGACCATTTTGGCAGTGCAGTTTCTGCCATCGGTGACCTCGATGGTGACGGCGTGACAGACCTTGCAGTTGGTCTCAGTGGAAATGATGATGGTGGCAGTGATCGCGGTGCAGTATGGATTCTCTTCTTGAACAGCGATGGTACTGTCGATTCAGTAAAAAGAATTTCGCATAACCGCGGGGGCTTAGAGGATCAACTCAGTAACGGCGATCAATTTGGCAGTGCCCTGGTGAACATCGGCGACCTCAACAATGATAACTACGATGATCTTATCGTCGGCGCAAAACAGAGTGACGATGGTGGAAGTGATCGCGGCGCTGCATGGGTACTGTTCATGCAAGGCGACGGTGAAATTGTCTCTGCATCGAAAATCTCAGACACTGAAGGGGATTTTGATGGTAGCCTCAATGATGGGGATCAGTTTGGCGGTGCTTTAGCCAATCTTGGTGATCTCAATGGTGATGACCATACGGATCTGGCAGTGGGTGCCCGTTTGGATGATAGTGGCGGCAACAATAAGGGTGCCACCTGGATTCTCTTTTTAGGGCCAACCGAAACACACTATGACACCAGTGAGGGTATCATCTTCGGTTCGCTATCATCGCTGAATCAGTAATATCAACCCTGAAAGCGCTTTCTCTGGTTACGTCCATCACGCTTGCAGTCATACATGGCTTGATCCGCCTGAGAGTAGAGTTGGTCTACCAGTTGGCCAGGGGTTAATGCTTGATCAGGATCTTTCGGCAACCCTGTGATACCGATACTGACCGTTAAATTAACATTAGGGCGAACGCCACCGGTCTCAAGGTTAGTCAAGCGCTCTTGAATTCGCTGCGCCATCAGATCTGCGCCTTCGATCCCTGCCTCTGGCAAAAGGATCACAAACTCTTCACCACCAACCCTGGCAACCAGATCACCACCTCGAGCCTCCTCTAACAATATCCTCGATATAGCAGCCAAAACCTGATCACCAACCAAATGCCCCCATTGATCATTGACTCGCTTAAAGTGGTCGACATCTATCAGCATCAGACTACAAGGTTGCTCCGAGCGAATAGCCCGTGACAATTGCGCTTCAGCTTCATTAAAGAAGTAGCGTCGGTTATTTAAACCAGTCAACTCATCAACCATTGAAAGCTGCTGATAACGCTTGCGCAGTCTGTTGGCCTCATCAAGAGCCTTAGCAAGATCATCTGTTCGCTGATCAACCAGCAACTCCAGCTCATGCAGCATACGGTGGTTGTATATAATCTGCCCCAAGCAGCTACTAAACAGACTTAAAGTATGCTGCTGCCAAGGTTCAAAATACTCCGGCATCGGATGTGAAGCATTGAGCACACCAAGAACCAACTCCCCCATCTTTATCGGCGCACTGATCAATGAGCCGGGCATTTCAGATCCCTGATGTCTGTGAGCTATAAAATCATGACTCTGGCCACAATCCCTGCAGTATTGCAATTGCCCTGTGGCATAAGCTACCCCAACTATGCCCTCACCCGACTTGAACTGCATAGTTTGTTGCTGAGATTTAGCATTCGCTGTGCCGATGATCTCAGCATGGGACTCAACCATGCTTCGCCCGACCACACAATTCAGCACCCCATCTTCCAATCGAAATACTGAGCAGTTGTCGATATTCTGATACCGCACCAGCTCATCCAAGGCCTTAGCCAGCAACTCGTCTTCACTGACTCGTTCAATATTTATTTGAGAAAGTGCCCTCAGGGCAGATAGGGAATCCAGCAAGCTGAAGAAGCGCTCTCTTAAGTCCATCGAGGTCTGGTTAAACGAAAGATCCATCTGACGCTCCTGTCAACTCGCCAACAAATTGGCAATTAATTTGATCTCATCTTCCTTGTCCAAAAAACCTGCCTTGATATGGTCTAGCGATTCTGCTGACAATCCACAACAATCAGATAGTGTTGATCTACACTGCTTAACCAGTGCTCCATCTTCATCAGTGTGGTTTAGCCAGCAGGAGACAGCGCCAACCAGGATGACCTCTTTACTA
The DNA here is from genome assembly GCA_040506705.1 of Candidatus Thiodiazotropha sp. 6PLUC1. Lineage (GTDB taxonomy): Bacteria > Pseudomonadota > Gammaproteobacteria > Chromatiales > Chromatiaceae > Thiodiazotropha. The sequence goes on from JBEVWG010000042.1 coordinate 18,490, forward strand.
TGTTCATCCCTAACCTGTTGACTCATCTGCGAAATCACAGCCACAATCAGACTTGGCAAATGCCATCTATCAGCTAACCAGGCACCGGCCTCACAGTGATTGATGCCTATATGTTCATTTTCCAGCGCAATAATATCTGCATCACTACCTTGCTGACGCGAAATCTGTATGACTTTGCTATATAGCTCAGGAAAAACGTGTACCAGCACCAAAACACCAATATTTAATAGTAGTCCTGCCAAGTAGACTGCATCCGGGTCTGACCGATCATCCGTAGTGCTCTTGAGTGAGAGTTGCCTGGCAAGGGTGGCCAAATAGAGGGAATCACGCCAGTAGCGTTTTAAATCAAAATGGTGACAGCCGGAAATATCGAAGGCGCCGCTCACCGCGATGCTGAAAGATAGACTTTTTACCATGTTCAGCCCCAATACACGGATGATGGCATCCTCAACCTTGAGCACAGGATTTTGTTGTCCAAAATAGGCAGAGTTTGCAAGCCCCAGAATCCTGGCCGCCAATCCCGGATCCTGATTGATGACCTCGGCCAGCTTATTCAGCGCCAGATCCTCTTCACTCAATAGAGTAAGCAGGCGAGTAGCAGTCGCTGAAAGTGGTGGCAGATGCTGCAGCTTTAGAATCTGTTGTTTCGCTTGTTGGGCCGTTTGCATAGATTTATAGTAATAGTCAGGGTTGAAGTAGTCGTTTCATCCTTACACTTCTAGCGGCGACAAAAGCTTGATCTTTAACCTTCTATTTAACTAAGTCTTTCAATTCTGTGATGGTGTACTTAATACACTAACAAGTGTACCATTTCTCCATATCAGCCCCCTTTGTGATACCCCTTATCTTACCTAAAACAGAGCAAGGTCAATTTTTTCGCGACACAGTTTTGAGATGAATCTGCAGAAGAGATACAACTACGATTACCCACATCCAGCAGTGACTACTGATGTTGTTCTATTCACCATCCAGATGAATATCCTGTCTGTACTGCTGATAGAGAGGAAAAATCCCCCCTTTCAGGGTATGTGGGCCCTACCGGGTGGCTTTCTTGATATCGACGAAGACCTGGAAGCTTGTGCAAAACGTGAGTTAAACGAGGAGACCGGTATTGAAGGCGTCTACCTGGAGCAGCTCGGTACTTTCGGTGCCCCGCTTAGAGATCCACGGGAAAGAGTAATCAGCGTTACCTACTTTGCCCTAACTCCTTCAGATCATCTGAGCCCCAAGGCATCCAGCGATGCAGCCAAAACCGCATGGTTCCCCATCAACAAGCTACCTGACCTGGCATTCGATCACGCTGACATTATCGACAGGGCCAGAAAACGCCTGATTGCCAAGCTGGGCTACACTACGATTGCATTTCAGATGCTCCCGGATAGCTTTACACTGAGCCAGCTGCAGTCTGTCTATGAAGTCCTGTTGAACGAAAACCTGGATAAACGAAATTTTCGTAAAGGCATTCTTGCCCGTAACATTATCCGTGAGACAGGTGAATATTCCCGCCTGGGAAATCATCGTCCTGCAAAAAACTACCAAGTCATCAACCCGACACAGGTTGAGATCATCAAATAGATAACGAGATTTTCATGAATGTTGAATCTTTGAAACTGCCTGATATCAAGGTCCCTGAACACCCTCAGTGGCCAACTCTGACAGAGCCGGAAAAACAGCAGCTCAAAGCTCAGATTAAAGAGAAACTGAGCCAGCAAAATGCGGTTCTGGTCGCACACTACTACACCGATGCTGACCTTCAGGCGCTAGCCGAAGAGAGTGGAGGTTGTGTCGCCGACTCTCTGGAAATGGCCCGATTCGGTGCAGCCCAGGATGCGGAAACATTGGTCGTCTGTGGGGTTCGCTTCATGGGTGAGACCTCCAAGATACTCAATCCGGAAAAGCGGGTCATCATGCCCGACCTGAATGCAACCTGTTCACTGGATGAAGGCTGTCCTGCAGATCAGTTCAGTGCCTTCTGCGATGCTCACCCCGAACATACCGTGGTGGTTTACGCCAATACCAGCGCAGAGGTCAAGGCTCGCTCCGACTGGGTGGTTACCTCTGGTATAGCAATGCCAATCGTCAAGCATCTGGCATCCCAGGGCAAAAAGATTCTCTGGGGCCCTGATCGCCATCTGGGTAGCTATGTGCAGCGTGTTTCAGGGGCAGATATGCTGATGTGGCCAGGCTCCTGTGTTGTACATGAAGAGTTCAAGGCTGTTGCATTGGAACGTATTCGGCGTCTGCATCCCGATGCTGCTGTATTGGTGCATCCGGAATCTCCGGAAAATGTAATTCTACAAGCCGATGTGATCGGTTCGACGACTGCTCTGATCAAAGCGGTATCCGATATGGATAACAAGGAGTTCATCGTTGCCACTGACGGGGGCATCTTCTACAAAATGCAGCAGATGGCTCCGGAGAAGACGCTCATCGAAGCACCAACCGCCGGTGAAGGAGCGACCTGTGTCAGCTGTGCACACTGCCCCTGGATGGGCATGAATGCACTACAGAACCTCAATCGGGTTCTGGACTCTGGTGCAAATCAGATTGAGATAGATCCTGAGCTACGTGAACAGGCTGTCATCCCCATACAACGCATGCTCGACTTCGCAGCTCAACAAGGTATCGGTATGAAGGATAAAGGCAATGCCTGATTTTGTACTACAGTCATTCACTGCTAATGTCTCAATCCTGCATTACAACCCTTGTTAATGGGGCACCGATTGACTGCGGGCTGTGCCTTGTCTTGAGTCATTTGCGGGCCTCTAAAAACGTCAAACAATATAGGACAGTGCGCTAGGCCATGACTGACTTCATTCTCGATTATGAACTGACAATTCGCCTGAGTATCTTTGTTGCTATCTTTGCAGCCATGGCAGTTTGGGAGTTTTTCATACCCTGTCGCCAGCTTATCTTTACCCGAAGCCGCCGCTGGAGCTCAAACCTCGGCATTGTTATCCTCAACACTCTTTTACTGCGTCTTCTCTTTCCTGCTGCTGCGGTAGGGTTTGCCGCATTCATCGAGGAAAAGGGCTGGGGACTGCTGAATGAGGTCAACCTTCCGCTCTGGCTGAGTGTGGTGATTGCAGTTATTCTGATGGATCTGGTGATCTATCTGCAACATGTCATGGTGCACGCCATTCCCGCTTTGTGGCGTCTACATCGAGTACACCATGCCGATCCAGACTACGATCTGACGACAGGCGCCCGTTTTCACCCAATTGAAATAGTGCTCTCAATGTTGATCAAAATCACCACCATCGCTGCGCTGGGCCCTTCTGTGATAGCGGTGTTGATCTTTGAAGTGGTTTTAAACAGTATGGCGATGTTCAACCATGGCAATGTATCCCTTCCAGCACGACTCGACCGGATCTTACGCTGGCTGGTTGTGACACCGGATATGCATAGAGTTCACCACTCGGTTATCCCAAAGGAGACCAACAGCAATTTTGGATTTAACCTATCTATCTGGGATCGACTCATGGGCACCTATATCGCGCAGCCTCAGCTTGGTCATCAACAGATGAAAATCGGGGTTGGATCTTTGCAGAACCCAAACCTGATCACAAAATTACCTGGTATGCTGAGACTACCTTTTCTAAAGGATCACCAGGAAAGTGACGAATATAATATCCAAGATAGATCCTGGCCAAACCAAGGAGATAGTCAGTGAGTTTAGAGACCTATGACGTCTACTTTTCGGGTGCACTGCTCAAAGACAGTGATCCAGAAAAGGTCAAGCGCAAGATCGGAGCCATGTTCAAATTGGAAGGGGATCGGCTGGAGCGTCTTTTCAGCGGTAAACCTATGCCGATTAAACGGGGCGTCGACATGGATCGGGCAATAAAATTCCGTGTTGCCTTCCGGGATGCTGGAGGACTCGTGGATATCGTACCCGCAGGTCAACCTGCACCACTCCCTAAACCGCCAGCAGCTGCTCGTCCTCAACAGACTCAGACCGCCCCCACTGCAGCTACAACGGAGACTCTCACCCTGGCAGATGGCCCGCTTGAGGTTCCTGAAGAGCCCCCTCATAGGGAGATCATTGCTCCGGACTACCCACTCTCCTCAAATGAGGGGTTCGACCTGTCTGATTGTACAACCGAGACCGTCCCCCAGAAGATACCCGATATCAGCGCTCTCGACCTGACCAAACCAGGCGCTCTACTGGATGAAACAGAGGAGCCAGAACCCCTCGAAATAGACACAACTGCCCTGGAACTGGATAGCTCAGATGACAATCTGGACGACCAGACACCGCCTGAGCCGCCAATCATCGACACCAACGATCTATCACTCTCAGCCGCCAATCAGGGTAGCCTGGAGGATTGCCAAACCCCAGTGGAGGCTGCCCCTATACCCAACCTGGATCATCTGAAGATTATCGAAGGGGATGAGAAAGAGAGCCAGGGAAAGGCACAATTTAAGATATCAGAAGACTAGCCATCGGCTCAGAAATCCAGATAGGTCTCCATTGATGACTTGGTAGCATCGGAGAGCCCTTCGGACTGCTGTTGATCCACAGGACGACCTGTTTCCAGGATACCCTCCATGGCGCCAAAGGTTCGCTCAGCATAAAAACGCAACAGCAGGCGTTGATCATCATCACTCATCCATATGTGCACCGCCTCACCTAAATCCCCATTTTCCGGGTCGATCTCCCTTAACTTAAGCTTGAAGGTCTCTCGATCCCAACCCGCCCGCAGCAGACGTTCACGACTTACGTCAATTCGGAACCACTCGATCTCCTTGCCGTTGTATGTTGAAAACTCTATTGGATTACCACTCTCGAGCGGCATGCCTCGCAAACGATGTATCAACCCCATGTAGTCTAAAGCATCTTCTCCCTTCATCTCGATGGCTTGAGTCTGTGTCAGGGCGCTCCACTCTGTTTGAGTGAGTGTGGTTACCGGTCGCAGTTGTAGCGGGGGAATTTCCGGCTCAACCACCTCATCCTCACCTGTCTGATAGTGAAAGGCCTGTCCCGATTTCCGGTCGAACAAGAAAAACTCCTCTCGCTCGACCCTTGCTTTTAGAGTTTTGACTGCGATTAAGGGATGCAGTTTATGAGCATCCAACCAACTCCGGTATTTGAGTCGAACTGGATAGAGCATCTCAGCTTTCGAATAGGGTTCAGTAGTGACTTGCAGATTAGTGATATAGGCTGGCGAATCAAACACCTCACCCATATCCTGCTCGACCTCTAAAGTCATTTTGGCGATATCCAGCTCCACATAGCCAGTTATCAGGCCACGGAACTTCAGCGTGTACTCCAGGTTTTCGCCAAGCATAGGTTGACTTGCAGCCCCAACTACGGCGCTCATCCCCCAAAGTATCAAGGTCATAAATAGGGCTTCAATTCGCAGAATCATCCCCTGGTGTGTTTGCCGACCCCTCATTGACTATACTCGACAAAGCCCTGTTGGCACGTTTCTCGCAGAATAGTGCATAACTTAGTAAACCAGAGCATTAAGCGTCAATTTTTTGTCTCGAGAGGATTAAAAGTCATGATAAACCCTGTCAACAGCGAAAAAACCATTCAAACCGCGACAGATAGATCCAGCCAGTCCAGTGCCGAGACAAAATCGGAACAGGTAGGAAGCAGCAGAGAGTCCGTACAAGAGACCCAGGCTTCAACCAGTAGCCGATCCACCGTTGATATCGACAATGCACGCCAGCTCTATGAAATGGAAACATCCCGCACCGAATCAGCTGCCGCCATCTCCACACCACAGCAGGCACGTTCGCTGTTGGATACGCTGGTACAACAGATTACCAGTTCACCAGAATCGGCCGCTGAAGCTCAATTAGCGCAAGTTACCAAGCCGCTAGCCAATCTGTTGGCAAGTGCGCCAGCCTGATCTAGTGGTAAGTTCTATACCTGCTCGCCACATATCTATTGATCATCTAAACCGCTTAAGGGTTCCGGTTGATTGCCTAACACCCCCTCTCTTAAGCGGCTGATCTCCTTTACATGGCCTATGACAACCAGGATATCACCAGCATCTAGCCTGTGGTCAACACCACTATTGGAAAAGATCAGCTGATTCCCCAACTCCAGATCAACCACACCCAGCACAATCAGGTTATAGCGTTTCTCCAATTGTAAATCGCTCAACTGCATACCGGAAAGCACCGATTTCTCAGGAATCTCAATTTCTGCAATATCGATTGCTTTACCAAATAGCGTGTTTTCAAGCACCTCAACCAGATAGGGTCGTTCAATGATCTCATGCACCCGTTGGCCACTGATTTCATAGGGGTCTATCACCTTTGTTGCCCCTGCAGCCATTAGTCTTTTACTGGATTCAACAGATTCCGACACAGATACAATCTTCAAATCGGGATCGAGTGCCCGAGCCGATAGAGTCAAAAATAGGTTTTTTGGTTCTTCGGCAAAGAGACAAAAAATTGTTTTCACCCAATCCCCAATGCCGATACCCAACAGCTTTTCGTCATCCGTATAGTCGATCACACCTGCCTGCAATCCTTTCGCCAGCAGTGAACCAACTTCATCCAGGTTATTACTGTAGAGGTAGACCTCTATGTCACGATCGGATAACTGCATCGCCACCTCATGACCCAAAGCACTGCAACCGAATATCAAGGTATCCCGTCGTCCCATTACAAGACCCCTCGTTCCAGACATTCACGCAGATGAATAACGCTATATTCATGGCCGATCAATACCAATAGATCATCAGCCATAAGAGTGAAATCATCTTTAGGATTAAAGTAAAAGCCACTCCCCTTCAAATTGAAATGACCCAACGCCTCATCAGTCTCACACTCACCCTCGCGAATCACACCAAATGGGGTAAGTTTTCTCTGCTTGAAATCGATCTCATCCATACGTTGCCCAACCAGGGAACTCTTCGGCTTGATGCGTACTGCTTCGATGCCCTCACTGGTCTGTCTGGTCAATAACCCATATACCGCTTCAAAAGCTACCGGTTGACCTGCATATTCAGCTGCAATCAAACCAAAGACCTCATAGGGCGCAACACAGTGGGTTGCCCCTGCGCGATAGAGCTTATTCACGTTTTCCCGGTGATTTGAGCGGGAGACAATCTCAATTTCGGGATTGGCCTGTCGTGCAATCAGGGTAATGTAGACATTCACAACATCATCCCCGGTTAAGCAGAGGAGTCTTTTGATGCGGGTATCTATACCCACACTCAATAGAAGATCGTTATCCTCTCCATTCCCAAGCACTGCTAAATAACCGCGCTGCTTGGCAAGTCTGATATTCTCTTCAAGCGGATCCACAACCACAAAGGATCGCTTATCCTCCGCCAGCCGCTCGGCAACGACCTGTCCCACACGGCCAAAACCACAGACCAGGGTATCAACATGCTTCCGTTCCACTTCTGAGTAGACCCGGTGAGCCCGTATCTCATGAATCTTCTCACCAAATGCCGAAACGATGATTGATGTAAAAAATGAGATCACCCCCAGACCGGCGATGATTAAAACCAGAGAAATTACCCGACCTTCTGTGGTGTGCGGCGTGATATCACCATACCCCACAGTCGACATGGTAACCAATGCCCAATAGACACTGTCAAAAAAGCCCTCGATTTGAGTACCTTCATGATCAGCCTCAAAGAAAAAGATCGCTGTAGCGGCGGTGAAGGTGATGAACGCCATGAAAATGAATAGGGTCACCAACTCAATTCGTTTTTCAGACAGAACCTTTACGAATTCACTGATACTACGGGTGTAGCGAAACAGTTTGAACAATCTGAACAGTAGAAAGATTCTCAGGAATCTGAGGGGACGATAACTTGGAATGATCGCCAATAGATCGATAATCGCCAGTGGCTGGATGGCGTACCTCAACTTACCGAGTACAGCATGCCGAATTGCAGACCCGACATGAAAGGGCTCGTTGATGAACTCTGCCCGCTCATAACGTTCGATAATCACCCGATGGCTGTCGTTGTATATCCAGAATCGCAACAGATATTCAATGACGAATATAGTGACCGCCCCGATCTCAATCATGTCACCCAGGTTACCCAGGTCGTTTTTAACCTCATAGATCAACAGCCAGACACTCAGCAGAACCAGCATAATCATAAAAATATCGAAATAGGGGCGAATCGGTGCCCTGGGATTCTGCAGAAGATTGAATACCGCGCTTTTGAGGTTTTTATAACGGCTTGAATCTTCTAGAATATAGCAATATTTTATGACTTGATGAGCAAAGGACATAAGCGCTGAAAATTCCACCAAGGGTAAAGAATCTGTTCTCTGGATCTATCGGCAGAGAAGCTAAATCCTGGAGACTGCAGCGTCAAAGAGTCAGGGAAGGTGTTCACCATCAAGGGGCGAAAGCTCAATACGTTCACCCTCTGCCACCAGGATCTCGCGACCATCCTGTGTTATGAAATAGCGATCGTCCACATCTTTGCGTCTCGCAATGTAGCTCACGCTTCTGCCAGATTGGGCATCGATGACTTTAACAGTTACAAGTCGGTAACCCTGCTGGATATCCAAACCAAAATATATGAGACTTGCGCTCAGCATCAGCGCCAAAACCCCATAGCTCAGCCATTTGATCGGCCTATTCGATGACCCGGGCATGAGAGCTGGAGGAGAGTGCTGAGGAATATCCGACATTCGTTGCTGGCGCTGGCGTATCACAAGCCACGCCACGCCTATCACTGCCAGTGTCAGTAGTATCTTGCTAAACACAATCGGGATTCATATATATGGTCTATTCAGCAATTGGTCGTTTTAGAGATCCAGGTTAGTCGTCGATTCTGGATATCAGGCTAAAAAAGCCTTACCCAGAACACGTTGTTAACCGATCCTAAATGATTAACGATAGTGAGTACAGTGATGGCAGATCTCAAACTGAATATAATCACGATGCTTGCAGCTTAAGTGGTGAAGGATTTACTATCCATAGGTATGTTATATAAATTCCCAACTATTTTTAGTCTCTGTTTGATTCTGTTGTTCGGTTGCAGCAAGCAGCCGGAGCCGACAATCAATATTTCCCGCGCTGTACATATAGGCGATATCGATCAATTGGAGCGAAATCTCTATTGGGGATCTGATGTTAACCAGGCGGGTGCAGATGGTTTGACCCCGCTCCATATTGCCGCCCGAAAAGGCAGCCTGGTGATGAGTCGAATCCTGGTCAAACATCAGGCCAACCTGGAAGCACTTGATGAGCAGGGACATACCCCCCTGATCTATGCGCTGATCGCACGAAACCCAATCATAGCGGAGTATTTGCTGAATAGCGGTGCCAAACTGGATCCAGACAACGCACTTCATATAACTGCTGCGCTGGGTAGCGCCGATCGGGAGGTGATCAGTTTTTTAATCAAACATGGTGCATCCCTCGACAATCTTGGTGATAAGGGTAATACTCCGCTCCATTCAGCGATTCTCAATGACCAGCGGGTTACCGCAAAGTACCTGATCAACAGAGGAGCTAGTCTGGAGATCACCAACCAGGATGGACTGACGCCTCTGGAATTAGCAATAAAGCGAGACAACCAGGACATCATTAGAATTCTAAAACAGTTTGGCGCCCCTGAGAGTCGCTAACGGATTCATTTTATTTCAATAACTTATGGGATTTACGCACTACTATGGCATCAACACCTGAAGAGCTGACAATCAACTACACAGAAGACGGCATCGATGTGGTTAAAGAGTTAGACAAAGTTGTACTCTCCAAAGGAGCTTGGACCACGATTATCTTCCGTTTTCAAGATTGGGACCGGGCCAAGGAAAAGTACAGCGCAGATAAATACACCATCCGCCGCTACCAAAAACGTAACGGTGAATATATGCAGAAGAGCAAGTTCAATATCTCCAGCAAAGATCAGGCAAAAGGCATTATTGATGCGTTGCAAAAGTGGTCTGAAGCGTAGATCCTGGACGATTATTGGGGCGATCTGCTGTCAGCTGCGCCCTACTTATCGATAATTCAGTATTCAAGAACGCAACCATTGCCAAACCGGACCCAGGTCGGTTTGGCAATCTATGAAAGAGCTCCGCCAGTTCTCATAATCACACAGATGTTCAGTGGGTTCGGCGCTCTTAATAGCGACTGAGTACATCCTCCTCCAATGCATCAGGAATCCGGGGCCATTCAGCCATTTTTCCAAGAACAGTAGCAGACAGTAACACCTTGAATTGATGGTTTTCTCTGTTGTCTGTTTTGTAGATGTATGATTGCAAGAATCTTGAACTCCTCATCTATTTTGGACTTTCACTTCATGGCGACTAAACTCATAGTCGTGGCACAGCGCATGGAGAAGCAATATAAGGTAAGGGTGTGAACCAGACTAATAGAGGTCAGACTGCAAATAATCGCCGCTCCGGTATTGAGCGTCGCAGAGACCAGATAGACCGACGCAATACTGAAAACTGGATGTCCTGGGAGGACCAGCGCACCCAATATTGGACTCGACTGCTGTTTTGTCTCCTGGCGGTGCTCTATTTCAATTTTGGCGGCGAGGAGCAGATACGCGACTGGACCAACCTTACGGTGGTCAATCTGGTTTTCGGGCTGTTTAGCCTGGAGATTCTCTACTTCATGCACCACGCCTCACGGGAACCTCACGCACCCTGGCGCCAACGCCTTACTATGTGGGTGGATATTGCCATGGCTTCTTTTGCTGTTCTGGCTGACACCACGATCAGCTCACCAGGTTTTCTGGTCTATCTGATGGTCATCCTGGGCAATGGCATGCGCTATGGCCTGAGACTATTCGGTGAAGCTGTAGTGGGCAGCCTCAGTGCGGCAATAGTGGTGGTCAGTCTACGCTTATTTGACTATGTGAACCTGTTTTCAGTCAGTGCCATCTTTTTTCTTCTCTTCTTTGCGATCATTGTGCTCTACTCCTACTCGCTGACAGCAAAGATAGAGGTTGCCCGTACCAAACTTGCCCACGAACGCAACATCGACGCCTTGACCGGGCTACTTAACAGGCGCGCCCTCATTGAGCGCTCTGCATCTCTATTCCAATCTGATGAGCTTGGGAATGGGGTAGTTGTCTTATTCGCCGACCTGGACGGCTTCAAAGCCATCAACGATACCCATGGTCACAATATTGGCGATCAAGTACTGGCGGCGGTAGCAGACAGCATTGCAAGCATATTACGTAGCGAAGATTTGGTGGCACGCTATGGCGGTGATGAGTTCCTGCTGCTGCTTCCAGATACTACAAATCAAGGTGGTGAACTGGTGGCCCAACGTATCCGCCAGGCGATTGATGACTATGCCAGGAAGAGTAAGATCGACTTCAGTATCACCATCGGAATGGGTAAGTATCCCGATCATGGCAGAGATCTGGAATCAGTGATCGAATCTGTCGACAAAGCGATGTATCGAAGTAAAACAGAACATGGACGTGGTGGTATTTTACATGTCGACGGCTGTGAACTGGAATATTCAGCTCCTGACTCCACGACAATTCACTGATCCGACCATTGGCTATAGTGGAGCAACCTGCTCAGCCCAGGCCAACAATTGTGGCACCAGTGCCTTTTTATCCGCAGGCAACTCCGAATCCGACTCCAGTCTGTCGAGTATCTGCAGATACTCTTCCAGAATGATGCTACCCCCTCCCTCCTCCGACAATAGACGATCTTGACGGTACTCATCCCAACGACTTCGCTCCTCTTCATTCAGTAGTTCAGGCCAGTTTCTTGCCCGATAGCGAAACAACATCTCCTCTAGTCTGGGATCATCAAACAGCAATGGGAAAGTGGACAATTCAGATGGATCACTGCCGATGATCCTATCCATTCGTTGTCGGTCATCTCTGGAAAAGAATCCACCGGAGTAGAGCGCCAGGTCAGGATCTGTAATTGGATCGAACTCACGTCGACTATGGATCTGTTCGATCTTTTTTATTAACTCATCCGCTATAAGCAGTTGTTGTCTGTACAACTCCCCTTGGGTTAAATCGATCTGCCAGCGCTCAGCCGCCTCTGGTGTCAAAGTATTCAATGGAACAACGACCGGACATTTATTGATGTGTATGGTTTTTAATGGCAGCCGGTCCACACCCTCCGGGAGCTGCTCTTTAGGGGTGAAGAGACGCTCATACAACTCATCGGCACTTAGAGCGAGAAGAGGCTCAGGATCGAAGCGTAAGTCGTAGACAATGACGCCATTCGGATTGGTTGGATGTCTCAGTAACGGCATTACCATTGCAATACACCCCTGTATTGCCGGGTACATGGAGGAAACATGCAGTACAGCCTGACGACTCTGCAAATTTAAACGCTCGGCAATCACCTGCTTGGAACGACTCTGAAACAGGTAGTCATAGAGCTTAGGTTGACGCTGTTTAATCAGTTTTGCCATACCAATGGTGGCATAGACATCGGACAGCGCATCATGGGCTGAAGTATGCTCGATACCATTCGCAGCACTAAGCACCTCAAGACGAAAACTGGTGACACCCTGATCGTTTTTCGGCCACTCAATACCTTCTGGTCGCAAGGCATGGGTCACGCGCACCATATCGATAATATCCCAGCGGGAAGCGCCATTCTGCCACTCCCTTGCGTAGGGATCGTATAGATTCCGATAGAGGGTATTCCGGGTAACTTCGTCATCAAAACGTAGGCTGTTATAGCCGACGCCACAGCTACCCGGCGCCGCCAACTCATGATGGATGGCGCGGATAAATTCTGCTTCGATCAAGCCCCGCTGTTGAGCATATTGAGGCGTAATCCCGGTGATCATACATGCCTCCGGTTGAGGCAACATATCATCACTGGGTTTAGAGTAGATGACTAGAGGCTCTCCAATCGGGTTGAACGCCTCATCGGTACGTACTCCGGCAAACTGAGAGGCCCTGTCCCGACGTGGATCAGCACCCCAGGTCTCATAGTCATGCCAATAAAAACTGAATGACATCTATATTTCCCTTACTGTTGTCTATCCGGCACCTTAATCGCTTGTCCGGTTTGCATCAAGAAGCCCCTTTTCGCCGCTGTTGACCCAGCCAGACAAAGGCCAGCAGAACCAAAGGAAATATCAGGAACCATGCCCGATCAGGTTGTTTCTGTGGTTTATAGAAGCCTTGTATTTGATGTGTGTAACCCGCCTCAAGGCCGGCTGATTCAGCAGGACTCATAAAACCTATGTCCACCACTCTGAGACTATCACCCTCAATCTCGGTATCAAATCCCAAGGCTTGCAGAGGCCTTTCATCACCCCGCTCTGGTAGAGTCAAAACCACATCCCTGGAGATAAGCGTCCCACTCTCCTCTTCAATCTCGACCTGCAGGCTCACTCTCTCACCTTGAGGCAGATCTTCAATGTAGTGCTCAATATCTTTTGCCGGTTGCCATACCGCTTGAGGGAAAAACTGCCCCTGCCAGTAGTCGGGGCGGAACAGAGAGAACGCAATCACTAACAGCAGCAGACTCTCCCACCAGCGATTTCGAACTATCATCCACCCTTGGGTTGCGGAAACAAAGAGCAGTATGGCTATCATCCCCTGCAGAGCGATCATAACAATACCCACAACACCTTCCACACCAATCAGCAACAGCTCGGTATTGAAAATAAACATAAAGGGCAGAATGGCGGTACGGATATCGTAGAAGAATGAGCGTAATCCGGTATGGATAGGATCACCACCTGAGATACCTGCAGCGGCATAGGCTGCCAATCCAACTGGTGGCGTGTCATCTGCCAGTATTCCAAAGTAGAAGACAAACATATGCACCGCAACCAGTGGAATATCAAGCCCATGGGAAGCAGACAATTGAACAATCACAGGAGCCATTAGAGTCGACACAACAATATAGTTGGCTGTTGTCGGTAATCCCATGCCGAGAATCATGCAGATCAATGCGGTGAGTAGTAACATCAGTGTCACCGATCCCAGAGAGAGAACCTCAACCAACTCCCCCAGCACCTGACCAATGCCGGTCAGACTGACTGTACCCACAACAATACCTGCAGTGGCTGTGGCGACACCAATGCCAATCATATTTCTAGCACTGTTCTGTAATCCGGTAATCAGTGAAATAGCGCCTTCCCTCAGCCCCTGCACCACAGCGCCACCCCGATAGAGTGCTCGCAGAGCTTGCTGAGTGAGCTGTATCACCATCATCAAACATATGGCGTAAAAAACCGCTGTAGCGGGCGAGAGACGTAACAGCATCAAACACCAGACCAACACCAGAATAGGCAGTAGGAAGTGCAATCCACCCAACACTGCCTGACCTGGAGTAAAGCCTTCAAATGATTCCTGATCCTTATGGCGCAATCCAAATCGCACTTCGCCGTAGATCAACAGCCCATAAAACAGCAGGATTAATAGACTGCTTACCCAGAAACTATATTCACCAAACAGCTGATCAACCATCCCGATCAGCCAATAGGCAAACATGAAAAAGATAGCGACACCGGAAAGGGTAAGCCCCCATCGCAGCAAGCGGGAACCTATGCCGCCTTGATGCACTTTAGTCCCGGCAGGCATACCGGCTTTGACAGCTTCCAGGTGGACCAGGTAGAGCAGAGCAATGTAACTCAGCACGGCGGGTAAAAAGGCATGTTTGATCACTTCCAGATAGGAGAGATTGAGATACTCCACCATGAGAAAAGCTGCTGCCCCCATCACTGGAGGCATGATCTGTCCATTGGTTGAAGCCGCCACCTCTATTGCCCCGGATTTTTCAGCGGAGAAGCCTATCCTTTTCATCAAAGGAATGGTAAAGGTGCCCGTGGTGACAACATTTGCAATGGAAGAGCCTGAAACCATCCCGGTTAAACCGGAAGCCAGAACCGCTGCTTTGGCCGGCCCCCCTTTTCGGTGCCCCACAAGCGCATAGGCAACTCGAATAAAATAGTGCCCTCCTCCAGCCTGCTCCAACAGACTGCCAAATACGACAAAAAGAAAGACAAATCCTGCCGAGACCCCGACAGCAACACCAAAAACCCCTTCGGTTGAGAGCCATTGGTGGGAAGCTACCCGCTCCAAAGATGCACCTTTATGTGCCAATAGGTCAGGCAGCCAGGGGCCAGCAAAGGTGTAGGCGAGAAAACAGGTTCCGATCAGCATCAATGGCCAACCCAAGGCCCTACGAGTTGCTTCCAGCAGTAGTAACACACCCATCACAGCAACCCCGACATCGACCGATAACGGGGCACCAGCACGCTCTGCCAAGGCTTCATAGAAGAGGAACAGATAGGCCGCACAGAAGGCAGAAGCGATCGCAAGCAACCAGTCAATTAAAGGGATTTCGTGGCTGATATGGCGTCTGAAGGGAAAAAAGAGATAGGCTAAAAAGATCGCAAATGCCAGATGTATTGAGCGGGTTTCTGTGTCATTAAATACACCAAACCCAATACTGAAAGGCAAGGGGGAGGCAACCCAAAGCTGAAACAGTGCCCAACTCAACGCTGTCCCCATGACTATTTTTTTGGTCAATCCTGTGGGACGCCTCCCACCATATTCAACAGCCTCGACCATTTCCAGCTGATTTGGGTTATTCTTCTGCACCATATCTCTGCAACTCACAGCTAATCTAAACAATGCGATTCAAATCACTTGCTTCTACTCTAACACTCTTAATCAGCTCAGTATTGAGTCAGACCGCCATCGCTGATGAAACAGCCGCCAAGCCCTGGAAACATCAGCTGGAAATGGGCTTAAACGGCGCATCTGGAAACAGCGATACCATGAATATTCATCTTGGGTTTAGTACCGAATACACTGATCTGGAAAAAGCCTGGAACTTTTCAACAGCTTATGACCGCGCAAAAAGTGATGGAGATGTTTCTGCCAATCGCTTCTTTGCAGATCTGAAAAGAGAGTGGATCTGGCCTGGTATCCCCTGGTTCTCCTACATGCAAGGTCGGTATGACTGGAATCAGTTCAAGGATTGGGATGATCGTATATCAGCCTCCAGTGGTATCGGCTATCAACACATCAAGAATGAAAGCTGGGATATTGCCAGCCGAGCTGGTTTGGGTGGCTTTATCAGCCGGGGTGACGGTGAGGATATCTCTACACCAGAACTGTTACTTGGCCTCGACCTGGGTTGGATCATCTCAGAACACGAGAGATTCGAATTTTCAAATGCCTTCTATCCCGACCTTGACGAGACTGGAGAGTACAGAAACCTGACAACAATAAACTGGGCCATGAAAATGTCTGAAGCACGCAATCTGGCGATTAAGCTCGGATTGAAAAACGAATACGACAGCAGCGCAAGTGATGAGCAGGAGAAAAACGATTTCACCTATCATCTATCATTGATATGGCAGATATGAGTGTGGTGCGGCAGGGCCGCACCCTGCCGCGCTAGCAGGTTTAAGGAGAGTCACCTTAACCCTGCGATTCCCTCTACTACAACCACCCTTTTTCTTTGTAATAACGTATTGCGCCATCATGAAAAGGGGCGCTATTACCCTGCAACATATCCTCGGCCTGAAGATGCTCAAAAGCCGGATGGAGTTTGCGGAATTTATCCAGGTTATCAAACACCGTCTTTACAAGTTGATAGACCACCTCATCATCCACATGCTCAGATGAGACCAGGGTTGCCTTGACACCAAAGGTGGGGGTATCAGATTCACTCCCTTGATACATCCCTCCAGGTATGGAAGCCGGTGCATAATATGGTGTGGTTTCAATCAGCTTTTCAACTAATTCACTCTTAACTGAGACAAGTCGGGTATCGCAGGCGGTCGCAGCTTCCTTAATCGAGGCATTGGGATGCCCCACCACATAGACCATGGCATCTATCTTATTATCGCATAAGGCTCTGGCCTGCTCGGTCGCCTTCAACTCTGAGGCAAGTTTGAACGCCTGCTTACTCCAGCCATGTTTTTCCATTAAAACTTCCATTGTGCCCCGTTGACCCGATCCTGGATTGCCAATATTGACCCTTTTATCCTTAAGATCTGTAAACGCCTCGATGCCACTCTCTTTGCGAGCCATCACTGTAAAGGGTTCACTATGGATGGAAAAAACCGCTCTCAGACTCTTATTCTCGCCCTGTTTGGTAAATTTTGAGCTGCCATTATAGGCATGATATTGCCAATCGGATTGGGCAACACCAAAATCGAGTTCCTTCGCTGCGATCGTATTGAGGTTGAAGATCGAACCCCCAGTGGATTCAACTGAGCATCTAATACCGTGCGTTTTCCGGCCTTTGTTCAGCAGCCGACAGATCGCACCACCAGTGGGATAGTAAACCCCGGTAAGACCACCTGTTCCAATACTGATGAATTGTTGCTCAGCGCTGACACTGAGCAACGGCAATAGCAACAGACCGAGTCCAAGAACCTTTTTCATGCTTCCTCCAATTACATTCATTTTTTAATAATTCGCTATTATCTGATTCAATCGATACCTACCATCGATAGTCAGTTCATTTCAAAAAATTGCTCACTGCCTGAGCAAACTGATCAGGTTGTTCAGCGTAAAGCCAATGCCCGGCGCCATGTATCATTCGTTGTCGATTGTGAGGAAAACAGTGTTGAATCACTTTTAGTGCGTCACTGTTTACATAATCGGATCTTTCACCATGAATAAATAGTACATCACCAGGATAGACACTTTCTCCAATCACGGGAAAACCTGAGAGGGCGGGCAAAGCGCTCTGCAATACCTGCAGATTAAACCGCCAGACCCAATCCTGCTCCTGTTTTAGCAGATTTTGTAATAGATATTGTCGCACCCCTCGATCCACAACAGATTTTGAAAGATGACTGTCTGCCTCCTCACGATTTTGAAGTTGCTGCAGAGGCATCTCATCCAATCCCTTAAAGATAGAGGTAAAACGGTTACCATAGGCAACTGGAGCAATATCAGCAACCACCAGCCTATCGATCCGTTCCGGATGGGTGAGGGCTGCCCACATCGCAACTTTACCCCCCATACTGTGACCCAGCAGGGATAGACTGGGCAGCTCAAGGGTATCGAGCAGCTGCATCAGATCCTCAACCATCACTGGATAGTTCATCTCATCCCGATGAGGGGATCTGCCATGATTACGCAGATCAGGCACAATGATTCTGTAGTCGTTCTGAAGCCTGCGAACTATGCCCATCCAATTGCTTGATGAACCGAACAGGCCATGCATGAGACAAAGGACAGGTCCGCTTTTATCACCCAAATCCCTGTAGCAGAGCAGTGGATCTTTACTCATGCTAATCCTGGATCTATCCCATGGGGAGCGTAGAAGCATTCACAAGCCAACATCTGAGTGAGCAGTTCCAGAGCTTGCGCTTCAGTGACTTGTTGATCACCAAGACGTTGCAGAATTTCTTGATAGGTGAATGTGGCTCCCGATTCTGACGCCAGCGAAATCAGTCGATCCGTTAGTCGATCATTGTTGATCGGCAGTGGACGTCCTCGAAGAGACCAATTCACCTTTCCACTCTCATCTTCAGTAGGTTGCAGCTGAGGGTTTAGAGCAAATTTAGTTGCCATCAGTTCTGCTCTCTTCAGTGGTTTACGAGGCTCATCCCCTATACGTGACGCCACCAGAGTCAACTTAGGCCGGTAAGCCAACCGTTCAACCACCTGATAACGCTCCCTCGGACCAAGTGCTCTCAGTTGCGTAGAGAGATCCGCATCGTCAGTCATAGCCGCAACAGACCAATCCAAAGTCTCATGCCAGCGTATAAAGCGCAATCCTGCTGCCTCGAGCAGATCCCATAAGCCATTGATATCATAGCTTTGCTCATGGACATGCAAACAGCGATCAGCAAACTCCACCTCATCCACGAAAGCAGTTCCTTGCCAGCAGTTCCCCTTGAAAACACCCTCTTCTGCAACTTGGGCAAGGGCCTTTGCATTGGCGTGGCGATCGCGATCTCTCTCTGCATCTGGTGAGATAATATCCAGTGCTTGAAGATAGCGATCCAGCGGTTGTCGACCGTAGCTGCCATCCACCATAAACCCTATCACCCCATGAGGTGCCAGATATTCAGTGAGCCGCTGTAGCCCCTTTAGTGGATCGTTGAGATGGTGCAGGACGCCATAGGAGAGTATGACATCGAACCCTCTCCCCTTCTCTGGCAGGGTTGTGCTATCGAGAAGGTCCGCCACCTGGAAGTTGAGATTGGATAGGCGATGAGCTTTTGCCCTTGCTGATGCCTCTTCAATGGCCACACGATTGATATCGATGCCAATGAACTGATCCCGACTCTCCTTTGCCGCCACAGCAGTAAGGTTGACTCCCCGTCCGCAGCCCGCCTCAAGAATATGGAGATATTGTGGGATACCCTGAGGTCGTTCGATATAGCTCAACAGCAGCCGTCCATGGTAACCGTCACAGAAGGGCTTGTTACCCGACGGGTAGGGATGGGCCTCATAAAAGGCCCGAACGGCGGCTGTCACCCTGTCCAAACTGGTTTTCCAGAAATTAGCGCTTTCTTGGTGGCATCAGATCTGTAATGCTGCCCTCGGCCATTTCTGCTGCAAAACAGATGGTCTCATTCAGAGTTGGGTGGGGGTGTATGGTTAAGCCGATATCTTCAGCATCGGCCCCCATTTCCAGGGCCAGCACCGTCTCACCAATCAGCTCCCCAGCGTTTGGACCAACGATACCCGCACCCAGAATACGGTGAGTCTTGGGATCAAACAGTAGCTTGGTCACCCCCTCTTCCCGGCCAATACCCAGCGCTCTACCACTGGCGGCCCAGGGGAATGCCCCTTTCTCATATTCTATACCCTGGGCCTTGGCTTCAGTTTCGGTCAAACCCATCCAGGCAACTTCAGGATCAGTGTAGGCCACTGATGGGATAGTCATTGGATCGAAACTGGCAGGCAGACCTGCGATCACTTCTGCAGCCACCTTGGCTTCATGAGTGGCTTTATGGGCCAGCATCGGCTGCCCCACCACGTCACCAATTGCATAGATATTCGGTACATTGGTTCGCATATGTTGGTCAACCGGGATGAAACCCCGTTCATCCACATTGACCCCTGCGGCTTCCGCATTGATTTTTTTACCATTCGGAACACGCCCCACTGAAACCAGTACCCGGTCGTAGCTTTGTGGTTTTTCAGGGGCCTGTTTACCTTCAAAAGTAACCTTGAGGCCACTCTTCTGCGCCTGTATATCGGTTACTTTGGTGCCCAACATGATATTTTTATAACGACTTTTAATGCGTTTCTGTAGAGGACGAACCAGATCCGGGTCACAACCTGGAATCAGATTCTCCTGTAATTCAACCACATCGATCTGGCTACCCAGAGTGCAATACACCGTCGCCATCTCAAGCCCGATAATGCCTCCCCCCACAACCAACATGCGCTTAGGGATATCTGCAAGCTCCAGTGCGCCAGTAGAGTCGATCAGCCTGGGATCATCGTTTGGAAAACCCGGAATCTTCACCGGACTGGAGCCACAGGCAATGATGGCATCGGTAAAATCGATGGAGGTCGTACCCTCAGCACCATTCACCGCAATCCTTTTTGGAGACTCAAAGCGGGCAATCCCATGAACAACCTCTACTTTTCGCTGTTTAGCCAGAGCTTTTAATCCGCCGGTAAGCTTTTGTACTACCTTATCCTTGCCAGCCCGTAACTTGTCCAGATCCACTTTTGGCTTACCAAAACTGACCCCAAGCTCGGCCATTTCAGCGGCTTCATTGATCACAGCTGCTGCATGAAGTAGGGCCTTTGACGGTATACAACCTACATTCAGACATACCCCCCCAAGGGCATCATATCGTTCTATCAAAATCACCCGCTTGCCCAGGTCTGCAGCTCGAAATGCTGCAGTATAGCCACCTGGCCCAGCACCAAGAACCACCACATCAACCTGTTTGTCTGCTGCACCTTTCACTACATCTGAAACCGGCGCTTTAGTTGGTTCTGGTTTCTCGTTTACATTCGCTCCTGATTCCAGCTCCAGCTTAAGAATAGTGGCACCCATGGAGATCTTCTCCCCAACCTTGACCACTACCTCCTTGATCGTGCCACTATGAGGGGAAGGGATATCCATTGTCGCTTTGTCACTCTCCAGAGTGATAATAGAATCCTCTGCATCTACCCGGTCACCAGGGGATACCAGAATTTCGATGATATCAACCTGCTCGAAATCACCAATATCGGGAAGGGTCACGTCGACAATGCCACTCATGTAGGCTCCTCTCAGTTTTTTGTTGTCTAAGTTTGCGCTATTTAAGGGCAAATCTATTCGATGCCTCTGCTCAGAACGCTGTAAATATGGGGTTCTATTAGCCCTTTATAGCATTTCTGCCGCTGAGAGCGAACCATGCATTGCACTGGAGTGATGCAAATTGATCCAGAGAGGGTATCTCTTCCGGTAATTGCAAAAAACGTCATTCAGAAATCTGAGGGAGAGGGCTTAGCTATCGGGACTTCAACAGCGCTCATGGTCAAGCATCAGTTGCCAGTAAGCCCTAACTTGAAGTCCCTAAGCATTTGAGACTTTTAGCCGCGGATTTGATAGAGCCGAGAGTTGACTCAGTGTAGAGTTCTGTTAGTTATTAACTACTTATCTCCAGACACCTCAGAACCCGCGCTCTCGTTACTCCCTGCCGAGCCAACAGCTTCAAAAGCGGCCTGTTCGGATTGTACCGTTCCCTGATCTGTAGCAGATTCAGCAACAGATTGTTGGGATTGCTCTGTCATGGAAGTCGGTGCTGCAGAACTGCTGCTCTCTGTCTCAGCCGATTTTCCACAAGCAACTGATGTAAGGGCAATGGATGCGGCAACTGCAATGGTCAGTCTATTCATGATTTCATTCCTCAATTTCCATATTCTTGGGTTTAGCCTAAATCTTCCAGGCAGGTTTTTATATAATCAATTGGAGATTGAGGATGTGACTTAGGCACCGATATTGATTAATCAGCGTGCAAATATCTTTAGATTAATTTATAACCATACCCCTTCAAAAATCAATACTTTCTATTAATACCATTCGGTAGATCAATAACCTCACCCAGTCTAAACTGTTTTTTGTGCAATCAGTTTTGCAGCCTTTTCATCCAGCAGACAGGGGTTAGAGAGTATGGCAATAGAAACAACCGAAATGATTTCGAGCACTGTAATATTTGCAGGTGTATTGATACTGCTGGTCTCTTGCATATTTGCTCTAACCAACAAGAAGCTCTGGGTAATGGCAGACGAGACGTCCAAACCTTCAGACAAGGCGTAGTCGAATCGCTTTTGAAAGATCTGAATACCTTCAGACGGAGCAGATTTAAGGTAGACTCAGCTGGCTGATCCGGCTTCTCAAGTTGTACCAGTCTCCAGCAACTCCCCTTTAAGCAAATCATCCAGACCCTCAGCTGTAAGGGGCCGTGAATAGTAGTAGCCTTGCAGATTTTCACAGCCAACATCGACTAAAAATTCTGCCTGCTCTTTAGTCTCAACGCCTTCTGCAACCAGTGCCAGATTGAGACTATCCGCCATCGCCACAATCGTCTTAACCAGTATTACATCTTCAAGATCATTCGGCAGGTCGCAAACAAAGGAGCGGTCAATTTTAAGCGCATCCACTGGGAATCGTTTAAGATAACTCAATGAGGAGTATCCAGTACCAAAATCATCAACGGAGAGTGACACCCCAAGTTCCTTGAAACCAGATAACCAGGCCATTGCCTCATCTGTATCTCTCATCAACAGGCTCTCTGTTATCTCAAGTGTAAGGAAGTCAGAAGAGATTCCCGTCTCATCCAAAACCTTCTTAAGAAGATCCGCCTCTAGCCCCAGCTCTCTTTGGCGACTGGAAAGATTTACTGCCATCTTCAAATCACTTAACCCGGCATCATGCCATTTTTTCAACTGCTGACACGATTTATTCAAGACCCAATCACCAATCGGACCTATCTGACCACTGTCTTCAGCGACTGGAATAAATAGTGCCGGAGAAACCATACCACGATGCGGATGATGCCAGCGCAATAGAGCTTCTACACTGACAACTTTATTCAACTTCGGATTGATAACGGGCTGATAGTAGACTTCCAACTCATCACGCTTGATTGCCTGTCGCAGATCCAATTCCAACTGCCTGCGCTCCAAGGTATGTTGCTGCATGGAAGCGGTAAAGAACTGATAAGTATTTCTACCTTGCTCTTTGGCTTGGTACATCGCCATATCGGCATTTCGCAACAGTGAGTCTGCATTGACCGCATCGTCAGGATAGACTGTGATACCTATGCTCGCCCCTATATATATCTCTCGCCCGTAGAGTGAAAAGACTCTGGTAATTTGTTCGATGATATTTGCCGCCACATGGGCCACGGAATCCATTTCTGTCACATCCTGTAAAAGAATAACGAATTCATCACCACCAAAGCGGGCTACTGTATCTGACTCTCGCAGACAGGCCTTTATTCGTGCAGATACGAGTTGTAACAACTCATCACCTACGACATGTCCGAAGGTATCATTGACCACTTTAAAATGATCAAGGTCGAGAAACAGAACTGCGAGCATCCAGTTTTCACGGTGAGCGGAAACTATTGCCTGGTTCAGTCGATCAGAGAGTAATGAGCGATTTGGTAATCCAGTGAGTGCATCATAGTTTGCCTGATAGCGAATCTGCTCCTCATCCTCTTTATGTTTGGTTATGTCAGAGAAGACTGCAACAAACTCCTTGGCGACGCCATTCTCACCCTTGATCGATGAAATTGATAACCACTCAGGAAAAACACTCCCATCCTTACGACGATTCCAAACCTCTCCCGACCAATAACCTTTCTGTAATACCGATTCCCATAATTTCTCGTAAAATGATTTGCTATGTCTTCCTGAACTGAGGATGTTCGGCATACGCCCCAGCACCTCTTCCTGGCTATAGCCAGTAATTCTTGTGAATGCTGGATTGACTGTTTTTATCCTGTTCTCTTCATCGGTCACCATAATACCTTCGGCAGTTGTATCAAATACCGTGGCATTCATTCTCAACTGATCCTCTGCCCGTTTCTGTGCCGTGATATCCTCTTTGACAGCAATGAAATGAGTTATCGTACCTCGCTCATCTCTCAATGGTGATATTGATGCGGATTCCCAATAGATCGAACCATCTTTTCGCCTGTTATGAAACATTCCACGCCACTCTTTTCCAGCCAGCAGGCTCACCCACATCTCCTGGTAATCGAGCTTTGTCTTATCTCCACCCTGCAAAAATCTTGGATTTTTCCCAACTGCTTCCTTAGCGGAGTAACCTGATACTTTTTCAAATCTGGGATTTACATACTCGATAATACCGTCCGTATTGGTTATCACTACTGAAGCAGGACTCTGCTCAAGAACCCTGCCCAATTTACGCAAATCAGCTTCAGCCCGTTTTGACTCTGTAATATCACTTCTTACGCAGACGAGCCCACCCTCTGTGGTTCTGTTGTTACTCGCAAGATACCAAGTGCCATTTTCCAGCTCTTCAAGATATTGTCCTCTGGGCAGCGAATCGATAACCGGCTCTCCCTCCAGATTTCGGTTTTTTACACGCCCGCCTGCCGTAGCTTGTAACTCATTCAAGCTGATATTTTCAACCCGCTCTTTGAGCCAAGGGTAGAAATCTTCAAAGCGGTGGTTGAATAACACCAGGTTTCCATCTGAATCGAAAAGTGCAAAGGCTTCGGAGAGATTATTCACCGCATCATGTAACCGATACCATGAGCGGTTCGACTCTTGATGGGCGATATACAGACTCTTTACCAGTTGCCATAATCCTATAATCAGGATAAATACAGCTACCGCCAAGAGCATTATTAACTGCCGCTTTCTCGCTGTCTCAGCAATCCTGTTATCTTCGTGCTCGGTGTGAATATCCTCAAAATTGCTATTACTTGGCACGGCTAAGTAGCGATTTTTTAAAGAGCCTAATTCAGTCACACCAAGGAGATTGGAGTCAACATGAAATAGAATTTGCTCCAGTAAAGCCTGATTCTCTGAATCCGGTAAAACAACTCTCTTCATCTCTTGCAATGCGTGCTTAATTTCTGTGAATTGAGTATTGGTGGCAAACAGGTGAAAGGCATAGAGCTTGTTAATGAGCGCAAGAATAGATTCGTATGTTTCTGGATCTGCTTGTTGTAACTCTTTAGCTATGATTGGCAGATAGTGAATACCATTGCGCACCACAGCAGCCTGGAATTTTATTTTCTCCAATAGGAGAAGCTTTTCATCTATCCCCTGCCAATAGATATTAAATAGATCCGTGATAGATCGCTCATTGACCTGTTCATGTTCATCTTCATATTCGTCTATAACTCGATCTATCTCTTTTTTCAGCGCCTTGATACGGTAGGAGGTCTCCACAAGCGGATCATATTGGACCATCAGAAATGAAGCGATACTCAACATGTCTCGATCGAGACTGGCATCCAGTTTCTTTAGATGGAGTAAGTGTTGAGAAATTTCAGTGTAACCCTTGGATTCATCATTCCAGAATAGCGCAAGGAGCATTGCAAAAGCCAAGCTTAACCCGATCAGCAGGAAGCCGCGTTTAGCACCGATTGACTTGAACAACTTAATCATGGTTTGAATCTGGCATGCTCACCAGCCAGTGTATGTAAAAATGCAACAATATCTGCAATATGGTGGTTGGGAATCTCTCGTCCTAGCTGGTATCGCCCCATGATACGTACAGCATCATCCAGGCTTTTAGCAGAACCATCATGAAAATAGGGTGCATTTATAAACGCCAGCCTTAAACTGGGTACCTTGAAATAGTGTTTATCCTCCTTCTTGCCGGTGACATTGAAACGGCCATAGTCTGCCTCTGTAATTCCACCATTTCTATCTTTGAAATAATCCCCCATGGCCCCCATATATGCATACATATTGCCGCCAACATTTGCCCCCTGGTGACAACTGATGCAACCATAGCTCTTAAACAGACGATAGCCCCGAATCTCTTGCTCGCTTAGCGTCCCTTCTCCTTTCAACCAAAGATCAAAGCGGGAATTTATCGTCACCAAAGAGCGCTCAAATGCAGCAATCGCAATTGTGATATTTTTTCCAGTGATGCCATCTTCAAACAACTCATTGAATCGCTCTACCATGGCAGAATCTCTGCTGAGTTTTGATATCACCTCCAGCCAGGAGGAGTTCATTTCAAGGGGGTTATGTACCGGACCTGCAGCCTGAGCCTCAAGGGTCTCAGATCGACCATCCCAAAACTGGGATAGATTGTAGCTACTGTTGTAGACCGTCGGTGCTTTGATTGGACCAACAGCCCCACCAACCCCGACTGAACGGGCCAATTTGTCGGTACCACCGGAGGAGAGCACATGGCAGCTGGCGCAGCTTATACTGTTATCCTGGGAAAGACGTTTGTCGTGAAATAGCTGATCCCCAAGTGCGACCAGCCTTGAGTTTAACGCTGCAGTCACAGAAAGGGGGAGAATCGGTTCATTTTTGCGATCATCAGCCCAAACACCCAAAGAGTGCAGGATCAATATAATCATCAAAAACAAAAGGTTACGCATATTTTCAATCGCAGCAACCCTCTTGACACATGATGTGCCAATCCGAAATCCTTTCTACTGGGTTAACTGCGCCCTAAGTAATAAAAGTATAAATTTAAGCCAGCTACACTCTTTAGCGGACAACTCATCTATAACTTTATCAACAAAACAGGAATCCCACTCGATAGCTGCAAGTGTTACCAGGGCCTTAAAAAAACATTCCTCACTGATTATTATAATAATAACTTGCGTATATCACCCAACAAGGATGACAACAAGCGGGTAAAACGGGCACCCTCTGCGCCATCGATTACGCGATGATCATATGAAAGCGACAACGGCAGCATGAGTCGTGGCTGAAACCCACTACCATCCCACACAGGCTGCATCGCACTCCTGGATACGCCGAGTATAGCGACCTCAGGGGCATTCACAATTGGGGTAAATGCTGTTCCCCCTATGCCACCTAAACTTGAGATGGAAAAGCACCCCCCTTGCATATCACCGGGAGCCAATTTGCCATCTCTTGCCTTAGCACTGATTGTCATCAATTCAGAAGCCAGTTCGAAAATACCTTTTTTGTCCACATCTCGAATAACCGGTACCACCAATCCATTCGGAGTATCGACAGCGACACCGATATTGACATATTTTCGATAGACCAGAGACTCTCCCTCACTATCCAGTGCTGCATTGAATGCTGGCATCTCAACCAGCGCGGCAGCAACAGCCTTCATCAGGAAAGGCATCAGAGTAAGACGGATCTGCTGCTGTTCAGCTATCGATTTCTGTGACTTACGAAAAGCCTCCAATTCGGTAATATCCGCATCATCAAATTGAGTTACATGAGGAACGGTTAACCAACAGCGGTGCAGATGCGCAGCGCTGATCTTCTTTATGCGCCCCATTGGTTGAATATCTACTTCACCAAAACGGCTGTAATCCACTTCTGGGCCTGCTGGCATTTCAAAAGCGCCGCGACCCGTTCTACCTGTCTCTCCCCGACGTAACGACTGCTTTACGAAGTTGTGTACATCATCCTTTAAAACCCTCTGTTTCGGCCCCTTACCTTTGACCAGGGAGAGATCTACCCCCAATTCCCGGGCAAGACGTCTTACCGATGGACTGGCATGAGGAACCCCTTCCCCACTGGAGATAGCCATAGCTTCAGGCACAGGCGGAACGAGTCTCTCCTTATCACCAGGACGACGGTTCGACATATCTGTCTCAGCTCCATGATCACTAGGAGATGGTGCAGGAGCCTGAACGGTTTCCAGCTCTTCAGCAGCCGGCCCTGAACCTGCATCTACCTCATCAGTGACAGTCGCATCGCTATCGCTCGATTCAATGGTAAGAATGACATCACCCTCACTGATCCGGTCACCCACCTTAACTTGTAGCTGCTTGACCTTACCCCCATGAGGAGAGGGAATCTCCATGGTTGCTTTATCGCTCTCCAGGGTCAGTAGGGACTCTTCAACGGAGACTTCGTCACCTTCGGAAACCAGGATCTCTATGACCTCTACCGATTCGAAATCACCAATATCAGGTAACAGTACATCTGTCGTTTTACCCACGTCTCGTCCTCTTTATTGCCATTCAGGCTCTATCTGTTTTTCTAATTGGCCGCACTGACCAACTCACGCCTTTTTCATAACACGCGTTACACGCTACAGGGGTTGGGCTTGTCCGGATCTATTTTATATTTCTTGATCGCCTGACTGACCACTTCCATCTCTAGCTCACCCTGGTCAGCAAGTGATTTCAAGGCAGCAATCGCCACATAGTAACGATTGACTTCAAAGAATTTTCGCAACTGACTCCGCATGTCGCTTCGTCCATACCCATCGGTACCGAGAACACTGTAGGAGCCGGGGACGAAGGGGCGAATTTGATCAGCATAACTACGAATATAATCTGTAGCTGCTACAACAGGCCCCTTCTGCCCAGAGAGCTGCTGAGTGACATAGCTGACTCTCTGTGTATCTTCTGGATGCAGGGTATTCCAACGTTCAGCTTTCAGTCCATCCCGTCGCAATTCAGTAAAACTGGTTACACTCCAGACATCTGCGGTGACTTTGAAGTCTTTTTCAAGCAGCTCAGCCGCTGCAAGCACCTCTCGTAATATTGTGCCACTGCCCAGCAGCTGAACACGTTTCTTCTGCTTGCCCCCTTTTTGCAAGAGATATAGCCCTTTGACAATACCCTCTTCCACACCATCAGGCATCTCAGGTTGAATGTAATTCTCATTCATCACAGTGATGTAGTAGAAAACATTCTCCTGATCCTGATACATCCTGCGCATACCATCCAGAACGATCACCGTCATTTCATAGGCAAACGCAGGGTCATAGGAGACACAATTGGGAATGGTTGCTGCCATAAGATGGCTATGCCCATCCTGATGCTGCAAACCCTCACCTGCCAGTGTCGTCCTACCTGCTGTGCCCCCAATTAAAAACCCGCGCGCTTGCATATCGCCCGCTGCCCAGGCCAGATCTCCGATACGCTGAAAACCAAACATGGAGTAGTAAATATAGAAGGGGATCATAGTGACCCCATGATTACTATAGGAGGTAGCAGCCGCTATCCAGGAGGACATGGCACCGGCTTCATTGATACCCTCCTGTAGTATTTGACCTTTCTTATCCTCTCGATAGAACATCACCTGGTCGGCGTCCACCGGTTCATAGAGCTGGCCAACCGAGGAGTAGATACCCAGTTGCCGGAACATACCCTCCATTCCGAATGTTCGCGCTTCATCCGGCACTATAGGTACTATCTGCTTACCCAGTTTTTTATCTCTGACGAGCATATTCAGCAGACGTACAAATGCCATTGTGGTTGATTGCTCACGATCACCACTACCTTCCAACAGCGCCTTGAAATTCTCCATAGGCGGAACGGTCAAAGGTTCTACTTTGGTACGTCGTTGAGGTAGAAAACCACCCAGTTTGCTACGCTGCTCATGCATATATTTCATCTCCGGGCTATCTGCCGGAGGCTTATAGAATGGCGCCGCACCAATCTGATCATCTGAAATCGGGATATTAAATCTGT
This sequence comes from Candidatus Thiodiazotropha sp. 6PLUC1, assembly GCA_040506705.1. Lineage (GTDB taxonomy): Bacteria > Pseudomonadota > Gammaproteobacteria > Chromatiales > Chromatiaceae > Thiodiazotropha. The sequence continues at coordinate 47,957 of JBEVWG010000042.1, forward strand.
CTCGAAACGCTTTTAGAGCAGCCTCCCCCATCTTCTTCTGTGAATGGGTTATGTTCTGACCCTCTCCTGCCACTCCCATACCGTAGCCTTTGACGGTTTTTGCAAGAATTACTGTCGGCTGGCCTGTGTGTGCAGTCGCCTCTGCATAAGCAGCAAACACCTTGTGAGGATCATGTCCTCCTCTGTTGAGACGCCAGATGTCCTCCTCAGTCATATTGGCAACCATCTCTTCAAGCTCGGGATATTTACCGAAAAAATGCTCTCGGGTATAAGCGCCGCCCTTCGCTTTGTAGGCTTGATAATCACCGTCGACACACTCTTCCATACGCTTTAGTAGTATGCCGTTTTTATCCCGGGCAAAGAGAGGATCCCAATATCCACCCCAAATAACCTTCAGCACATTCCAGCCCGCTCCACGGAATACAGCTTCCAGCTCCTGAATAATCTTACCGTTACCTCTAACCGGACCATCAAGACGTTGCAGGTTGCAGTTAATGACGAATACAAGATTATCAAGACGCTCTCTGCCAGCAAGAGAAATTGCACCCAACGCTTCAGGCTCATCCATCTCTCCATCTCCACAGAAGGCCCACACCTTACGCTCCTTGCTATTGACCATTCCCCGGTCATGAAGGTAACGCATAAATCGCGCCTGATAGATGGCCATTAATGGCCCAAGTCCCATGGAAACTGTAGGAAACTGCCAGAAATTAGGCATCAACCAGGGGTGTGGATAGGAGGAGAGCCCGTGGCCATCCACCTCTTGACGAAAACTATAGAGCTGCTCTTCACTAATCCTGCCTTCGAGGTATGCTCTGGCATAGACCCCCGGAGCAGAGTGGCCTTGAAAAAAGATCAGATCTCCATCCCGCTCTTTGGTAGGGGCATGGAAAAAATGGTTAAAGCCAACATCAAACAGAGTCGCACTTGAGGCGAAGCTTGAGATATGTCCTCCAAGCTCTGTCGAGATTCGGTTCGCCTGAACCACCATCGCCATTGCATTCCAGCGTATAAAGGAACGAATACGGCGCTCCATGGCTCGATCACCGGGAAATCGCTGCTGCTTGGTTACTGGAATAGTATTGACATAAGCGGTATTGGCACTGAAGGGGAGATGAGCCCCAGATCGACGGGCCTTATCGACCAAACGTTCGATCAAAAAGTGCGCGCGTTCCACGCCCTCGTTTTCAAGGACGGCTTCAAGGGCGTCCAACCACTCTTGTGTCTCAATAGGGTCGATATCTGGTCTACTCGGCATTGTTATTCTCTAGCTGTTCAGTTTGGCGTCAGGGAATCGGGTACCCCACCGCAATATCCTATGTATCTCCAAAATCAGCAAACGGAGTACGAAAGAAAACTATTTAGATAACCAATAATTTGGATTGATCCGCGTAATATACAGCAAGACGAAGACGATTTCAGCGTTATGTGATGATTATTTTTAATGACCTAATACATTGTTTTTACAATTGAATTACAAAATATCAGGTTTGCAACAGAGTACGGCATAGATGACCGTCATCTGTTTCCTGCAGACAAAAAAAAGCGCATCCAGGAACCCCCTGGATGCGCTCTTTGATAGAAGTGATATCTAGATCAGATCTCTTTACGTGCGCCAAATGAAGGCATTTCGAAAGGCTTACGCTCCATAGCAACCTTACGACGCTCTTCCATCTGCTTCATGGATTCTGCACGACGAGTCTCCATCTCTTTAATCATTTCGTCGTGACGGACTTTAGACTCTTCCATGCGTTTAGCGATTGCTTCAGGCATTTCAGGACGGTTAGGCATGTTATCGAAATGAGCCATCATCTGCTGGCGCTGGGCTTCCTGACGCTCCTTGATAGCTTTCATTTCAGCTTCTCTGGAGGCAAAAGGATCGTTGTTGAACTGCTCAGCATACTGACGTTGTGCAGCAACAGCCTGTTCGAAAGCTTTCTGCTGCTGTTCAGCGAAAGCCTTTTGCTGTTCTGCAAATGCTTTCTGCTGATCGGCCATAGCACTCTTCTGCTCTTCAGTCAGGGCAGGTGCCTGATAGTATGGTGCATAGCCATAGTAAGGTGCATCATAGCCATAACCATTACCATAGCCACGGGCAGAACCGTTACCACGGGCGCGCATGTTGAATGAGAAGTCAAAATCTCCGGCACCGAAACCATCACCAAAGAAATCGTCACTCCAGTTATCGCCCCACCAGGCATTAACGGTTGCGGAACTGGCTGCCATAGTGATTGCTGCAGCAATGATAGAAATCTTTTTCATTTTTTTATACCCAAAAATCTGTGTTTTTAAAAACTACGCGTGTCATCTAGGCACATCCTTGTGCGAGATATCCTTTAGTAAACCGCTTTATTTAGCAGGTGCAGCAGGTGCAGCTGGCGCTGCAGGAGCAGCAGGATAGCCGTAAGGCGCATATCCGTAGCCATAAGGTGCACCATAACCATATGGGCCATAGCCATAGTAATCGCGGTAGTTGTTGTAACCACGACCATAACCAGAACCACGGGCACTACCACTCATACCAAAGCTGAAGTCACCAGAGCCATCGCCCCAGCCGTCACCCCAACCATCATTACCGTAACCACGGTTGTAGCCAGGACCACCCCACCATGCAGAAGCAGTAGCAGAAGCAACGATAAGAGCAGCAGCAGCGGCAACTTGAACGGTCTTTTTCATTTTTCACTCTCCTCGAGATAGAATGTCATCTTAGAATTTTCTGAGAAAGCAGATACCGCGTAGCTTTCAAGACATAGAATATTAGAAAATACTAAAATTAACAAATAACAATTTTCAATTGTGAATTTGTTTTAAATAGTCAATATCTAAGTAAACGACGATCAAAAGCCCCTACCCGTTTCCAGGAATGAAATAGACACTTTCTATCCTTCTATAGGGTATGGATCAGCACCAACCCACACCTTATTATGTGAGACAATAGTCCAACACACTCCCTTGACTCCGACCTGAAGCAAATAGCACCACTCAACAGAACTGATATCGAGAAATGCGCATAACACTGACGAAACCTGACGATTGGCACCTTCATTTACGCGATGATGGGGGCATGGCCTCAGTCGTAGCACACTCCGCAGAGCGGTTTGCCAGAGCGATTGTAATGCCAAACTTAAAACCCCCGGTTACCAATACCAAAATGGCTATCGAGTATCGTCAACGTATTCTTGATGCACTGCCTGATGATACCGGGTTCACACCGCTGATGACGCTCTATCTGACTGACCGACTGACATCCGCAGAGGTGATAAAGGCAAAGCAGAGTGGATATATTCATGGAATCAAGCTCTACCCGGCTGGAGCAACAACAAACTCTGATGCAGGTGTCACCAACATTCGTGCACTCTATCCTGTGTTGGAGACCATGCAAAAGGAAGGCATTCCACTATTGGTTCACGCTGAGGTAACGGATCAACAGGTCGATATCTTTGATCGTGAAAAGGTCTTCATCGACCGTCACATGACCCCACTCAGAAAGGATTTCCCGGAGCTGTCGATGGTGTTTGAACATGTCACCACCCGTGATGCTGTCGATTTTGTTATGGCAAGCGGCGGATCGATTGGTGCCACGATCACTGTGCAGCATTTGATGTTCAACAGAAACCACATGCTGGCAGGGGGTATCAGACCCCACTACTACTGTCTACCCATACTGAAGCGGGAAATACACCAGGAATCACTCATCAAAGCCGCAACCAGTGGAGATCCCCGCTTCTTTCTTGGCACTGACAGCGCCCCCCATCCCCAGCATGCCAAAGAGTGTGGCTGTGGATGCGCCGGCTGCTATACAGCCCATGCAGCAATTGAACTTTACGCTGAGATATTTGACGCAGAGAACGCGCTCGATAAATTGGAAGGATTCGCCAGTCTGCATGGCCCCGACTTTTATGGTCTACCACGTAATCAGCAACAGGTCACATTAGAAAAAGCTGACTGGGAAGCACCAGAAAGTTACCGTTTTGGTGAAGATCGGGTAGTTCCATTGAGAGCAGGTCAACCGATTCACTGGCAAATAGTCTCAGAATAGTACGAGCTGAGACTGATGGTCTCATACAGCTCAGCAAGCTACTCCTGACATCAATTACTGGGAATCATCGAACATCTGCTCATCTTCGAAGAGAGACTCATCGAACAACTCGTCATCGTCCATATGATTAGGCCCATCCATGATCATCGACCGTCGTTGCTGCAGATAGAATTCCCGGAGAAAGGCATATCTGTCCACGGCCGCTTCATCCAAGACATTACCCGCTTCCAACAGATCAGCGCGAATATCAACGAGCTGCAGTGTACTCAAGGCAAGATAAGCTGATTGTGAGGGATAGCTGATCGGATTGATTAATGTGTCACCCACTCTACCCAGGAGATCGCGTAAGGTTGTTGGACCAAGAAAAGGAACAACCAAATAGGGTGCATCCCCCATACCCCAGTAGCCTAATGTCTGCCCCATATCCTCTTTGTAGCTCGGCATCCCCATATCACTGGCCACATCGAATAACCCAAAAATACCAAGGGTTGAGTTGATGCACACCCGCCCAAGGTCTGAAAGGGCACGACCGGGTTTTAATTGCAGCAGATTGTTGGCTGCTGAAGGAATATCGGCGAGATTTCTGAAAAAATTGGTGACGCCTAAATCGATAACTGTTGGCGTGACATATCGGTAACCCTGAGCAATAGGTTTAGCGACAGCACGATCGAGGTCCTGGTTGAACTGATCTGATTTCCGATTGAACGACTCAATAGGATCGGCAGGATGCTGACTCTGGAAGCTGGCGCATCCAGATAGAAAAAGCAGAGGGATAAAGAGAGCTAGAATCCTTTTTAACACGACATACAGACTCAGTGACTAATGGTAAGAATATATTGGAAACATACAGCCCATCTTAAGCAAGAAGAAGCAGCGCTGACAGGGCGATTGTAAACCTTCGTTCCTCAGTTGGGAAAAAAAACTAAATATTCTCGAAATAGTGGTGGGTTTTCATTATCCTTGGCCGATGAATGAAACTACCTATAATATTGCCATCGCACAACGTTTCCGAGGCTATCTGCCAGTCGTAGTCGATGTAGAGACGGGTGGTTTTGACCCCTCCAAAGACGCCCTGCTTGAGATCGCAGCAACCATCCTGGCTATGGATGAACAAGGTCTACTCTATTCTGTAGAGACATATTCCTGCCATATTGAACCATTTGAAGGCGCGAATATTGATCCTAAAGCGCTGGAGTTCAATGGTATTGATCCTGACCATCCATTCCGTGAGGCACTCTCTGAAGCGCAAGGCCTGAAACAACTTTTTACACCAATCCGCAAAGCGATCAAAGCAAGTGGTTGCAAAAGGGCCATTCTTGTTGGGCATAACGCCTTTTTTGACCTCAGTTTCCTGAATGCCGCGGTGCAACGCGCTGCAGTCAAACGCAATCCTTTCCACCCGTTCAGCACTTTCGACACTGTCTCCCTTGCTGGCATGGTTTATGGCCAGACAGTGTTGGCTAAGGCGGCCAAGGCTGCTGGCATCGAGTGGGATGGTGCTCAGGCCCATTCAGCGATCTATGATACGGAACAGACAGCAAAACTCTTCTGCACCATCATCAATCATTGGCAGCAGATATCCGGCAACAACGGCCTGCCTACTAACACAGTACCAACTGATCAGACTTAGAGGCTCGTCCCAGCTAAGGGGGAGCATCAGGCCCTGCAGCGACCACCTTGCCTCAATATGTCAGGGATGGCTGTTTTTACAGCCAGTAAGTGACCCAGCCGATCTCCCCCTTTTTGATTCTCGATCAATTGTGTGGATAAAAAGCGCAGCAGAGTCGATTTAATTGGTCTTACCAATTAATAAATCGGCTAATATTTTTGAAAATATCACAATGCCGAAAAACATTATTTACCTATTAAACTCTGTTTTAATAGTCATATTCCTATTTTTTTATTTTTATTCATATAGATACAATATCTCTTCCGTTTTTCTAAAAAACAACTAGACTCCTCTTTAATTGGTCATGCCAAATAAGAAATAGAGGCCTATGAAACAGCAACGGCTATCCGATCAAATAGCGGAAACCCTGGAAACAATGATTGCAGAAAGAGACCTTAAAGCTGGTGAAAGATTACCTGCTGAACGCGATCTCGCAGCGCAGTTAGAGGTATCCCGCCCCTCTCTGAGGGAAGCCATCCAGAAACTCAACAGCAAGGGATTGCTCTCTACCCGGCGAGGTGGAGGTACCTATGTCTGCGAGGGATTGGAACCCTCTTTTGTCGATCCATTGCTCGCTCTGCTAAGGGATCTACCTGAGTCTCGATATGATGTACTCGAAATTCGTCATGCTCTGGAAGGTACGGCCGCATACTACGCGGCTTTACGTGGCACCCAGGAAGATAAAGAGAACATCAAGGCCAGATTCAGAGAGATGATCGAACAGCACGGCAGATATACCGATCCGATGGATGAAGCCCGAGCTGATGCTGAATTCCATCTAGCCATTGTCGAAGCCTCACACAATCTTGTTCTGCTACATGTCATGCGTGGATTATTCACCTTGTTGCAAAACAGCATCAGCCACAACCTGGACAAGCTATATACTCTTCCCAAGGTCTTTGAACCCTTAAGCACCCAGCATCAGCGTCTGTTACAGGCGATCCTTGACAGTGATCCGGAAAGAGCCAGGCAAGCAGCCCAGGCACATATGGTTTTCGTAGAGGAATCCCTGCAGCAAATTGACCGGGCCACAGCCAGTAAACAACGATCTCTACGTGGACTGGCTTCATAACCCCTCTTCTCCAGAGCAAACCAAGATGTCAAATCTCCCACAAAAAAATAAACCCGAAGAGATCTATTTCTACGGTACCTGTTTGATCGACCTGCTCTACCCGGAAGCCGGACTGGCTGGCATGGAGCTGATTCGCAGAGAGGGTGTTCGCGTTATCTTCCCGAATGATCAAACCTGCTGCGGACAGCCGGCCTGGAATTCCGGATACCGGGATGAAGCGAGGAAGGTTGCTGCCGCTCAATTGCGTTGTTTCGCCAAACCCTATCCAGTGGTAGTACCCTCCGGCTCATGCGCCGCTATGATCAAGCATCACTACCCTGCCTTGTTCAAGGATACTGCAGACTACGAAGCTGCGGTTGAACTCTCAAAACGTGTCTACGAACTTACCGAGTTTCTAGTGCGTGTTCTCGATATAAAACTCGTTGATCTGGGCGAACCGACCCAAGTTGCACTGCACACCTCCTGCTCCGCCCGCCGTGAAATGGGGGTCGCAGGAGAGCACGAAGCCTTACTGGAACAACTCGACAATGTGCAGGTTCTGCAACAATCGCACAAAAAGGAGTGCTGTGGCTTCGGCGGCACCTTTGCTATAAAACATGGCGAAATTTCCACCGCCATGGTGCGCGAAAAAGCAGCAGCGATTACTGCTACCGGCGCCACAACTTTAGTCAGCGGCGATTGCGGCTGTCTTATGAATATATCAGGACACCTGGCCCATCAAGAGCAAGAGCTGCAGAGCCAGCATATTGCGAATTTCATCTGGGAGCGCACACATCATGCAGAGTAGTGGCGATTTCCATGCTCGTGTGCGGACTGCGGTAGCAGACAGTAATTTACGCGTCAGCTTCCGCAAAGCCATGGATGGCTTTATGAGCAAGCGTCTCGATGCCTTCCCTGATGCAGAGGCCTTGGAAAGATTACGCTTACGTGGCGCAGAAATCAGAGTTAATGCATTAAGCAAACTACCGGAGCTGCTGGAACGCTTGGAGCGGCAATGCCAGGCTAACGGCATACAAGTTCATTGGGCCGAAACCGTTGAAGACGGTAACAACATCATTCTCGATATAATGCGACAACACGATGCCAGGCTGTTGATTAAGGGCAAATCCATGGTCTCTGAAGAGATGGCACTGAACCATTTCCTCGAACAACAGGGCATCGAATGTCTGGAGTCTGATCTGGGCGAATTTATTCTGCAACTTGCCGGCGAGCCACCATCTCATATCGTGATGCCAGCCATACACAAGACCGGGAAGGATATCGCCAGGCTGTTCAAGGAGAAGTTTCCAGACATCCCCTACAGTGAAGACGTCGACACCCTGACCAGAAGTGCTCGCCGAATACTGCGTCGCCGTTTCTACGAAGCAAAAGTCGGACTCTCCGGGGTCAATTTCGCAGTAGCGGAAACCGGCACGTTATGCCTGGTAGAAAATGAAGGCAACGGCCGCATGTGCACCACCGCACCTCAGGTACATATCGCTGTTACGGGTATCGAAAAAGTCGTCGAGAAACTTTCCGATGTGCCTCCCCTGCTCAGCCTATTGACCCGCTCTGCAACCGGACAAGCTATCACCACCTACTTCAATATGATCAGTTCACCCCGCAAACCTGGTGAAAAAGATGGTCCCGAAGAAGTCCATCTGGTGCTGCTCGACAATGGTCGCTCACACATTTACGAAGACGATCAACTGATCAATACCCTACGCTGCATCCGTTGCGGTGCCTGCATGAACCATTGCCCGGTCTATGCCCGTATCGGTGGCCACGCCTACGGCACCACCATTCCTGGCCCCATCGGTTCCATACTTGAACCGCAGAAACTTGGACTCGACAATATAGGTGAACTGCCCACAGCATCCACTTTATGTGGCGCCTGTGCGGAGGTCTGCCCCGTTCGCATTCCAATACCTCAACTATTGAACCGACTGCGCTACGAAAGGGTTCGCAACGACGGTACTGCTCTGACCAGAGGCCAGGGCAGCAGCCGGGAAAGTAACATCTGGAAAGCATGGAGCCTGGCACATCGGCAACCAACCATATATCGCATCGCCAGCCTTCTAGTAACCCGTCTCCGTGCATTGACGCCCAATAGGCTCGGTGCCTGGACCGAGGCGCGCAAAGCGCCCCGACCCGCCAGTCGGTCACTGCATGAACTTGCTAAAACCAATGGATTCGACAATGAGTGACGCCCGCAACAAGATATTGTCTCGACTCCGGGGGCAGCAACCTGTAATAAACGAAACAGAGCGTTATACCGCGCTTAAAACTGAACTCCCACCCGCATCGAACCTCATCGAACATTTTCGATCCCGGATGGCGTCGGTTCGAGCAGAGGTTCACTTAGTAAGCAGAGACCAGTGGCCAACCAAAGCCTCGGCCTTACTCAAAGAGAAAGGTCTGACAAAAGTTCTCTATGCTCCCGAGACCGAACTCGGTAAAACCCTGCACAATAGTTGCAGCGACGATGAACTCAGCAGACTGGTATCCCGTACAAATAGTGTCGCAGAATGGAAAGAGGAGCTGTTTTTCGACGTTGATGCCGCTATCACCTCGACTAAAGCCGGTATTGCAGAAACCGGAAGCCTTATTGTCTGGCCGACAGCAGAAGAGCCGCGCACCTGGTCTTTGGTTCCACCTGTACATATTGCAATATTGGATGCCGAAAATCTCTATGCTACTTTTTCCGAGGCCATGCAAGCGGGTGGCTGGCATAAACTGATGCCGACCAACCAGCTGCTCATATCCGGCCCATCCAAAAGCGCAGATATTGAGCAGACATTGGCCTATGGGGTTCATGGTCCAACCGAACTTGTAGTCCTGCTGATCACTGAGACATAGCTGGTGAGTGGTGCGTAGCTGGTGAAATATGCGTGACAGGCTAAATCGAAAACAAATAAAAAAGCCCGCAATAATGCGGGCTTATGATCTATATAGATGGGTACTGATCAGTTATTCTGGATAACAATATTGGGGAATTTTGCGGCATAGTCTTTTGCCTGCAGAGAGAGTTTGGCAGCAGTCTTACGGGCGATTTCACGATAGATCTGAGAAATTCTCGCCTCTGGCTCAGCAACCACAGTAGGCTTACCACCGTCGGTCTCTTCACGAATACGAATATCCAGTGGCAAGGCACCCAACAGGTCAACATGGTACTGATTTGCCATGGACGAACCGCCGCCTTCACCAAAAATGTGCTCTTCATGTCCACAGCTCGAACAGATATGGGTGCTCATATTCTCCACAATACCCAAAACCGGCACTTCAACCTTCTCGAACATTTTCAAGCCTTTTCGAGCATCCAACAGGGCAATATCCTGTGGCGTGGTTACGATCACAGCACCTGAAACAGGAACTTTTTGCGCCAGGGTCAACTGGGTGTCACCAGTACCCGGGGGTAGATCCACAACCAGGTAATCGAGGCTGTCCCAATTGGTATCGTTCAGCAACTGCTCCAGGGCCTGGGTAACCATAGGGCCACGCCAGATCATCGGTGTCTCTTCGTCAATCAGGAAGCCGATCGACATCGCCTGAAGACCATAACCTTCCATCGGCTCGAGTGTTTTTCCATCCTTAGAGTCTGGCTTTCCAGTAATCCCAAGCATACGCGGTTGAGATGGGCCATAGATGTCCGCATCCAGAACACCCACTTTTGCACCCTCTTCCGCCAAAGCCAGCGCGATATTGACTGCCGTTGTGGATTTACCGACACCGCCCTTACCTGAGGCGACAGCGATAATGTTTTTTATGTTATCAATCGGTTTCAAAGCCTTTTGCACCGAATGAGCCACGACCTTGCTGCTCACAGTGACCTCAACTGACTCAACACCAGAGAGTGTCTTGACCTGATCAGTGACCGCCGATTCGATAGCATCGAAACAGCCTTTGGCAGGAAAGCCAAGTTCAATCGCAACTTTCACCTTGCCACCATCCAGTTCTACACCTTTGACAGCCTTGGCTGTAACCAGGTCTTTCTCCAGATTAGGTTCGATATAAGCTTTGATCGCTTCTTTTACGGAATCTTGTGTCAGTTCAGACATCGTCAGTTACTCCTGCAAGCAGGCCTACACGTGGGCCCGTCAATATTACTGAAAACTACATGGCGGGGGATTCTACACGAAAACCAGGTAAATATACCAAGCTCTTTCCTGGGTTTTGTTTTTACAGGCAGCAGAAAACACACCTTCAGTCTCCCAAAGGTGTGTTTTACGACGTTTTATCAACAAATTAAGATTGATCTGTTATGAGTGATCCAGATCAGACAACTTCCTTATGTTGAGCCACGCTATCCATTGTCTGCATTACATCGAGACCAGCCAGATAGCGCTCAATCAAGTGTTTGATCAGAGGTGCTACTGAATCTTGAACATCTGACTGCAGCTGATATGTAGTACGCAATATGGCAATGCCGTGAATACCACTCCAGATAGCTCGGGCAGCCAGTGCTATCTCTCCTTGAGGCAGATTATTCATGGTCAATGCGGCGATCTGTCGCTCAACCAGCTCGTAGACGCGATCCACTTTGTCTTCATGGATCTCCATCAGCAAACCTTCAGTTTGCGGCTGGTGTTCAAAAACCATACGCCAGCGATGGGCATGTTTTGAGGCATAGTCGAGATAGGTCAACCCCAGGGTGTACAAACAATCCTGAGGGTGCCGGCATTCGGTCAATGACTCACTGAGTTTCATGTAGAGCTGATCCAGGGTTCTCCCATTTACCCGTTGCACCAACTCATCGAGATTTTTAAAAACGAAATAGAGGCTACCGACTGTATATCCAATGGCTGAAGCTACCTTGCGGGCTGAAAGCCCTTCATAGCCCTGAGTTTCAATCAACTCCTCAGCCGCCACCAGTGCCATATCTTCGATTTCAGACTTGCTGTGTTCTCCCCGTCTTCCCATGTTATCTCCTAATTTAACACTATCAATGTGTTTTACAGATTTTTAGAACTTCGACCTTCCCTATCAAACAAGGGCAATGGCAATATCACACCATTTTTTATCTTCACACAGTGATCTGTCGCACACGATGAACGACTGAATGAAGATTTTTATTCAAGTATTGAGAATAGCAGTAAATATCAATTTGTCACCATTTGATAAATATATTTACTATACTATAATACGCTATATTATCTAATTATTGTATTGTATTTTCATTTTCAGGAAACAGCTATGAGAATTAGTGAGCAGGAGAAGAGAAGCACACGTAAAAGAATCCTTATGGCTGCATCAGAAGTGATAACTGAAAAGGGATTTAAGTCGGCATCAATGCGGGAAATTGCACGCAGGGCGGAAGTTGCCGACGCAACGATTTACAACTACTTTCCAAGCAAAGAAAAGCTTTTGTATGGCTACTGCGAGAATCGTCAGGATGAGGTGGCTCAGGAACTGCGACAGATTGAGACTTTCAATGAGTACACACTGCAGGAACAGCTGCAGCAGCTGATCGAGACAGAACTGGCACTGTGGAAACCTGACCGGGAATTCCTCGCAGAAGTATTTGAATTGACCTTCTACTCTCCTGCAGCCAGCCTGGTAAACCTGGCGGAAACACGCCGTCGTTTCAATCGTATGGTGGATGAGATAATAAGCAATTCCGTCGAGGCAGGAGAGATCCCTGAACAGCCTTACCAGGAACTCATGGCACCACTCTATTGGGATTATACAACCGGCATCCTCGCTTACTGGTTACGTGATGATACTGAGGGGTTCGCCAATACCACCCGCTTAGTGGACCAAAGTGTTGAGATATTTGCGCTTGTTCTACAAACCGGAATGGTTGGAAAAGCCCTGGATCTTGTCTCATTCCTGTTTCGCACGCACCTCAGTCGAACCTTGGATGCCTTTGGAGACTACACTCGCCCCTGGATAAAAGCCAAACGACAATTCATGGCCAACCACGATGACTAAGTCGGTGCCAACAGGGAAGTTCAGGCGCACCCGCATGGCAGGTGGCGCGATACTGAAGACGGGAGGACATCACCTAACGCATATTGCCCGACGCCCGTTCCTCAATTCTGAGGCACGTAGCATAGAGAAAGAGAGTTTAGATGAGAAGACGGCTCAGATACTGTTTAACGCCCTCTCACAACTCAAAGGTACCGCCCTAAAGCTGGCCCAAATGTTGAGCATGGATAGCCATCTATTACCTGAATCGATACGCAAGCAACTTGAAAAGTCATATCATCAAGTGACCCCTTTGGGTCGCCCCCTGATACGGAAAATTTTCCTACAGGAATTTGGCACACCAGCAGAGAACATCTTTTCTACTTTTGAGCAGCAGGCTTTTGCTGCCGCCAGTCTCGGTCAGGTGCATAAGGCAACAGCCGATAACCACCACGTGCTCGCCGTAAAGCTTCAATACCCAGGCATCGACATCACCATTAATAACGATCTACAAATAATGAGGATGCTGATTAAACGTACCCCACATGCAAAACTTCTACTCTCCTCTTTGGATGAGATAGGCCATCGTTTACATGAAGAGATCGATTATAGACAGGAGGCAGACAATACAAACTGGTTTCGTGAAAGGTTACAACTCGAGGATATTGTTATTCCTGCCGTTCACTCAGACTTTTCAACAAAGCGAATATTAACAACAACCCTGTTACCTGGTGAACACCTTGATCAGTGGCTCTCTAACACCCCTGATCAAGATCAACGTAACCATTTCGCACAACGCCTATACGATCTCTTCGTTAACTCATTTTATGGGCTTAATGCTCTGCATGCAGACCCGAACCCAGGTAACTATCTGTTTGCTGGTGACGGTTCGTTGGGCTTGATCGACTTCGGCTGTGTAAGACATTTCTCAAAAAACTTTGTCGCACTGATACCAATCCTGATCAATGCCTATATGCAGAATGATGCAGAAGTAATCCTTCATACCTACCAGAAGCTAGGACTGGAAGTGAGTGATTTGAGAGCCTCTGAATTAGAGACTTTCTACAGTGAAACACTGGAACCATTTGGAGCCTGGTTAAGCGAACCATTCAGAGCCGGGAGATTTGACTTTGGTTCACGCTCTTCACCCTACACGAAAGAGGGTATGAATATTTTCAAACAACTGAGCCGGGTTAGTAAAGTTGATGATATTGCCAATGAGTTTATCTACTTTGATCGTACACTATTTGGCCTCTATCAGATCTTTGAACGTATGGAGGCCCAGGTCAACATGGAGCATAAATGGCTAATTTAAATAAATCGCTTATCTTTGCTGGAAGTTTCAGTATGCTTGCTGCGCTCCTGCATATCACAATTATTATCGGTGGTGCTGATTGGTATCGATTCTTTGGCGCAGGAGAGGAGTTGGCCCTACTTTCAGAACAGGGCTCACTCTTACCAGCAGCAATCACAATGGCTATTACAATTATCTTTTTTACTTGGGCAATCTATGCCTTTTCAGGAGCAGGCCTAGTTAGAGACCTTCCTTGGGTTAAGCCTGCCTTGGTAGTCATAACTTTGATCTATCTTGTAAGAGGTCTTGGCACATTACCACTACTGTTTTTTTCTCCTGATTTAGTTGATACCTTCCTGGTCGTGACTTCGATAATCAGTTCAGTAATCGGTATTGTTCATCTCATGGGTTATAGACAGATGATCCAGGCGCCACAATGAAAAGTAATCAACAAAAACAGCCCACCGGTAACCCCTTTAGTAGTCATAAATTCCCACTCAAAGTACGCCTGTTTTTTGCTGTAACCCGATTTTTTTTCAGCGCCTTGGGTAGCATTGCACCTACCCTCGCCGGCAAACTCGCACTACCGCTATTCATGACCCCACCTAGATTTCCTTCTCCCCGTAGAGAGATGGCAATAAAGGAGAAGGGCAAGCAGCACTACAAAACCATCGATGGGAACCGTATTGCCATCTATACCTGGGGTGAGGGTCCGGCAGTACTTCTAAGTCATGGCTGGGGAGGACGTAGCACCCATTTCTATGCACTCATCGAACTACTTGTAAGCGCAGGCTATCAGGTAGTAGCCTTCGACGCACCTGCACATGGAGAATCTTCAGGCAAGAGAACTAACGCACTTGACGTAACCAGTGCGCTGGTTGCGGTTGCAGGATCACTTGACTCTATCAAAGTGCTGATTGGTCATTCATTCGGTTGCGGCACTGCGTTGTTGGCCATCGACAGATTCGAAATCAAAGTAGAAAAACTCATACTATTTAGTTGCTTTGAAGATATCTACTGGATAACCAATCAATTCGGAGAAGCATTTGCTATGAACGAGAAAGTTACAGCTGCGATGCGAGATGAGGCGCACCGCCGATACCTGAATCGATTCGATAAACCCTGGGAGTGGCACCAACTCTCTCCTATCAATACTATTCAGCGTATCAAGACAGAGATACTCATGTTGCATGACCAACAGGATCAGGAAGTGCCCTATCAACATGCTGAAAATTTAATAGCAGTGAGTGCAGATGCTCAGCTTGTCACCACATCAGGCCTGGGACATAAGAAGATACTAAGAGATAAAGCGGTTCTGCAAACCTGTTTGGATTTTATTCAAAAGCAGTCATGAGAGCTGGGGTCTATTCCACCCAACGGTTTAACTGATCAAGACGGCGAGTACCTTCCGGTTTTTAAGTTATCCTGGATTCGACTGTTTATCAGCAGTGAGACTGCTGATGATGACTATCATCACCAGTGATAACAGAAAACCGGGAACAATCTCATAGAGATCGAACAAACCACCTTCTAACTGCTTCCACACAATAACCGTAAACCCACCCGTAAGAATACCGCCCAATGCACCCCAGCGGTTCATACCACGCCAATAGAGAGAGAGCACTACCGCAGGCCCGAAAGCCGCACCGAAACCGGCCCATGCGTAGGAGACCAGATCAAGTACTTTGTTATCACGATCCATGGCCAGTAAAAATGCAATCCCAGCTATGGTGACTACAGCCAGACGACCAACGATCACCAACTCTGATTCTGAGGCCTCTCTACGAACCAGTCGATACAGGTCTTGGGTAAAGGTACTCGACGAGACCAGAAGTTGGGAATCTGCGGTACTCATGATGGCTGCCAGTATTGCAGCAAGACAGATGCCAGCCACCAGCGGATGAAACATCACTTCCACCAGACGGATAAATACTTTTTCCGCATCATCCAGTGGAGTTTCAAAAAAAGTGATGCCGATCATGCCTGTCAGGCAGGAGGCTATAAGCGCGACAAACACCCAGCTTACTGCAATGCGTCTGGCCTTGGGCACAAACCCGACCTCTTGAATGGCCTTGAACCTGGCAAGGATGTGCGGTTGGCCAAAGTAACCCAGTCCCCAGGCCATCAATGAAACAATGGCAATCAAACCCAGGGGCTCACCTTTGCTGTCGGTGAAGGGGTTGAGTAGTTCACTATTCTGTTCACCTATCATTGCAGCTATTTGGCTAACAGTGCCTATATCCCCCAAAGCAAACAGAGGTATCGCAACCAGGGCAATCAACATCAAAAGACCTTGAAAGAGGTCGGTCCATGAGACCGCAAGAAATCCACCAAATGCAGTGTATAGAATGATCACCAATGCACCTGTAGCTACCGCCCAGAGATAGGGCAGACCAAACACAGCTTCAAAAAGCTTACCCCCAGCCACCAGACCGGAACTGGTATAGAAGAGAAAAAACAGCAATACAAAAGCAGAGGAGACCACTCTGATGATGCCACTGTTGTCTTGAAATTTATTGGCAAGGTACTCAGGCAGGGTGAGGGCATTTCCCACCTCTTCAGAAGCCGTCCTCAATCTCGCAGCAACCAGTCGCCAGTTGAGCCAAGTTCCCAACATCAGACCCAAGGCTATCCAGATCACTTCAACTCCGGCCAGATAGGCGTATCCAGGCAAACCCAACAGTAACCATCCACTCATGTCTGAGGCACTGGCGCTTAGTGCTGCTACCCAACTGCCAAGCCGCCTGCCACCCAGCACAAAGTCAGATAGATTGCGGGTGCGTCGCCAGGCGATAACACCAATCCCTAAAACCACCACCATGTAGAGAAAGAAGCTTAAGCCGACCAGAAGCTGTTGATTCATTATTTCCCCTTCTAATGTGATGTAGTCAATCTACATGAGCGAATGATAACGCCGCTGGGCGGAAAAATAGCTTCAGCAGGGTCAATTCGACTAGTGTTAACAGGCCCTAGCTCAGTTTTTCTATTTTATTCAGATAGGCAGATTTCATGGCCGCTTCAAAATCCTGATTGGTCGGGTATTCAAAACCAAACACCGGCTGCCAGAGATCGTGGTTCTCCATGCAGAGATAGAAAAAAACCCGCTCATGCCAGGAGCGCAACGCCTGGTAAGCGAAACTGAACATCTGCTGTTTGATCTCTTTTGGATATGAGAGCTTACCATCACACTCTACCCAGGGCATTTGCAGAATCTTACTCTGAAAACCTTTGCGAGCGCGGAGCTGCTTTATTACCGGCTTAATGTAGGTCAGAGTACCAAGCGACACCAACACCACTTCATCCGCAGTAAAAGTCTCTTCAAGACGCTGGAAGAGTTCACCATAATCCTGTTGCCAGGCATCGTAGTGAATCATCGGATGAAGATGAAAGCCGACTAACACCCCTTTGTCGGCCATACGTCGCGCTGCATTCAGACGCTCATCAAGTGAGGCGGTCAAATGCTCCTCATGGGCGATCAGGGTCGGTGTATTCAGTGACCAGGTACAGAGAATATTACTCGGTAGATCCCTCTTTAGCAGATATTGGATATTCTTAGACTTGGTTTTCAACTCAAGAATGACATTGGGATGTCTATCTGCAAACTCGAGTAACGCATCTAAAATACCAGCCTGGTTACCCCACATCAGGGAGTCAGAGGATTGACCTGTACCGATATGGTAGAAACGCTGCGGATCGATCTCCAGCTGAGCAAGTTTTTCTGGAAACCGACTATCAAACTTTACTTCATCACCATGATAGAAGGATTGGATACTGCAATAGCTGCAATCAAAACCGCAGTTTTCCACAGCATCCAGTGTCAGCAGATTGCAGCAGCGGGTGCGAGGAGAGGCGACAGGACAAGGCCCCAATCCCAGCCTCTCTTTTTCTGTATTTACTCGGCGGATTCTCTGTTCTGCTCTGGCGGGTGCTACGGGGATGTCTGGATAGTGATTCGGCGCTTCCCGTAACTGCTGCCATTGCCCCCGCAGATGATCAAGTAACCATTTTCGATGTTGCTTGGGTGCCATGCCAGCTGGATAGTCATTCGCCCAATAGTGCTGCAGAGATTCTTCACCCCACATCGCCAGGTCTGCGGCCATGTCGCAGAGTTGTCTCAACTCCTGCTGAGTAAAACGGTGTGTGACTGCCTGTTGCTGGATGAATCGCTGCTGTTCAGGTTGCAGCCGATCAACACCTGCCTGTTGAAGCAGACCGGTAACTCTTTCGTCATGGGATAACGACTGGGACATACTGGAAGGCCTCAGCGCTTGCGCGATACAAACTTTTTCAGACGCTGCCGTTTTTGAATCTGGTGTTTGGTTAGCTTGTTTTTCTTCCCTTCATAAGGGTTGTCGCCGGAACGGAACTCAAGACGAACCGGTGTGCCTTTGAGTTTCAGCGCAGTACGAAAGCGTGAGATCAGATAGCGTTTATAGCCGTCGGGCACTTTATCCGTCTGATTACCGTGGATAACGATCAGGGGTGGATTCTTTCCTCCCTGATGCGCATAACGCAATTTAATACGGCGCCCATGAACCAGTGGTGGTTGGTGCTCCTGCACCAGGGCCTCAAGCAATCGAGTCAATTCAGGAGTAGCCAGATCACTCATAGCGCTGGCGTAGACATTATCTACAAGCCTGAACAGATCCCCTACCCCAGAACCATGCAGTGCAGAGATATAGTGGTGGCGCGCAAAACTGAGGAATGGGAGTTTTCGTTCAATTTCAGTTTTGATCCACTCCCGCTGATCCTGGGAGAGGCCATCCCACTTGTTGATCACCAGGATCAACGCCCTGCCGCTCTCCAGTACATGACCAGCCAAGGTAGCATCCTGCTCACCGATCTCCTGTTGTGCGTCAAGCACCAGCAGCACTACATTCGCCTCTTGCATCGATTGCAGTGTCTTAATGATGCTGAACTTCTCTATGGCTTCTTTGATTCGTGCCCGACGTCTGACCCCTGCGGTATCGATCAAGGTGTAGTGTTTGTCGTTACGGGTGAAGGGGATGTAGATACTGTCTCTGGTAGTACCGGGTTGATCATAAGCCACCACCCGATCCTCCCCCAGCAGTCGATTAACCAAAGTAGATTTTCCTACATTGGGACGACCAACCACGGCAATCTGGATGCCTTTTTCCTCGTCAGCAATCTTCTCTTCAGGCGACGGCATCTGCTCCAGAACGCTGTCGATAAGTGAACGCACGCCCCGGCCATGAACAGCTGCAATGGCTTGTGGATCACCCAATCCCAAGCGATAGAAATCACTGGCCACCAGATCTTCATCCAACCCTTCACTCTTGTTGACTGCGAGCGTTACCGGCTTTCCGGTACGGCGTAACTCCTGGGCGATGGTTTCATCACCTCCGGTACACCCCTCCCGACCATCGAGGAGAAACAGAATATGATCAGCCTCACCAATCGCCTGACGAACCTGTTGCTCCATCAGCACGTCAATTCCCACCTGGTCACCACTGATGCCACCGGTGTCCACCACCACATAGGGGTGCTTACCAAGCTTGCCAGTGCCATATTTTCGATCGCGGGTCAGCCCTGGTTGATCTGCAACCAGGGCGTCACGACTGCGGGTCAGACGATTGAAGAGGGTGGATTTACCCACATTTGGGCGTCCAACCAGCGCAATAACAGGTAGCATCAGGGGTTCTCAGCTTCGATTGGGTGAGCCTTCAGAGCTGTCAGGGTTCCACCCTCATCCAGGACATAGACCTGGTCGTCGATTACCAGAGGTTGGTAACGTATCGCATCACTGCCAACTTTCACCCGCGCCATTTGACGGCCATCTTCCTGAGAGAGCCAATGAACATATCCATCGAGATCACCCACAACCAGATATTGATCAATCATGGCAGGTGCCGTCAGACGTCGGGCATGCAGTGCTTTCTGCTGCCACAAAGTAGCACCATTGGTGGCATCAAGTGACCAGACATGGTCTTCTTCATCTGTGACGAATAGCTGCCGCCAGGAAGCATCAAGACCGGCATGTGAGGAGATGCTCCGTCGCCACAGCACAACCCCGCTGGACTCCGATACAGCAGCAACTTCACCCTGGAAGGCAGTGACATATACCGTGCCCTCCACCAGTTTGGGATCAGCATCGATATCGACCACACGTTCCAGTTCAGTACGACCTTTAGGTGTGGAAATCGAAGCCTCCCAGGCCACCACACCCGCGTCAAGAGTCAAGCCAATCAGCTTGCCCCCTGCAAATCCGGATACCACCAGTGAGTTACTGATTGCAGGTGAACTGTCACCACGAAGCGACAATACCGGGACACTACGGTCATAGAGCCAACGGCGCTCTCCGCTATCCGCTGCATAGGCAGCCACACCGCCATCGCCAGTCCGGCAGACAATATAGCCGCCACCGATTGCAGGGACAGACAAAACTTCACTGCCTACCCGCTTACGCCAACGTTCAGTACCATCAGCACTGTTGAGCACAATCAGCTCTGCCTCCATTGTGCCAACAGCTAGAAAACCTTCTCCAATCCCAGGCCCGCCACTCAATGGGCTATCTATATCCACTGACCAGAGTGTATCCCCGGTTTTCATGTCGATAGCATAGATTTCACCAGAAGGCTCGGCCAGATAAAGCTGATCATATTCATGGGCAGGGGGCAATTTCAATTGCGCCCCATCACCCCCTTCAAAATCCTCATCCCAAATGGATTCAATTCGAAGCTCTTGCTGTAACTCCACCAGTTCAGATGGCGGATCAGCATTATCTTTACCTGTGAATATACTGCAGCCAGTCACTAGCAGCATGGGTAACCAGATCAGGTGACGAATCATCTTGGCCTCAGGGTGTGGCAACGGCCAGATCATCGAGCTTCATCTGCAGCAGAGCCCGGTCACTGATATCTTTTGTCATAGCCTCGGTATAAGCTGCAGCAGCCGCCACAAGATCGCCCTTCGCATGGGCAATATCTCCACGAAGCACCGCAAATTCACCTGCAAAACCGCCAGTTTCGATAGCAGCCTGCTGCTCAGCAGCGTCAAGATCACCTTCATCAAGCAGGATTCTGGCGAGGTTGAGTTGTGCCATCTGGGTCAGTGCAGAAACTTTACTCTCCTTGATGACCAACTCCAGTTTCGATTTGGCTGCAGCGCTGTCACCCGCCTCCATCAGCAGACGGGCTTCTGACAATCCGGCGAACAGTGCATAGCTGCTACCATCAAAGTTTTGTTTCAACAACTCGGCCTGTTTAGCGGCAGATTCGTTATCACCACGCTGCACCGCACTGACCAACTGGCTGAAGGCTACCGAGGCCTCACCGCCAACACGATCCTGATAGTTACCCCAAGTCTGCCAGCCAAAAACGCCACCCAACCCGATCACCAATCCGGCGATCACTGAGGTACCGTTCTCTTTCCACCAGCGCTTGATGGCTTCGACCTGTTCTTCTTCGGTCTGATATGTGCTCATAAGTCTCTAACCCATTCAACTCAGTTGATTATTTGATTTCAACCCGAAGTCACCCCTGCTCAACCAGCATTTCTGCCAATTTTACTTCGAGTTCTGACAATTTGATTTGTCGTTGTTCACCGCCCCGCAAAGGCTTAAGGGCGATCTCCCCATTATTAAGTTCATCCTCACCCAGGATCAGTGCAAATCGGGCCTGGCTTTTATCTGCCTTCTTCAATTGGCTCTTGAATCCACCACCACCACAATGGTTGATGAGACGCAGTTCAGGCAGTGCATCCCTAAGCTGCTCAGCCAGTTTCAGACCGACCCTTTCCGGTTCTTCACCCAAAGTCACCAGATAGACGTCAGGAACCGGCAGACGTTCCGTCAGATCAATCTCTTCCAGCAGAGAGATCAGTCGCTCAATCCCCATGGCGAAGCCAACCGCAGAGGTCTCTCTGCCACCCAGCTGTTTCACCAGGCCATCGTAGCGACCACCAGCACAGACAGTACCCTGGGCACCCAGGCTGTCAGTGACCCATTCGAACACGGTACGACTGTAGTAGTCGAGACCGCGCACCAATCGGGGATTTTGCACATAGGCCACCCCAGCCAGATCGAGACCCTGACAGATCGCCTCATAGTGGGCACGTGAGGTGTCACCAAGATGTGCCATCAGAGTTGGCGCCTCAGCAATCAATTCGGCCATCTCAGGATTCTTGCTGTCTAGAATCCGCAGCGGGTTACTCTCAAGTCTTCTTTTACTGTCCTCATCCAGCAGGTCAATATGCTGTTTGAAGTAGTCGACCAACTGATCGCGATAACTCGCCCGTTCCTCGGTTGTTCCAAGGGTGTTGATCTGCAGCTCCAGATCATTCAGGCCCAGTTCCCGCCAGATTCTGGCAGTGATTAAAATCAGCTCAAGATCGATATCCGGCCCGCTCATGCCAAAGCTCTCGACACCAATCTGATGAAATTGCCGATAGCGCCCTTTCTGAGGACGCTCATGGCGGAACATCGGCCCCTGATACCAGAGCCGCTGGGTCTGATTGAAGAGCAGACCATGCTCAAGCCCGGCGCGGACACAACCCGCAGTACCCTCAGGACGCAGGGTAAGGCTATCCCCATTGCGATCCTCGAAGGTGTACATCTCCTTCTCAACAATATCGGTAACCTCGCCGATAGAGCGCTTGAAAAGGTCGGTCATCTCGACAATCGGCATACGGATTTCCGCATAGCCGTATCGACTCAAAACCGAACGTACCCGGTCTTCAAAAAACTGCCAGACAGGGGTCTGTTGGGGCAGGATGTCCTTCATCCCGCGGATGGCTTGGATCTGCTTTGCCATTGGACTCAAGAAAAATGGATAAAAGCAGGCAAGATTACCACGTTATGATGGGCTAACCTAGCCCGGATATCTTATCTGAGGCGATTGGGATGCGGTTAATATGGTTTGCATCCGCGATCATAGTGATGACTATTAAAAAATCAGCTGCGCGCGTAGAGAAGGTGCCGGGTTAATAATGACGTATGTCATGCATATTCGCTGGAAGATTGTAGCTAAAACACCGGGACGCACAAAGAAATGTATTGATAATTAAGATTGCCTATACTTAACTGATAGATAGTAGAGGGAGCGTAAATGGTGTTTCAAGCACAGGAGATGCTGATATGCCAAGTCACATTAGGCGTGCCGAACAATTTGAAAGGGAAGCCCAGAGGGGAATCGGGCATGTTAAAAGTCCTGAATTAAAGGATGTCATCAAGAAACTTCGCCTCTATCACAATAATGCGGCAGTGAATGGTTATCTGCATAATCACATTCTGACCGACCTGAAAGATTCCATCACAAAGTGGTCACAAAAACAGCCAAAAGAGTTCGCTGCCCGCCTGGGTCCTAATTTAGCTCATGAGGTAATGGTTGAGCTTACTTCGAGTAGTGCGGAGCATCTCAATCTGGTAAATGGCGATATTCTTTTTCGTTGGGTCCCTCGAGGCATTGATCAACGTAAACCTCTGCAGGGTATTATCGCTGCAGGTCAGGATCGTCAAGATCAGACACAGTACAAGGCTTATGGAGACAGCATTAATCTGGGTGTTTCAGTACTGGTCATACAACATGTTGGCATTTACTCTGACGGTGAAGTTATCGAAATTGGTGAAACTGGATTAAAGAAGAATCCCGTATCAGAACGAGTTAACTTCGACCTGGTCGTACGTAGCAGACTGTATGGTCATATGATTAATGCCGTTGCAAAGTCTGCCCGTTGCGGACTGGCCTATATAGGCAGGCCGAAATATCCGGTTTGGGATCTGGCCACTTTAAGTTTTAAGCCACATCCAGGGGCACGTCTTCTGGTCGCTAATCAGTTCCTACTCAAACGTTTGGATGACTCATATCGAAGCGGGGGCATGAGTAATGTCTTACAGCAAACGGTTATCTGTTCCCACTTTGTTAATGCAGTACTCTACGCAGCTATCTGGCCTAACGGAACACTTGCGACAGCTACAGACCATACCTATGATGATATCTTCAAGATCAGTCCTGCTGAGATGTGGAAAGATTTCAAACTTAAACTGGGAATATGGTCCAGAGCACAAGCTGTTTTCATCGGCCTCCAACACAAAGGAAAAGTAGACAGAAACATGGACCCCCGTCAACTTGGAGTGGGATTGTCTCTACCACCAGTTCCTAAAAAGGCCGAACGACCAACCATGGCCTGATACTAAAGTCCAAATCCTTAATAGTGCATACTCTTGTACCGGGATGATAACTTCTTTCACATGGGTTACGTTGAAGAAAAGGAACTTTAGAAACCAACACCATACACTTTAAAGGAATCATTGGGGCCTAATACTTGTATTGATAACGTAAAATTTCTTTCGCACATTTGAAGAGGCGGTGGCCTCGTTGGTTAAATGGTAAGTGACCAAACGAACCAAAGACCAACAAAG
>JBEVWG010000066.1:0-70336 GCA_040506705.1 Candidatus Thiodiazotropha sp. 6PLUC1
GGAGGCGCTCAAGAAGCAATACTTGGAGCAAGAAACTGCCTAACTACGAAGCTACCGCCAAACAAAGAGCGAAAGATTATTGACACTACCTAGTTGGAGATAGATTCGAGGGAAATCCCGGCGTGTCCGGCAAGGTGTCGTTCGCCGTTAATCGCGAATCATTTCCTTACGATGGATAACAACGGTCAACTGCAGAATCCAGTTTCATGATTATCTGTCAAAAACACCTCGATTTGTTGGCTAAAGAAGTAGCCCTATAGCTGTCATGATAAAACCCAATAGAGAATTTATTCAGGTCAATCCAATATTACGGCAAATTGAAGGGATTTAGATGGGAAGATTGATGGCGGGGTTCTAGAAACCCCGCCATCGGATCACTATGTCTGATGTAGATATCAGCTCACTGATCAAAACAGCAGGGACTTCTATTCGCTACTCTGCTTCAGAAGAATTTCGATATCGGCCCGTGCCTCCAGATCGTCCATTACCCGCTCGTAATAGCTTCGGCCATAGAGACGACGGATCTGATCGGCTTGCTGTTTGCTGGCTTCAGCTTCTGCCGATTCGCCTTCAGTGACTTTTGACAGCACAAACACAGCGAAGTCACCCGTCGCCAACTTGACACTCCCTGGCATCACCTCTCCTGGCTGAGGCTTAACTGTACGAAACAGTTCACTTGATAGCGCAGGTGGCAACTCCCTGCTATTGCGATCGACTGTAACAGGCCCCGTAACAGCATAACTGCCCGCTGCCTGAAGCAGTGGATTATCACCATTGATTTCAGCCAAGCGCTTTTCTGCCTCTGCACCGGCCTGCTCTTCCGCTTTCTGCTTGGCTAGCCGTTCAGAGATTTGATCATGCACTTCATCCAAAGGCCGCACAGATGCTTCCTGATGATCTAAAATGCGCACAACCACGGAACTGGTACTATCGAGCTCAATCAACTCACTGTTATTGCGTTCCCGCAAAACATCATCACTGAAAGCAGCACCCAACACCTTCGGTTTCGCAATTACACCCTCGGTTTGATTCCGGGTCATCCAGTCGCTCTGTTCAATTGACAGATTTAATTCTGAAGCCGCAGGTTCAAGGGAGGTTGGATCGTCATAACTCACGTTGGCCAACTCTTCAGCCATTTCAAAATAGAGCTTCTCACCTTCGGCCAAACGATAGGCCTTCTCAACTTCAGCCTTAGCCATTTCGAAGGGCTTGACACTACCCGACTTAATTCCGGTCAGCTTGATCAGATGAAAACCGAAGCTGCTGCGTACCGGCTCACTGACAGCCCCCTCTTCGAGACGGAAAACAGCATCTTCAAAGGCTTGATCCATAATACCTTTACCGAAGAAACCCAGATCACCACCCTCAGCAGCGGAACCCGGATCCTGGGAGTGGACTTTTGCCAACTCGGCAAAGGACTCCTGTTGATCTATCTTCTTTGCCAATTCATCGATTTTTGCAAGCGCCTCATCAACCTTGGCCTGCTCTGCATCAGCAGCAACCTGAATCAGGATATGACTCGCTTTTCTTTGTTCAGGCAGACCATACAGATCCTGATTGTCGTCGTAGAAGCCTCTCAGTAACTCGTCACTGACTGTCACTGTCTCCCCTATCGCGGCAGCATCCAGCAGTATGTACTCAAGTTTGACCTTCTCGGGAGCGATAAATACGGTTTCGTTATTTTTGTAGTAAGTCTCGATATCGGATTCAGTTACCGCATCTTCAACCATAAAATCTGCAGCTGGTATGGTGAAATAGGAGAGTTCTCGGGTCTGCTTCTGCAGCCGGTTGCTCTCTGTCACTTCACGATTTGTAACGAAGACCCCATTATCGATGGCTTGAGCCAACTGCTCAGAGACAAGCGCACGCCTGACCCGATCCTCGAAAGCGGCAGGAGAGAGACCTTGTAGTTGCAGTGCCCTTTCATAGGTCTGCTGGTCAAATCGGCCATCTTTGTGAAACATGGACATACCCAGAATTGTGGCCTGTATCATACTGTTGCCAGCACGTAGCCCCATTTCGTGAGAAGCCTGTTGCAGCACCTCTTCTCCAACCATCCGGTTGAGAACCTCTTTACGCATACGAACATCATCAAAGAGTTCTGGCCGATAGGCTGCACCCAATTGATCACGCAATTGTTGACGAAAACGTTGAAAACGAGATTCCAGGCCGCGTTCAGTTATTTCCACGCCATTGACGTTAGCGGCCACTGGCTCTGAACCTATGCCCAAATAGGATTGAATTCCCCATAGAGCAAATGGAATGGAGATGAGTATAACGATTGCCCAAGCGATCCAGCCTTGCGCTTTATCTCTGATTTCCTGAAGCATGATCAGTGACTCGAAATTATTATAACCGGGAACTATTCCTGGTATTTATTTTAAACAAAAACGGGGTATCTGATTGAGATACCCCGTTGATGATCGATATTGGCGGAGCGGACGGGACTCGAACCCGCGACCCCCGGCGTGACAGGCCGGTATTCTAACCAACTGAACTACCGCTCCTAATTGGTGGGTGCTGCAGGGATCGAACCTGCGACCCTCGCCTTGTAAGGGCGATGCTCTCCCAGCTGAGCTAAGCACCCCGGTAGAAGGCGCGCTAGTTTATTGCATCCTTCAACGCTTTACCAGCTTTAAATGAAGGAATTTTTGATGCCTTGATTTTAATCGTCTCTCCGGTCTGGGGGTTGCGGCCATCACGGGCAGCGCGTTCTTTCACGGAGAAGGTACCAAATCCTACCAGAGAAAGCGTATCACCAGCTTTCATTGCGTCTGTCACGGCACTAACCATTCCGTCAAGTGCACGCCCAGCTGCGGCTTTAGAAATGTCCGCGGATTCCGCCATTGCCTCAATTAGTTCGGCCTTATTCATTAATCAGTTTCCCCTATGGTCTGGGCGAATCACTTCGCCTAAAGAATTATGTGTGTAATGGCTCACTCAGAGCCGGAAACGCCAGAATTTATACCGGCTGCCAGATAGCCTGTCAAGCTAAGGCAGAAGCGGGCTGGCCGCAAGAACCCAAGCTGTGACAAGGTATTGTTAAAAATTCACAAAGTCTCAGTGTTTTGTAGGTGTACCAGATTTCTTAACCGCTTCCTGAGATCGCTTAGCGCCACGTTTACTCGTTGACTCAGCACCTTTCGTCTCTTTCGTTTGCTTCGGCTGAGGTACGTCATTTAACGCAATCTGCAGCACCTCATCGATCCAGCGAACAGGTATGATATCTAGGTTTTCCTTGATATTCTTTGGGATATCAACAAGATCCCTCTCATTCTCTTCTGGAATAATAACTGTTGCTATACCACCGCGATGAGCAGCCAACAGCTTCTCCTTGAGCCCGCCTATGGGTAATACCTCTCCCCGTAAGGTGATCTCTCCAGTCATCGCCACATCGGCCTTTACAGGTATCTTGGTGAGGGCGGAAACCAGGCTAGTGCACATTCCCACACCGGCACTCGGACCATCTTTTGGGGTCGCCCCCTCAGGTACATGGATATGTACATCATATTTTTGGTGGAAATCCTCTTCCAGGCCCAAAGATTCAGCACGGCTTCTGACCACAGTCATGGCAGCCTGAATTGACTCCTGCATCACTTCACCCAGTTGACCGGTATGGCTGAGTCTGCCCTTTCCGGGCATCAGCGCCGCTTCTATATGCAGCAGTTCACCACCCACTTCGGTCCAGGCCAGACCAGTAACCTGTCCAACCTGATCGTGCTCATCCGCACGGCCATAACGAAAACGTTTGACCCCGAGGTACTCATCCAGACGTTTCGGCGTCAGAGTGACCTTGGTCTTGGTTTTCTTCAGAAGTATCTCTTTCACAACCTTGCGACAGATCTTGGCTATCTCACGCTCAAGGTTTCTGACACCCGCCTCACGGGTGTAATAACGAACGATATCCCGAATTGCAGCCTCTCTGATGATAAGCTCTTCCGGTTTCAGTCCATTGTTCTCCATCTGCTTGCGGACAAGATAACGTTCCGCAATATTTACTTTTTCATCCTCGGTATAACCTGAGAGACGAATCACTTCCATACGATCCAACAGTGCGGCCGGGATATTGAGTGTATTGGCCGTGGCTACAAACATCACTTCTGACAGATCAAAATCAACTTCCAGATAGTGATCATTGAAAGTATGGTTCTGTTCAGGGTCCAGTACCTCCAACAACGCAGAGGCAGGATCGCCCCGGAAATCCATCGCCATTTTGTCGATTTCATCCAACAGAAACAGTGGATTACGGGTTTTAACCTTACTCAGGTTATTGATGATCTTACCGGGCAAAGCTCCAATATAAGTTCGTCTATGACCACGAATCTCAGCCTCATCTCTGACGCCGCCAAGGGCCATACGGGTAAATTTCCGGTTTGTTGCTCTCGCAATGGATTGTCCCAATGAGGTTTTACCAACACCAGGAGGGCCTACCAGACAGAGAATGGGGCCCTTCAGCTTACGCACGCGCTGCTGTACCGCCAGATACTCAAGGATACGCTCCTTGACCTTCTCCAGACCGTAGTGATCTTCATCAAGCACTTCATTAGCCGCACCGATATCATTTCGAATTTTGGTGCGCTTTTTCCAAGGCAGACCCACAAGGGTATCGATATAGTTTCGAACCACAGTCGCTTCGGCTGACATTGGCGACATCAGTTTTAATTTGTTGAGCTCGTTATTGGCCTTTTCCTTAGCCTCTTTGGTCATACCCACATTTTCGATTTTCTTAGTCAGATCTTCGATTTCGTTAGGTGCATCATCCATTTCGCCGAGTTCTTTCTGAATCGCTTTCATCTGCTCATTCAGGTAGTACTCCCGCTGATTCTTCTCCATCTGGCGCTTAACCCGACCACGAATTCGCTTCTCCATCTGCAGAATGTCATTTTCACCTTCCATCAACCCCATCAGATGCTCTAAACGTTCCCGCACATTGGGCATCTCAAGCACATGCTGCTTCTCATCCAGCTTGAGAGACATATGCGCTGCAATGGTATCGGCCAAACGACTTGGATCATCGATGCTTGAAAGTGAAGTAAGCACCTCAGGTGGGACTTTTTTATTGAGCTTGACATACTGATCGAAGAGATTGGTTGCTGAACGCATCAACACCTCTGTCTCTTTTCCAGCCAGATCAATGGCATCAGGCAGAGTCTCGAGTCTGGCACTGAAGAACTCATCGTTCTCCACAAATTCAAGAATTCTTGCCCGTTCACCACCCTCAACCAATACTTTGACAGTACCGTCGGGGAGTTTTAACAACTGTAAGATATTGGCCAATGTGCCGATCGCATACATGTCGCCGATATCAGGATCATCGACATCTGCGCTCTTTTGCGCTGCCAGTAGAATCTGCTTGTTACTCTGCATGGCTGAGTCGAGTGCCAATATCGACTTATCCCTGCCAACGAACAGAGGGATAACCATATGGGGATAGACAACCACATCGCGCAACGGTAGTACCGGCACAATGTTGGACTGGTCTTTAGTCGATCCGGCTGCTTTTTGCTCTTGAGCCATTCAAATGTCCTCATAAGGCAGAAGCCTGCCTGAAAATAGTTCAACTGCAGGTACTACAGCGTCAACATAGGGATTTGAGTCTGACAGGTTACTGAATGTTCAACACACAGACCTATTTAGACAGATATTATCCTATATATGGCTTAAAGCCTGACGTTTCAAGTCTATTCGCTATCTTAATTAACGGAAAGTCAGAATCAGGCGGTGTTCAACCACCCTGAATAGAGACGCTCTGACAGCATAGTTAACATGCTGCCAGAAGCGTATACATTTAAATAAAAATACAAATGTGCTTATGGATCAATCAGATGCAGCGATCTGTTTATCGCTGTTTTCGTAGATCATTAACGGATCTGACTCACCTGCAATAACCCCTTCATCCACAACGACTTTGGTGACCTCATCCATTGAAGGCAGGTCATACATGGTATCCAGTAATACCTGTTCCAAAATGGTGCGTAGACCACGAGCTCCGGTTTTGCGGGCCATTGCCTTGCGAGCAATCGAACGCAGGGCGTCTTCTCTGATCTCCAGTTCGCAGCCCTCCATTTCAAACAGACGGCCATACTGCTTGGTCAGAGCATTTTTAGGTTCAGTCAGGATTTTGACCAATGAGTCTTCATCCAGCTCCTGGAGAGTTGCAACTACAGGAAGACGACCCACAAACTCAGGTATCAATCCATATTTGATCAAATCTTCAGGCTCGACATCGACGATGATGTCCCCAACTGAACGGGAATCATCCTTACTTTTGACTTCAGCTGAGAAACCGATACCGCCCTTTTCAGAACGATCTTTGATCACTTTCTCCAGCCCAGCGAAAGCGCCGCCTACAACAAACAGGATATTTGAGGTATTAACCTGTAGAAACTCCTGTTGCGGGTGTTTTCTACCACCTTGAGGAGGGACAGAAGCTACAGTGCCTTCAATCAGTTTCAAAAGTGCTTGTTGTACACCCTCACCTGAAACATCTCTGGTAATGGACGGATTATCAGATTTACGGGAAATTTTATCGATTTCATCGATATAAACTATGCCTGTCTGCGCCTTTTCGACGTCGTAGTCGCATTTTTGCAGCAACTTCTGAATGATGTTCTCAACATCTTCGCCAACATAGCCCGCTTCTGTAAGCGTGGTGGCGTCAGCAATCGTAAAGGGCACATTCAACAATCTGGCCAAGGTCTCTGCGAGCAGGGTTTTGCCCGACCCAGTGGGACCAATCAGAAGAATATTTGATTTGGCCAGTTCGACCTCACTATCCTTACCGATGGCATCAAGCCGCTTGTAGTGGTTATATACAGCGACAGAAAGCACTTTTTTTGCCCTCTGTTGACCAATAACATACTGATCCAGCGTCTTTTTTATCTCTTGAGGCTTGGGTAGCTTGTTGATGCTGTCTTCACCGGGCTCCTGCATCTCCTCACGGATAATGTCATTACAAAGCTCGACGCACTCATCGCAGATAAAGACGGAAGGACCGGCAATCAGTTTCCGCACCTCATGCTGACTCTTGCCGCAAAAGGAGCAATACAACAGCTTACCGTCGTCACTTTTACCGCTCTTGTCACTGCTCATATTTCACTCCTTCAAGCCGAATTCAACCTGCTCTACTTCAATCATATCTAACTGCACCTATATGGCAAGGTTAGCGACGAAAAACCCTGACTCGAGTATCACGCCATCCATTGCATGCTTCAACCTCATTATTGAGCCGATTGTCAGCTGTTATCAATACCACCACGATTAGACAATACAGAATCGATCAGGCCATAGGCAACTGCATCATCTCCACCCATAAAGTTATCGCGGTCAGTGTCACCTGATATTTTCTCAAGACTCTGACCTGTATGTTCTGCCATGATGCCGTTCAAACGCTCTTTCAGCAATAGGATCTCTTTCGCATGGATCTCTATATCCGTTGCCTGCCCTTGAAAACCACCCAGGGGCTGATGAATCATCATGCGTGAGTTAGGTAAGCAGTAACGCTTACCCTTGGCGCCACCGGTCAGCAACAGCGCACCCATGCTTGCCGCCTGGCCAATACACATGGTACTGACGTCAGGCTTAACAAACTGCATGGTATCGTAAATCGATAAGCCAGCGGTTACCGATCCACCTGGGGAGTTGATGTAGAGATGAATATCCTTATCCGGATTCTCAGATTCCAGAAACAGTAGCTGTGCCACTACCAAATTGGCCATCTGATCTTCTACAGGCCCGACAAGGAATATGACCCGTTCTTTCAATAATCTGGAATAGATATCAAAAGAGCGCTCGCCTCGTGCAGTCTGCTCGATAACTATCGGTACTAGACCAAGGCTTTGTGCATCCGGCATTCCTGACACTGTTTCAATCATCGTTTACTATTCCTCTGTACTTCAACCCTGATCCGTCAATTCGGCAAAGGTTGTCTGCTCATCTGTAATTGTGACTTGGTCAAGAATCCAATCTACGACCTGATCTTCCATCACAACATTACGTACTGCTGCTAGTTGCTGCTCATCGTTGTAGTAGTAATTTACCACTTCTTCAGGCTTCTCATAACTGGCAGCAAATTCATCAATTCTCTTCTTTACTCGATCGTTATCGACCTGAATGTCGTTTTGCTTAACTATTTCGCTAATCACCAATCCAAGAGTGACCCGTTTTTTAGCCTGTTCTTCAAACATTTCACGGGGCAGCTCGAAGGTTCCAGCCCCCTGGCCCAGCTGCTGCCTGGTCTGCTTACGCAGCGCTTCGATCTCCTCATCCACCATCGCAGCGGGGATGTCGATCTTGTTCTGCTCATAAACCAGATCCATTGCCTGATTCTTCACTTGGGCTTCGATTCGTTGTGCAAGCTCGCGCTGCATATTTTCACGCACATCCGCTTTCAGCTTATCAACGCCATCCGCTGCACCAAACTCCTTGGCGAACTCATCATTGACCTCAGGTAGTACCTCTTCTGAAATATCGCTGATCTCTACCGCAAACGTTACAGGTTTTCCTGCCAACTCTTCCACCCGGTAGTTTTCAGGGAATTGCAGATCGATGCTGCTCTTCTCCCCTTTCGACATACCAACCAGGGCAGTTTCAAAGCCTTCGATCATTCTTCCTGAACCCAATACAAGGTCGACATTCTCAGCACTACCGCCCTCGAAGGCCTCACCATCTATGGTACCTGTAAAACTGATCTTTACCTGATCCCCATCTGCAGCAGCTCTATCGACGCTATTCCAGGTTACACGCTGCTTTTGCAGCTTCAGAATCATCTCATCGATATCCTGCTCTGTGATCTCTGCAGCTGGGCGTTTAACCTCACCTTCTACCTTACTCAAGGTAATTTCAGGCATCACTTCCAGAGTGGCCACGTAACTGAAACGTCCCTCTTCATTTGATTCGCCAGGCTCAATTTTTGGCATGCCCGCAGGTTGCAGCTTCTCTTGCTGTATGGCCTCCTGATAGCTGGTCTCTATCATCTGGCCGTAGACCTCCTGCAATACCTGTCCGCCATAGTTACGACGTAAAAACTTCATAGGTACCTTACCAGGACGAAAACCATCCAACTTGGCGGTTCGGCCAATCTGCTGTAGGCGCTTCGTCACTTCCGCATCGATCTGCTCTGCAGGCAACTCGACGGTTAGACGTCGCTCAAGCCCTTCTCCCGATTCCACCGAAACTTGCATGTATATTCTCCTGACAGCCCTATCTGTCATTAAATTCTTAATTTGGTATGGAAATTTCCTGCCAGTCTAACTTATCGACCTTCAGGGAAAAATGGTGCGAAAGGAGAGACTCGAACTCTCACGGGTTACCCCACAGGAACCTAAATCCAGCGCGTCTACCAATTCCGCCACTTTCGCTTGATTCTGCCAGATCATTGGTTTCTAAGCCCCAATTACCCAGCTGTGAACTGACCATTATAACGATCTAGGGAGTAAGTCTCTACGGCAAATGTGAACCAAAAGTGCGGTTATTTCACTTTAAGTACATTTTTTGACGCCTACAAGCTCAAACTCCTTCTGTTTTTATACCTTCTCAGACCCTGGATCAAGATAAAAAAATTCGCGTTATACTAAGTTTTGTTAATTTATATCAATAAGTTAATAAACACCGACAAGCTAAAAAAGCCAGCCGCCTGTTGAAGTTCAGGAAACTTCAACACGATCAACCCGCTGAAATCCCCTCGGCAACTTTGCACCACGCCGCCCCCTTTCGCCCTGAAAACCGTCCAGATCAGAAGGTTTGAGCACGATATAGCGCTTACCCGCATGGGCGGTAAGGCTGCCACCCTTTGGCACGACGGCAATAGCAACCACAAACTCCTCTCGCGCCGCCACTCGTTTTGGCGGAATTGAGATTAATTTATTACCTTTGCCTCGGGCAAGTTTAGGTAGTTCTGCGACCGGAAAGACCAACATACGCCCCTCATTGGAGATGCTCACCACCCGATCCGACTCGAGATCGGTGATCATTTCCGGCACCATCACCTGCCCCCCTTTGGGCAAACTCAACAAGGCTTTACCTGACTTGTTCTTTGCCAGCATATCTGCCAGTCCAACCCGGAATCCATAACCAGCATCTGAAGCCAGCAGATACTCTTGCTGGGTATCCCCACCCAATACCGCGCAGAATGTAGCACCGGTAGCTGGAGAGAGCCGACCTGTAAGCGGCTCCCCCTGACTACGTGCAGAGGGCAGGGTATGTGCGGGCAGAGAGTAGCTACGCCCATTAGAATCCAAAAATACCGCCTGCTGGTTGCTTTTTAAACGGGTAGCGGCAAGAAATCCATCACCCGCCCGATAGTTCAAACCTGCCGGATCGATCTCATGCCCTTTTGCGGTACGAGCCCAACCCATCTCTGAGAGCACGACTGTGACTGCTTCGCTTGGGGTCAGATCTGTCTCATCCAAGGCCTCAGCAGATTCTCGCTCGACAATGGGGGAACGCCGCTCATCGCCGTATTTTTCTGAGTCTGCCTGCAACTCTTTGCGAATCAGGGTGCGCATCCGCTGTTTGGAGCCAAGTAGTAATTGCAGTGATTTGCGCTCTTTTTCCAGCTCATCCTGCTCACCCTTTATCTTCATCTCTTCCAATTTGGCCAAATGGCGCAGACGCAGATTGAGAATTGCTTCCGCCTGCACCTCAGAGAGAGAAAAACGTTTGATGAGCTCAGACTTGGGATCATCTTCGTAGCGGATAATCGCGATTACCTCATCGATATTAAGGTAGGCGATCATTAAACCGTCTAAGATATGCAACCGCTCAAGCACTTCATCCAGGCGATACTGCAATCTCCGGCGAACGGTTTCGGTTCTAAAACTGAGCCACTCAGTAAGCAGCCCACGCAGATTCTTCACAGCTGGACGGCCATCAATACCAATCATGTTCAGATTGACCCGATAACTCCGTTCAAGATCGGTGGTGGCGAATAGATGTGACATCAAACGAGCCACATCAACCCGATTGGAACGAGGCACAATCACCAGGCGGGTTGGGTTCTCATGATCGGACTCATCCCGCAGATCCTCGACCATCGGTAGTTTTTTGGCCTGCATCTGGGCCGCAATCTGCTCCAGTATTTTCGCTCCGGATACCTGATGGGGCAGTGCAGTGACAATAACGTCGCCGTTCTCGCGATCATAACAGGCACGCATCCGGATCGAACCATGCCCTGTCTCATAGACCTTGATCAGATCTTCGGCCGGGGTAACGATCTCAGCATCAGTTGGATAATCCGGTCCAGGAATGTACGCCATCAACTCTTCAAGAGTGGCCTTAGGCGATTCCAGGAGATGGACACAGGCGCCTGCAACCTCCCGTAGATTATGCGGCGGAATATCTGTCGCCATGCCGACCGCTATACCTGATGAGCCATTCAACAGTACATTCGGCAGTCTTGCAGGAAGAATCTCAGGTTCGCGTAGGGTGCCATCAAAATTGGGCGCCCACTCCACTGTCCCCTGCCCCAATTCTGAGAGCAGAGTTTGCGCATAGACCGTCAACTTGGATTCGGTATAGCGCATTGCGGCAAAAGACTTAGGATCATCCGGCGATCCCCAGTTGCCCTGACCATCCACCAGTGGATAGCGATAGGAAAAGCTCTGAGCCATCAGCACCATCGCCTCATAACAGGCGGAATCACCATGGGGATGGAATTTGCCCAGTACATCACCGACAGTTCGCGCCGACTTCTTGAATTTAGCCCCCGCACTCAAGCCAAGCTCAGACATGGCATAGACAATCCGGCGCTGAACCGGCTTCAGCCCATCGCCGATATTTGGCAGCGCCCGGTCGAGAATGACATACATGGAATAGTTCAGGTACGCCTTCTCGGTAAACTCGTTGAGAGGAACCCGTTCGATCCCTTCAAAACTCTGATCGATTTTATCAGTCATCTATTGTGTTAAGTGTTGCTACTGGCCAGGAAGAGGCCAGATGATACGGAAAGCGGAGGAGTTAGGGAATACGTGGCGTGTCACGCAAGCTACGAATAAGCAGAAAAACCACCAGCGGCAGCAGATAAGAGAGTCCAGCCAGCCAGTAGTATTGCTGGCCCTCAAGCGCTCCTGAAAGGTTCAGTGCCGCTAACAGCGCCCCGAGTGAGACTCCCCCCAACAAGAGAGAAAACAGAGCCTGTTCAATAAAACGACGCCGCTGAAAACTGCTGCTTAAGAAATTTTTCACCAATTTCAAACAGGCAATCCAGGTTATCAATAGCAGAGAGAGGTAGAACGGACCGGGTGAACCACTGAATATTATCGACAGGTGAAAAACCAATTGAGTGGCCAATATCACAAAAAACAGCATCCCATAATTGACATAACGTAGAGGGGTCACTTTCAGCCAAATGGGCATATGGCTGAGCACAGCACCAAAAAGAGATGCGGGCAAAATTGCAAACATAAGATCGAAAATCATCCAATCCCAGGATTGACCCTGCAACAGCAAGAGCTCTATCAGCCACAGCAGCAGACTGAACAGTCCTGCTGCAGTTAATAATCTTACCGGTGTCTCTGTCAGCCAGACCCAGGCGGGAAAGGATCGACTGCGTCCAACATTTGCGGATGAGGGGATGGTGATGCACATGGAAGAAAGTATCGCCAAGTAATAAGTAGCACCACCATGATATCCATCAATCAGGTGATGCTTAGCCCCATCCACACTGGATTATTTGCGCTCAACCTCTTACTACCAGCTGACTAATAAAAGTAACAAGTCAGTGGAGCGTGTAGTTTCTACACGGTTCATCGACCACCTTATTAATAAACACCCTCTATCATCTCTATGAGGGAATCCCGTAGAATCCTCAACAATCCAACAGTGACAAGATCAGGAAAGTAATATGGCCACCCCATTCTCCACCCCCCAAGATGCTGAAGATGCCTACTATGATGCAATCGATGAAAAAAACCTAAGTGCCATGATGGCGGTATGGGATGAGAGTGAGGAGACTCTCTGCCTGCTTCCAATGATGCCCATTCAACGCGGCAGGGCAGCAATCGAAGAGGTCTGGTCCTCCTTACTCAACAGCGATATCTCTCTGGAGATGCAGATCAAACACCTCAGCTGGATTGAGTCAGAGAGTATCGCCATTCATCTGATCGAAGAGTGGGTCAATGCTGGCCCCGAAGCGGGGATGCAACCGGTCTATGCCACCAATATCTTTCGCAAGGGTGATCAAGGCTGGCATCTGATCATGCATCAGAACTCTCCTACACCACCACCAGAACTGAAAGCGTAGTGGAAAATCACAAACTGGTACTGCCCCAACACCTCAACCAGTATGGCTACCTGTTTGGCGGCAACCTACTGAAGTGGGTCGATGAGTACGCCTGGATTGCAGCAGTTCACGACTACCCCGGTCGTCACTTCGTAACCAAAGGCATGGATCGGGTAACCTTTCATCGCAGCGTGCAGGAGGGTGCCATTCTCCGTTTCGATATCCAGCAGAGCAAAAAGGGTGAGTCATCGGTTCAATACCGGGTCTCCGTACTTGCCGAAGATTCTGAATGCGGCCAGGAGTCGAGCATATTTTCGACTACGATCACATTTGTATCCCTTGATGAATCTGGTAAAAAAACTGCTATCTGAAGTCCAGTGTAGAAGGAAAAAGAACTAGCTATTATTCAATTCTGAATATCATATATAGCAACATCTCGGAAGCCTCAATTTAATGCTTGTCGGCACCTCGACCAGTATCACCCATACTGGAAAGAGTCGGGTAATTTTATCAATCATTAATGACACGCTATCAAGAAGAACCACAGTTTTGAAACAGAATAACATTGACGGTTAGGTGTCAACTCATAACCCGCTCCACGCAAACTGTTTTGATGCACAGGAAAAAATCGTAGGGTGGGGCCATGCCCCACCAAAATGGGTTAAATAACTCGCTACCAATAGATTAATACTCTATATCTTGAATAAGAAAATTGGTTACATTTTACTATTTTCCAGCTTAATATGGTGGGGCATGGCCCCACCCTACGACTTATTCCGCATCCTTTACAGAAAGAGTTGGAGGGGCTTGGATTAATGGTCAGAGGTTGACTAATTTCTGCTCATCCACTCTCCAATAACCTGAATCAACCGTTCTCTTAAGATAGACCCTGAAGTCTGTCGCCTGCCTACCCAGTACCTCTTCTACACCACTCTGCAGCTGACTGTTTCGACCATCAAGAACTTCTGTAAAAAGCTCTCGCAATAACCATTGCATCTGCTTTGTAACGCCCTCTTCCTCAAGTGCGTTGATGTAGGCATCAACAGGAACCTGGGTATATTTCACCTCTCTTTGCAGAGCGATTGAGAGCTCTTTCATGGCTTCGGAAAAACTCATCGCACGCGGCCCTGTAAGTTCATAGACCCGATTGCGATATTGCTTTTGAGTCAAAGTGGTAACAACAACTTCTGCAATATCTTCTGCATCAATAAATGGCTCGAGCGTATCACCAGCAGGCAGTACAAGCTCTCCGGCAAGAATACCTTCGATCATAAAACTCTCACTGAAGTTTTGAAAAAACCAACTTGCCCGAACAATATTCCACTCCAGACCACTTGACTGCACAATCTCTTCCGCTTTTTCAGCGCCTGTTTCACCTCGCCCGGAAAGAAGCACGATATGCTCTAAGCCTGATTGCCTGGCCAATGTTACGAATGCTTCAATATCTGAAGCGGCTTGAGGTATCGCCAAATCAGGCTGATAAGTAACATATACAGAAGCCACACCTTTAAGTGCAGCAGGCCAGGTCTCGCGATCCTCCCAATCAAAAGGCAGATCTGTTGATCTTGAAACTGCTCGCGTATTCAGTCCCATGTCCAATAAGCGCTGATTGACACGATGTCCGGTCTTGCCGCTCTTACCAATAATGAGTATCGGTTTGTTAGCCATAGTAGGGTTTCCTTTAAAGATTGTCGTCTATAAGAAATCAGTGTTTCTGATTTATGCGTTAATCCTAGATAAAAGAAAAAAGACCAACAATCACAGTTTGTCTATATTTATATACAGTTCGTCCAGAACAGTGGATATTATCCCGACGACCAAACAGTTTGACTCCAGGGGCTATGGAAAACAGACATCATGACCACGCAACCAAAACCGACCATTGCCGACATTTCAGATCCGATCGGGGAAGCGCTGCATCTTCTCAAGTTGAATGGAACCTACTACTGCCGCTCTGAACTTCAGGCGCCATGGGGTATTGAGTTACCACCATTTGAGGGTCACATGATGTTTCATGTTGTGACCAGAGGTGAATGCTGGCTTGAGGTCTCAGGTGAGGAGCCCCACCTGCTTAAACAGGGTAGTCTGGCATTGGTACCTCACGGTTCAGGCCACACAGTTCGCAGCCAGCTGAATGGTGAGACACAACCACTATTTGATATTCCCGTAGACTCTGTAAGTGAACGCTATGAAATTATGCGTCACGGTGGCGATGGTGAACTCACCCAATTAACCTGCGGCCTGGTTCGTTTTGATCATGTCGCTGGACAACAGATTGTTACCCTGCTTCCTCAGGTACTACAGATTGATACCTGGAAGGAGGAGGAAGGCAGTTGGATACAGAGCACCCTTGAATTGATTACCCGTGAAGCCAGAGAGCTGCGTCCTGGTGGCGAGACGGTAATAACCCGCCTGGCAGATGTTCTCGTTATCCAGGCAATCCGTTCCTGGCTCTCCTCATTGGATGAACCAGACCAGAACTGGCTATCCGCACTTCGCGACAAGCATATTGGTAGAGCACTTGCTGCCATTCATCGTTACCCTGAACAAGAGTGGACCCTTGCTGCCTTGGCTACTGAGGCAAGAATGTCCCGTTCCGG
Source organism: Candidatus Thiodiazotropha sp. 6PLUC1 (assembly GCA_040506705.1). Taxonomy (GTDB): domain Bacteria; phylum Pseudomonadota; class Gammaproteobacteria; order Chromatiales; family Chromatiaceae; genus Thiodiazotropha. The sequence continues at coordinate 15,820 of JBEVWG010000066.1, forward strand.
CTTCTCGGCAAGGTTTACAGAGCTTGTTGGCTATACAGCAATGCACTATGTGACGCGTTGGCGCATGCTGATCGCCCGCTCACAGCTCGCCGAGTCATCTGAACCGCTTGTGAGATTCGCTGAACGCTGTGGTTATCGATCAGAAGCCGCTTTTTGCAGAGCCTTCAAACGGGAATTCGGTGTTTCACCCGGCAGTGTTCGACAAAAAAATCACCTGACCAATTACTATTAACCCGGCGACTAAGTATGTCGTCTTCAGGGTTAATAATCATTGAGTCAGTGCAAATCCATTAGCACCCGAATATGCGCTTCCACACTTCGTGCAAGCGCATGAGGTTCATAGCCGCCTTCCAAGACTGAAACAACCCTGCCCTCTGCATACTTATCGGCAATATCCACTATCTGCTCAGTAACCCAACGATAGTCGGCTTCGGTCAGACTTACACCTGACATCTCATCCTCAATATGGGCATCAAAACCGGCAGAGACAAAGATCATTTGCGGTTGGAAGTGATTCAGAGCTGGAAGCCAGTGAGCAGTCACTGCCTCTTTGAAATCCGCACTTTTCGCAGTTGCCTGCAAAGGTGCGCAAATAATATGATCCGGACTCTCCTCAATATCAGTGTAGGGATAAAAGGGATGTTGAAAAGTAGAACAGACAATCACCCGTTTATCGTCGCGAAAAATATCTTCACTGCCATTCCCATGATGTACGTCGAAATCAAGAATCGCCACACGTTCCAGTCCATATTCCGCCATCGCATGTGCAGCACCAACAGAAGCGTTGCCGTAGACACAGAAGCCCATTGTTCTCATACGCTCTGCATGATGGCCGGGGGGACGTACGGCACAAAATGCATTCCGTAATCCCTCCTGCATAATAAGATCCACTGCTTTTATCGCAGCCCCGGCAGCACGCCTGGCAGCTTTTAAACTTTGTGGACTGACCACTGTGTCCGGATCCAGGTGTGCATGACCACTCTCAGGCATCAATTTTTCAACCTGATTCAAATAGGCTTCATCGTGACAACGTAACAGTTGCTCACGGGATACTTCAGGCGCATCGTAGTGGCGCAGAAAATCGTACAGCTGGGCTGCCATTAAACGATCATCAATTGCTTGCAGTCTTGATGCATTTTCAGGATGCCCCACACCAGTATCATGCCCCAGGCAGTCTGGGTGGGTAATATAGGCCGTTCTCACAAAAAAACTCCCAATTTTCAGCTGCATTCATTAAGCAGCATAATACTTATTATGAATCTTCAGAAACGGTTACTTAGGTAAAGAATTTGTAATTTTTTAGATGTAAACTTCCAACCACACATGCCGATAAACTAAGTGCTCATCGACGTCACCATGTAAACGTTTTCATTCAGACTATCACACCGTGCTTCCGTGAGTATAAGCGGATATTCTCTCTCACTATTATCACCAGTATGGTGTAACGTATAAATAGTACACCACACTAGAAGTTCATACAGGCTGGAACTCATGCAATCACACTATTTAACCCCTCTATTCTCACCTAAAAGCGTCGCTATGTTCGGCGCCAGCGAAAGGGAAAACTCGGTTGGTGAAGTGGTTTTTAGAAACCTCATCTCCTCCGGATACAAAGGCGCAATCTACCCGATCAATCCAAAGCATGAGGAGATTCAGGGAATAAAGGCTTATAAATCGATTCAAGAGATCGATGAATCGGTTGAATTGGTTGTCGTTGCGACACCGGCAAAAACCATCCCAGCCATAGTTGAAGCCTGTGGATTACACGGCGTAAAAACCATGATTATCCTCTCCGCCGGTTTCCGTGAATCGGGCCCAGCCGGACTTCGAATAGAAGAGCGTGTGGTCGAGGTTGCCAAAGAGTTCGGTATTCGCTTCATCGGCCCAAACTGTCTTGGTCTTATTCGGCCTGACCAGGGTATCAACATCACCTTCGGCAACAACAACGCCAAGCCCGGTAACCTGGCGCTGGTCTCACAATCAGGCGCAATCTGTACCGCTATTCTTGACTGGGCAGAGGTTAACGATATCGGTTTCTCGACAGTCATCTCCACCGGTATCTCAGCTGATTTGGATTTTGGTGATTATCTCGATTATCTGGTCTCCGATCCTAAGACTGACAGTATCCTGCTCTATATAGAAGGGATTAAAAATGCCCGTCGCTTTATGAGTGGTCTACGTGCAGCTGCGCGCATCAAGCCTGTAATTGTTCTCAAGGTTGGGCGTCACGCAGCAGGGGCAGAAGCGTCAATGTCCCATACCGGCGCACTGGTCGGTAGTGATGAAACATTTTCTGCCGCCCTCTCCCGTTCGGGTGTTTTAAGAGTCGAGACAATCTCCCAGCTCTTCTCAGCAGCGAAGGCCCTATCCTCCCGCTACCAGGTATATGGTGACAAGCTGGCGATCATTACCAACGGTGGTGGCCCAGGTGTTATGGCTGCCGACCGAGCCTCAGATCTGAATATTGAACTTGCTAAATTCAGTGATGAGACAATTACAGCCCTGAATCAGGCCCTTCCGGATGTCTGGTCACACAGCAATCCAGTGGACATCATTGGTGAAGCCCCACCTGAACGATATCGCGCTGCTGTGGATATCTGCCTCAATGACCCTGGCGTCGACGGCACCATTGTCATTCTCACCCCACAGGCAATGACAAAACCGGATGAGGTTGCCCAGGAGCTTATCGAGCTGGCAGACAAACATAAAAAACCTATCCTCACCAGTTGGATGGGTGGCAAGCAGGTCGAGAATGCACGCAAACTGTTTAATAATGCCAGGCTGCCTTCATTTCGTACCCTTGAAAATGCAGTTGATGCCTTCTATTACCTATCATCCCATCAGAAGAATCAGCGCTTATTGTTACAGACACCAGCCAAGAGTTCCCGTCGTCATGTGCAACCTGATGCAGACGGTGCCCGTCTGATTATTGAGAGCGCATTATCAGAACAGCGTAAAGTGCTATCTGAGCCTGAATCATTCGCAATCCTCGGCGCTTTCCGTATCAATGCTGTACGCAATGGTGTAGCGAGATCTGCCAATGAAGCGCTGATTCTTGCTGAATCCATCGGCTTTCCGATAGCGATGAAAATATTCTCACCAGATATCTCGCACAAATCTGATGCTGGAGGCATCCGCTTGAATATCAATAATGCCCAGGCAGTGCGCACCAACTACCGGGACTTGGTCGAGCAGGTCAAAGAGACCCGCCCTGACGCCACCATTCAAGGTGTGACCGTAGAGCAGATGTATCAAAGCCCGAATGGTCGCGAGTTACTGATCGGCATCGTGCGGGATCCAGTATTTGGCCCCGTAGTCAGCTTTGGCAGTGGTGGTACCACTGTGGAAGTAATGGGAGACTCTGCCATTGCGCTTCCTCCATTGAACCGTCGCCTGGCCAGTGATCTGATCGATCGTACCAAGGCCGCCAAGATGTTGGATCAGTTCAGGCACATGCCCGCTGCCAACCGTGAGGCACTGGTTGATGTGCTGCTTCGTGTTTCGAGTATGGCGTGTGAGTTACCCTGGATTCAGGAGATGGACATCAATCCATTGATTCTCGATGATCAGGGAGCAGTCGCAGTCGATGCCCGTATCCGGGTCGATTATCCCCGCCCATCCACCGACCCCTACCATCACCTGGCTATCCACCCATATCCGGTGAATCTTGTGACTCACGGCCAACTTCCTAACGGCATCAATATTGTTGTACGCCCGATTCGACCTGAAGATGCCGATCTGGAACAGAACTTCACGAGACAACTCTCAAACGAGGCAAAATATTTCCGCTTCATGAGCTCGATCCAGGAGTTGACCCCGGAAATGCTCACACGTTTCACACAAATCGATTATCACAATGAGATGGCACTTATTGCCGTGACAGAAGATGAGCACCATGAAGTCGAGCTGGGTGTCGCCCGATATGTAATCAATCCGGACAAACGGAGTTGTGAGTTTGCCTTGGTTGTTGCGGATAAGTGGCAAGGCCAGGGCATTGGCCATAAATTGATGAATCACCTAATGGAGATAGCCAGAGACAGAGGACTGGTGAGGATGGAGGGTGAGGTATTGAGCAATAACTTTAAGATGCTTGATCTGATGAGGTCACTCTACTTCCAGGTCTTACCCTATCCAGAAGATAACAGCATAAAACAGGTCATTGTTGAGTTGTAGTGGGAGAAGCTCCCAACAACTCATGAAAGATTGGAAAAAAACCAGCGTATGTCGTGTCTCGACATACGCATCTCTGGAAAAATACCGATCCTATTGACCCACCCCTCCAAAAAAGAAAAACCCCGGCAATATGCCAGGGTTTTTCATATTCATATCCACCCTGCTTGATAACAGGCCGGAAATCTAAATTCGCAATCGTGCGAAGTGTTAGATTTTCTCTTTGATACGAGCCGCTTTACCGGTACGACCGCGCAGGTAGTAGAGTTTGGCACGACGAACATCACCGCGACGAGTCACTTTGACTGAAGCGACAGTCGGGCTGTAGGTTTGAAATACACGTTCCACACCTTCGCCATGAGAAATCTTGCGTACGGTAAAGGCTGAATTAAGGCCGCGATTGCGCTTGGCAATTACGATACCTTCAAATGCCTGTAAACGCTCACGCTCACCCTCTCTGACCCTAACCTGAACAACAACGGTATCACCTGGGCCAAAATCGGGAACTTCACGACTCATCTGCTCGGCGTCGAGTTCTGCGATGATATTGCTCATGGTCTATTGCTCCTCTGTTTGCTTTGCGTCTCCCGACGCTGCGCTAATTTCTGCTAAAAAAGTTTTCTCTTCCGCCGTTAACTGGCGATCTTTCAACAGCTCAGGACGACGTATTTGGGTACGCCCCAAAGCCTGTTGCAATCGCCAACGACGAATGGCTTCATGGTTACCGCTCTGTAGAACAGGCGGAACCGGCATCGAATCAATCTCCTCAGGACGGGTATAGTGGGGACAATCCAACAACCCATCCATGAAAGAGTCTTGTTCAGCGGAATCCGCATCACCCAGGACATTGGGTAAAAGACGTATCACCGCATCTAAAACAACCATAGCGGCCAATTCACCGCCACTCAGTACGTAGTCACCAATGGACCACTCTTCATCGACATAACGCTCGATGATGCGTTCATCTATCCCTTCGTAGCGGCCAGCTATCAAAAGTTGAGGCTTTCGATGCTCAACCAGTCGCTTGGCACACTGCTGATCGAAACGCTTACCCTGTGGGCTCATATAGACCACATTGGCATCGCCCGATTCAGCCAGGGCAGCTTCGATGGCATGCTGTATCGGTTGATACTTCATCACCATGCCTGGCCCACCGCCATAGGGACGATCATCCACAGTCCGATGTACGTCTGTGGTGTAGTCCCGGGGGTTCCAGAGTTCAACCTGAGCAATGCCCCGATTGATCGCCCTGGCTACCACACCCTCGCCCTTGAGGGCATCGAACATACCAGGCATCAGGGTTACCACATCAAAGCGCATAGCTTTAAAAATCCGGGTCCCAGTCAACTGTCATCCGTCCGGCTTGCAGATCTATTTCCTGTACCGCCTGTCCAACGGTATAGGGAATCAGCCTTTCGCGATCACCCTTGACCACCAACACATCGTTTGCCCCTGTCTCAAACAGATGGGAGACCCTGCCCAGCTCAACCCCATCCAGGGTATAGACAAGCAAACCAACGAGGTCGGTCCAGTAATATTCACCTGCAGGCAGTGCAGGCAATTGCGTTCTACGTATCGCGATCTCACTTTCGACCAGCTCAACGGAACGGTCCCGATCGTCATAACCTTCGATCTGGGCGACTATCCCTTTACCTTGGGGATGTCCTGCGGCAACCTTGAACTCTTGCCACTCACCCTGGCGTTTAAGGTACCAGACCTTATAGCCGAGTATGCCCTCTTTCGGTGAAGTGAAGGAGTAGATCTTTACCCATCCCCTTACACCAAACAGGCCAGAAACCCGGCCCATTATGATCATATCTTTATCTGACATCGTCTCTGCCCTATGAGCTTATAACTCAGGACGAGAACAGCAGATCCTATCAGGCAGCCTGCTGCTTCGCTGCCTGTTTCAACAGGGTCGCAACTCGATCGCTGGGCTGAGCACCCTTGGAGATCCAGTGTTGTATCCGATCCTGATCAACCCGCAAACCCTCTTCAGAGCCAACGGCGACGGGATTAAAAAAGCCCAGGCGCTCAATATAGCGGCCGTCACGGGCATTTCGGCTGTCTGTGACCACGATGTGGTAGAACGGACGCTTTTTAGCGCCGGTTCGAGATAGGCGTATGGTTACCATGATGTATCCTTGAGAAAATCGTTAACACACCGGAACCTGCCGGCGGGAAACGGCGTATTATAGCTAAGATTTAACCAATGTGAAGAGCTAAATTTGCATTAATTTAGGGTTCTGCATCCTGAAATCGGTTTATTTACTGTTTTTTTGCTGGATGGGGCCTGTCTAACCACTCAGTCAGCCATTAAACAAGCTAGTGTGGTGCGTCATAACAAGTGGGCCGCATCTCAAATAAGTTCAGAAGGGGAAACCACCGCCAGGCATACCACCGCCCGGAAATTTACCTCCAAGCCCTCTCATCATCTTCTTCATTCCGCCGCCTTTCATCTTTTTCATCATCTTCTGCATCTGTGTGAACTGTTTCAGCAGTTTATTCACATCCTGAACCTGGGTTCCAGAACCAGTGGCAATACGCCTTTTACGTGAACCTTTGATGACTGCCGGAAACGCCCGTTCCTGGGGGGTCATCGAGTTGATGATAGCGATCAGACGACCAACCTGTTTGTCATCCACTTGATTTTTAACATGATCCGGAATTTGGCCCATGCCGGGCATTTTGTCGAGCAAGCCACTCATGCCACCCATTTTCGACATCTGCTGCATCTGCTCTCTGAAATCATCCAGATCGAAGCCTTTACCCTTCTGCAGTTTTTTCGCCAGCTTGGCAGCTTTGTCCTGATCAACTTTGCGGCTGACCTCCTCCACCAGCGTCAGCACATCTCCCATACCGAGTATGCGAGAGGCAATACGATCCGGGTGGAAGGGTTCCAGTGCATCGATCTTTTCACCCACACCGATGAATTTGATCGGCTTGCCGGTGATCTGGCGTATCGAAAGTGCCGCACCGCCTCGGGCATCACCATCCGCTTTGGTCAGGATGACACCGGTCAGTGGCAGAGCTTCATTGAACGCCTTGGCGGTATTCGCTGCATCCTGACCAGTCATGCTATCGACCACGAACAGGGTCTCAACTGGACCAAGCGTTTGATGGAGCTGCTTGATCTCCTCCATCATTTCGCCGTCAACATGCAGACGACCAGCCGTATCCACGATCAAAACATCCGCAAAATCCCGTTTTGCTCGATCCAGTGCGCGCTTGGCGATCGCAACCGGCTTTTCATCACTCTTGCTGGGGATAAACTGGGCATCGACCTCTTTAGATAGGGTCTCCAGCTGATCGATCGCAGCCGGACGATAGACGTCACAACTGACTACACTGATCTTTTTCTTACCCTCCTGTTGCAACCAGCGTGATAATTTCGCAACACTGGTTGTCTTACCAGAGCCCTGCAGACCTGCCATCAGGATCACTGCCGGCGGCTGAGCGCTCAGATCCAGGGACTCATTGGCTTCCCCCATAACCTGAACCAACTCATCATTGACGATTTTGATCAGGGTCTGTCCGGGAGTCAGGCTTTTCATCACCTCTTCACCGGAGGCCTTCTGTTTTACCTGCTCAACGAAGTCACGCACCACAGGCAGAGCAACATCGGCCTCAAGCAGGGCCATGCGAACCTCTCGCATCGTATCCTTGATATTGTCATCAGTCAGGCGAGCCTGACCTCTCAAATTGGTGAGGACTTTTCCCAGTCTCTGGGTAAGATTGTCAAACATGAATCTCTCAATCAGTTACTTAGTTATCAGCTCTAGGACCTGTTCAGACCGGTTAATCATTTCAGGTCTGAGTGAGTCGAATCGGTGATTATATACCAGTAGAGCGTTTGTGCTCTCAGGAAATGGCATTCTCCCTTTCACAGAAGCCGTTAAATGTGCGAATATCCAAGCATAAGCCTATTGTTCTATAAGGATGTTTTGTCTTTGATCGCCACACTTGCCATCATCGCATATCTTGCTGCGGGAGCTGTCATTGCCCTGCGTCTGTTCAACAGCCGGGAAACCTCTGGTTTACCCCGGGCAATCGCACTGGGTCTGGGATTCCTGGGCGTTCTGCTGCATGCGATCCCCCACTATCAAAACTTTGTTGCTGCAGCTGGCTTAAATATGGGCATTTTCAACGCCCTTTCACTGATCGCCTGGACTATCTCACTGTTACTGCTGATCTCAAGCCTGACCAAACCGGTGGAAAATCTTGGAATCGTCATCATGCCGATTGCTGCTTTGGCGATCTACCTGGAAAACCGCTATCAGACCGTGCACTTTATCAGCGGCCAGCTCTCTTCCGGGCTAACCATCCATATCCTGGTATCCATGCTGGCCTACAGTCTGTTTACCCTGGCCAGTGTACAGGCGGTGTTACTGGCGATACAGGATCACCACTTGCGTAGACGCCATCCAGGGGGATTTATTCGCGCACTGCCACCGCTACAGACCATGGAGAGTCTGTTATTCGAAATGATCGCAGTTGGTTTTGTGCTGTTGAGTCTGGCTCTGCTCTCCGGTTTTGCTTTTCTTGAAAACATGTTTCAACAGCACCTGGCACACAAAACAATACTCTCCATCATCGCCTGGCTGGTGTTTGGAACCCTACTGTGGGGTCGCTACCGCTTCGGCTGGCGTGGGCAGAAAGCTCTGATCTGGACCTTAAGCGGCTTTGTTGTGCTGATGCTGGCCTACTTTGGCACTAAAGTGGTTATAGAGTTAATTTTGGGATAAGCACTGATTCGATCCTTCGCCCGCCAGCTTCAGCTTGGGATTTCATGTTGCAGCTTATTGAATAGAGTTCGTCAATTTTGTTCGGCAAGAAAATCCAGGGGAATCTATATTTAATGAAATCGATGCGCACGGATTGATATGTCAAACAACCTAGCCACAGCCCTTAAAAAGCTCAATCAGGGTAAATTGTCGGAAGCGAGCAAATTACTCTCCCGAGTATTAAAAAAAGAGCCTAATAATGCTCAAGCACAATATCAACTCGGCAGCTGTCTGTTGCGCCAAGATCGGATTCAGGAAGCGATCACTCATCTCCAGCAGGTCATTGCAGGCGGCAACCCAGAACCTTGCATCTATTTTCTGATCGGGGTCGCATTGGAAAAAACGGGACAGTTCCTGGATGCAGAGAAATCCTATGAACTGGCTGAGCGAATGGGATGCAGAGAGAACCTAATGTACTACATGATTGGCAGTTTCAACGCCAATATCAAAAAGGACTTCTCTAAAGCCGAGATCTATTTTGCAAAAACCATTAGCAACAATCCTGAAACCTATGTCGCCTATCTGGCACTGAGCAAACTCTATAACGACCAATGTCGATATGAAGAGGCCCTGCAGGCTTTGGACTACTGTTTAACCCATGGCTATGAGACTGTAGAGGTGTATGTCAACCTGGGCCATGCCCTTTCACATCAGGGGCGCCAGGAGGAGGCTCTGGCATGTTGCAAAAAATCAGTTGAAATCGAACCTGATCATGCCGTGGCAAAGCAGAATTATCTGGTACAGCTGCTATTCTCAAATGATGAAGAAAGCGCCATCTATCCTGAAATACGAAAAGCCACTGAATTTCTCAATCTACACTCAAAGAAGAGATATGATGGAAAGATAGATTGCCTGCCTGGCCGAAAACTCAATCTAGGCTTTGTATCCGCAGACTTCCGAGTACATGTCATAACCAACTATTTCATGCCTATTCTGAGAAATTTAAATAGATCTAAGTTTTCCGTCTACTTATATTTAAACAATGCTAGTGAAGACCAGATATCCAATTCATACAGGGAATTATCTGATTTCTGGTGCAACTGTTACCATCTAAGCGACAAGCAGTTAGAGAACAAGATTATTTCCGACAAAATCGACATCTTGATCGACTTATCAAACAACACAGCTGGCAATCGCTTGTCGGCTTTTTTGAACAGGCCAGCTCCGATGCAAGTCTCAATGATGGGGCTACCAATGTCGACTGGGCTGGATTGCATGGATTTTGCATTGAGAGATCAATATACCGCAGAAAAATGTAATCTTGGCAAATACTCATCCGAAACAATTCTGCCTATTAAAAACATCTCTTACTTTGATCCTTTGATTGAACTACCATCAATTTCAGAGCCGCCCTGTATAACAAATGGCTATATCACGTTCGGCTCATTTAATGGATTAAGAAAAATAGACAAAAGTCTCATGGAGGTCTGGGCCAAGCTGCTGCATGCTCTCCCGGGCTCCATGATCAGACTAATGACTGATGACCATAGCAATGCCTTCATGAGAGATTACTTATACGATATTTTCGCAACCTTTGATGTAGATAACTCCCGTGTGATATTACAATCCAGACTACCCATGCAAGAATTTCTGGCCTCACACAATCAAGTAGACATTGCCTTGGATGCCTATCCTTATCATGGAGAAAGCACCTCTTATCACTCATTATTCATGGGGCTGCCCCTTGTTTCCCGCTCTGGCAATTCCATCGCATCGAATGTCTCAAATAGAATTCTGTCTGCCATCAGCAAAGAGAGTTGGATTGCCAATAATTTTGATGAATATATCGATATCGCTTTAAACCTCGCTGCAGATGTGGATTCACTCGTTGCAAACCGTAAATCTCTTCGTAAAGAGATAGAGAGCTCATCCCTGATGAATTTTAAACAAGTTACAGAGGATGTAGAGTCCGCCTTGCTGTCAGGTTGGAGCAGCTTGTACGGCAATCAGCACCACGAATAGCTAAAGGCAGTGGAGTACAAGTCATGAGCCAAACCTATGTCACTCGTCCCTCACTTCCTCCACTTGATGAGTTTGTGACACTCCTGGAACAGATATGGTCAACCAGGCAACTCACCAATAACGGCCCCTTCCACCAGGCATTTGAGTCTGCATTGGCTGACTACCTGGGAGTACCCTATGTCTCCCTGTTTTGCAACGGAATGATGGCCCTTCAGGTGGGGTTACAGACGCTGAAGATCACAGGTGAAGTCATCACATCACCCTACACCTTTCCTGCGACAACCCATGCAATTTATTGGAATCACTGTACACCTGTCTTCTGCGACACTGACCAGGATACATGCAACCTGGATCCAGAAAAAATCGAGTCACTCATCACCCCGAAGACAACCTGCATCATGCCTGTTCATATTTATGGTAACCCTTGCAGCATCGATCAGATTCAGCGTATCGCTGACACTTACGGACTGAAGGTATTATATGATGCCGCACATGCATTTGGGGCCAAACATAATGGAGCTTCGCTATGTAGTTTTGGTGATCTTTCAATGCTCAGCTTTCACGCAACAAAGGTGTTTAACACGATCGAGGGTGGGGCTCTTATCACCCATGATGAGAAGTTAAAGAGACGAGTTGACTATCTCAAGAACTTTGGATTTGCCAATGAAACCACAGTTGTTGCACCGGGTAGCAATGGCAAGATGAATGAAGTCCAGTCAGCCCTTGGTTTACTTCAGTTGAAATATATTGATGCAGAAATCGAGAAGCGTGTTCACCTGATTCGGTTGTATCGGGAACAACTTGCCGGCATTCCAGGAATCCGCATGCTTGATTGTGGAGCATCGAATGGTGCCTATTGCCCTATCTTTGTAGAGGAGCCTGTGTATGGAAAAAGTAGAGACCAACTTTACCAAGCTCTAAAAGAGTCATCTATTCACGGTCGCCGCTATTTCTATCCACTTACCAGTCAACTCCCATCCTACAGAGGACTACCCTCTTCATCCCCTGAGCGCCTTCCCAATGCCACTGCTGCAGCAGAGAAAGTGATTTGCCTTCCTCTTTATGCCAGCCTTGACCCAGAGATGGTTGGGCATATTGCAAATATAATTAAAAAAGCACAGCGGATTCCAGAATAGTATGAAGAAAACGCTTCTGGTTGATACTAACCGCGCTGCTGTACCTATCTATCATGCTTTGTGCGAGATGGGGCATGAGGTATGGGTAGTCGGGGGAAAGCCAGCAGAGACATTAGCTAAGCTGGCGTCAAATTATCTGCAACTTGACTATTCAGATACTCAACGCCTTACTGCTATTGTGAAAGAGAAGGCCTTTGACTACCTTGTGCCAGGCTGTACTGATCTCTCCTATAAGGTCTGTGCAGAGATCAATCAGGCACGCTTCCCCGGCATCGATACTCCAACCAATAATTCTATCATAAATAATAAGAGCAAGTTCCGTAAAGTCGCTGACGACTTAGGCTTGCCTGTGCCGCGCATTCTATCGCCAGGGCAAGCTTCTGAAGTTGAAGCTGTCATTGTCAAGCCTGAGGACTCATTCAGCGGACAGGGAATGACAGTACTGACAAGTACGACTTCCAGTAAACTTGACAGTGCTGTTAAGACTGCGCGAGCAGCATCCAGAAGCGAGGGAGTAATTATTGAGGAGTACATTACTGGACAACTATTCAGCCACTCGGGATTTATCCAGAACGGCGAAGTAGTAGCGGACTTTATTGTGCAGGAAGAGTGCACAATCAATCCCTTCACTGTAGATACAAGTCGGGTAGTCGAAGAGTTTTCCGAGGAAATGCTCAAATCAATACGCCAAGACCTATGCCGACTAGCGTCAGCTTTAGCACTAACAGATGGCTTGATACATACACAGTTTATTGTCTGCGGGAATCGTTATTGGATCTTAGAGGTAACCAGACGCTGCCCGGGAGATATCTATTCTTTGCTGATAGAGTATTCAACTGGTTACCCCTATGCTGAAAACTATGTTGCGCCATTCATTGGCAAAAAGCCACAGCCCAGGAAAGAGCGTGAAATCATTGAGAGAATCACACGCCACACAGTCACCTCTAAGAAGGGAGAGTCACTTTGGGGTTATCAATTCTCTGTGCCGGTTGATATTCGTTTATTTGTACCCCTTGCCACATCCGGAGACTACATTGACTCCAGTCCTTACGGTAGAGCTGGAATATTTTTCTTTCGTTCTTCAAGCATTAATGAGCAACAGAGGCTCTATCAGACTATTCTGGACGGAGATCTCTATTCAGTCAGTTACGACTAACTTTAGGAGTCGGGAATGCCCTCTTCACCCCTTGCATTAGGATTCATTGGCGGCGCCCTGGACTCTGCTGTCGGTTATACCCATTTTTCAGCGTGTAACTTGGATAACCACTGGTATCTGCTTGCTGGCGCCTTTAGTCAGAATCCCCAAATAAACCGTGAAACAGCCAAAGTCTATGGTGTCTCTGGTGACCGCGTTTATGATGACTGGAAGCATATGCTTGCCAAGGAGAAGGATCAACTGGATGCAGTTACGATCCTTACACCAACACCTTCACACTATCAGATAGTATCTGAATGCCTGGCGCAAGGCGTACCTGTGATCTGCGAAAAAGCCCTCGGGACATCCAGTGCTGAGATAGAGGCGATCATACAAGCTCGCAATACCCATAAAGGCTTTCTAGCCATCACTTATAACTATTCCGGTTATCCTATGGCGCGCGAGTTGAGGTCGTTGATCCAAAGCGGCGTACTCGGCGAGATCCTCCATTTTCAGGCAGAAATGCCTCAGGAGGGGTATCGGAGAGTTGATTCACATGGGAACAAACCTCAACCACAGGAGTGGCGTCTCCATGATGGCAACATCCCTATTATCTATTTAGATCTGGCGGTTCATTTGCATCAGTTGATCCACTACTTTACTGATCAGCATCCACTTGAAGTCGTTGCTGACCATTCCACATGTGGCTGGTTCAATGTTATCGATAATGTGAGTTGCCTTTGCAGATACTCAAAAAACATTCTTGGGCAGATGTGGTTCAGTAAATCAGCCCTTGGTCACCGAAACGGGTTGCGAATTCGGATCTATGGAAGCGAAGCCTCGGCTGAGTGGTTACAGTCCAACCCTGAGGAGCTGCTTCTCTGTTTCGCAGATGGCAGAAGGCAGGTTCTGGATCGCGGCAACGACACTCAAGTGGCTGGATCGACACGCTATACTCGATTTAAAGCCGGACACCCAACAGGTTTTATCGAAGCATTTGCCAATCTGTATATGGATATTGGACAGAGTCTGCAAGCGTATAAGATGACTGGAATCTGGCCATCAGATGAAGTATTCAGTGCCGAACTGGCATTGGAGGGAATAAACATGCTTGAAGCGATGGTGAAGTCAACCAAGATCGGCAAGTGGACAGCTGTATGTGACGCCTCAAGTGACGATACCTACACCAAACAGGGACAGATATGATGGCGACACAACGGAACAAATCTGTAAACCCTAACCATGATACAAACATTAGACTTAGCTTGAATCTACTGCGGAAAAGTCATTTTGGCCAGATTGCACGATTAAATTTGTTAAATTGACTATCTAAGCTGACTAATTTGGCACAAAAAACATGACTGTTTCAGTGACCCCTTCAGTATAGTGACGCAGATACACAGCGTAGTCATCTCTATAAGAAAGAACATGTTCAGGAACCAACCAGAAATCATCACCCTTATGGTATACACATATCGCCAGTACAGGATGACTATCTAATATCGTATTAACTGAGCCATCAAGGGCACTATTTTCCGCGCCTTCTATATCCATTTTTATAAAATGAACAGGCTCTCTCACTATGTTATCAAGCCTGTCAATATTAATAAGGCACTCCCCTGCCCCATCAATTCTTGAAGCTGGCCCATCAACCGAGAACCTTAGCGATCCAGCTCTATCTGACAAGCCAATCATGTGATAATTTATCTTCTCAAAGGTCTTAAGTTTTTCTTTCGCCTTTTCTATATTACTCTTTTCAGGCTCAAATATATGGACAGACTTATAGTCAGGATAGCGTCGAATAAACTCTAAACTTGTATACCCATCATACCCGCCAACATCAACAAATGTTTGTTTGCCTTCAGGAAAACGAAGAAACTCTTCAAAATACTGCAGATGCGGACAGTCAGTGAAATCACTCATATATTCTAGATTACCAGTTCTTCGAAAAGCAATTAGGTTATCAAATATAGTTTTTGATGTAGTGTCAGCAAGAATATTTCTTACCCAGTCATATTTCTCGGTATTTCGAATATAATCATCATTGAAACCGTCCCACATCGTGACCGGTAATATCTCAAGCCCAGAAAACCTTCTAAATAAGAAGTAATCGAGATTTTCTATTCCTAATCTATCAAGCTTCTTTGATACGGTGAGCGGTTTACTAAGAACCACTGCAGACACAACCAATGCATCAGATGGTATATTCTCAGTCTTATATACAGGCTTACCCAGATATGTGATATCACCAGAATAATCATTAACAAACCCATCTATATCAATGCTGCCTGCAATACTTCGTGCATATTCATTTGTTCCAAACACAATACGAGGTCTTCTTGAAAATTTTGTAAATTGATTACAAAATTCTTTAGCATGTGCATAGCGATTTTCTGAATCAAGAATACTCATGGCTAAGCAGTTCACCCAGGCATACTACGTGAAAAAAAATTCCCCTGTCATTTTCTCACCTATTTGAGATCAATGAACTTTACGGAGTACTAGTCGAAAGACTGCTTGTGGTATGCTGCGATGGCCTCCCGACCTAGTTTGAGAGTCCGGCCCTTTTCCGAAACCACACCTCTGGCTTTGGAGCAGATCCTCAAGGCCCGATTATTCAGCCCGACGATTTGCTGAACAATAGCTTCATAGTTTTTAGGATTGGATTTTAGTTCAGCATCGTTGAATGCCAACTCCAGGACCTGCATTCGCTGGCGATCAAGTTCCTGCATATCAGACCATGCTTCATCCTCAGCCAGTCGGATAATCTCATTGCTCATCTCGATTGCCAGATCGAGTTTTTCCCTAAGTTCCAGCATAATCGGCTTTGCAGATTACAGATTCTTTACACTTTCCTTAATATTCTCGGCCTTTTGAATCACTTCCGGCATGGCATCCCAAGCGGTCTTGACCTCTTTTAATAGTGAAGTCACTTCATCCAGAGCCTCAACATCCTGCTCCACATTCGCTGTAAAAAGCCTTCTTATCATATAGTCGTAGAGCATATCCAGATTGGTGGCAATCTCTCCACCCTGTTCGAAATCCAAAGCACCGCGCAAGGCATCTATAACTGAAATAACCCAGTTGATCTCATTATTACGAGCTTCGTGCTCCTTCCGAATTATCGACCCCCTGGCATTCGACATACCGTCGAGTGCGCCGTTCATGAGCATCTGTACAAGCCGGAACGGTGTTGCATACATTGCCTCAGAGGAGGCGGCCTGACGATAACTGTTAATAGCCGAATTTTTTACCATCATTCTACCTTTTGGCAGCTCATTTATGTTCAACAATTATAACTGTGGTCATTGTTAGGAGTTATTTAAAGCCGAAAGCTGATTAGTCAGATAATCACTGGTACTGGTTAATACCGCCATAGTCTGATCCAGAGAAGCAAACTGTTGGATCAACATGGCCTCGTAGGTCTCTAAATGTAACTCCTGACGATCAATCTGAGTCTGTAGTGCAGTTTTCTGATTATTCAGGGTCTCATCCTTGATATCAAGGACACCACCGACATCATTCAACTGATCAGCATAAGCAAAGAAACGGCTGGCATAGCCAGTAGTCTCTTCCGAGAGTATTTGGGTCACTCTATTAAAGTCATCGGCCAAGGCGGTAGATAATTCAGCACTATCAACAGAAAGAGTGCCATATCTGTCCCGGGTGATACCGATCTCAAATAGATAGGCATTTGTACCGTTAAGATCCACTACCTGATTGATGACATCGACAAAGCCCTGACGGACCCTTCGCAGGGTGCTGTCGTTCGCCAGTGCCCCCTCTTCCAGATCGTCAATCTGAGACAGCAGCGTATTGTATGCATCCACAAATCCGCCAATCTTCTCCTCTATCTGGGTGTTATCCCTAGCTATATTAATAGAGGAAGATCCTTCCGCTGCGAGATTGAGCGTTACCCCAGAGATGGCACCCGTGACGTTATTTGAAGCACTCTCGATAGTAAATCCATCAATGGTCAGCAACGCATCATCAGCCGTATCCACTTGCTCTGCCAATCCGTCGCCACCTACCCCGATATGAAATAGTCTTGATAACCCATTGGCATCTGTATTATTCCCATCATCGCCATCCGCTACACTAACTGTGATGGCATTGGCCAGACCCGACTCCTCACTGGTGAGGATCAATCGGCTGCCACCCTCCTCATTAAGAATCGACGCCGTCACACCTGGATTGTCATTTGCACTGTTGATGGCATTACGCAAGTCAGTGAGGGTGTTGTTGGTTCCATCCAGGGTGATATCCATGGTGTTGCCATCAACTGTTATAGACAAGGTACCAGTACCGACAGCGGTGAGAGCATCTGTATAAGCGGATGAAGCAAGTTTGTCACGACTCGCCAACCGACTGACCACAATGTCATAGCTCGAGGGGACTGCTGCCGTATCTGTCGATACCGTAACAACAGCCTCATCAGTCGAGGTGGAAGTAAAGGCGGCAAAACCACTGGAACTCGTCAACTCTTCCACAGTGGTGCGGAAGGTATCTATAGCACTTTTGACAAGACCGAAATCACTGATCTTCTCATCGAGCGCCTGGTCTCTAGATTGAAGCGTAGTCAGGGGCTGACTCTCGACCGCCAACAATTGATTGATGATCGAATTCCAGTCAGACCCTGTACTTATGCCAGAAAAACCTATTGTCATGTCGTTCTTGCCCCTCTATGCAGGAGAGCAATACCTCTAGTTAAACACTGTCATCCAATAACACACCTTGAAGCATCCCTTCCTTAACCTTTTGCACTTGAGATATTACATGCAAGATCTGGTCCGAAGGTATCTGTCGAACCACCTCTCCTGTATCGGAGTCGATGACTCGCAGTACCTGTTGCCCGGTATTTCCATCAACACTGAATTCCAGATTCCGATCTACGAGTTGGTTCAAATTCTCAACCTTGCTGACCAACTCGGCATTATCAATCGATTGCTGCTCTTTTACAGATTGTTGAGCCTGCTCTGGATTTGGTGCCGACTTTGTAACACTGACCTTGCTCTCAGTACTGGAAACTTCACGTTTATAGGCGTATTGATTGGCCAAATCTGCGATTACGTTTGGCATGTTCATTACCCTAAGCTAAGTTATTCCAAGTTTAGCATCCAGGGGCGGATCCCGCCCCTGGAAACTACCTTACTGCAGCAAGCTCAATGCGAGCTGTGGAAGCGAGTTGGCCTGCGCCAAGGCGGCAACACCCGCCTGCTGAATGACCTGAGAACTGGTGAATTTCGCAGTCTCACGAGCAAAGTCAGCATCCATGATACGTCCAGCGGCTGCATATTGAGCCTCTTCCATACTGGCGGCAACTCGGCCGGCCTGTTCAAGACGACTCTGCAGACCACCGATATTAGCTAATGCGGTCGCAACTGTGTTCAGGTCAGCGTCCGCTGTAGCAGTATCAGAGATTGCTGCGGTACGTGCGCCCAATGCGGCAACAGAGATATCGATTGTCTCAGTGGTATTAGCACCGACCACGATAGTTCCACCGCCACCGAATACAGCCTGGCCATTGAAGGTTGCGCGACCCAGTGAAGCTGTGATCTCAGCGGTCAGAGCATCGAATTCAACAGACATCAAGGCCTGCTGTCCAGCGGTATAGAGACCACTGCCGTGCTGCACGGAGAGTTCGCGTTGACGCTGAATCATGTCACTCACACTCTGCAGGGTTGCATCGGCTACGTTCAGGAAGGATGTACCGTCAGCGATGTTACGCTGTGCGACGGTTAAGCCACGTGCCTGAGCATTCTGCAACTGAGCGATAGCGAGGCCGGCGGCATCGTCTTTCGCCATATTAATACGAAGACCGGATGAGAGACGTTGAACGGAAGTTTCAAGAGTGGATTGTGTTCTTCCCAGGTTCTTTTGAGCGGCAAGGGAGAATACATTAGTGTTGACTGTGATTGCCATGATCTAATTCCTCTATCTAAACCGATAATGGCGTCTGTGGTTAAGCGCTCTATCACCGGTTGTCTGCATTTGGCGGATATACCATTCAATTTTGGTATTTACCGCCTCCGCTATTTGTAACGGCCTTGTGGGTAAAACCTTTAACCTGAATTCTCTTTTACGAATTAGGCAGCGCTCAAATACAACAACACTAACTTATTGAAATTATTACTCTTTTTTAATAACAGCCAAAACATAAAGCAAGGAACAAACATCCTATACTTTAGCTTCCTTGGATATCAACCGGCAAAATATGCCGGCTAACTGGCAAAATCAGGCCTGTAGAGCGGATCCATGTCCCACCATTTAGGTTGAAAATAGTACAAAGTTTCCGCCACTTTCATCCTAAATTGGCCCTAATCACCTACTTTGCTCTACCACTCAGCCATTGTGACGGGGCCTAACCCCAGCCCACCAACCTCGACAGTATGCCTCTTGCTATGCCGTTTCGACACGAGTGAGAAGCGCAGGCAAAACCGATCAGCTGGCCTGCTTGTTCCTCCATGCATCGCGTGAGTGGCCTCGTTCCCACGATGGAGCATGTGAACCAGCAAAGTGACTTGCACATGAGGGCGAAACTGTAGCCTGATGAAAATAAAGAGAGGAGGCAAGATTTAATGACATGATATTTGAATGGATAGCATTTGAAATGGTGCGGCTGGGCCGGCACCCTACGCTCCGTCCTGGCTTTTGGTGGGGCATGGCCCCACCCTACCAATCCTTGTACAGTGTGCCTCTTATTCAACGAGAGAATATAAGTCCCCAGATTAATGGAATTGTGATCTGTAGGGTGCCGGCCCTGCCGCACCATTCTGCCCATTCACATTCGAAGCAGCTTCATCATCACTACAGGAAATAGGGTCAGCGACACAGCAAACCCTCTCCAGACTCTTCCAACCGGAGCAGCAACAGGCTCGAATATCGACTCAGACAGAACCGGATGAACTGGCCAGCTACCTGTTGTCACTACTGTTCTGGTCAGGCAGGGTAGATCTAAACAGGAGCTGAATGGGATAGTAGAGGTTGTCATCAAGGGCTTGCCTCTGATACAGCCCCCCCCCTAGACCAGTGCAATCTCTTTTAAACAATCGAGAGCATCAGAGGTAGTTGAAGAGTGACAGACCCTGCACTTTGTTAAAGGTCTGTTGAGCCGCCTGCAGTGCCAGAAGATCCTGTTCGAAACGACTGATTGCTTCAGCCAGATCGATATCCTCTATCTCTGACAGAGAGCTCTTCATGGTGAACATAAAATCTTCATTGACTCTTGATTGATCTTCAATACTGTTCAGACGCGCGCCACCGCGTGCACGAACTGAGACAATCTGCTCCTGGGCGGCAGTCAAGTCTTCAACAAATACCCCATTGGGCGCATCCGCTTCCAGACCGGCAATGATGCCATGAACAGTCTCAAACAAGTTCCGTCGGGTACCGGTACTGGTGGTGACATTCATGAAAACATCGTAACCGTTTTCACGATCCTGAATCTGCCGGGTTGCTGAAATCTGTAAGCTACGACTACCCATATCCCCTGAATAGGCAAATACACCATCTGCTGGATTGCTGAACGGAATCGAATCTGCGCTATATCCGGCAAATATATATTCACCATCACTGTCCCTGGTATTTGCCAGGGCCATCATCTCATCATTAAGTTGCCTTAACTCCTGTGCAATCGCCTGCCTGGCCGCCAGGTTGTAGGTGTCACTCTGACCTTGTAATGCCAACTCACGTATTCTGGGTAAAATTTCATCCACGCCGCTCAGGGCAGCTTCCTGCAGATCCAGCCTGGCACGAGCCCGGTCAGAATTGGATTGATACTGCTCCACCTGGGTGATGGCGGTGCGGAGATTAAGTGCCTGAGCAGCAGCTGGCGGATCATCACGCGGGGTCAGGATACGTTTGCCTGATGAGATCTGCAGCTGCGCACGACTTAGTGCAGACTGCCGCTCCAGCATACTGGAGATACCCCGATCAAATAGCGTCGATGTTGAAACTCTATCCATCCTTTATCTCCTGACTGCGCTAAGCAGCGTGTCAAACAGGGTGCTGGCCACTGAGATAACCTGTGCTGATGCCTGATAGGCCTGCTGGAACTGAATCAGCTTGGCCGCCTCTTCATCGAGGTTTACCCCGGAGACCTCGGCCATGGCCTCTTTAGTGCGCTCAAGAAGGCTCTCCTGAGCTGATAGGTTCAATTCCGCATGACGAGTTTTCGAGCCCACATCGGAGACCATCTGCACATAAGATTCATCAATAGTTGATGTACCGCCCAGCAGCACATTCTGGTTTTGAATATTCTCCAGTCTCAGAGCGTTGCGGTTGTCGCTCGTACCATTGGTATTGTTGCCAATAATAAAAGTATCACCATCACCAGGCACACCGGCAATCGTGAAACTGATACCACCCAGAGTCGCGAAGGTTGCACCTGGCACCTGAGTACCAGCTATCGTCGCTGAATTCAGGTTGTCATAGGTAATGAAATCATCAAACGGATCAACACCAGGAACCGAACCAGGATAGTAGACTTCAAAACCACTGGTCGCTGCGCCCTGATCATCATAGACCAGCTGGATGGTGCCACCAGCCAGTGGCAATCCAGCCATCGAACTGTTGGTCGGCTGGGTCATACTGGCTGTGCCTGTATTCAGCGGATTACCATTTGCATCAACAGCTGGTGCAACCCGTACTGGTCCAGCTGCCGCAAGGCGCTGTACATCTTCAAACAGCAGGTTGAAACTCGAAGCGGCGTTGCGGGTCGGTTGAATAATGAAGGTATCACCAGCAAGCGCACCAGCAGCATTAATGGTGATATCGACACCATCAACGGTATTGAGTCCCGCCGCCAGAACCTGAGTCGCACCGCTGTTCATATTAAGCAGCGTGAAGTCAGCGCCATCGTAACTGATTTCATAGGTATCACCGGTGAGATTACCGATGTCGTTGAAACTGGCGGTAATGGAGCTGCCATTTCCCGGTCTGGGATAGACATCAACCGACCCCAGGTTAAACATCGAGCTTCCAACTATGCCTTGCAGGTCTAAACCCAGTTGATTTTGAGCATTGATCTGATCGGCTATGCCTAATGCCACCAGACCTACACGGTCATGGGTCGGATCGAGTATCTCGTCGCGGAATCTGAGCATTCCACCAATCTCACCGCCACTCATCTGGTCAGTCACAACCTGGCTGCCGAAGGTATAGTTGAATGTAATCTCCAGATGGCTTGGATCCATGGTGGAAGGCTGCGTACCTAAGGTGGCTGCATCGGTATCCATGACCAGTGGCTGCCCTTTTCCTATAAAGATGTTGTAGGCGCCGTCACTCTGCTGCAATACCTGAATATCGACCAACTCAGAAAGCTCGTTCACCAACTGATCGCGCTTGTCCATCAGATCGTTGGGAGTACTGCCATAAGCGATCTTAATATCCTCGTTGATCTCGGCAATACCTTGGGCAATTCGATTGATCTCACCAATATTGAATCCAATCTGGTTATTCATCTGGTTGCGCATGCTTTCGAACTGTTGATCGAAATAGTGGAAGCGATCTGCCATCGTCTCCGCCTCGGTCAACACCAGCTGGCGCGCAGAGATAGAGCTAGGATCGTCAGCCATACCCTGCATGGCATCGAAAAAATTCTGGATCACAGGCTGCAGACCTGAATCTGCATTGGCGACGATGTCATCCAGCTGTTTTGCGCCGTTGAAATAGGCCTGCAATTCAGAGGCTACAGAGGCGCTGGCACGCATCTGGCCTGCGATGAAAGAGTCATACTGACGTTGGACTTCAGAGGCCTGGACACCGCTGCCGATATAACCCACAGCGCTCTGAAAAGGTAACCGAGTGGCAAAATCAATCCGCTGACGGCTGTAACCATCAGTATTAACGTTGGCAATATTATGGCCAGTGGTATCCAAGGCAAGCCGAGTGGCGACCAACCCGGAGACACCGATGGATTGTAAGCTCATCTTAGTCGCCTCCTAATTCGCTATATCGGCTGTTGTGCCGAACTCTTGAAATGGTCGAGTGCTGCCTGCATTTCAGGCCCCTGCATCACCCGGAGTATTTTGTTCGCATATTCCGGATCGGTGGCGTAACCGGCATCCTGCAGAGCCCTGAAATAGGATTCGCTGTCCTGAGTATTACTCAAGGCCTCTGAGTATCGGGGATTCTGTTTAAGGAAGGCCACATAGTCCTGAAAGCTCTCATCGAAAGAGCTATAACTGCGGAAGTTCTCACGTCTGCGGACTGCTATATCCTCTTGATACTCCAATGTCTCCTTTCGTACCTGATCACCATCCCAGCGTTGATCCGCCTTGATACCAAAAAGGTTATGACTGTTGTTGCCATTCGCTGACTGCATCACATGACCACCCCACCCTGTCTCCAGAGCAGCCTGGGCCAGCAGTGCCTCAGGGGGTAGACCCAACTCTTCTGCAGCCTGTTCGGCGCAAGACCAGAGTCTGGTAACAAAATCTTCCGGGGAGTCGATCTTTTGAGTCGTCTGTTCAACACCCTCAGATGGTTTGACTGGCGCTACATTCGAACCATGACGACGGGCCAGAGTGGCTGGATTCTGCCAGTAGCTTTCCAAGCCTGAGAGTTCCTGCTGTTGCACCTGAGGCGCCGCACCCAGCTGACTCCGCAACATAGGGAGCATCCCCAGACCCCGCTGCTCAGAGAGGTGAACTGCCAGCTGCTGGTCATACATATCCTGGGCAAATTTAGTCTGCTGACTGTCGAGCAGACCACCACCAAAATTGGCCTGGCGCATCTGCTTGACCATCATCTGAACAAATACGGATTCAAACTGACGTGCAACCTTTTCAGCACTTGCACCCTGATCATCCCTGGCCTGGCGTTTCAGATCCGCCAGACCGGAGAAATCGTGATACATGGAGGGTGCAACACTGTTCATCAGATCACCAGCAACTCAGCACGCAGTGCCCCCGCCTCTTTCAGTGCTTCAAGAATTGCCACCAGATCACTCGGTGCAGCTCCGACCTGATTGACAGCCCGAACCACCTCATCCAGAGAAGCACCGGGATTGAAGAGAAACATGTGGTTTGAGCCCTCTTCGGTAATGGTAACCTGACTTTGAGGAACAACTTCGGTATTGCCGCCACGAGAAAATGGCGCAGGTTGAGAAACTGCGGGATCTTCGCTGATGCTGACCACCAGGTTGCCATGGGAGACGGCAGCAGGATAGACCCGAACCTGATTATTGATGACTACCGTACCGGTGCGGGAGTTGATAATCACCTTCGCGGAGGCAACCCCAGGTTTGACTTCCAACTCTTCGAGCATGGAGATAAAGGTTACTTTCTGACCTGGATCAAGCGGCGCATTGACGCGGATAGAAGTTGAATCGACCGCCTTCGCTGTGCCTGGGCCGATGGTCAGATTGATCGACTCAGCAACACGCATTGCTGTAGTGAAATCACCATCATTAAGGTTCAGGGTTAACATCGGCGCCTTATTGAAGGCATTTGGCACTTCCCGCTCGACAGTTGCACCATTCGGAATACGACCGGCACTGGGTATGTTTACAGTTAGTTTTGAACCGTCCTGTCCCTCTGCGCTCAATCCACCCACCACCAGGTTACCCTGAGCCAAGGCATAGTTGTTTCCATCTGCACCTTTCAATGGTGTCATTAACAGAGTGCCACCACGCAGACTCTTCGCATTACCCAGAGAAGAGACGGTAATATCAAGCTTCTGTCCAACCTTACTAAAGGGGGGAAGATCACCATGAACAATTACTGCTGCGACGTTTTTAGGCTTGATATTGACCCCATCAGGTATCTGCACACCCAATTGAGAAAGCAGATTCTTCAGGCTGTTGATGGTATAGGGAGAGTCGGTATCTTTATCACCGGTTCCATTCAGCCCTACCACCAGACCATAACCAATAAGCTGGTTGTTACGCACACCCTGGATAGAGGCCAGATCCTTGATTCGCTCTGCCAACAGCGGCTGAACTGTAATCAGCATGATGGTTATAACCAGCAGGGATTGTTTCAAGAGCGTTTTCATCTCAGATACCTCAGAAGGGAGAGAGCACACTGTTAAAGAAGCGTGATAACCAGCCCATGGAGTTTGCGTCAGCCAGTGCGCCTTCGCCTTTATAGGTGATTGTCGGATCGGCAATACGGGTTGAGTTAACGGTATTGCTTGGGGTTATGTCGCTTGGGCGAACAATGCCGGAGAGCCTGACATACTCTGTACCCTGATTGATACCGATACGCTTTTCACCACGAACATAGAGATTGCGGTTAGGCAACACCTCGATAAC
Source organism: Candidatus Thiodiazotropha sp. 6PLUC1 (assembly GCA_040506705.1). Lineage (GTDB taxonomy): Bacteria > Pseudomonadota > Gammaproteobacteria > Chromatiales > Chromatiaceae > Thiodiazotropha. Next base: position 41,263 of record JBEVWG010000066.1, read on the forward strand.
CGATACGGTGATACTGCCACTCAAAGCATTACTTTGAGATGCGCTGCCGTCACCAGAGAAATCATTGGCTGCGGAGAGGTCGAATCCCAGATTGACATCCTTATTATTGGCAATAGGCATAAAACCGGGAACATTGAACTGCATCGCCTGACCAAACAGCACAGGATTGGTCATACTGGTGCTGGAACTTTTGGCGGTTGTTGTTGAAGCGGACTTGTTTGCCTGAGTGCTCTCAACCAGTTGTACGGTAAGCAGATCCCCTACCCGGCGAGCATGCCTGTCTTCGAACCAGGCCTGTTCATAGCCTGACTGGTAGATCGCCCCGTTACCGGTGGGTGCCTGTGGCGGTACAACAGGTCGGATCGGTGCATAAGCGGCATCTCTGACCGGGTTGCTGTTCTGGCAACCGACCATAACCAACATCAGTAGAACCAGCCAAGATATTTTATGCAGTCTGCCCATCAGCCTGGTATCCCGTTAAAGTTGCTGATTGACGTAGGAGAGCATTTCGTCAGTGGTGGAGATAGCCTTGGAGTTCATCTCGTAGGCCCGCTGTGTCTCGATCATATTCACCAGCTCTTCCACAACATTCACATTCGAGCTCTCTAACGCCCCCTGAATCAAAGTACCGGTACTGTCACTACCAGGTATCGCAGTGTTGACCCCACCACTGGCATTGGTCTCTCGAAAGAGGTTATCGCCAATAGGCTCAAGTCCCTGGGGATTAACAAAGTAACCCAACTCGATCTGTCCAATCTGGGTCGGTGTGCTGTTACCGGAAACCAGAGCCGAGACCACACCATCTGAACCAACAGTCAAACTGGTGGCATTGCTCGGTACAGTCATTGCGGGCTGAAGCTCATAGCCGTTGGGGGTAACGATATTTCCGTCTGCTGTCAGACTGAATGTACCATCCCGGCTATAGACCACATTCCCGTCCGGATGCAGCACCTGAAAATAGCCTTTACCTTGAATCGCCACATCCAAAGAGTTACCGGTCTGAACGATGTTGCCCTGACTGTGCTCTTTTTGTGATGCGACAACTCGTACCCCGGTACCTACCATAAGACCGGATGGCAACTCAGTATTCTCGGATGATTGAGCACCCACCTGTCTCAGGTTCTGATATATCAGATCGTTGAAGACAGCCCGGTCACGTTTGAAGCCGGTAGTGTTGACGTTAGCGAGGTTGTTGGAGATAACAGACATATTGGTCTGTTGTGCATCCAATCCGGTTTTAGCGATCCAGAGTGCCGGGTACATAGTCTCTTCCTCGTAGCAATATAATCATCTATTCAATAGTTAAGCTGCAATTTACCTGCCAACATCAACTCATGTTCATCAGACTGGCAGAAGCGTTATCCATCTCTTCCGCCGTCTTCATCATCTTCACCTGCATTTCGAATTTTCGCGAAAGCTCAATCATATTCACCAGAGCATCTGCGACGTTCACATTACTGCTCTCAATGTGCCCAGAGACCAGCTGTGTCGCGGCATCAGCGTCTGCCTCACCACCCTCTTGCAGATGCAGCAGACCATCTTCACCCTTATAAAGTGCATCCCCCGGAGGATTGACCATCTTGATACGATCAACTATGGCCAATGCCTCGGGAGTTGAGCCTTCGGGAAGAATGGTGATAGTACCGTCCGGCGCAATCTCCAGACGCTCAAAAGGCGGCAAGGCAAGCGGTCCACTGTTGCCGATCACCGGCAAACCCTGGCCGTTGGTGACCAGGCCGTTGGCATCGACTTTCAGATCACCCCGGCGGCTATAGGCCTCAGAGCCATCCGCTGCCTGAACTGCGAAATAACCCTTGCCATTAACGGCCACATCCAGCGGATTACCCGTTGAGTGCAGACTGCCCTTGTCAAAATTGATGTCCGGACGCTCGTCCAGGGCATAGACCCGAGTGGGATAACCGGCGCCAAACACAGGCATACTGCGGAATTGGTTGAGATCTTCCATAAATCCTGGCGTGTTCACATTGGCCAGGTTATTGGAATTACTCGCCTGGGCCATCAATGTCTCTTTTGCTCCGCTCATGGCGACGTATAGCATGCGATCCATGGGTTGGCTCCTCTCTTAAAATCGTCACTTACTTGTCTATGACAGTAACAATGCAATAAGCGAACCAATCAGTGATAATGGAGACATTATCGATTAAGCGGCAAAACAATGGCTAAAAGTACAAATAACCAGAAACCCTCTGAAGAGACCAGGAACGAGGCCATGCAGATCGCCCGAGCCACCCAGCGTCCCGGTCAAACCAAGGAGCAGACCAAGCTGATTGCCAGCGGCATACAAAAAGGTATTGATCAGTATAAAAAGCAGCACAAAGCCAAGCTGCGGGAGATGGATAAGCGAAAGAAAAAAGAGCAGAAAAGCAATCAGGCTTCAGAGAATCAACCAGAACAGCCAGTGACACCAATAACAGAGCAGAAACCGGTCAACTGGCTCCCTTGGATATTACTGATACTCTCCTGGATTGGTTTTGGCATCTATCTCACCCTTTTTTCGAAATAACAAAGCTACCCTCATGTTACCAACCAGACCAAAATATCACCCACAGGTAGGGTGGGGCCATGCCCCACCAAAAAAGGTTAATTAATCTGGATCCCGAATGAAACAGAGACAATTTCATACCACTGCTATAAAGATGCAACCTCACCACCGTTAAAAGTATTAACGCCTCCAACTATGGTGAATAGCAGATCAACCTGCGACCGCCCTACAGATTCATTCTGAGTATAGTCAACAGCACTATTGCCTAGCTGCTCATCAACTGGTTTCGATCAAGTTGGGCATGGTGCGGCAGGGCCGCACCCTACATCGCTTGTGTGGTGTAACGTATAAACTGTACCAATCAGAGGATTTCAGCCTGCCGGTTGCTTCAGCTTCCACTCGGCAGACCGTTCCATTTACCCCGCTTGAACCATCGCATTGATCACATCATTCCAGGCCAAAGCAAGATTGGTACGGTTATAGCCACCCCCACCCAATGCAATAAAACGGCCTTCACATAGTTCGTTGGCAACTTCGCATAATCTTTTCGCAGCATAAGCATGAGCCGCTGGTGTAAAAGCCATATGGGTGATGGGATCACCCTCAATACTGTCTGCACCTGCCTGGAGGATGATCAACTCAGGTCTACCCTTACGCACAAAATCCTCAACTGCAGGCCAGACTTTGTAGAACAGGTCGTCATCGGCAAATGGTGGCATCGGGATATTGAGTTTGCTACCTTTTGCCTTGCCCTTCCCCGTCTCTTCAACTGCACCAGTGCCTGGATAAAGAAAGCGACCATCTTCATGGATATCGGCATAGATCAGATCCGGGTCTGATTCAAAGGCATAGAAGACGCCATCACCATGATGGGCGTCGATATCGACATAGGCTATTCGCTTGATTCCCTGGTTCAGTCTAAGATTCTCAATCAATACACCGGCATCATTGAAGACGCAGAATCCGGCAGCTTCGTCCCGTCTGGCATGGTGCAGACCTGCAATGGGGACAAATACCTTGGGATGCTCACCGGATAGCATTCCTTGTATACCTTCCAACACTGAACCAACCACTGTACATGCCGCCTCGTAAACCCCTTCGAAGGCAGGTGTATCGCCCTGGTCCAGATAACCGCTGCCAGTGACTGACTGTTTTTTCACCCGGTCTATATAAGACTCGGTATGAAATGCCAGCAGCGGTCTATCACTGCACTGTTGTGGGGTAGCAATGGTTACCTCTTTATCCAGCCCCCGTTTTACTGTCTCTTTCCAAAACGCATGGATACGATCCGGGCCAAAGGGGTGCCCATCACCAAAACCATATCGACCGAGTGAGTCGCCGAAATAGAGGGTTACCGGTTTTTCGACCATGAGTTCCAATTCACACTCTTATCAGGAAAATAGTTAATGATAGTGTGGTGTAGAAACTGAGTATCAGCAAGAGTGATCGATACACAAAAAGGATGTTAGGCTTAGCCTATATCTTGCATCCAATATAAGGCCAGATTCTGAACTAATCATATACCAGTTCACTGCTGCTCCATTAACTTTCAATCTTCTCAGAACAACTCTGAAAGCCCCTCTCCCTTTACGGGAGAGGGGTTGGGGAGAGGGTGTACGCGAAGCGTTACATGTGGTTGAAAAATAAAACCGCACTGATCGTTCATATTTATCTTGCTGATTGTTGGGGAAAATAGGGTATTCATTCTCCCCCGGCCCCTCTCTCCACCTATTTAAGATACTGATGACTTGTAAGTTTTTTCTAGCCGTCCCCCTCTGCTTTATGATGCTTTTTCATGTCTCTATTCTCAATCAACAATAGAAACCAACAGCAATGAATCAGTTACAACCGTAATAGTTAAAGTAATAGGACAGCTGTGATACGAGTTATGAATAATTTTGTGGTTATAAATCGCTGCTTGAAGCGGACAAAATTGAAAGGGAGATGTTATTGCTGCGTATTCAATAGCCTGATCAAGTCAGTAGAATTTCAATTGGTTCTCTCGAAGGTGCGGCTGGGCCGCACCCTGAGAGTTTTAAGGCCTGCTAACACTAATCGAAGACTATCTTATATTGATTACAGTCTGAGTCACAGCATCAGCGGTGGTGATGACCTGGGCATTCGCCTGAAAGTTACGTTGTGCCGTTATCAGATTAACCAATTGCTTGGCCAAATCAACGTTGGAGTTCTCCAGCGCACCTGATTGGATTAACCCGAAACTACCAGTACCAGGCTCACCAATCTGAACATCACCCGAGGCAAAGGATTCAGACCAGCTGGTATCACCAATCTGACGGAGACCCTGGTTATTGGTAAACCGCGCCAAAGCAATCTTTCCCAGTGGTTCCGATTGGCCATTGGTAAAACGCGCAAAGACGACGCCGCTATCATCCACCTCCACACCACTCAGACGACCTGAGGTATAACCATCCTGGGATAGTTCATTCACCGAAAACCCGGAACCGAACTGGGATGTAGAACTGTAGTCAAAGGTCAGACCACTGATGTCTGCTGCACCGCCACCTGGGTTGAAATCATCGATGGTGATATTGCCAAGCGCATCTACATCCCCTGTTGCTGTCGCCAGGGAACCGGTAGTTGTAAACTGAACATCAGCAAACGCATTACCACCAACGGTCACATTGTTACCGTCAACGAATGAGAAGGCGTTCCACTGATTATCTGCCACTTTGACATAAAACATTGTCGCTGTATGTGACGTACCAAGTGAATCATAAATTGTGGTAGCAGTAGAGTGGTTGTAACTCAATGGATCTGGTGGAAAAGTAAAACCTGCAGCAGTAGGATCCAAAACCGCAGTAGGCGGTTGTTCTGATGCACTTAAATTCAGGGTCGTTTCAATATTAGTGGTAGGTTGCGGTGTACCTGAGACCACAGGCAGATTCAAATCAACTGTTGAGCCAGTATTGTACAAGCTACCGGTTGTGCCAATGCGGGGGAAGACCTGCAATCTTGACCCAGTATGATCAACTACATTACCGTCACGATCTACCGTAAATGCACCAGCTCTCGTATAAGCTCGATCACCGGCAGAATCTTCCATTACATAGAAGCCTTCGCCGTTGATCGCCATATCCAGATTATTAGAGGTGAACTCTGTGCTACCCTGAGAAAACTGTTGTGCAACCCGGGTAACCCGAACACCTCGACCAGGTACAGAACTGCTGACATCACTGATTGAGTTAGCATAGATATCTGCAAACTCTGCTCGGGACTGTTTAAAGCCAACAGTACTTGCATTAGCCACATTGTGACCGGTTACTTCCAAGTCGGTGGAAGCTGCATCCAGACCACTTAGTGCAATACGAAATGCCATCTTATTTCTCCTGTCAAATCACTGAATGGCCATAACCCTTCAGTCTGAAACTGATTACCTACTGAATCTGAACAACATCATTCATAGAGACTTGCCCCAATCCATCCAGATTGAGTTGAATACCGCCCTGTCCACTAAGATTGACACTCTCCACATTCGCTGACACCAATACAGCAGGCGCCATCTCTGCATCATCAACACTGGCTGCTGCACTAACCTGATAGAGTCCATCACCCGCATATTCACCCGAGTCGTCATATCCGTCCCAACTGAATGCAACCTGTCCCGACTCGTGGGTTCCCAAAGGAAGCTCTCTCACCAACTCTCCGTTACTGTTAGTGATCCTTATCCGTACATCACTTGCTGAAGAGGGAAGAACAACACTGCCTTGCAGAGGCTCGCCTTCTGCCAGCACACCAATATCACTTTCAACCAACACATCTCTACCAACCAGTGTGGCTGCTTGCAGTGCCTGATTGGAGGTCAGCGCCCCGCGCAGTTCGTTGAATGAGCTGTTGAGATCACCGATCCCGGATACTGTGGCAAACTGAGAGACCTGGGTTGCCATCTCGGAATTTTCCATCGGCTTGAATGGATCCTGATGAGTCAACTCAGTGACCAGCAGATTCATAAAATCTTCCAGCCCCAGCTCACTCTGATTCTGCTCAGTGGTATCTGTATTGTTAACTAGGCCAATATCTTCATATTGGTTATATGCGGACACGATGCCGGTTGTCATAGTGGTCTCCTTATTGACCCATACGCAGTGTGGCAAGAAGCAACTGCTTCGCTGAATTCGCCACTTCTACATTACTCTGGTATGAACGGGAGGCTGAGAGCATATTGGCCATCTCTTCAACCATGTTGACATTGGAGCGAAAGATATAACCCTCTTCGTTAGCCATCGGATGGTCTGGCGCATGTTCCTGTATCAGTGGTGCCTGACTCTCAACCACACCTGCCATTCGCACACCATGTGAAACTGCATCGGGATTAGTCTGATCAAGCACGGTTTGAAACACAGGCTGCCTGGCCCGATAGGTCTCTTCGATGCTGCTGCTGATCGCATCGGCATTGGCCATATTGCTGGCTACCAGATTCAGACGCAGCGTCTGAGCGCTCATGCCGGAAGAGGCTGTATCAAAGATTTTAAAAATTGACATCGTTATTCACCCGTCAATGCTTTGCGAAGACCGCTGATCTTACTGTTAACAAAACTCAGACTGGTCTGATATTCGATTGCGTTGGCACCAAAGGCAGCATGCTCACGTTCTGTATCCACGGTATTACCATCCAATGAGGGCTGGGCTGGCACTCGATAGAGGAGTTGAGCCGGCGAAACTGCACCTGTCTCGGTCTGGATATGGCGGGTATTGGTGGTTTTCATTCGATCACCACTATCCATCTCCCGACTAAGCATTACTTTGAAATCAAAATCCCGTGCCTTGTAACCCGGTGTATCAGCATTGGCTATATTGGCCGAGAGTACTTCTGCTCTTTGGGAGCGCAGTACCAGGGCTCTTTCATGTACGCCGAAAAGGTTGTCAAAATTCATCAGATGCTCCAAACCTGAGTTCTCACACTGAGCATGATGCAGGGAGTGTGCCAAAAGCCATAATCCCTCGGTATGACGCACCACACTAGTCGGCCGCTTACAGCCTCTGACTGCAAACGGCAACCGGGTGCCGGATAGCGGCAAGCTTTGCCGTGGTGATTGAGATCAGGATGAGCATTGAGACTCTCTATTTACATTCCAGCTGGAAAGAGGGAACAAGCAGTGTTTGTCCTGAAAGGGGAATCAGTCGATGCTTGGAGAGATTTGGGTTACTGGTTTTTAACTAGGACTTAAGCCTGTATGAGATGCCCCCATGACCTACCTTCATCTCAAACCGATTGGTTAATTGATTGATAGATTCTGTGGAGCCGAGAAAAAGATATCCCCCAGGATTGAGAATATCAGCCATGCGATTAACGATATCTTTTTTCAGTTCATTGGAAAAATAGATCAGAACATTGCGACAGAAAATCACATCGAAACGCCCCATCACCTGATAGTTGTCAGCAAGATTCATTGGCCTGAAACTGACCCGGCGTTTGATCTCCGGTTTGACCTCAATACAATCACCTTGAGGGGTGAAAAAGCGATTTTTCTGTTCGGCAGTCAAGCCGCGCTCAACAGACAGACCACAGTAGACACCCGCTCTGGCCTCATCTAAAACTTTGCTGGAGATATCAGTGGCCTGAATTTGAACCTGTCGAGCCTGCCCCTTCATTGCCTGATATTCATCTGCAATCATACTGATGTTATAGGGTTCCTGACCACTGGAACAGGCAGCTGACCAGATGCGTATCGCACCACCCCGTTGCTGATTCAGATCGGGAAGGATTGTCTCCTTCATCAGAATATAGTGTCCGATATCCCGAAACCAAAAGGTTTCATTGGTTGTCATGGCATCGATGACTTTAACCTTCAATCGGGAATGAATGGGAGATTTGATCTGCTTCAGCAGTTCACCGAGAGAGGCAACTCCTGCCTCCTTCATAACGCCACCCAAACGGCTCGAAACAAGGTACTCTTTGCCATTTCCCAGCAGGATTCCGCACGCCTGCTGCAGAAAATTCTTAAACGCCTCATAATCTGCCGGCGAAATAGCCGCTGTTCGGTTGTACATAGTAGTATCTTGTTATTCAGCTGTATGAATAAGGCTAGCGTTTAAGAAATATCTTTCAGACGCTTAGTTACTGTTGAAACCAACTCGTCCGGCATAAACTTAGCGAGAAAATGGTTGGCTCCAACCTTTTTAACCATACTCTCATTGAATACACCACTTAATGAAGAGTGAAGAATAACATACAGGTCAGTCAGCTTCGGATTTTCTCGAATTGCGCTCACTAGGGAGTAACCATCCATCTTTGGCATCTCAATATCCGAAATCACCATCGCAAGCCAGTCACTCACCTTACCCTCTTCAGACCAGCTTTCAAGGTGCTTCAAAGCCTCTTTGCCATCCTTTGCAAGGATCGCCTCCAGCCCGATCTCTTCAAGCACCTTCTTGATCTGATTACGAGCTACCATCGAGTCATCCACAACCAAGGCTTTAAAGGCTGTAACATCCGCACCTTCTACGTCTATCGGCTTGGTGATCTCTTCATCAATCCCCAAAACTTCACTCAACACCTTTTCAACATCGATTATCTCTATCAAATCACCTTCAATTTCGGTGACTGCAGTCATATAACTGTTCCGACCCACCCCTTGTGGTGGAGGGAGTATATCCTCCCAATGGGTATTGACAATTCGCTCCACGTTACCGACAAGGAAGGCCAGCAACCGCCGGTTGTATTCGGTGATGATAATAAAATAGTCTTTGGCATTGCCCATCTTCGGTCCGCCAATGGCATGACAAAGATCCATGACCGGGATGTTGTTGCCACGTATTGAGGCGACTCCCCTTATATTCTCATGGGAACCAGGCAGTGCAGTTAGAGGTGGACACTGAACCACCTCCTTCACCTTGAAGACGTTAATGCCAAAAATCTGACGCCCTGATAGACGAAACAGCAGTAATTCGAGACGATTCTGTCCAGCCAGCTTGGTTCTTTGGTCAACACTGTCTAACATTGACGCCATTCTCTGACACCTCAATCTAGTGATATATATTGAATTTCATCAATAGATATGGCGGCTTGCAGGCCTCGACCTTTAGGCTTAATAAATTCAACAGCCATATCCATTTATCCACGGCACATTGCTTGCATAGTTTATTGGCAAATAGGTGGAGATACAGAATGATCAATCCGAAAGCACTAGGACTCAGAATACTGCTGGGACTGCTCCTGGCAGGATCTGCCTCTGCCCAGCCCACGGATAATGAACATCAGTCCCATCAATCCATTGCTGATGCAGCCAGAGACTACTTACAATCGACTCTGACCCAGGATGTAGCAGGAGCAACCATAAAAATCTCCTCCTTGGATCATCGACTCAAATTAAAGCAATGTGAAACTCCTCTGGAGGCTTTCAGCCCCCCTGGTGGCGTCAAGCTGGGACGCACCTCTGTAGGCGTCAGATGCGCCTCCCCTGCCCCCTGGTCACTCTATATATCTGCCAATGTAGGCATTCAGGCCCCGGTCGTCTTTGCCGTCAGAGACCTGCCCAGAGGAGAGGCGATCGACAGTAAAGATCTTAAAATAAAAATATCCGATACCAGCCACCTGCTCCGCGGATATTTTGAGTCTGTTGACGAAGTGGTGGGACAGACCCTGAAGCGAACTCTGCGCAGAGGCCAGGTTGTCACCCCATCGATGCTGGTAGTAAGAAAAACCATAAAACGGGGAGACCAGGTAACCATTCTGGCAGGCTCTGGTGGTATCCAGGTGCGAATGCAAGGCAAAGCCATAAAACAAGGCAACCCTGGAGATCTGATTACGGTAGTGAACAGCAAGTCAAAGAAGAAGATTGAGGCACGAGTTGTATCAAAGGGATTGGTGATGGTCGACTGAAGTCTGTTACACAGAAATTCGATCTATGATTTAAGTTGCATTAACATAAGACGATATTAGCTTTGTATACATCTCATTGAGGTAGCACGATGCCCATTCAAATCAATAGTCTTTCAAGCCGGAATCTGAAAGGAACGGGCAAGAGCGGCAAAAGTGGCAAGACACAAAGCACAGGGAAGGCCGGCGGAAGCAAAGCCCCGTCAGCAGCTGCAGCAACTTCAGGCGGCGATCGCCTCGATCTAACCGGTGATGCAGGAAAACTACAGGAACTTGAGGGAAGAATCGCCAATATGCCAATTGTTGATGCGCAGAAGGTCGAAGCCGTGCAACAAGCCCTTGCGAATGGAAGTTTTACTATCGATCCTAAAACAGCAGCCGACAAAATGCTGGCTATGGAACTCTCTCTTCCTTAATCGATATGCAAAACAATACTCAACATCAAACTACTTTTAGCAAGCTCCTGAATAGCGAAATTGAGCAGACTCAAACTCTGCTTGAGTTACTGAAGCGGGAATTTGAACTTTTAAAAGCCCCACCTTCAATAGCACTGGAAGAGTTGACCGAACAAAAAAAGCAGTTGCTCTTAGAAGTAGAAAAGAGCGTCTCACAGCACAATCAGCTGCTGGTTTCCCAAGGATATAGTTCTGACCGAAAGGGAAATAAAGCGTTTATTCAGCAGTGCCAGAACAGTGATCAGTTGGATCAACTCTGGCGTCAATTCTCATCACTGCTGGAAGCGTGTCAGAAACAGAATGAGATCAATGGGGGGGCAGTGCAACTGAATCAACATCAGGTCGCACAAGCTCTGGATATTCTGCGAGGTTGTGCAAATAGTGACAAGACCTATGGTCCGGCTGGAGAGTCCCGCCCAACCACCAGCTCAAAATCACTCGGAAAGGCCTAGCGGCCCACTAGCAGACTTTCGCACCCCCCGCTCGATATAAGGTGCCCTTAATCGCAGAAATCGTCTATTTTAGAAGCAAGATACCAACGAAACACTAATACTGAGATTCATCATCGACTGTTTCAGCTATTTTCTAATTAAATTTAGTCATTTGGAGGAATCCAACGTGACCTCGCACAGCCAAAAGCACTATACTTGACGTGGTAAGGGATAGAGACCGTCACATGATGTGATTTTTAGGCGCTAAGTGCCCAAATGGAATTTAGAAAGGAAGCCTACTAAAACACAGATCCTCAGCCTAAATCTGGAGAAATGATGACAAGAGTTACCCTGTTCCGCCTGTTACCCGCTGTACTGTTTCTGCTTGTCTGTGCGAGTGCAAATGCAGTGGAAATGAGGCAAAATTTCACCCTGACAGGGACCAATGGCGAGACCGGCAGTGGTTTTTTTACCTGGGATGACGCGGTTATCCTTGACGGAAGCATTCTTCCACTCGGCAGCGTTATATCCGGATCTCTCACCGTTACAGGTGGCACCACGACAGGAGGAACTCAAACATTTGCACTTGCAGACTGGACGGTAGGCATCCTGCGTTTAACACCTGATTTCGCCGTTGATTTAAACATCTCTGCTAATAACGGAGTAACGACTCTGGCGATTTTTAACACTTATGAAACCGACGCTTCCTGGGGCTCGAGACTGACATTGATTCCTGGTGCCACTGTATTGGCAAATCCACCAGCTAACCCACGGGCTATCCCATTACTGGACTCCCCCGGTCTAATCATCATTTCACTGCTACTGGCTTTGACCGGCCTCTGGCAAGTAAAGCGTCAATCGAGCAAGAGGTCTTGACCGTCCACCTCGATACCCAGAGCTTTAAGTTTAATCAACTCTTCGGGACGATCCAGATCCCACAGTAGCGGCAGTTCACGCCAACTCCACTCCAGACTACGTAGTGCACTCCTGGTGGTTTCAGCAACGTCTTCTGTTCCCCAATTGTGGCCTCTGAATAGTTCGGCTGCTGCTGCTTTCAAACCCAACAGCACATAACCTCCATCCTGGGCTGGCCCCAATACAGCATCCTCAGTCTCCAACCAGGTAAAGGTCTGCTGTATATGATCAACGGTCAGTGGAGGAGAGTCGACACCAATCAGCACTACCTTTCGGTAGTGACGCAGTGCTCTGTTTGCCGCATGAAACATACGCTCACCAAGATCACTTCCCTGCTGATAGTGAACTGTAAAATCACAATCTTCAGCCAGTGTTTGTATCAACGGATGAGCTTTATTCGAGCTGAGCCAAAGCTGGATTTGATAGCTTTTCTCTTTCGCCAACCAGTGGATTTCTCTTTGCAGTAAGCGGCTATAGAGTTCTGCCGCACCCTCTGCACCAAGTGCAGGAATCAATCGGGTTTTTACCTTTCCAACTTCAGGGACCTTGCTAAATACAAGCACGGCATTTGAGGGCGATGCAGTTTCATATTCAATGGCCATGACTACGATAAAATCCAGCTAAACGGGTGGGACTGACGCCCAGCCAATAAGCAAATCGTAAACCCCACATCAAAAGAATGGTCGACACTATCCCAGCAGACTCCCAGCGACGACTGGATGTGGTCAATCGTTCACGCAAACAGTTAGGCGCTGCAATACGCTTCAGGCGACGACTGATTTCGATATCCTCCATTAATGGCTGCTGAGGAAATCCCCCGACGCTTTCGAACAGCTGTTTTTGTACAAACAACCCCTGATCGCCGGTGACGATAGCTGTCATCCTCGAGCGCCAGTTCATCATCCACGCAACCACTCGTAACAAGGGATGAGTGCCGTTAAAACGAACATCAAACCGCCCCCATAGAGCGTCAGAATCTGCAATTGTCAGTATCGCACTCTCGATACCCGGCTTGATCTGACTATCGGCATGCAAGAACCAGAGCAGATCACCATCGGCCATGGCTGCACCTGAATTCATCTGAATTGCCCGTCCAGGAGGTGAAATCTGAAACCGATCCACATAAGATTGAAGCGCAGTTGAGAGTGGCGGCTCACTACCCCCATCGACCAGAATCAACTGGTGCCCCTGGTGGCGCAGATACTGTAGATCCTGCAGCAACTTCAGCAATCCTTCTCCCTCATTCAGGCAGGGTATCACCACGCTCAACTTAATCGACATGGATGTATAGTATCCTCAAAGTCAAAACCGATCGGTGCGACATCGTTTACTCAACAAACGCACCGCCACAACTGCTTCCTTGTCCAGCGGTACACCCGTAGCAGTGCTCTGCCACCTGGATATCCAACCCCTTCAGATCCACATCGTAGAGATCTCTCAAATGGGGTTGATAGTTCTCTGCGGATTTGAGATGGATTTTCAACATTTGATTGAAGTCGCAATCATAGAGATAACCCTGCCAATCAACACTCAACAGGCTACGGCACATGACAGCCGCTAAATTTTCAGGCTTGTAGGCTCCTCGCAACAGATTCAGGTAGCTATTAAACTCTCCCTTGGACTGAAGCATACTGCCAAATCGTTGAATGGGCATATTGGTAATGGTGAACAGCTGATTAAATTGAATACCGAACCGCTGTTTAAGCTGAAGACGATAGTCTGCTTCCAGGGGCCCCTGGGGAGGTGGAAGTGTCGGGCCAAGAGGGTTGAAGACAAGATTCAGTATCAGGCCGCTGTCTTTTACACCGTAACCCAACCTATTGAGTTTGAGCAGCGCCTCGATACTTTGAGAATAACTGCCTTTACCCCGTTGCTGATCTACATTTTCCTCCAGGTAACAGGGCATGGATGCGACCACCTCAACCCCATGCCCGGCCAGAAACTCAGCCAGATCCTCCTGACCCGCCTCCTGCATAATCACCAAATTACTTCGATCGATCACTTCAACACCCATCTTTCGCGCCTCTTCCACCAAGTAGCGAAAATCGGGATTCATCTCTGGGGCACCACCAGTCAGATCAAGCTGTTTCAGCTGCTGCATCTCAAGAAACAGCAGTACATTCTCGATAGTCTCACGACTCATCATCTCAGTACGTTTGGGGCCTGCGTTTACATGACAGTGCACACAAGACAGGTTGCAGAGAAATCCCAGATTCACCTGCAGGGTCTCCAGCCTCTCCCGCTGAATAGCGGGAAAGGATGTAGGGCTTAGTAGATGTACCGTATCAAGCATATTTAAATCCCGAATTGTTACTAACCACGCCCCGTCAACTGCGCATGCCAGGCTTTCAGGTAGTGGTGTTCTTTTTGAGCATAGCCACACCCTCTATTTTTAGGGCATCTGATCATGGATACGGATACGCTTCCATATTGGATGCAATTTTACTGGAATTCTGACCAATCCCATCCTTAGTCTTCCTATGGATGAACATCTCGAGCCTGATGATTCAATATCAATCATTCAACCAAAAAACTCGACTTTATCCGTTCAAAAAATAGAAAACATCGTAGCATTTTATATCTAATACAGGGACAATAGCCTGGCGTCCGCCCTCGTAGCTCAGTAGGATAGAGCGATCGCCTCCTAAGCGATAGGTCACAGGTTCGACTCCTGTCGAGGGCACCAACTCGGCACCCAGGAAAACCTTTTAAGCTGCTGAGCCACCATCTCCGATAGTGTCTAAATCGCTTATGTGTTTAATCAATATCAGCACTGAGTCCAACAGCCTCTGTAACAAGAGACCCTATCAGATGAACCTCGTTCGAAATATCACAAACTCTCTGACTCTCCTGCTACTACTATTCAGCCTGGGCCCTGACTGTGTGGCGGCTGCCAGCCTGCAAGGAAGAGTCATTAATGTTTTCAGTGGTGAACAGCTCCAAGCCACCATCTCTGATGGGCGACTACGCCAGATAAAGCTGCTTGGTATCAGAGCGCCGGTAAATTCCAGACGTATCAGTGCCGATGCAAAACAGTATCTACACATGCTTACCGCCGGCCGCGCTATATCTATCGAATACCGGGTCGTTATGGCAAACGGTGTTATACTTGGAACAGTGAAACATGGTGGCGCAGACATCGCACTGCGTATGCTTAAAGCGGGTATGGCACGCGTAGCTGACGAAGCCCATCTTGATCCCGAAACCCGACGGGGTTACCTGGCCGCAGAAAGATTGGCAAGGGGTAGAAAAGTGGGCCTCTGGCAGCAACACTAATTTATGAAAGTCTGCGTTGAGAGGAGACTATCAGATGGGTAAAAAATCAAAAAAAACCAAGCAAGAGCTTGAGGATAAGAGCAAAAAAGAGAACTCGAAAAAAAACAAGATCAAGAAACCCAAAATGCATAAATCAAAGACACCAATGAACCCGCCGACCATAGATCCTACTCTAAGGTATCAGATGATCGAAACAGCGGCTTACTATATTGCCGAAAGACATGGATTTGATCCTAGAAAATCTATCGAGGATTGGGCACAGGCTGAGCAAGAGATCGACAAGCGTCTGAAAGAAGAGAGTCAAAGCTGATTCAGCTCTATAAGCCCAGGATAGGCACAGTGTCTGAAAGGTTAATCTAATTCAGTGATATCAGGCCTTGTCAGATTTTTTTGGCGCTCTCTTTTTACTCTTACCTGATGTTTTGGACTCACTCTTGCGCAGTCGCTTGAGATTTTCACACAGTGCACTCTCCAATGCTTTGTATACTTTTAGCTGAGCTGCCTGATAGCTCGTTTCCGGCTCTCCTACCAACTCCAGGCGCGCACCAAAATAGGCCAGATCCGCCTCCAAAGAGATCGGATTCAGATTGACCCTTAGTTTATTGTGATTTTGGCCCGACAATCTCTCAGTCCTTGCTCATTGACAGATTAATTCTGTACGCTCTAATCTTAACGACTCCAGTCATTCCAAACACCTTGTCTGGTCATCTATTTACAATTTATTCTATTCTGACACAGGATGAACGAATTTTTTACAATATCTACTGCCAAATACCCAGCCTGTGCTAACATTTACTGATAGCTGCACAAAAATAAGTTATATTTACTAGCCAATTGGTTCCAAATAGACGATGACCACAAATCTGGATTCCCTTAGATCCACTTCCGCCTTTTCTGGTGGCAATGCCTCTTTCGTAGAAGACCTTTACGAATCTTACCTCAAAGATCCTGAGAGCGTACCTCCAGATTGGCGACACCAATTTGACCAACTCCCCCATCAGGAGAGACTCGATACCGCCCATGAGCCCATTAGGCAACGCTTCCTCCATCTGGTAAAAGAGAAGCGTTCTGCTACAGCATCACCACAGGAAAACCTCTCTCCTGCAGCTGCTGAGCAACAGGCCTCTGTGCTTCGCTTTATCAACGGTTATCGCATGCGGGGTCACCAGAATGCCAACCTTGATCCGCTAAAGCTTCGTGAGATGGTGACCGTCGATGATCTCGATCTGGCTTACCACAAGCTCGACAACATTGACCAAAACACTATATATAACACAGGTTCCCTGTTCGCCCCTGAGCGCATGGCGCTAAAGGATATAATCGAACTGGTGAAAAAGAGCTATTGTGGCAGTGTCGGTACGGAATATGGACACATTACCGATACCAAGCAGAAGCGATGGATACAGGAGCGCATCGAACAGCGACACCTGCTTCAACAATTCAGCGTCAAGGAAAAGAGCTGGCTGTTAACCCTGTTGACTGCGGCAGAAGGCATCGAAAAATATCTGCACACACGCTATGTTGGGCAGAAGCGGTTCTCCCTGGAGGGTGGTGAAACACTGATCCCTCTACTTGATGATTTGATCCAACATGCAGGCAAAAATGATATCAATGAAGTCGTCATCGGCATGGCCCACCGTGGGCGTATCAATGTCCTGACCAACATTCTAGGTAAACCGCCACATGAGATCTTTGATGAATTTGAAGGCCGGGTCACTGTTGATCCTCAACGCCTCTCCGGTGACGTTAAATACCATATGGGTTTCTCAACAGATATCGATACTCCCGGTGGTATCGTGCACACGATATTGGGCTTCAACCCGTCTCATCTGGAGATCATCAATCCGGTTATAGAGGGTTCTGTCCGTGCCCGACAACGGCGTCGTGGTGATCATGATGGCTCGCGGGTACTACCAATTCTAATCCATGGTGACTCTGCCTTCGCTGGCCAGGGTGTGGTCATGGAGACACTGAATCTTTCCCAGACACGAGGCTACGCCACCGGTGGAACCGTTCACATCATCACCAACAACCAGATCGGTTTTACCACCAGTAACCCACTGGACACCCGCTCAACCCTTTACTGTACTGACGTTGCAAAGATGGTTCAGGCACCCATTTTTCATGTTAATGGCGATGATCCGGAAGCTGTCATTTTCGTTACCAGGTTGGCACTCGATTTCCGTATGCGCTTCCGCAAAGACGTTGTCATCGATGTCATCTGCTATCGCCGTCTAGGACACAATGAGGCGGATGAGCCGTCAGTGACTCAACCCGAGATGTATCGTAAAATCCGCAACCACCCCACCGTAAGAACCCTGTATGGTGAAAAGCTCGTTCAAGATTCAGTCATTACACCACAACAGGCCAGAGACCTGGTGGATAACTATCGAGAATCGCTGGAGGCAGGTATTGTAGAGGCCAGACCAGTCACCTGCGCACTGCGCCACCCCTATGCTGTTCGCTGGAATGGTTTTAAAGGTATCGAATGGGACCATCCCTGCGATACCACTTTATCAATCGACACCTTTAACCAGTTGTCAGATCAGTTGCTTCATGTACCTGGTGGATTCGAGCTCCATCCCAGGGTGGAGAAAATCTGGACCGAACGTCGTCGCATGGCCAACGGAGACCAATTGATCGATTGGGGTTTTGCAGAAAACCTGGCCTACGCCTCAATGTTGACCGAGGGTATTCCAATTCGTCTCTCAGGTCAGGATTCTGGACGGGGAACCTTCTTTCATAGACATGCAGTGCTACACAATCAGAGCGATGGGGAATCCCTGGTGCCGCTGCAGCACCTCAGTCAAAATCAGGCTGATTTTGTGGTTATCGATTCCCTGCTCTCGGAAGAGGCTGTATTGGGATACGAGTATGGCTATGCCACAGCAGATCCAAATTCATTGACCATCTGGGAAGCCCAATTTGGTGACTTTGCCAATGGCGCCCAGGTGGTAATTGACCAGTTCATCACCTCTGGCGGTGAAAAGTGGGGACTATTATGTGGCCTCGTGATGCTGCTTCCTCACGGATATGAAGGACAAGGTGCAGAACACTCATCCGCCCGACCCGAACGTTTTCTACGCCTCTGCGCCAATCATAATATTCAGGTCTGTTGCCCTACCAATGCCTCACAGATATTTCATCTGCTTCGGCGTCAGATCCTGCGTCCATATCGTCATCCGCTGGTTGTCATGACACCAAAGAGTCTACTGAGACATCGCCTCGCCACCTCATCCAAACAGTCACTCATAGAAGGCAAGTTTGAGAATGTAATCGATGAGATCGATGAGATCGATCACAAGAAGGTAAAACGTGTTGTCCTCTGCACCGGAAAAGTCTACTACGAGTTACTTGAAACACGTCGCTCCAGAGGCTTGGAGGACGTTGCGATCATTCGCATTGAGCAGCTCTACCCCTTCCCGCAAAAAGAGTTCGACAAAGTGATACGGCAATATAAAAATGCCAAAATGATTATCTGGTGTCAGGAGGAACCCCAGAACCAGGGGGCCTGGGATCAGATAAAACATCGCTTCTACCCATTAACTTCAAAAAGCAGACAGCTACACTACGTCGGGCGCTCTACCGCCGCTGCTCCAGCAGTAGGTTATCGCTCAGTTCACATCGCCCAGCAAGAGACCTTGATAGATGAGGCGCTCAGTGGACGCATCAACCCTAGAATGAATTACAGGAATCAGGCATACCAACAATGAGCATTGAACTACGTGTCCCCCAACTACCGGAGTCTGTCTCAGACGCAACAATATTGAGTTGGCACAAACAACCGGGTGAATCGGTAAAACAGGACGAGACTTTGGTGGATCTCGAAACCGATAAAGTGGTACTCGAAGTACCAGCCCCACAAGATGGACAACTGAAAGAGATACGTTTTAAAGAGGGTGAAACTGTCCAGGCTGAGGATATTCTGGCACTAATGGAGGCAGGCTCTGTTGCAGAAGAAACCCCTTCCAGCCAGCCTGAAACCGATGCTGAAGAGAGTGAAGATTCCCCGGTCTTGTCACCAGCAGTCAGACGCTTGGTCAATGAAAGTGGCATTGATCCCAATACGATCAAGGGTAGTGGCAAAAACGGCCGTATCGTAAAAGCTGATGTTGAAGCGGCCATTGCGGACAAACCTGCACAGCAAGCCAGCCAACCCAAAAAATCTACACCAACTCAGGCTGTTCCTGCTGATGCTGATGGCAGAGTTGAGCAACGGGTACCGATGACCCGTCTGCGTAAACGGGTTGCAGAGCGTCTGATCGAAGCGCAACAAACTGCCGCCATTCTGACTACCTTTAATGAGGTAAACCTGCAAGCAGTCTCCAATCTGCGAGCAACCCATCGTGACACATTCGAAAAGCGCCATGATGTGAAACTCGGTTTCATGTCATTTTTCGTCAAGGCTGCAGTTGAAGCACTGAAACAGTTTCCAATCATCAATGCCACCATGGATGGAGATGATATTCTCTATCACGGCTACTTTGACATTGGCATTGCAGTCTCATCCCCTCGTGGATTGGTAGTACCCATTCTACGTGATGCAGACCAACTCAGCTTTGCCGCTGTCGAACAACGCATCAAAGAGTATGGTGAAAAAGCCAAGCAGGGTTCATTGAGCTACGATGATCTGACTGGAGGAACCTTTTCCATCACCAATGGTGGTGTATTTGGCTCAATGCTCTCTACTCCGATCCTCAATCCTCCCCAGAGCGCAATCCTGGGTATGCACTCGATTCAGCAACGTCCGGTAGCTGAAAAGGGAGAGATCGTTATACGACCAATGATGTATCTGGCACTATCTTATGATCACAGGATTATTGACGGGAGAGATGCCGTACAATTCCTGGTAACCATAAAACAATTACTCGAAGATCCAAGCCGTTTACTGCTGGAGATCTAATTAATTAACATGGTACCCCTTATCTTCTGCAGATAAGAACAGGATAGGTTATGACACATATTCGCGAGGATGATTTCATCCAAAGCATTGCTGATGCCATACAGTTCATCTCCTACTATCACCCGGCCGATTTTCTCAAGGCCCTGGGTAAAGCCTACGAGAATGAACAGAGCCCTGCAGCAAAAGATGCAATGGCTCAGATTCTGGTTAACTCCCGCATGTGTGCTGAAGGAAGGCGCCCCGTCTGTCAGGATACTGGCATGGTGGTGGTGTTTCTGAAAATTGGTATGGAGATCACCTGGGACAACCAACTGACTATCAATGAGATGGTAAACCAGGGAGTACGGCATGGCTACGCCCACCCGGATAACCTGCTGCGCTTCTCCATGGTCAGCGATCCTCTGGGCTCACGCAAAAACACCGGTGACAATACCCCGGCCATCATTCATACCGAACTGGTAGCGGGTGATAAAGTTGAGGTCAAGATCGCCGCAAAGGGTGGCGGCTCTGAAAACAAATCCCGCTTCAAAGTACTTAACCCTTCTGGCTCCCTGGTGGAGTGGGTACTTGAGGAGATCCCCAAAATGGGTGCAGGGTGGTGCCCTCCGGGAATGCTTGGCATTGGTGTAGGTGGCAGCGCTGAAAAGGCGATGCTATTGGCCAAAGAGTCACTTATGGAACCCATCGATATTCAAGAACTGTTTACCCGGGGGCCTCATAATCGCAAAGAGGAGTTACGCCTGGAGATATATGAGAAGGTCAATGCCCTGGGTATCGGTGCACAGGGTCTTGGTGGGCTAACGACTGTTCTGGATGTCAAGATCAGTGACTTTCCCACCCATGCCGCCTCCTTGCCTGTAGGTATGATTCCCAACTGTGCGGCAACCCGACATGTAGAGTTCACACTGGATGGCAGCGGACCTGCCCTGCTTACTCCACCACAAGCCAGTGACTGGCCAGATGTCACCTGGGAGGCTTCACCCCAGGCACGCCGGGTTGATCTGGATAAGGTCAACAGAGAAGAGATCGCCAGTTGGAAGCCTGGTGAATTGATTCTTCTGAATGGCAAACTGCTGACCGGACGGGATGCTGCTCACAAACGAATTGCAGATCTCTTCGAAAAAGGTGAACCTCTACCCGATCAGGTCGACTTTCATAATAGATTCATCTATTACGTAGGCCCTGTAGATCCGGTACGGGATGAAGTCGTTGGACCTGCAGGCCCTACAACAGCGACACGTATGGATAAGTTCAGTGAATTGATGCTGGGCCAGGCAGGATTGCTTGGCATGGTGGGTAAAGCTGAGCGAGGACCCACTGCAATTGAAGCAATTAAAAAACATAAAGCTGTCTACCTGATGGCTGTGGGTGGCGCCGCCTACCTGGTCTCCAAAGCGATTCGTGGTTCCCGCGTGCTGGCTTTCGAGGATCTTGGTATGGAGGCGATAAGGGAATTTGATGTTGTTGATTTCCCTGTCACCGTCGCAGTCGACAGCCAGGGCGTTTCGGTTCATCAGACCGGTCCTGCAGAGTGGCAGAGCAAGATTGGAAAAATAGCTGTAGTTACGGAGTAGTCCACCATGACCTCTTTTAACGCATTTCGTATACACTTCGACAATTCACAACACTCTGCCGGCGTTGAAGAGCTGCTTCTGGCGCCACCGGATAAAGGTGAAGTGTTGATCCGGGTGCAATACTCCAGCATCAACTACAAGGATGCCCTGGCCGGCACTGGCAAGGGAAAAATATTGAGACACTTTCCTCTCACTGGGGGTATCGATGCCGCAGGAGAGGTAGCAGAGAGCAATGACAGGCGCTTCAAGGAAGGCGACCCGGTGATTGTTACAGGCTATGAGCTCTCGGCAACCTCTGATGGTGGCTATGCTGAATATCTCAGAGTACCTGCTGACTGGGTTATTCCTCTACCCGAGGGGCTTACCCTGGCTCAATCAATGGGGCTTGGTACAGCAGGCTTTACCGCAGCTTTGGCGCTGCACCGGATGGAAATCAACGGCCAACGTCCGGATATGGGCCCTATTCTGGTAACAGGTGCGACGGGGGGGGTCGGCTGTCTCGCAGTCAATATATTCGACGGCGAAGGTTTCGATGTCCATGCCGTTACGGGAAAGCAGGAGCAACATGCATTTCTGCAACACCTCGGTGCTCAAGAGATACTTGGACGGGAACAGATCACATCCTCTCACCACGCTTTGGAACGCGCACTCTGGGGTGGAGCTGTGGATAGTGTGGGCGGTGAAATGCTCTCTAGCATCGCCTGCAAGATTAAACCCTGGGGTAACATCGCCTCCATTGGCCTGGCTGGTGGACATGTATTGAATACTACAGTGATGCCCTTCATTCTTAGAGGCGTCAGCCTGCTGGGTATCGATTCTGCCAGCGCTCCTTATGATATTCGCATGGAGATATGGCAGCGTCTTGCAACAGACCTAAAACCGAGACACTTGGATGATATCGTTCAACAGAGTGTCAGCCTGGAGCAACTACCTGATACCTTTGAGCGTATGCTGACAGGAGAGATACACGGTCGAACCCTGGTGGAAATCCAGGAGTAATCCAGTCAGAAGGGTGCGCCCCAGCCGCACCATTCTCCTCATAAGCTATCGGCCTGTGGCTTGTCCAACTATTTAAAAATCCACCTGACCACCCTTCAAAATCAGGAACCTGCTATTGAAATGGAGCGGTCAACTTATTTTTTTAGGATAAAATGTAGCCTGGATGGAGCGCAGCGGAATCCGGGAAGAGATGTGTCGGATAACCCGGATTCCGCTGCGCTCCATCCAGGCTACGGCGCTGTTTAAAATCCACCTGATTAGCCTGCAAAGTCAGCTATGGTGATAGTTAAAGATGTGCGGAAGGTTGCAGGTGGTTTTTATGAGTTACCAGGGTGATTTGGTGGAGCATGGCCCCACCCCACCTGTCGATAAAGTGTAGGGTGGGGCCATGCCCCACCAATTGCTCTGCCCGCATATTACGTATATAGAGGTTGATACTCTTTTTCTGAGTATGGAGGGTAGTCAGGAAAATCTATACCCCTTCGGCACTACAACAACACCTTTGTCTGAAATAGTGAAACGCGCTTGATCCTGATCTTTATCGAAACCTATTCGCTCACCAGGCGGAACAACAACCCCCTTATCGACAATACAGTTTTCCAACTCAGCGCCATCCCCAACCTTGACACCTTCGAAAAGAATAGAGTTATGGATCACTGCTTCATCGCCAATATAAACATTGGGAAACAGAATCGAACGCTGAACACTACCCCCTACAATCACCACCCCATTGGCAACGATTGAGTTGATAAAGATACCTTCACTACCCGTCACACCCGGTACAGTTCGGGCTGGTGGATATTGAGCATGATGGGTTCGTATCGGCCACTCCGGCTGATAGAGATCCAATGCAGGTTGCGGATCAAGCAACTGCATGTTCGCCTCATAGTAACTGTCCAGGGTACCTACATCCCGCCAATAGCGATCTGGGCTTACACGACCAGCCTCACCACCAAAACGATAGGCATAGATCCCAGCTTCATCGATCAGTTTCGGCAGAATGTCGTAACCGAAATCGTGCCCGGAATCATCCCTTATATGGTCTTCTTCAAGAATTGAGATCAGCCGATCGATAGAAAACACATAGATCCCCATCGATACCAGGGCACTCTCCTCACCCGGTTTTAAGGGTGTTGGCCGCTCAGGCTTCTCTTGGAAATCAGTCACACGCCCCTGATCATCCACCCCCATCACACCGAACTGACTCGCTTCAGCCAGGGGCACCTCCATACCTGCCAAGGTGACCCCGGAGCTATGTTCTTCATGAAAGGCCAGCATCGGCGCATAATCCATACGGTAGATATGATCACCAGAGAGGATCAGAATCCGCTCAGCACCGCTGCGCTTGAGCATATAGAGGTTTTGGTAGACCGCATCAGCAGTACCGTCATACCAACTGCCACCGGTTCTCATCTGTGGTGGAACAGCGGTTATATATTCACCCAGCTCCGGGTTAAACAGAGACCATCCATCCCTCAGGTGCTTCTGTAAAGAGTGGGATTTGTATTGGGTCAATACCAATACTCTTCTCAGACCGGAGTGCAGACAATTCGCCAGGGTAAAATCGACTATTCGGTATTGCCCACCAAAGGGCACCGCCGGTTTGGTTCGTTCCTGAGTCAGGGGTTTTAAACGGGAACCATGTCCTCCGGCAAGTATTACCGTCACTGTTTTATCTAGCATCGGATCGCTTCCTATTGTTATTTCGCTATCGGATAAGTCACTAGCAATAAACAGTCCTAGAGGATATTTTCTTGCATCGATGATTGTAACCTAAAACAATTCACTGTTTTCTATCATCGCTTATGATTATAACCCTGAAGATGATTCAGAATGATGCACCATTAAGCATCATGGATTTTGGATCAATCTGATCGATGCACTTTGAAAGCGCACAGACCATTTGAGATAGAGACAATCAGGCATACTCAGAATTTGTCAGGCCTGAGGTGAGATTGATTGAAAATGGGCCAATTCATGATGTGAAGCACAGGCACAAACCCGCAACTCCACATCCTCTCACATGGAAGCGTATACTTTTACGACGAATTGTCGATCACAGACCTGATCAGAGCCTCGTTAGGCTAATGCTGCCGATACCCAGAGTCCAGCCAACACTGGGGAAGTGGTTCGCCTGAAGGGAATTGCATCTGTTCTTTCAGAAACTTTTCCGCATCCTGCATCTCTTCACCAGCATGGAAACGTCCCACGATCTCTTTGTGGTTGGGGTTGAACAGATCGGGCATGCTCAGTACTTCAACCAATCTTTCACTATTTTTTTGCATTAGAAACATTGAAAACCTCCTGCAGTTCCAGATGGGGAACAACGCTTAGCCTCTACCATTAATTATGGTTTAGCCGCTTCGATTTTCAATGTATCTAAGCCCTGATTCCATTCCGGGTATTATTATCTGATCATCTCAAGAACCTGATACTCAGCGACCAAATACCTAGCCGATCAACTAAAGCTCCCTGGTGGACATGAAATCCACATCCGGCCAGCGTTCAATAGCCAGATCAAGATTTACCCGTGTGGGTGCGAGATAGACCAGCTGGTCATCTCCATCCAAAGCCAGATTGTCATGGTTCTTCTGCTTGAACTGCTCAAGCATCTTTTCATCTTCACATTCGATCCAACGTGTGTTTGCCACGTTCACAGGCTCAACGATCGCCTCGACCTTATATTCATGCTTGAGTCGTTCAACAGCCACATCGAACTGCAGAACACCCACTGCGCCAAGAATAAGATCATTGTTCTTCATTGGACGAAAAACCTGTGTAGCGCCCTCTTCGCATAACTGCAGCACACCTTTCAAAAGGGCCTTTTGCTTCAATGGATCCTTCAACACGACGCGACGAAATAGTTCAGGGGCAAAATAGGGAATGCCTTCATATTTCAGCTCTTCACCTTCAGTGAAGGTATCGCCTATCTGAATCGTCCCATGGTTGTGCAACCCAATGATATCGCCAGGCCAGGCCTCTTCCACATGACGCCGCTCATCGGCCTGAAACGTGATTGCATTACTGATCTGAACTGTTTTACCCATACGCACATGACGCATCTTCATACCTTTGCGGTAGGTGCCAGAACAGACCCGAAGAAAAGCAACCCGATCCCGGTGCTGGGGATCCATATTTGCCTGAATTTTAAACACAAAACCAGAGAATTTTTTCTCCGCCGGCTCTACCAGACGTTGTTGGGTATTGCGTGAGAGCGGGCCTGGCGCATATTCAACAAACGCTTCCAGCAGCTCTCTTACACCGAAGTTGTTGATTGCTGATCCAAAAAACACCGGCGTCAACTCACCTTTCGCATAGGCCTCGAGATCCAGCTCATGGCTGGCGCCCCGTACCAACTCGATCTCTTCACGCAACTCTACTGCCTGACTGCCGATATGTTCATCCAGTTTGGGATTGTCGATACCCTTGATAACCTCGCCGACCTGAATCTTGCCGCCATGGGTGGCACTGAAAAGATGGGTGGTGTCGGTGCGTAGATCGTAGACCCCTTTCAGACGCTTACCCATGCCAATAGGCCAGGAGACCGGTGCGCATTTGATCTTCAGCACCTCCTCGATCTCATCCAGGATCTCCAGTGGATCTCGCCCTTCACGATCGAGTTTATTGACAAAGGTCAGAATCGGGGTGTCTCGTAGGCGACAAACCTCCATCAGTTTGATGGTTCGTGCTTCAACACCCTTCGCCACATCGATCACCATCAATGCGGAATCGACGGCAGTGAGAGTGCGGTAGGTATCTTCAGAGAAGTCTTCATGTCCCGGGGTATCAAGCAGATTGACAACATCCTCCCCAAAGGGAAACTGCATGACCGATGAGGTTACCGATATGCCACGCTCCTTTTCCATCTCCATCCAATCGGATGTGGCGTGACGTGCCGCTTTTCGTCCTTTGACAGTACCCGCCATCTGGATGGCGCCTCCGAACAGGAGTAGCTTTTCTGTCAGGGTCGTCTTGCCGGCATCGGGGTGCGAGATGATAGCAAACGTGCGTCTCTTGTTGATTTCATTGATAAAATTGGCGTCTGCCATGTATCTAAATTCCCATTTTGTACAAACATTTGTACGAAAAAACAAAGTTAACTCTAAGCCCTGTTCCAAGCAGTTTTGCGAGACTTAAAGCCAGCAAAACCTCCTATCAGAGCATTGATAAATTATTAGCGCCATATTAGCAAATATGACTAAGCGCTATAACTCACACGCCCAGTACTTCTTTTAGCTTTTCAAACGCCTGCTTATGTTTGTCATTTGGCATTTTAGCCAGGTTAATCTGTTTCCATTTAATGGCTGGAAGCTTGTCGACACCTTCTAATCCAAGTAACGCCCAATCCGGCTCACGGTTTTTAAACGACAGTAAAAAGCCCTTCTCACTATCGGTTAGCCCTTGATGGATAAGCTCTACCAAGCGCTCTCTAACGGCCACCAACTCTTCCAGCGGCAGTTCCGTCTTCGCCATATTTGCAAACTCACCTGCATAAATGGCCGATATATCTTTATATTGCGGCCTCAGTAATTCGGCTATAGGCCGATTATGGCTTGAGATGTATACAAGCAAGGCCTTGCGTATCTCATCTGTCAGACCTTCATTTTCCAAGAGCCACTTAACATCAAATAAGTCTCTTGGATGTTGCCTATCTAATGCAGCACATATTTTACCTGAATAAAGATCAGCCAGGGCCACCACAGGCCCTTCAACGTAGCCAAATTCATCTTCTACCGCGGCACATACTTCCATAATCTGCGGCTCGTAAACCGTGCCGCGTAATACAGGTGACAGCTCCACCTTAATCTGCACACCGTTACGGGCAACAATCAGTCTTAGCGCATCGCGCTTTGACTTATAGGCTTCTGTTAGCTCAACATCTTTAAACACGGCTTTTAAGTCTGCGCAAATCGCATCAAGTGCTTCGCTAATTTCCTGCAAAGCCTCATCACGGCCTATGATGGGCAAATAGACCAGATCAACATCAACAGACAAGCGCGGAAACTCTCTAACAAAGAGATTAATCGCCGTGCCACCTTTGAGCGCGAAACAGTCTTGTTTGGCGACAAAGGGCAAAACCTGCATTAACAGCTGCACTTGCTTGTAATAAATGCTGTTTCTATCCATCCCTGAGTTTATTCTTCACTTTCCGTTGCCATATGCGACGGGACAGTGATTAAATAATCTCTATCCAGTTTGCCGCCCTTAGCTACAACGCGCTTGCCTGAGCCTAAATCGTAATCCTCAACATTAAGCTTACTTAACCAGGGATAAGCTTGGCGTTTCGCCAGCCAGAAAAACAATCGCTTGGCCTTTACGCTCTTACAGGCTCTCAAAAGCGTATCTAGTTTTCTGGGTGATAAATTCACCAGTCCCTGCACTAACTCATTGGCATGCTCAAACGTCACAGCGCCTGGCAAATCTATCAATAATTCCAATATCGCCTTCTCTGGGCATGAGAAATAGACAGGCGGCAATTCCGCTTTCCACTCATGCTCCTTGATGAAAGTCCTATCCATCAAAAGGGTTTCAGGCCACAGTTTACTTGTGCCATGCCTTTCAAACTCTACAGGTAGCGACAAACGCGCTAACCATGTCGGCAACTTACCTGCCGCATAGAGATGGATATGCGACTTACTGCCTAATGACAGATATTGCGACAAACCAGATAAAGAAAGTGCCGATAGCCCACCGACCACCACAGGTGGCACGTTTGCACTTTCGGCTTTCTCCATGCGCTGCATAGAAGCAACTACGCCTTCCCAGCTCACTGAGCGGGAATACTGGCTGTATACACCCGCTACCAGCAGCAACAGGGTTTCTGTTTTCACTGCATTATCTATGGTATGAGCACTTAAGCCCTGCTCAGCAAGCCACCTCTTAGTGGCTAACATGCCATAAGGCAAAAGCGTTTTAAGTGACTGTTTATAAGCCCCTTTTACACCGTCATACTGTGAAGTCGTGCTATTAACCAAGCGCACATACCTTTCTTTGTATTTTGGCTATTAAGCTTTCTGAAGCAGCCTATTGGTTTACCTATCACTATATTTGCGGCGAATATCGCCGTAGAATTCAATTGATATAAACTATCATAAACATGCACAGTTTACCTATGTTATTTTTCACGGCGATTAACGCCGTAAAAATAGCATAAAGCAAACCGAAGGGGGGGGGGGGCGGG
>JBEVWG010000065.1:0-66375 GCA_040506705.1 Candidatus Thiodiazotropha sp. 6PLUC1
GCCCCACCCTACCCGTATTGGCGTAGGGTGGGGCCATGCCCCACCAAAAGCTTGCCGAAAACGCCATAACCACATGCAACCTTGACAGTTTCATGAATATCTCAGCAAGGTAGCCTGGATGGAGCGAAGCGGAATCCGGGATGGTTGGTGCACCGTTCCCCCCGGATTCCGTTGCACTTCATTCAGGCTACGGACTAGGCAGTGGCCTGCCAGCTCTCAGCAAGTAGTGGCTGAAGGGCATCAGCCGCACCCTGAGGAGTAACATTACCAACCCCTGCAGGCGTGTCGAAACTTGCCATCGCCCTCACTAGTTGACTACTCGGTGGGGCATGGCCCCACCCTACCTCTCCGTATTGGCGTAGGGTGGGGCCATGCCCCACCAAAAGCTTGCCGAAAACGCCAACAACCACATACAACCTTCACAATTTCATAAATATCTCAGCAAGGTAGCCTGGATGGAGCAAAGCGGAATCCGGGATGGTTGGTGCGTCGTTCCCCCCTACGGTCTATTCGTCGTATAGCCTCCCCACCCCCATTCGATTTTTGGATTCACTCTATACAGGCGGGCAATCCTTGTTCCAGTTCCGGGTAGCGCAGACTGATCCCCAACTCCTCGATCATCTTGCGGTTGCTGAGTCTGCGTGACTCAGCGAGATAGGAGAGCATGCCTGGTGAGAGTTGGCTTTTGGCCTCATCAAGGGTGATGACCGGTGGTCGAGGCAGCTGTAGAAAGTCTGCAACCCGATTGAAATAGCGGGTCATACTCTCCGGTTGACCGTCACAGACATTGTAAATCGCACCATCAATACCTTTTTGCATCGCTGTGTGGGCTATCTCAACCAGATCCAGTGAGTGAATATGGTTGGTAATCGGTGCATCATTTTCTGCAACCATCGGCAAACCCTTACGCAATCGCTCCAGTGGCAATTTTCCTGGCCCATAGATACCGGCAACCCTGAGGATGACCAGCGGTCTGCCACTCTGCTCACTCCATGACTGCCATCGTCTCTCTGCATCCAGGCGTCGCTTTGCCCGGTCTGCGGTTGGCGATGTTTCCCTGGTCTCATCCACCCAGGCACCCTGACAGTCACCATATACTCCGCTGGTACTGAGATAGACCACTTTTCCCGGTTGCGCGCCGTCTTGGAAAGCATCAATCAAACCGGCAACCCGCAAATCCTCGACACCGCTCGATGGGGGGGGCGCGAAGTAGAAGAGCTGCTCGTCTTCATCGGAAAAGGGCTCTTTTATCGCCCCATCGAGGTCGACCTGGGAAGCGGCAATCTCCACTCCTTCAAGACGCTCAACACTGCCAGATGAGCGCACCCAACCGGTTACATCTACGCCCATCTCTCTATACATCACTGCCAGGCGGGTGCCTATATCACCACACCCAATAATCGTCACACCCATAACCCAAAGGACTCCCGGTTTAATTCCTGAGCAAAATAGGAGAGAATTCCCGCCTAAATAATTTGGAGATGAGTTGAGATAACAATCCAACAACTCCAGTTTCAGCCATTTTAAACAACAGAGTAGCTCATGACCCATAAAGTGCAGGTTGAACCCAGCGGCCACCAGTTTACCGTAGAGGATGATGAGACCATTCTCGACGCGGCTATCAGACAGGGTATTAACCTCCCCTACGGCTGCCGAAACGGTTTTTGCGGTGACTGCCGGGCAACCCTCTCAAATGGCCAGATCAACTACCCTAATGGGCAGCCGCCAGTCATGAGCGATAATGAAACCGACATCTGTTACACCTGTCAGGCTCATGCTCAATCGGATATCGCTATAGGCGTCTCTGAGATTATTCAATCACAGGATATACAGACCCGAATCATGCCCTGCAAGATCGACCGTATCGATCGCCTGAACGATGATGTCATTCTCCTCAAATTAAAACTACCTGAAGGAGAGCGGTTACAGTTTCTGGCAGGACAATATCTCAACTTTATCCTCAATGATGGCAGTAAACGTGCTTTCTCTATAGCCAATGCCCCCCATGATGATGATTTCATTGAACTGCATATCCGGCATGTATCCGGGGGTGCTTTTACCGACCATCTGTTCAATGGCATGAAGGAGAAGACCATCCTGCGCATTGAAGCTCCCTTGGGCAGTTACTATTTAAGGGAGGAGTCGGATAGACCCATTATTCTGATGGGCGGCGGCACGGGATTCGCACCCTTAAAGGGCATCATTGAACACGCTTTCCAGATTGGAGTCAGTCGCCCGATGCATCTCTATTGGGGGGTTCGCGCCCGCTCTGACCTCTATTTACCGGATCTGCCTGA
This sequence comes from Candidatus Thiodiazotropha sp. 6PLUC1, assembly GCA_040506705.1. Taxonomy (GTDB): domain Bacteria; phylum Pseudomonadota; class Gammaproteobacteria; order Chromatiales; family Chromatiaceae; genus Thiodiazotropha. The sequence continues at coordinate 2,298 of JBEVWG010000065.1, forward strand.
GCAGTGGGCAGCACAATACCCAAATTTCAGCTATACACCGGTGCTCTCCGAGCCTGATCCCGACTGGCAGGGGGAGACTGGCTGGGTACATGATGCGGTTGTAGCAAACTATCCCGATTTAAGTGCACACGAGGTCTACATGAGTGGGCCACCGCCGATGATCCAGGCGGGAAAGGAGGCCTTTCTTACGCACGGCTTATCTGACGAAAAACTCTACTCTGACTCGTTTGAATATGGTGCCGCTGCAGTCGCACAAAAAAGCGGCTAGATAGAAGTGAGTCTGGGTATTATTATCCCGGCGACTAAGTATGTTGAGTTTAGTGGTTAAAAAACTTACAACTCATCTGTAGCATAAATAGGTGGGAGAGAAACGCCCCTCTCCCCTTGTGGGAGAGGGGGTGAATAAACACCCTATTTTCCCCAACAATCAGCAAGACAAATATGAACGATCAATGCGATTTTATCTTTCAACCAGTGAAACGCTTGGCGTACACCCTCTCCCCAACCCCTCTCCCGTAAAGGGAGAGGGGCTTTCAGAGTTGTTCTGAATGATTGAGAGGATACGGTCTCGGCAAATCAAACAGCATTGTCTGTAGTGCCAGCATTGACGACCACCTGGTTTCTCCCATTTCGCTTGGCCTGAAACAGGGCCTGATCAGCTCTGACAATAATATCCTGATAGCTATTGTCGTGCTCGTCAAAAGCGCTGACTCCAATGCTGACAGTAACCGGTATTCGGAGCAGTTCTTTCTCATAGGCTGTATCAGCAACCAGTTTACAGGTACGGGCTGCCAGTTGCTTGGCGCCTTTGAGATGGGTTTCTGGCAACAGAATGAGAAACTCCTCTCCCCCATATCTAACCAGTATATCCTGCCCCCTGATAACTTCGTTCAGGATCCCCACCACATGGCATAAAACCTCATCACCTATAGTGTGACCGTAGCTGTCATTAACCTTTTTAAAGTGATCCAGGTCGAGCATCATTATCGATAACTTCCTTTTGAAGCGCTCTGCTCGCCGAAACTCTCTGGTTGCTACCTTATCCAACTCTCGCCGGTTAGCCAGACCGGTGAGGGCGTCTGTGGTTGCGAATTGCTGCAGCTGTCGATAGGCCAGCTTTTTTTGTACTAAGTTCCTTGCAAAAAAGAGGCTAATCACTGCAGTCACCATAAATAGCAACATATAGGAAACCGCTGACACAATCAGACGCTTAAAGGTGAGCTCTTCGATCTTCTCTTTGGATATATGGGAGAGGTAGATCCAGTAGCGCCCCCCCAAATTCTCATTCAAAGATGGCTGTAAGTCGTCAAACTCCAAATTCTCTAGGGTGCCCTGCTTACTCATATCCAGGGGATAGGTCTTTTGAAAAACAAACAGGCCCTTGTCTGAAAAAAACGATCCTTTATCACTGGAATTTATGGCGGACCACACATCAGGATAATCGGTTGCAAACGTCTTCTCCTGGCCGTACATAAAACCCCATAACTGCTCTTCTGGCGCACCCAATAACCAATGCCCGTCACTATTCAGCATTACTGCATTACCCATCCTGACTTTAAAGATCTCACTAATACGTAGTAAAAACTCATCGGGGTTGTAGTTGATTATGAGTATGCCTTGTTTCACCCCATAGCCATCAAATACAGCTGTAGCAAAACGAATGGTAGGTCTGACAGGTTGCTCGACAACGCCATTTTCAACATTCAGGTCGAGAGGAGAGATATAGATCGAACCCTGATTGAGTTTTATCGCCTCTTTGAAGTAGTAACGCTCACTTTTATCCTGAAGTTGAAACCTCGGCACAATCTCCTGTTCACCTTCCCGATTGTTGATTCGTACAATCTCCTTTCCGTTGGTATCGAGATATCGGATCTGTAGATATTTGGGCTTTCTACGGGCAAACAGGGAGAACTCTCTGGCTGTCTTTATCCAGTTTTTCCTGCTTGCATCATGTAGATAGTTTTTCAGAATTTCGCCTTCCGCAAGTACCATCAGGTCAGATAGCTTTTGCACGAAAACCATAGATGTCAGATGACTGGCATTGGTTAGTGCAGCCTCTTCACGAATCAGAGCGGTTTGTAGTTCATATTTTTGGGTTTGGTTGGAAAACGCATAAAATATACCCGCCAGCAACAATGAGACAGGTAAAAACAGCCAAAGAAAGCTTACAAACAGCTCTCTTTTCTGAGAAAAGCTTTTTTTAACATCAAGGCTTACCCCTGAAGAGTGATCGCTCATCTTATTCGCCAAATGCTTTAGCACGATTGCGATCTTTCCAGGTAAAGGGGGAACGCCTCTCCTCACTGGGTAACAGTCGGGAAATGTAATCCGACAGGGCCTTCAGCTCCCGGGGCGTATAATCGCGGATAACCCCCATCATCTCTTTATTGGCATTGCGGCGCTTACCATTCTGAATCCAGGTCAGCTGACGCAACAGATAGAGATAGTGCTGCCCCTGAATCAGTGGGTAAGCTTTTGTCTGCTCACCTTCTCCCTTTGCGCCATGACAATCTGAACATTGCTCCTTGTAGAGCTGTTCACCATAGGCCAGATCTTCCCCTGAGCCTTTACCCGTGGCAGTGGTCATTTTAAGATTTTCAATATAGAGCGCCACATCGGCGATGGACTGAACGCCGCCAATCTCTTCTGGAATAGCGAAGGGGTACATGGATGGATTGTCACGGTTTTTGGCCCGGATATCGGCCAACTGCTTGATCACGACGCTACGGTGCTGGCCCGCTATCTGTGGATAGGCACCATTTGGGGTACCCCATCCTTCAGGCATATGACAGACTGCGCACTCTTCGTAGATCAGTCGCCCTTGTTCAAGATTCCCTTCAAGCAAAAGTGCAGCAGCACCCTCATCATTTTTATCTGATGAATTCCAGCCAGCGTATGAAGTAAAACTGTGGAGAACTGCCAAACAGAGAGACAATAACCGCTGCAGTGGAATTGAACCAGTCACTATAGACAATGCCCTCGGGGAATTTGCTCGTTAAAGAGACTCGCAATTCCACTTTGCTGACAGTCGGTACAACCAGTTATTAACCTTGCTGGGTGTTGCGGAGCCAATCATACATGCTCCCAGTATACCCCTACAATTAATCGCTGTATTATTTTACAGTTATTTTAAACACTCTCTATTAGCGAGGTCTGCCTGGCAGACTCAGGACTATTGCTCAATGCTGGCCTGGTGCCGATCGGAGGCAGAGCACGCTGTGGCTCCTCATGATCTAAGCAAAGGCCTTCACGGAAACACTGCATAGCCTTATCTGTTTCACCAAGGCGTTCGAGCAACAGCCCCAACTGCTGATAGGACTCTGCTGTCGGTGCAATGCCGATACTGGCTTCCAGATAGCTGCGGCCTTTTCCCCATAACTTGTTGAGCAGTGACAACCTGGCCAGGGTAAGCAGCAATACAGGATCCTCAGGATGCTGTTTCAACCAAATCTCTGCTGTTGCCAGCTGGTGAGCGGGATCAGCAAGAACAATCTGACCATATAGAGCAACCAGTTCACTACTCCACTCACGTTGAAGGGAAGCGGCTATCAACGGCTCCACCCTGGAACCAGCCCCCAGGGCCATCATATATCTGGAGTAATCGAGTAGGATTCTCTGTTGCTGACGCACTGTCTTGGGTACAAGCTGCCAGTAGTTGACCAGACTCTCCAACTGCATCGATTCCTGTTTCAAACGCTCGCTGTGAACTCTCGTTTCCAGCGCATGAAACTCCTGCTCACTGATGACTTTTCTGCGCTTCAACTCAGGTAGCATCTCCTCAAGTTTTTGCCACTCACCAAGATTCTCGTAGAGCTTTTTCAGCAACGTCATAACGTAGCTGTGTTTCGGCGATAAGGTGCGTACATGCATCAGTGTCGCCAATGCCTGCTCATACTGCTGGTGAGCCAGTTGCAATTCAGCCTGGGTAAGGCCCACGGCGACATCCGCAGATGGCATGCTCTCATGGGCCAGGTGCAGATAGTCATCCCGACGTTCATGCTCACCCTGCAGCTGAGCTGCCCGGGCAGCCGCGAGGTAGTTCAGAAGTGGCGTCTCTGACTGGGTGGCAAATCGGGTCAGGTGGCGCTCTGCAACCTTCCAGCGCCCCTCAGCCAACTCAACCAGGCCGCGGGTCAGAGCCTGTTGAGCGCGAACAACCCGTCTTTTCTGGCGCCAACCTGCAATCCGATCCGGCATACTCCAGACATGGATCAGGCTTCTTATTGTCACATACAACAACAGAAACAGGGCCAATACCGCTAAGGCAAATAGCGCCAGGCTACCCTCTATAGTCCACTCTCCATAGCCAATCAGCACATAACCATTGTCCTGTTTGACCCACAGAGAAAGAACTACCGCGCCAAGCAGGGCAATAAAGGAGGCTATCAGGGTTCTCACTGCCCGCCCTCCTGGTTCAGCTGTTGTCGTTTCTCTTGTAACAGACGTAGTGAGGCTGTGATATCTGGAAGCTCTGGGGCGATATCCCGAGCTGTAAGCACCTCGACCTGACTGCGAAAACCGCTCACTGCCGGGTCATCCAGCAGAAAGTAGTCATCTAACCATTTCATGGCAGCATTCAGATTGTCGGCATAGAGTGTAACTTCACGCCCCATCAGAGCCGCTTTGGCATTCTCGAGCTTGAGGCGCAGATTTTGTAGCAGAAAGTAACGTTGCTCAGGTGGCAGCATGGCACTTATCGGCCGGTCATGATGACGAATGACCATCATCGATTTGAACCCCTGCCAAAGGTCATCGATGACCTGCTCCAGGGCGATGCTTTGTGAACCAGCCCCTTCAGTCTGTTCATCGTCCTGAGTTTTATTCGGAGTCAGGGCAATACCCTCATCCCGCAAGGGCAGCTGGTCAACCTGATCCGCCAATGCGCTCAACTCGGCGCTTATACCCGCCTGATCGACAACAGGCACGGCCTTGAGCTGTGTCATCTCCCGTGCCAGCTGCTCTCTGACCCCAGACCATAGCGGATCACCGCTGGCGCTGAGTCGCTCATCTGCAGATTTCAACGCCTCCAGGGAGGTGGCTGCATCACCCATCAGAGTAAGTCGGTGATTGGCCACACGCAGCAGGTATTCCGCCTCGGCCACGCGCCACTGCCCCTCCCGACCACCGAGTCGGGTCTGAATCTCTGAGAGGGAGCGATAGAGCTGGGTATCCTGCTGTTTGGACGCCTCTTTGGCCTCTTTAACCCGCTCTGCCTGCTGTGCCAGCTCCTCCTTCTGAGCGGCGATCTGCTTCTGCTGCTGATCTATGGCCAGGTAGGAATTCTGCAACCGCTCGGCAAATTTGCTCTGCTGTTGGTTGGCTGCTGCCAAGTCACTATCCAGCTGCTCCAGTGTCGCCTTCATCTCTACCCAATATCGATAACCGAATATCAGTGCCACAATGACAGCAGTCAATGCGAGAGCAGCCATAATCAATGGCAAGCGGGAGACGTTGGACTGACGTGAAACCGTCTCCAGAACCTCAACTTCACCCTCTATTGTCTGGTCGAAATCTTCGTCCTTACCGGATGATATGTTTTCACCCTGTTGTTGTTCACTCATCGGCTTGTTTAATACCTTTTGTTACTCTGCTAGCAGGCGCTCTATTACCAACTCATGCGGTGAATCATAGATTGCCTGTTACTACTTGACTGCTAAAACCTTACTGGAAGTTCCTCTCAGTCCATCCACAGATTGCTCTCATAATTGACGCATCATCCGCGCCCTCTGCCCTGACTATTTCATTAAAACCTAACCGTTCTGCTTGCTCTACCATACGCTCACTGATGACCATTAGCGGTGTCTTGGTAAGCTGCTCCGAACCACCCTCTCCGAACATGGCAACCAGGTTATTCAGAACCTCTTTACTGGTCGCTGTCACCAGCTGTATCTCCTCGGGCCAGCGAGCCAGCAGCGAATCAACCGGGGTTTCGGGTTTGACGCGCCGATAAACCTCAGCATAACGCACTTTGCCGCCCCTCGCTTCAAGGGTATCTCCAAGCAGAGCTCTGCCACCCTCTCCTCTTACTATCAAGATTTGCTGATCTTTTAACTGACTCAATTCAGGCAATGATAACAAGCCTTCACTGTCGTAACCTTGACCGGGTATCAAATCCACTCTTAAACCAGCCTCTCTCAGCAACTGCCCTGTGGTGGCGCCTACAGCACCTATACCCTTGCCCTGCCATTCCGATATCGGCACTAGTTCCAAAGCATAACGCACCGCATTCGGACTGATAAAGATCACCCAGTCCCACTGTTGCTGTATTAATTTTTGCGCACCAGCTGAATTCTGAACTGGCCAGATCTCTATTCCAGGCAGCTCAATCGCACGACCGTAGCACTCATGAATCATACTCACCAGCCCCTTGGACTGATGAGCAGCACGGGTTACCAGAATACCGCACCCCTTCAGATTACATTCACCCATATCGCACTAGGGCCTGTTAACACTAATCGTATAGCGCCTCTAGAATTGAGCCCGCGCCCCACTCCAGCAGTCGCTCAGCCAGACCGACACCCATCGCTTCGGCCTCTGCTACTGTCCCCTCGACTTCGCCGCGAATGATGTTACTGCCATCCGGCTCACCAACCAGACCACGCAACCAGAGATTACCCGACTCCAACATCGCATAGCCCGCAATAGGTACCTGACAACCACCATTAAGTCTTTGATTCATAGCCCTTTCCGCCATCACACACGCCGCAGTCTCGGTGTGGTGCAGTGGTGCAATCAGTTCATTCACCCGCTCATCGTCCGCTCGACACTCGATGCCAACTGCGCCCTGGCCGATGGCAGGAAGACTCTGCTCCGCACCGATAAAGGCGGTTATACGCGCCTCAAACCCAAGACGTTTCAAGCCTGCTGCTGCGAGGATGATGGCGTCATACTCACCATCATCGAGTTTGCGCAGTCGGGTATTGACGTTTCCCCGCAGCGATTTGATCTCCAGATCCGGTCGCTGTTCTGCCAACTGAGACTGACGCCGAAGACTGGAGGTGCCGACACAAGCCCCCTGCGGCAGCTCTGTGATGTTCTGATAGCTATTCGAGACAAAGGCGTCCCTGGGGTCTTCCCGAGACATGATGACGGCCAGATGCAGACCGGGTGGCAACTCTACCGGCACATCCTTCATGGAGTGCACAGCGATGTCCGCTTCATCGGCCATCAATCCCTGCTCCAACTCTTTGATGAAAAGCCCTTTACCACCGATCTTGGCCAGGGGTGTATCAAGAATCTTATCCCCTTGAGTGGTCATACCCAGCAACTCTACCTCAAGACCCGGGTGGGCCTTTTTCAGCTCAGCGGCAACATGCTCAGCCTGCCACATGGCGAGTGGTGATTTACGGGTGGCGATTCTTATGGTTTGGGGCATGGATGAAAGACCTCGAAATTTACTGCCTGACAGCTGGAAAAAACCGGCTGAAAAGTCACATTTAGGGATGCTTTGTACAACTCTCGCAGCGCCATCTTACGAACTGCAACTTATGCTTCGGGTGTATCACTCCAGGTCAGTGATCAGCGACTACTGACCCGTGGCCCTCGATGCAAAAACTGCTTGCTCACAAGCTGATTCGGGCGGAATTATTCACAGCCTCCTTACGGATTAGTCACCTATGCTAAAGCCTGCAGGGGTCCTGCGCAATTTTCACCTGAAGAAGCGTTCATTCCGAATCTACGGCTTGCCTTTTCCATAGTAGTGTATCAGCGCTTCCAACCCCTGCTTGCCATGGCGTCGTATCAACAGGCTCAACTGGCGACTCATCTCATCATCCCCTTGATTGATACCGATAACATAGTCCCGTATCGTCCAGCGAAGATAGTTCATCCAGCGCCCTTGCAGTAGAGGGGCACCTTTATCCATCGGGTGATCGGTGTCGCCATGGCACTCTCTACAGTAGCGCCGATGCAGTTGTCGCCCCTTATCAACCAGTTTCCAGTCGGTATCCTGTTTCTTGACCAGGAAGGGCTGACTGCTGAAATAGTCGGCCATTGCCTCTAGCTGCCTTCTGTCATAAGCCGCCATCAAGCGATCCATGATGGTGCCAAAGCGCCCACCATAACGATATGCAGCCAATACTTTCAGCAAATAGTCCCGTGGCAATCCGGCGATTGAGGGTATCTCGGGCTCCTGGCTATAGCCCTGAGGGCCATGGCAGGGAAAACAGGGTTGAACCAAAGGCGGAGGATAGAGGGTTGGCTCAGTGGAAGCCTGACTTCCATCTCTATCTTCAGCTGCTGCTGAGAGGGGAAGTCCGAGAAGCAGACAAATAGACAAAATCGATCTGTAATTCTGCCTGACTATCGATTTTATGAATCCTGAAAGTAAATGGAACAAGTTAAGAGCTTCCTCAAGGTGCCTTATCAGAACCTCTTATGATACGTCGCACTTCAGGCAAATGACGCCTACTGATCTCCAAAGTTTCATCACAACCCTGCATCACTGCCCTGCAGATTCCATCGCGCCCCTTTTCCAGTCCGGTCAGATATCTTCTCGTCACTAATGCATTCCGATGGATGCGCAGCAACCAATCACCATACTGCTCCTGCAAAGCCTTCAGGCTCGCCTCCAGCAACAGCTCCCCATCGCTATGACGCGCTACTACATACTTGGAGTCAGCCCGCAAATAGATCACCCGATCCAGAGATACGGTGGTCAATCCACCCCGAAAACTGGCCTTTAATTTAGGAACAGCTTGCTCCTCTGCTGCGGCATTCACCTGGCTGCGGGTGAGTCGCTGACAACGTACCAGCGCTTCCAGCAGACGCGCTTTACGCACCGGCTTTACCAGGTAATCCTGGGCTGCGGTCTCGAACGCTTGCAAAGCATGCTCTTCATAAGCCGTGGTAAAGACCACAGCGGGCGGTTCATCGGTATCAGCCAGTTGACGAGCGGCCTCCAGACCATCCATTGCAGGCATGTGGATATCCATCAACACCACGTCCGCCCCCAGTTCATGAAACAGGGCAAGTGCCGCCTCCCCATTTGCCGCTTCACCCGACACTTCATAAGGCGCACCGAGCTCCTCTATCAGTGACAACATGCGCTCTCTTGCCAAAGCTTCATCATCTACGATTAAAATCTTCACCCTATCTCCCTACTAATCCCACCAGGGATGGGGAAACACCAGCCGTACCTGGTGCTCCCCCTCCACAATAGACTCAGTCAGACTCGCTTCCAGATCAAAAACTCCGGCCAGGCGGGCGCGAATATTCTCCATCGCGAGTCGATTACCTTGCCTCTGGCTCTTCTGATTGGCCTCTGGCAAGCTATTTCGAATACTCAGATTGATGCGTTTGCGACGATAGTGCCCTGAAATCGTAATCTTGCCACCAGATGGTGAAGGCTCTATGCCGTGATAAACGGCATTTTCCAGCAAAGGCTGGAGAATCAGGGGGGGAATCATCGCATTCTCAGGAAGCGCTTCAAGCACCCACTCCACCTCAAGCCGATCTCCAAGTCGAAAGTGTTCGATGCTCAGATACTGGCGAGCCAGGGAGAGCTCCTTCTCCAGGGTGGAAGAACGCCCGGCATCCCCCAGAGACTCACGAAACAGATCAGCCAAATCCAACACCACCTCTTCTGCCAGATTGGGATCAGAGCGGGTCAGACTGGCAATGGTGTTCATGCTGTTAAACAGAAAATGGGGGCGTATGCGTGAGTGCAGGGCCTGTAAGCGGGCACTGTTTTCCGCCTCTTCCTGGCAGCGCCAGAGGTGTTGCAGATAGAGATAGTGCAGTACAAGCACACCAACGATGGCACTGATAAGCGTTGCCCGGAGCAGCAGGTCATAGATATCGCCACCAGAGCGCCGCAACGCCGCCTCCATGCCGACATCCAGCCAGAAGATGAGGCCGAAAATAACCAGTGTCATAGCTATCAGTAGCAGAAATGCAACCAGGCCTGCCCACCAGTTCCCCATCCGGTTGAGTGGATTACGCAGCAGACAGAGCAGGCCGGCACAGCTAAGCCCAACCCACTGAACAATAAGCGAGATAGGACTCAGCTGAGAGAAAAAATCCTGCAAACGGTCTACTGCAGCCAGGGCCAACAGAATAGCCAGCAGCTCACCGATCACCACCACCGCAAAGACTGCGCGAATGGCACAGAAATTCGGCAAAAACAGCACCCTGCCCCGCTCTGGCGGCACTGCTCTCTTCTCTTCCTGATGCACTTCCTTAGGCATATCCTCTACCGATCCAAAACTGAAACCTAACTGCGACCCGTGGCCAACTGAATTAGTGTTAACGAGCCCAAGTTCTAACCAACTGTTTTTTCTTCACTATACAACAAACCATCCCAGATTGACTCAGCAATGCGGCCAATCCCACCCCCTGCTATAATCCGCGCTGTTTCCACATCTGAATCAAATCAGGATTGTTCTTCATGAGCGACGATCACCCATCAGCCAAACCCTGGTCCGGCCGTTTCAATGAGCCTACTGACACCTTTGTCGAGGCTTTTACCGCCTCAGTAGATTTTGACCAAAGGCTCTACCAGTACGATATTCAAGGCTCCATAGCCCATGCCCGTATGCTGGCTCAGCAAGGCATTCTGAATAATCAGGAGCGCGACGACATCATCCAGGGCCTGGAGCAGATCAAAACACGTATTGCCAGTGGCGAATTCCAGTGGTCAGTGGCCCTGGAAGATGTGCATATGAATATCGAATCGGCGCTTACCGAAGCTATCGGCATTGCCGGCAAGAAACTTCACACCGGTCGTTCCCGCAACGACCAGGTCGCCACCGATATTCGTTTGTGGCTGCGTGATGAGATCGCCAATTTGAGTTTATCCATCACTACCCTGCAAAAGGCACTGCTCGATAAAGCCGAGCAGGAAGCGGATACCATATTACCTGGCTTCACCCATCTACAGACGGCTCAACCCGTCACTTTCGGTCACCACCTGATGGCCTGGTTCGAGATGCTCGATAGAGATCGTGAACGTCTCGCCGATTGCCAGAAACGAACCAATATCATGCCCCTTGGCGCTGCCGCACTGGCAGGCACCACCTACCCGATCGATCGTCAGATGACTTCAGATCTACTCGGTTTCAGCGCCCCGGCAGAGAACTCTCTGGATGCGGTCTCCGACAGAGATTTTGCGATCGAGTTTTGTGCCGCAGCGAGCATCCTCATGATGCACCTCTCTCGTTTTTCAGAAGAGTTGATCATCTGGTCATCAGCCCAGTTCGGTTTTGTTGAACTCTCAGACAGCTTCTGTACCGGCTCCTCAATCATGCCGCAGAAGAAAAACCCCGATGTACCAGAGCTGATCCGGGGTAAGACCGGACGAATTTATGGTCATTTGATTGGCCTGCTGACCCTGATGAAGAGTCAACCCCTGGCCTACAACAAGGACAACCAGGAAGACAAAGAGCCTCTGTTTGATACCGTCGACAACCTCAAAGGCTCACTTAAGGTCTTCGCTGCCATGATTCCCGCTATCAACTGCAGAAAAGAGGCGATGCGTCAGGCTGCCATGAAGGGCTTTGCCACAGCTACCGACCTGGCAGACTATCTGGTACGCAAGGGCATCCCCTTTCGCGATGCTCATGAAGTCGTTGGCAAGGCAGTCGGTTTTGGCGTCGCAGAAAACCGCGACCTGTCAGAGATGACACTGCAGGAACTTCAGCAGTTCTCAGCAGAAATTGACCAGGACGTATTTGACATTTTGACTCTGGAAGGATCAGTCGCAGCAAGAGACCATATTGGCGGCACAGCACCAGAGCAGGTCCGCCAGGCCATTGATCGTGCCCGCAAGAGAGTTGCTCAGTGATCAGTCAGCTGCACCATGTCAGCTTGCTGGTTTCAGACACTCAGCGCGCACTCGATTTCTACTGCGACCTACTTGGATTGACTCAGGATAGTCAACGCCCTGACCTGGGCTTCCCGGGGGCCTGGCTACAGATCGGTGATCAGCAGATCCACCTGTTGGAACTGCCTAATCCAGACCCAGTTGAGGGCAGACCCGCACATGGTGGGCGGGATCGTCACACCGCCTTTCTGGTCGACGATATCGAAACGGTCAAACTTAAGCTCGAACAAGCAGGAGTTCCCTACACTTTAAGCCGTTCTGGCCGTACCGCCCTGTTTTGCAGAGATCCGGATATGAATGGCATTGAATTGATAGAGATCAGCAGAAGCCTTTAGTGCCAGCGCTCTCTTTGCATTAATTACCTTGCCGACACCAGACAGGCCATGCTGGTGCCGGAAGGAAATACGCAGTTATTGTTTGCTCATTTTCTGGCGACGTTGAGACTGATGGGCGGCAAACTCCTCAACGCTGACCACTCCATCCCTGTTTGTGTCGATATCCACAAATTGAGGCGCATTGCTGAGATTTCTCATCATGTAACCTTGTTTAGCCCTGTTACTGATTCGCTCGGTTCTGGCTTCAGCGAACTCCTTTTCCACAATTAAGCCATCACCATTCAAATCGAAGTCAGAGAAAGACGGCATATCTCTCCCCATTCCCATACCTGGCCCCATGCCACTTCGCTTCTGCATCCTTTGGCCAGAAGTTAACTCTTGCTGATTTAACTGGCCATCACTATTGGCATCTAATGCAGTAAAAGAGGGGGCGGTGGCAGCACCACGCATAGGTCTGCCTTCAGCCGCTGCAGACGCCATTCGCTTTCCACGAACCGTATTGAACTCCTCCTCACTGATAAGATTATTTCCATCAAGATCAAATGCCCCAAAAGGTATGGGGCCACGGGCAGGAATCTCTTCCGATTGCAGGCTGACTGTCGAGAAGCTGCTCACTATCGCAAACAACAGCCCAAATGATATCTGTTGTCTCAGTGGCTTCATAATTCACCTCCGTTGATGTTGCTGGAGTCCCTCGGGCCTGCAAGAGCCATAACTAGTGGGCCACTAGGCAGGTCATTAAAATAGTACGCCAAAAAACAAAAGGGTTAATGGCTAAATATCATAGACAACCTGAAAGGCTCACTTAAGGGCACCAAGCATTGTTCTGCCGGGATCCTGATCAGAATGGTGTTGAACTGATTGCCGGAGATTAAGTTCTCTCAGGGTGAATCTGCTTCTCTGCCAGTCACTACAGAGCATGGCTGGCACGAAATTCATCGCTGGCCAGAAACTCATCGTAACTACCTTGAAAATAATTCAACTTCTTATCTTTGATCTCGATAATTTGAGTGGCCAGCGATGAGACAAACTCTCGGTCATGGCTGACAAATATCAGGGTGCCTTCGTAGTGCTCCAATGCAAGGTTTAATGCTTCTATGGCTTCCATATCCAGGTGGTTTGTCGGCTCATCCATAATCAGCACATTGCTATCTGTCATGATCAGCTTGCCAAACAAGAGTCGATTCTTCTCCCCCCCCGAACAGACTTGCACTTTCTTATCAAAGTCGTCAGCAGAAAACAGCAGGCGGCCCAGAGTGGCACGTACCACCTGATCATCATGGCTGGGTTTGCGCCACTGTGACATCCAATCAAACAGGTTCAGGTCATAACTGAAATCGTCGGTACTGTCTTGCGGACAGTACCCTAAGGTCGCATTTTCAGCCCATTTCAGGGTGCCACTGCTGGGAGTGAGTTCATCCATCAGACAACGTAGCAGACTCGTTTTACCTGCACCGTTCTCACCAATGATGGCCAGCCGTGTACCTGCATCGAGGATCAGATTACCTTGGCTAAACAACGGCTCTCCGCCATACCCAACACTTAGGTTCTCCAAAGTCAGCGCCTGCCGATAGAGCTTTTTCTCTTGCTTAAAACGGATATAGGGTGACATTCGGCTGGATGCCTTGATTTCATCCAGGGTAATTTTCTCTATCTGTCTCGCCCGTGAGGTAGCCTGCTTGGCCTTGGAGGCATTCGCCGAGAAGCGGCTGACAAACTGCTGAAGATCCGCGATTTGCGCTGACTTTTTCGCATTCTGAGCCTGCAACCGTTCCCGTGCCTGTGTCGATGCCGTCATGAAATCATCGTAGTTACCTGGGTAGACACGCAGTTCACTGAAATCGATATCGGCCATATGGGTACAAACCGAATTCAGGAAGTGGCGGTCATGGGAGATAATCACCATGGTGCTCTTGCGCTCATTGAGCACAGTTTCCAGCCAGCGAATGGTGTCGATATCCAGGTTGTTAGTTGGCTCATCCAGCAAAAGGATATCAGGGTCAGCAAACAAGGCCTGCGCAAGCAGCACACGCAGTTTCCAACCTGGAGCCACTTCACTCATCAAGCCAAAATGCAGCTCTTGTGCAATACCGGCACCTAGCAGAATCTCACCAGCACGGCTCTCTGCACTGTAGCCATCCATCTCTGCAAACTCCATTTCCAGATCTGCCACTCTCATACCTTCCTCTTCCGACAATTCCGGTAGAGCGTAGAGACGATCGCGCTCCTGCTTGACGTCCCACAACCTGGCGTGCCCCATGATCACCGTATCAACAACTGTGTACTGCTCAAAGGCGAACTGGTCTTGATGCAGCTTGCCAACACGCTCGTTGGGATCAATGGAGACATTGCCGGCGCTGGGAGCCAGACTGCCATCGAGAATCCTCATAAAAGTAGATTTGCCGCATCCATTGGCCCCAATCAGGCCGTAGCGATTACCGCCACCGAATTTAACAGAAATATTCTCAAAAAGAGGCTTGGCACCAAACTGCATGGTGACATTGGCGGTGGTTATCAAAGGGGCATTCCTAAATAATAAATGAGTAATAGGCGGAAGATTGCTGAATCAACGCCCAACCCTTGGTGGGATGGCTGAAAATCGCGCGAATAGTAACAGCTTGAGGGTGGTGTGTGAAACTACCCTCTAATTTACATACTAACCAGGCCATAGATATTAATACCTATGGCCTGGTTAGTAAGTAACACTTGCTCCACACCAACATACCCTCCACCATTATGCGCATATCTGCATTTCTCCGAGACAGGAAAACAGCCATGTCACAAGACTCTCTGGACAACCTCAACAAGCGACTTAAAGCATTCGCCCAAAGCCGTGACTGGGAACAGTTCCACACACCAAAAAACCTGGCAATGGCGATGATTGCCGAATGCGCTGAGCTGGTGGAGCATTTTCAATGGCTAACCCCCGAACAGAGCATGGATCTCTCCAAGGAGAAACATGAGGAGGTAGCGCTGGAGATGGCCGATATACTGATCTATTTGATCCGCTGCGCTGAGCGAATGGATATCGACCTGATTGCAGCGACAGAACGAAAAATTGCCATCAATGAGGCCAGATATCCTGAGGAGAAAGTCCGGGGTGACGCCCGAAGGGCTTCAGAGTACGACTGATTCGAATAGCCAATCAGGCTCTTTCCCCAAACTTTACAGGGTGGAGTCAAACAGAGACTCAAGCTATCTTTTACAAAACCCTTTAGACTACTCAGGAATAGAATGGGAGAGACCATGAAGAAGTATCAATGTATTGTATGTGGCTTTATCTATGACGAAGCTGAGGGTATGCCCGAAGAGGGTATAGTTGCTGGGACACGCTGGGGGGATATCCCTGACGACTGGGAGTGTCCCGAGTGTGGGGTGAGTAAATCTGACTTCGAAA
Organism: Candidatus Thiodiazotropha sp. 6PLUC1; assembly: GCA_040506705.1. Lineage (GTDB taxonomy): Bacteria > Pseudomonadota > Gammaproteobacteria > Chromatiales > Chromatiaceae > Thiodiazotropha. The sequence goes on from JBEVWG010000065.1 coordinate 17,851, forward strand.
TGGTTGAGATGGTCGCCTGATAGAGTAAACCAACAACAGATTTAAGAATAACAACATGGATAAAATTTTGATCCTGGGGTCTGGCCTGGCCGGCTACAGTCTGGCCCGAGAGATTCGGGCCATCGATGATCAGGTTCCACTACAGATGATTACTGCAGATGCCGGGGATTTCTACTCCAAGCCAATGCTCTCTAATGGATTGGCTCAGGGTAAAAGCGCCGACGACCTGATCAACGCTTCTGCCGAAACGATGGCAGAGCGGATCGATATGACAATCGAGCCTCACACTGTTGCCTTACAAATCATCCCTGAAGCACAAAAAGTAGTCACTAACCAGGGCGAGAGATCCTACTCATCCCTGGTTCTGGCGCTCGGGGCACGACCCATTGTGCCGGTGATGAGAGGCGATGCTGTAGATCAACGCATCACTATCAACAGTCTGTACGACTACCGCAACTTTCGACGGCAACTACCCGACCCGCCAGCCCACATTGCCATAATCGGCCCAGGCCTTATCGGTTGTGAATTTGCCAATGACCTGCTCGGATCAGGTTACCGGGTAAGTCTGATCGGACCCGATCCTCACCCCATAAGTACTCTACTGCCGGAAATCACAGGCAGAGCCCTGCAAGAGGCTATGACCCTCGCCGGTGCCGCTTGGCATCTGCGACAGACCGCCGCAATCATGGACCACTCTGCCGGCGGATTTAAGTTAACCCTGACCGATGCCTCTACCCTGGATTGTGATCTGGTGATCTCCGCTGTAGGGCTGCTGCCGGAGATGCAACTGGCCTCATCTGCCGGATTGACTACTGGGCGTGGTATAAAAACAGATCAGCTTTTATGCACCAGTAACAGCAACATCTTTGCTTTGGGTGACTGTGCTGAAGTTGCGGGGTTAAACCTGCCCTATGTGATGCCCATCATGAACGCTGCCCGCGCTCTGGCAAAGACCCTCACAGGTAATCTGACAAAGGTTATCTATCCGGCCATGCCGGTGGTGATTAAAACACCTCTGCACCCGATAGTGATTGCGCCACCCATGGCTGGAGAGCCAGGAGAGTGGCAGAATCAGCAGGATGATCAAGGCACCCGGTGTCTGTTCAATGCCCCAGATGGCAGCTTGCGGGGATTTGTCTTAAGTGGTGGCCATCTGGATCAGAAGCAGACCCTGGCCAAGCAACTACCACTCATGCTCGAAGCAACGACTTAGTCGTTGTTTCAACGCCTCCAATCCCATCTCCTTCAGCAGTGCCACATTACGCTCAGGAATAAGCTCCGGATCAGGATAGCTTTTCAATGCCTGCTCCAATGAGACCTCCCGTATCAGGTGAAACATGGGATATGGGGAGCGGTTGGTATAGTTGCTCGGATCATCTTCATCACACCCTTCAAACTGATAATCAGGGTGAAAACTGGCCAGTTGAAATACCCCCTCCAGACCAGCCTCCGGTATTACTGACTCTACCGCCTGGAGTAGATCCAGGTAGTCATCAAAGGACGCCAGCCCCTTAGGCACAATCAGCAGGCTCGCTTCAGCCTCCTCCTCGCTGAGGCCGTACAAGGTTTCAAATTCAGTCAACACAGAACGGTAGATTCCATCCATATCCGATTCTACGCAGACCGCATAGCGTATGCGCCCGGCTTTCACCGGGACAGCGGCAAATGGGCAGAGGTTGAGCTCTACCACAGTACCCTCAACCCAACGCCGGGTTGCTTCCAGGACAGCATCACTGTTCATCACGACTCTCCACTATCTCCACTGGCATACCCACCCTGAGTTCACCAGGCTGATCATGTAGCAGATTTTGACCAAAATAGACCTGATTCCCACGCCGCCGATATCGAGCCAAGGTTACCAAGGGCTCACGCCCCTTGGTGCCCGTCAGAGGATCAACCGTTGTGATAGCACAACGAGAACAGGGTTTTACAAGTTGCAGTACCATACTGCCAATTTTGATCATTGACCATTGATCTTCTGCATAAGGGGAACAGCCGGAGACTACCAGGTTAGGACGAAACCGCTTCATCGTAACCGGCTCACTCAAGCGACTGTTCAAATCATCCAGCGAGGCCTCAGAAATTAACAGCAGAGGAAATCCATCAGCAAAAGAGGTGTGGTGTTGGGGATTCGCATAGCGCTGATCCACCTGGCGTCTCACATCATCAGCCATGTGAACCAGCTGGCATTCAACACCCAGAAACTGACTCAACCAGGCATCAGCATCTTGCCCCACCGGCGTTGCTTCACATCGATCTCGCCACACCTCCACCTCAACTCTGGGATCTCTCGGATTGGGCCTGCTGACCCTTAAAGGAGAGATCTCTGGCGCAGACAGGCTGATCCCAAAGTCATCAACTGAAACCTGGATCAAGGCCATACGGGGCAACGACCGCTGTGACAAAAAGTGCCCTTCAGGATCCACCACCATCCAGCGACGATCATCTACCAGACCAAACCCATCCAGTTTTGCCTGGGTGAGATCCAGGCCCGATAGAGATTTCACCGGATAGATATGAATGGCACTCAATTTAATCTGATTCACATTTAATCCTCCTGAATGAGGACGGTTTCATGACAAAGGGGAAATTCAAGCTACATTCCTACAGATATCTGCCGATACGGATTCAGATACTAAACTATTCCATCATATGTGAACGACTAGCGTACGTCAGCTCAGGAGGAGAACCTATGGATATCGTGCCTTATTTAAAACTGATGGTGCAAAAAAATGGCTCGGATCTGTTTTTTAGTACAGGTGCACCACCAAACCTGAAAGCAGAGGGCGAAACGCGCCCGGTAGGCACATCCCCCCTACAGACAGGCCAGGTAAGAAAACTTGCCTACGGCATCATGAGCGATGATCAAATCAAAGAGTACGAAGCGACCTTTGAGTGTAATCTCGCAATTTCGGTCAGCTCACTCGGGCGTTTTCGTGTCAACGTCTACCGCCAGCGCGGTGATGCCGCGATGGTGATACGTTACATCAAAGGTGTCATCCCTCCGGTCGAAAAACTCAACCTGCCGGTAATCCTGAAAGATTTAATCATGGAGCCCAGAGGGCTGATCCTGGTAGTTGGCGCCACTGGATCGGGTAAATCAACCACACTGGCGGCTATGATTGAGCATCGCAACCAGAACCGTACCGGTCATATTCTTACCATCGAAGATCCTATCGAATACCTCTATACCCACAAAAAGTCTGTGGTGGATCAGCGTGAGGTAGGGCTGGACACCCTCTCCTACGAAAACGCACTGAAAAATGCCATGCGTGAGGCCCCGGATGTGATTCAGATTGGTGAAATTCGTGAAATGTTCACCATGCAACATGCGATTGCTTACGCAGAAACAGGTCATCTCTGTCTCTCGACACTGCATGCCAACAATGCCAATCAGGCCCTCGACCGGATAATCAACTTTTTCCCCGATACAGCTCATCAACAGCTCTATATGGATCTCTCGCTGAATCTTAAAGCGGTTGTCTCGCAACGCCTTGTCAAGGGCAAGAACGGACAGCGCATACCCGCTGTAGAGATTCTGCTACTCACCACTTACATCTCCGAACTGATTCAGAAGGGTGATGTCCACACCATAAAAGAGGTTATGGAACAGGGTAACGAACGGGGTATGCAGACATTCGATCAATCACTCTATAAGCTCTACCAGGAAGGCAAAATCACCCTGGAAGAGGCGCTTGCCCATGCAGACTCGCGCAACAACCTCTCATTGAAGATTCGCCTCTCCGACACCGATGGCATATCAGCCCCAGGAGGCCTGGGCGTGGCAGAGGATCAATTCTGATTTTGATCGTTCGATCAGTAAGGCACTCGCTCAGTCCCATGAAATAGAGCGGGTGCTGCGTCATTTCACCACAAATAACTATAGAAATCGGATGAAATGAGATAAATACCACAATTAAACAACCGTGAAATAAGAGACAATATAGGTCACTGCACTAGAATAATACAAGGTATTCGAATCAATTCAGATGGACTTGGTCGAATGGAAAGAGAAGAGGACTCTCGCGTTGGGAATCAAACAGATAGACAGTCAACAAACGGTTGAACTTACTAATCGGACCATAAACTCCACTCTAGTGTTTGTACTGACTCCAGCTAAAGAGATCAGTCTGGAGTCACGCCGCTTGGGATTGGCTGCAAACTTCGCTTTACTTACAAATCCTGTCGATTCACCGACCCCCTTTAATCCAATTACCCAACCCAACCCTCTTTGTGTTCTACGCAGCAGGGCAAAACATGAGCACAAGGTGTTGACCAGTCATACCCCTGGAGCAACGCCATGAAATCAGTTCGATTTTATTTGGCGCTGATCATTTTAATTGCCCTTGAAGCCTCTATCCTGCTTTTCAACTACGGGCGGGAGGTTACCCATCATCTGGCACTGCTTGAGGCCACACGCCAGACCGCTGTTGCCAGTGTTCTTGACAGCTATCAGCGTATTATCGAAGTATTCTACGATGAACGGTTTAACCAGCCCCCAACTGCAGCGCTACTTTCCAAAGCGGCGAACAGCGGAGAGAAGGATCAGGACGAATTAAGAGAGCGTCTCTACAATCGCTTTATCTCAAGTTACGAGAACCTACAAAGCAAAGGCATACAATCACTGCAGTTTATCCTTGCTGACGGACAAAGCTTTCTTCGCTTCGAGAATCCTGGATTGCATAGTGAACAGCTAATGAGTCACCGCCCGATGCTGAAGAGTGTCATGAATGGCTTCCCCCAAGGCGGGATAGTTGAGTACGACCCGGTCTATCCCAGTTACCGCTTCGCCTTTCCAATCAAACAAGATAATCTTGTTGTCGGCATTGTCGATCTTGGGGTCTCTTTCGAGGCAATTCGTAACTCATTGATCAAACTCGACAGCATGGAGAACACCCACTATTGGCTGTTATTAAAAGCGAGTAATTTCGCGTCGGTTATGACCCCCGAAACAAAAAGCCACTATCGCAGCTCAAACCTCGACCAAAAATTTCTGCTGGAAAAGCTGCAGACCGATCAACAACACAGTAAAAATCTAAACAGGATAGAATCCTACCTGCAATCGAATCCTGAACTGCAACAAGCATTGGAATCTGAACAAGGATTCGCTTCAGAAATCTGTCTACAAACCAACGAATGCTATACGGTCAGTCTTCAAGCCCTTCGCGACAGCAATCAAAACACAACAGCATATCTTCTAAGCTACTCAACGGCTGATCAGTTGCGCCAAATGAGAAGCTCACATCTGACTGTTTTCCTATTGGGCAGCATTCTGATCTCAATTGCATTGTATATCTTTAACCGCTGGTTACAGATAACCCAGCGACTACGCACCATTTCAGATCATATGGCAGAAGGGCTATATGTTACCGATACCACAGGCAAGTTATTGTATGTAAACCCTACAGCTTGTGAAATCCTGAAATACAGCAGAAGCCAATTGATTGGTCGCAACGTACAGGATCTTCTCTATAGCGATAAACGTGGCAAACCATTGCGGCGCGATGCAAGTGCTATTCAGAAACATAATCTCAGTGGTACAAATTTCAGAAGTGAAAATGAACACTTTCGATGCCAGGATGGCAGCACAATCAGAGCCAGCGTGGTCTGCTCTCCAGTATGGAACAATGGCGCGCTCTCAGGCTCAGTGGTTCTATTTCGAGACATCACTCACGAGTATGAAATTCAACGAAGACAAAAGCGGAGCGATATCGCGCTTAGCTCTCTCGCTGAAGGTGTTATGGTGACCGATGCCGAAGGAAGGATTGAAGCGGTAAACAAAGCATTCAGTGAAATCACAGGCTATCAGGAACATGAGGTTCTTGGAAAAAATCCACGTCTAATGAAGTCAGGGCAACATGATGGCGATTTTTATAAAAGCATGTGGGAGCGACTGATTCTAGAGGGCGAATGGGAAGGGGAGATCTGGAATCGTCGCAAAAACGGGCAGATCTATCCAGAGCTACTACGAATCACCAGTGTCATTGGTAAGGATGGCAATATCACTGAGTACGTAGCAACGTTCAGTGACATCACTGAAAAGCGCCAGCATGAAATGCAACTCCACCAGCTGGCCTATACCGACCCACTAACCAAGCTGCATAATCGTACTGCATTTATCGAGACCTTCGGCCATGCATTGGCTCATGCTCAGCGCCGTAAAACCCGCTGCGCACTACTCTATCTTGACCTTGATCGTTTCAAGAAGATTAACGATACCCTTGGTCATGATTTTGGAGACAAAGTACTGCTGGAGAGCGCCCAGCGCCTTAACCAGGCTGTGCGCAACGAAGATGAAGTGGCGCGATTGGGTGGGGATGAATTTATCGTACTACTGGAGGACATTAGCCAAGATGATGCCGCTGCCAGGGTTGCACGTAAAATAGTGAGTCTACTGGGACAACCGATTAACCTGGAACCCCATACACTGCATGTCACTGCAAGTGTTGGTATTGCCATTTATCCTGATGATGGCAATGACTTAACTACGCTGTTAAAGAATGCTGACGCAGCAATGTATATGGCCAAGCGTGAAGGTCGGAATGGCTTTCACTATTTCACCTCAGCCATGGCAGAAAAAGAGGAGAATCGATTTAAACTCGAGATAGACCTGCATACTGCATTGATGAATGATGAATTTCTGCTCCAATACCAGCCTAAAGTCAATCTGCCGAGTGGTAAGACCATTGGCTATGAAGCTCTGCTCTATTGGCAACATCCTAGACTTGGGCTCCTTTCCGCTGGCGAGTTTTTAAGTGTCGCTCACGATGCCGGGGTAATGCGGGACATCACACATTGGGTGATCAATGAGTCATGCAACCAAATGCTGGAGTGGCTCGACCAGGGTTTAGACCCGGGTCGAATGGCGATTAATATTGATACACATACTTTCAACAGCAGTGATGCCTACGATCAGATATGCCGAACAGTTGAACTCGCCGGTATCAGTCCCAGCCGTATTGAGTTGGAAATAGCTGAAAGCGGACTACTGGAAAAGCCTGTTGATGACCCATTTTGGGAGCAACTTATTCAACTCGGCTACACTCTCTCTATCGATGATTTTGGCACAGGTGTCTCCTCTCTCCATCGACTGATACACCTGCCGGTAACCACACTGAAAATCGATCAATCGCTGATCGGGGGTATTCAACATGATGAAGACGATTGCAGTATTATCCGCACCGTAGTTGCAATGGGAAAAGGCCTGGGTTTAAACATATTGGCGGAAGGCGTTGAGAATCAAACACAACTCGATTTTCTCTGTGAAATTGGCTGCGATCAAGGCCAGGGGTTCCTTTTCGCGAGGCCACAATCTTCTGTCACCATTACCGATTCATTAACCCGGCACCTTGATAGCCATGCTCAGCCGAAGGATGCCTGCCTGCAGCAAGGCATCAAAACGCCACTGTAGTACGCTTTGGTGGGGCATGGCTCCACCCTACCTGCCGGGGTAAAGTGTAGGGTGGGGCCATGCCCCACCAGGTGCGCTCTAAAAAGAGAGTAACACTATACAAATCAGCCTACAGCCAGTTTTGATAACGCAGGCAGTAGCCACTTAAGCCTGTCTTGTTCGACCTAAAAAATCAGCGATACGAACTATTTTTGTGACATTCAAGCACGCTTTGGTGGGGCAGGGCCCCACCCTACCTGCCGGGGTAAAGTGTAGGGTGGGGCCATGCCCCACCAAGTGCGCTCTAAAAAAGAGTAACACTATACAAATCAGTGATACTTAAGTGCTGTAAAGGCAATATGACATAGCGAGTATGGGGCAAAAAAAATAGAAAATATTGCTTAAGCTCTATCAGTAACAACCCTGCACTAGCCCCGAAACCCTGATCAACAACATCTATCGAACAGAGTCACTAGTGCATGATTGCTTAATGGGTATGAACTTGCGGTATAGTATCCCTATATACGAATAAAACCACAGCTGAAAAATGAGGCAATGAGCTGATGAATGAGACCATAATGGTATTACCCAGTAGACGCCCAGAAGAGATTAAACTGGTCAAAGTCCCCCATGACCTGGATCGAAATGAAGCCTACCGATTTGCTACCGGTATTATCGCCCAGGCTGAAGAGACCAATACCAACTATCGTTGGGAGGATATCGCAGAAGCCCTGGAAGCACGCGGATTCGAAACCGTCGATGCGATCATTGGCCCCGCTTTGGACTAATCAGCTGTAACTTGTAGAGAACTACAAGCATCAATTGGAGAGTAAAGCCCTACTCGATATCATCATACTCATCGAGATCCATCTGTAGAAGAATGGCCTTGCGCAGTAATTTTTGCTCATTGCGCAGGGTTTTCTTAAGCGTACTAATCTCCTTTTCGAGATCCTGAATACGATAGACCAGCTCATCTGCATCTGCTACGGGTTGGGCAGTCTGCTGCGGCGCGACTGCCTGTTGATTCCCCGCTGCAGCTCCCCCTGGATGCAAGGGTGAGACTGAAGCCAGTTGTGGTGACTGCTGCTTCTCATCACCAGGAGGATTGAAACTCACCTCCTGCTCCAGTTCATGCATCACTGAGAGCACAGCATCTTTATTGAGCTCATGCATCTCCTCCAGACATCCGAATAACATCAGACGATCACACATCGCGTTGATGCGACGGGGTACACCCCCGGTAAATTCATAGATCATCTTGAACACGCCGTCACTGAAGGTCGGATCCTCTTTCCAGCCAACCAGTTGTAAACGATGCACTATATATTTTTCGGTCTCGTCCACACTCAGCGGATCCAGGTGGTAGGAGGCAATAATGCGCTGACGCACCTGCTCCATTCCCGGGCTCTGCAGGGTACGCTTAAACTCCTCCTGGCCCAGGAGAAAGGTCTGAACCAAAGCCCTGTTATTGACCTGGAAATTGGAGAGCATGCGTAGCTCTTCCACTGATCGCGGTGGTAAATTCTGCGCCTCATCAACGACCAATAACATCTGTTTGCCTTCGGCGTGACGGGCTCTGGCAATGGCCTCAAGATTATGCAGCAGTGTAGCTTTATTCAATCCTTCGTGGGCCAAGCCAAACGAAGCACAAACCATTCGCAGCATATCTTCCGGATCCACCTGGGTGGTCACCAGTTGAGCCGCCATCACGTTCATCTCGCTCAACTCATCGAAGAGATTCCGCACAAGTGTCGTCTTACCCGTCCCGATGCCGCCGGTAATGACGATGAATCCCTCTCCCTGCTCCAAACCATAGCGCAAATAGGCCATGGCACGGTTGTGACCTTTGCTGTTGAAGAAGAATTTGTGATCCGGAGTCAGCTGGAACGGCTTTCCTTCGAGTTTGTAAAAATCGTCGTACATATCTATTTGGCCTTCACGTTGTTTCTTTGCTTTCCTGCTTGAGAGGCAACCAGCCGCTGAAAAAAACAAATGCCGCTACTGCGGCTATGATTCGATTCCCGCTGTCGGGGCTGAAAGGTAACCCTATATGACCCATATTATGCAACCAATCAGACAATTTTCCTACTATTCCAATTAGATTCAACTTCTAACAGGTTTCTTCATGCTACTTAATGAAAAAAGGCCGAAAAGGATGGTTGACCGAACTCCTGTGAGTCAACTATCTTGCGTATTGAATCCTGTGGGTGCAGAACCTCTGATCAACAACGACCAAACCATAATATTTATATTGCACCATGAGTATGACAGAGGGACATCTCGTAACACAGCGTAACGACCGTAATAAAACACAATGACAACAATTATCTAGGAGTCACCATGCTCAACCCCGGAGATAAAGCGCCGCCCTTTGAGTTGCCCGATTCAGATATGCACATCATCAGATCCGCTCAGTTTTTGGGGCAGCAGAATCTGGTGATCTACTTCTATCCAAAAGATGACACCACCGGTTGTACCATCGAGGCGGTGGAGCTATCAGATTTAATGGATGAATTCACTCAGCATGATACTCAGGTCATCGGTATCAGCCGGGATAACTGCGTCAGTCATGCCTCATTTCGAGACAAACACGGACTCACAGTTCAACTTCTGGCTGATACTGAGGGAGAGGTGTGTAAGTCTTATGATGTATGGCGGGAGAAGGAAAAAAATGGTGAAAAGCGTATGGGCATACTGCGCTCGACCTTCATTATCGACAAATCAGGCGTCATACGTCAGGCCATTTACGACGTAAAACCCAAAGGACATGCAGCTCAAGTTATTGACTTAGTTAGAGAAATCACCTAAACCTCTAAACAATTGTCCGATCAGGACTCAGCATCAAGCAGCAAGGCGGTTACAATTTGTGAAACTCCGAACCAAGATTCTGATTATTCTGTTTTTGTTCGGTTTTGCACCATTAACCGCCATGGTGCTGACCAATCTACCCTTTGTGCTGGAGAGGCTGGAGTTCTTTTACCACAAAGCCTATCTGCAAAACCTCAGAGCCGATTTTCGTGACCTGGATGAACACCTGGCCAGTCGCCACGAGATGTTGCGGTTATTGGCCAAGCTGCCTGAACCCGGACTGATACTGGGGAACCGTCAAACACAAAGTGACAAAAACCAGATCGACTTGGCTCGAGTACGCTACACAGAATGGATTAACCAGATACTGCGCGATCACCAGGATATCTTCCAGATACTGTTTCTCGATCTACGAGGAAAACCCCGCTATTGGCTGGAATTGAACCACCGCACCGGTCAATGGGAACCGACAATCAAAACCCCTGACATGCCCTCTGAGGCATTTTTCAAGCACAACGTAAGACTGGAGTTCGGGCGTGTCGCCGCCAGTAAAATCAGCCTGAACCCAAGCGCTGCGCATCTCGACCCACGCCGATTTATGACTTTGCGTATGATCAGCCCCATCCTTGGGCCAGACGATAACGACCTGGTCACAACCCTGGGAGCAGTTGTAGTCAATATCGACGTCGGAGGGATGGCCAGAGCCTATCGCAACACCCTCTGGGTCACCAATGACGGCAGTTATCTGGAACAACGCCTGAGAGGGGTCACGCAGGCCCGGGCCTTTGAAGACTTCAACGGCCTGCAGGAGCGGTTCAAGGAGGGAAAACTGACCCTTTGGGAGGGACGGGGGAGGCAGGTTATCTGGGTTCCCCTGTTCACCACGGAAGACTCAGGCCCCCTCTGGGTCGGACGCCCTGTCGATCCCTCGCCACTGGACAAATTCCGAAATATCCTGGTCAGCCGCGTGATGACCATAGTTGTGATTGCGCTGCTGATCCTATTGATGGTCGCACGCTGGATTGCACTTCGCACAGAGCATTTTGGCGACCGCTTACGCGATGGTATGGAGCGGGTACTTCGTCAAGATGAGGCTGTACGTTTCGATTGGCGTGGTTCAAGCGAAATCAAACAACTGGGAGAGCAGTTGACCGAACTCGCTGAGACCCATGCCCAGCAGGCTCACCAGCAACGGCAGCATGCACTGCAACTGGAAGAGTCAAATCGTTACAAATCACAATTTCTTGCCAATGTAAGCCACGAACTGAGAACCCCCCTCAACTCCATACTGCTGCTCTCTAAAATGCTCAACGAATCGAATAATCAATTGAGTTCTGAGCAGCAAAGCCAGCTACAGGTCATTCACGAAGCCGGACAGGACTTGAGGGCCCTGATCGACAATATCCTTGATCTCTCGAGAATAGAGGCGGGAAGAGCCAGTTTCACACTTCAGGAGATCTCACTTCGAAACCTGCTGACAGACCTGGTCGACCTGGTAAAGCCACAATTCGATGCGAATGGACTCTACTTGAAACTTGTTATCGATGACAATGCACCGGAAACCTTTCTATCAGACCAGGAAAAGGTGCGGCAGATTCTGAAGAACTTCCTCTCAAATGCTTTAAAGTTTACCCATAGCGGTGGAGCAACGCTCCGTGCTTTCGTTAATTCTGATAGTGCCAACCCGCCAATCTGCTTTGCAGTCGAAGATACTGGCATCGGCATACCCCAAGGCAAACAGGAGCTGGTTTTTGAAGCTTTCAAGCAGGCCGACGGATCCACCAGCCGCAAATTTGGCGGCAGTGGCCTGGGCCTGAGCATCAGCCGTGAGTTGGCTCGACTGCTGGAGGGAAACATCACACTGGTAAGTGAAGAGGGAGAGGGAGCCACCTTCACCCTCTGCCTGCCAAAACAGTTCGACTATCAGGCACTTCCTGACGCTCAGGTGGAACTCCACGATCCCTCTGCAGAGACTGAGCTACTGCGCAATTCCAAACAGCCATCACCTGAAACAAAGAACGCACTGCCCCCACCTTTCAAAGACCACCGCATATTGGTTGTAGATGATGACCTGCAAAGTCTACTGGCTCTGACCCCTCAATTGGAGGACTGGGGCTTTGAAGTGGTTGCTGCAGGAGACGGCCAGGAAGCCATCGACACACTGCTCGAAGACCAGGATTTCAGCCTGGTGTTGATGGACATCATGATGCCTGAATTGGATGGCTATGATACGATCAGACATATCCGTGAGAAGATGGGGCTTAAAGAGTTGAGCATCATTGTTCTCAGTGCCAAGAATACGGAACAAGACCGTATCGAGAGCCTGAATGCCGGAGCAAATGAGACCATCACAAAACCGGTAGTGACGGAGAAGCTAAAAACGCTAATCGATAAACAGATAGCGGATAACAATTAGAGAATAGATAGATCCTGACCTTGGCAAAGGGAAAATAGCTGCAGATTGGGATCTACTAAAGGCTCAAGTTTCTGACTTGACCATTGCCAGGGTAAACAGATCGGCAGCTTTAAAGATGAAAAGATACGCAGGCTTTAAACTCCTCATCGTAGACGATCACGAACATAATCTGTTTACGTTGCGCACCCTTGTCCAGCGTTACATGGATGTGGAGATTCTGGAAGCCACCTCAGGTCAACAGGCCCTCGATATTGCTATCAAGGATCCCACCATCGACCTGATTATATTGGATGTACAGATGCCGGAAATGGATGGCTTCCAGACTGCATCCATGCTGAAAATCCGCAATAAAACCAAACATATCCCTATCATCTTTCTTACCGCCGCGTTCAAGACTGAGGAGTTTCAACAAAAGGGGTATGAAGTAGGTGGCGTAGACTATCTGTTGAAACCTATCGATGACAATCAACTGTTGAACAAAATCAGCACTTACTTTCGACTCATAGAGAAAGAGCGTGAGCTGAATAGAGTGCTGGAGCAGAAGGTCGCCGAGCGTACCGCGGAACTTGCCTCAGCCAAGCAACATCTGGAGAACATCATTACCCATATGGGGGAAGCCCTGCTGGTTCTCAACCCTCTGGGCGAGATCGAATCGGCCAATCCAGCCGCCTGTAAAATGCTCGATTACAACGAGGCAGACCTATTGCAGATGTCTATTGGGGATGTCTTCGAGGAGGAGGAAGAGGAGCAGGCGGGGGCGTTTTTCGGCACCTGGCTTGAAGCCCTGATCCGTACCGGTGCATTGAGTCGTATCGAAGCACGATTTATTGCCAAGGATGGACGCCGTGTACCCATCCTGTTTTCCCGTACCGCTGTTAAAGACAGTAACGACGAAATCAGCCATATAATTTGTATCGCCAAAGATATGACCGGTTATGTCCGTGAAATGGATGTGACCAGTTCCACTTCCCAAGGAGTGTAAACAATGAACGAGCCAACTGATCCACGTCTGTCCGAAGAAGAAGACACCTCTCTGACAGCAAATGCTCTGAAAGCCATGGCTCACCCCCTGCGTTGGAAGATTCTATGCTCCCTTGGGGAAAATGAACTTTCGGTAGGTGAAATCGTAGAGAGAACAGGTACTTCACAGAGCAATATCTCTCAGCATCTAGAACAATTACGCAACAAAAACATCGTGGTTTCACGAAAAGAGGCAAACCGTATCTACTATCGTATCCGTAACCACCAATTGTTGGATCTGATCGGCATCATGCGGAATGTCCTTTGCCCCGCAAATTTAGATGACCGCTACCCAAGATAAGGTGTCACCTGGAAATGGATGATCACATTGTTGAATTAGAGAGCCGTATTGCATTTCAGGATGAGGCGATAAATTCCCTGAGTGAGACTGTTGCCTCACAACAGGAAAAATTAGACGCACTAATCTCTGAAATGGATGGCTTGAGAGAGAAACTCAAAGCACTGGAGCCTTCACCTCTGCAGGATGGCGAAGCTGAACCACCTCCGCCTCACTACTAGAGCCAATCTCAAGCCAGCCCTGCAGCAGAAGTTCCCATGATATAGTGCGTCAATAACAGTACGAAAATCGCAGACAAACTATCAGATGAAAGCCGAAGAGCAAATCAAACAACGCTATCAGGGTGACCAGGGACGTGAGTATCATGGTAAAAAGCGTGAGATCCCTGAGCGGGCCTTTCCATGGGTAACCCAACTCAGATATGAGAAGATCGCCCCCCATGTTAAGTCGACCGATGTGGTGATGGAGTATGGTGTTGGCTTCGGCTGGAATATTGCCAAACTGAATTGTCAGAAGCGACTCGGCTTCGATCTTGCTGCACACCTGGAATCCCTACTCAGCAAATCAGATATAGAATTTATAGCAGATACCTCCAAGCTCCCGGACCATTCAGTGGATGTCATGGTTTGTCATCATGTACTCGAACATGTTCCCTCGCCAGTTGAAGTATTGGCGGAGATTCATCGATTAATAAAAAATGGTGGAAAGCTGTTGTTGTTCGTACCCTATGAAAAAGAGAAGCGCTATCAACAATACGATGCAAACGAACCAAACCATCATCTCTATTCCTGGAACGTACAGACCTTGGGAAATCTGGTCAGCGACTGCGGATTTGAAATTGCCTCAACTGGCGTGCTGCGATTTGGCTATGATCGCTTTGCAGCCAATTGGGCAGATCGCCTAAAGCTCGGTGAATCGGGGTTTCGCCTGATAAGAGGATTGGTTCACAGCATAAAACCGGCCCAGGAAGTGTCGATAATCGCCATACCGCGTTGACTTTTAAGCTAAGGGGCGACAAAAGGCGATAGCCTTTTGAGTGCTTGTTATGTTGAAACTATTAATTTCACTATGTATGGCAAGGCACACACAATTGCTCCAATATGTAAAAATCTCCCCAGTTTAGAAATACCTGGGTAATATTCATTTATTTCTTTATTAAATGGCCAGAATTGCACTGATGGTGGTCTTTTCTTTGTTTCTGCCTCATATGTATGAAGCACAAACATGCTCAGAAGCAACAAAATCATTCCCAGCACAAAAGCTACTATTACACTTAAATTAATTAGTAATTCCATTTATTCTTTTTCAACATAACAAAAGAGTTAATCATTTTTTTACAACATGATTTTAATATCCACTACTCAGGTCATCAATTACAGCGCATCCTGCTCGTCAGATGAGAAAACCGGTTCCGGTCGCTGCCAAAGCCATATCGCCACAAGCGCCAATATGAGACAGACCCCGAGTGAAATAGGCCACCCAGGGTTACCAAGCAACTGAAAGAGAGCAAAGCCAACAGTCATACCAACCAGTGACATCCATTTTCCCGTTCTTGTCATTTGACCGTAGGTGATGAAGAGATAGACCGGCTGCCCAAACCGGGGATGAGCAAGAATGCGTTTAGTAAGATGGGGCGCACTTCTGGACCAACACCAGACCGCACCTATCCAGAAAATGGTGGTAGGCATCAAAGGCAACACAATGCCAATTACACCGAGTCCAAATAGTAACCAGCCGACAGCCAATAGCCAGAGCTTTGACAATGGATGCTCTGTTGCAGAGTTTTTCCTGCCAGACTTATATTCACTCATGCTCTCATCCTGCAACTGATCCCCCTCTAGTGTGGTTGTTCATTTAAGGCTAGTCGTTATTTAGCTTTTTTCACAATCGTTTATCGCTAATAAAACTGATAGATTGTTACTATCACCCAACATACCTCTATCCATTTGTACAATAACATTAGAAAACCACTATATTCTAAACTCAAGAACCATATGATTTGTGTCGATAGATCTAGTGAGATAGGCTCACGGATGGTAATTGCCACATCAAGGGAAGATGTCAGTAATTTTCAACTAATCTAAATAAGAAAAGCGTTATGCAGAAAAATCATTGTTTATCATGGGGTAGAGCAATGAGTATCACCCCTTTGAGCATTGAAAGTATCTGCTCAAAGATTTTCATAGTTTGCTGCTTATCTCTTATATCCCTGCCCACCCAGGCAAACTCTTCTGATAACCCTGCAAGTCCCGATGTTTTCAACCTCGACCAAGCCATCAATATGGCACTGGAAAACAACCGACTGAGAACCATTTCCCAGCAGGCACTGATCACCGCTGAGGCTCAGTATCAACAAGCCGCATCCAGCTATTGGCCTACAGTCAGCCTCAACCTTGGCTTTCAGCGCCGGGATGAAGAGGCTGTATTCGAATATCCTCAACAGAATTTTGATATTGCTCCCGGCATGTTACCTCCAGTATCCATTCCATCTCAGGAGATCGCCCTGCTAGGCCGGGATACCAGCCTCTACTCCCTGGATGTCACCTACCCGCTCTATACCGGTGGAAAGCGTCAGAGCCTGGTCAAACAGGCAAAGATCGGCATTGACCTGGCAACTCAGGAGATCAGAAGAACCAGTCTGCAGGTTGTTCAGGATGTTAAACGCTATTTTTATGCAGCCCTCTACACTCAACAACTGCTCGATTTAGCCGAGGATATCACCCTTTCATTTGAGGTGTTGCGGGACATTACCGATGCCTTTTATAAAGGCGGCTCCCACTCCGTTGACAAGCTCGACCTATTAAAAAGTAAACTGGCCTATTCCATGGCCCAGTCGACAACCGCAGAATTTCAATCGAATCATGAAGCAGCACTTTCTGCATTAACATTTGCAATGGGACTTGAATGGCATAAGAAGATCAAACTTGAATCTGACTATCAACTGAAAAACCTTGATAGCGATAAGCTTGAACCGTTGATCGAACAGGCAATGGCCTTTAACCCGGAAGTCGAACAGCTTAAACTTGCTGTGGCTGCTTATGAATCGAAAGTGGATGAAGCAAAGAGCGGCCACTATCCCACTCTAGGTTTAATTGGCTCTTATGAGGGATTCAACAGTGACCTTGACGGCGGCCTAGACAACAAAACCAATAGAAACTCATGGATGATCGGCATCGGTCTTAAAATGAACCTTTTTGAAGGGGGACGGACTCGCTATAAGGTATCTGCTGCCAAAAGTGAACAGACAAAAGTCGCACAGCAGCATCTACTGGTTAAAGATGCAGTTGCCATGCAGGTTAAGCATCTGTTCCTGAAGATTCATGCCGCTCAGCGACAAGTCAAGATTACAGATCACTCCCTCATAACCTCAAAAGAGAATCGCAACCTGACCAGTAGAGCCTATAAAAGCGGCGCTGTGGATACTCAAAAGGTTATTGAAGCCAATCTTTTTGATGCCATGATCAGAGCTAATCACTATCGCGCCAAGCATGATCAGGCATTACATCTAGCGGAAATATCTTATTTATTGGGTAAGGAAGCCCTGCAGTAGACCAGTGAGAGCCTAAATGCTGAGGTACATACTGCTGTGCATCGCCTTAACCTGCTTATTGTTCGCAGGTAGTGGTGTAGTTGCCAACGATAAGAAACTTGACCCTATCCAGGTTGGCGGTAGCCTGGGATCACTTAATGATCGCTCGATCACAGATGCTGAGATAGCATTTCAAGTGGTTTTTAATGAATTGCTTTCGGAAGTAAATGAGAGTTTTAATTTAAAAATTTATGAAAATCAAAACCAACTCTTCAATAAATTCAAGCAAGGCACTATACAGGCAATACTCACCAGCTCGTTGAATTTCATCGAATTGGAAAACCTCATACACCCAACAGCACGCTACTCAGTTCAATTTGGCGACGAACTCAAACAAAACTATCTTGTTTTGGTCCGCCGGGATGACAACATGACCCACCTAAGTCAGTTGCGAAATAAGATATTGAGTCTAGGCGAAAGCCATCAAGTCGGGAAACTTTTCCTGGATGTTGAACTACTTAAACAAGAGCTACCTGTGAGTGACATTTTCTTCAAAGAGATTCACAGAGTAAAGGGAGATAACACCTCTATCATAGACCTCTATTTCGGAAAAATTGACGCTGCAGTTGTACCTAAATACAACTACATAATCGCTCAGTCACTTAATCCTCAGATAAAAAACAGAATGGAGATTCTAACCGAATCAGAACCGATGATTCATCAGGCTGTAGGAATACGCCACGATTTCTCACAAAAAAGAATCGATAATTTTGAGCCCAGCATACTGACTGACAAGCCAAGTAGAAGACTAAAATATGTTTTGGATACATTTGGTATTGTGCGTCTGCACAAGATCAATAAAGAAACATTAAATGAGGTCAGATCACTGCAGAGAGAGTACACCAGACTAGTCGGTCATAAACGATGAAGTTAAAGAATACCATTTTCCGGCATCTCTATATTCGTATGGCCGTCATTCTACTTGGAATAAGTCTTGCCTTCTCATTCGCACTGCTACCGATTTACAGTGACAAATTAACGCGCATGCTTGCCGCACAGGGTAATACTTTTGCCAACACAACAATTGCAGCCTGCGGTGAAGGTCTATACACAGAAGACTATAGCAATGTAATTAATTACACTAATAATGTTCTGAATAAAACACCAGAAATCACCTTCGTTAATTTTATTTCCAATAGCGGTTTAAAACTAAGCCTTAGCCAAAGTGGTTGGAAGGTTGAATCCATTGCACCAGCCTCAACTCAAGCTCTATTTAACAGCGACACCCCTTACACCATTAGACACCATTCAGACTACTCTCAAAGCAATACTAAAGATGACTTTATTTTTACAAAACCTCTTCACATATCGGAGTTGGTCTGGGGCACTATTGAAGTTGGGATCTCCGATAAAGAATACTATTCGTTAATGACGAGTTATTTTAGTAATGTACTTATCTACAGTATTCTAGTACTAACTATTTCATTGCTCATTCTTCATGGCGTATCCATCAAACTTTCATCGCAATTAACAATACTGAGAGAGACTGCTCAACGATTGTCGAGCGGTGACCTCTCTGCACGCGCCCCCACAAAGGCAATAGGTGAAATAGAGCTACTTGCATCCACCTTGAATAACATGGCGCAGAACCTTGAAACCAAAACTCAACGTATTGCTCAACTTGCCAGACTTGTCGAAGACACTAACGACGCGATTGCAATTTTCAACACATCAAAAGAAATTACATTCATCAATCAAGCCTTCACTAATATCACTGGAGATACGATAGAGTTTTATCGCGGAATGACACTTCAAGGTCTATTTACTCATCTCGGAATAGATAAACAGAAACAACATGAAGTCTCTATGGGCATGACTCACATAGAACAATTAAATTGGTCTACTGACATTACCATTTCAAAACATAGTGACCTCCCCATACACATGACCATAAGAATTGAAGAGTTCGACTCAGAAGATAAATATAAGAATGAATTCTTTGTCGTCTTGAGTGACATCACTCAACGCAAGCAACTTGAAAATGAACTTGAAACATTGGCTTATATCGACAAACTAACCAAGCTGCCCAATAGACGTTACTTTTTGGATCGATTGACAGAAGCAGTAGTTGAAGCAGCAACTTATCACATTCCATTGGCTGTATTTTTCCTCGATCTGGATAACTTTAAACTCATAAATGATTCACTAGGACATGAAGTTGGAGATCATGTTTTAAATGAAACAGCATGGAGACTCGAAGACTCTCTACGCTCAGATGACATCGTCTGTCGACTTGGTGGTGATGAATTTACTGTAATTATAAAAAATACCGCTGATCAAAAAGAGCTGGCAATAATTGCTGAAACAATTATAAATAGTTTGGCACTACCAATTAAATGCAATAACAGAGAGTTACGCATCAGCACCAGCATCGGAATCGTACAATACCCACAAGATGGCCACGATAAAAATGAGTTGGTTAAAAACGCAGATACAGCAATGTATGCAGCAAAACATGATGGCAAGAACGGATATCGCTTCTACACCATAGATATGCATCATGACATGCAAGACTACCTGGAATTGGAAAGCGCTTTACGTTTAGCCATCATTGAATCGAGCCTGGAGATCGTCTATCAACCATTTGTGGATCTATCGACCAACACTATAACAAATTGCGAAGCCCTGTTGAGGTGGAAGCATCCTGAGCGCGGATTTATACCGCCTGGGCGTTTCATACCAATCGCTGAACAGTCCGGCTTGATCTCTGCTGTTGGTGACTGGGTATTCACCCAGGTTTGCCGTCAATTGAAGCAGTGGGACAATAACATGAAGGTCTCCATCAATGTATCGGGCAATGAGCTACTCGATAAACGCTTCATAAATCGCCTGGAAAATACACTGATAGAATATGATATAGAACCTTTCCGGATACAGCTGGAGTTTACTGAACATGTCCTTGTCAGTAAGGAAGGCAGTAACCTTCCTCTACTCAACAACCTAAAACGTGCTGGCTTCTCTATTGCAGTAGACGATTTTGGAACAGGCTTTTCATCCCTAAGCTACCTTAGCGAACTACCTGTAGATGTTATCAAAATTGATAAATCATTTATCAACAAACTACCGAATGACCGCCGTACAATAGCGGTTGTAAACTCTATTATTTCTCTCGCTAAGAGCTTGGATATGAAAACTATTGGAGAAGGTGTAGAAAAGAAGGAGCAGGTTGAATGGTTACAGAGCAACGGCTGCAATATTATTCAGGGTTATTACTATCATCATCCAATGTCAGCACTGCAGTTCGAAAATCTAATCAAACCAAATAACATAGCGCTGTTACCAAAAACTTCTAACAAACCTATAAGCAACACAAAGTAAAACCGGCCAACAAATTTGTGGCCGGTCAGTGGACTCTACTTTGATTCAGATTGATATGACTGCTACTTCTCAATCAATATGAATTATATGACAATAGCTATACAGAGCGTCTTCTGGCAAATGAAACGAATCCAATAAGAGCAGAACCAAATAACCATGCAGCTGCAGGAAGTGGCACAGCACTCATAGTCAGATCATAATCCGAGCTCATTTTAGGGTCGATTGCATTCAGCGCAAAGCCTGAAATAGTAAATATATAATCACCCGCACTCAAACTGAATGTCTCTAGAAAACTAGTACCCAAGTGATATTGCTCATTAGTATTCAAATTAGTCAGGAGCAGGTCGTCTTGAAACATACCTTGATGTGATCCACCAATGGCAATATCGAGTAGAGGTGTATCGACAGTGAAATGGTAGGAGTCGAGGAAATTACCTGTAGGCTGTGGTGTTGCGTAAGTATCACCAAGATCAGAGAAACTGCCTGCATCATAGGATGCAGCATTTGCACCTAGAGATAAAATTAAAAGAATTGCTAACAGCGCAACAGAACGTATAGTTAACATCTTCATAATCTTCGTCCTTAAAATAATCTAACCGCTCAAGCCACTCCATATACGTGACTTCTTAAGGAATAAAACTACCATTAATTATTTTTTGACACAAAACAATTACCCTTAATTACGTAATTGTTCACAAAAATATTACATTTCACGTTTCAAAAAGCTTATTGAACGAAGTAATTTTACATTCCCGTCATACTTTAGTAATAACTAAAGCGCTTTATTAACTACAACCACACCATTAATCAAACACGGATTAATTATACAATTTAATTAAATACAGCGAATACTGCACAGCATATATGTTTGCAGCAGGGCGATCGTGGATTGGGTAATAAATACAATCTTATATTAGGTTCTGTGTGCACTAGACATATCACAAATCAGATGAGATACGACTGAAATCAGATTAAGTTAAGGAGACCCTGAACAAGTGATGAACGGCAGCTCGCACAATAATTGGCCACTCCTGCGTTACAAATCTTCGTAATAGCCAGCCTACACTATTTTGCTCAACCCAGGTTTATTCAGTCGCCAGTATAGAGATCAACATCCATCTTTGGCGGCATTTGCAGGTGGAAACCTTGTTGGACAAGATTTTCCATAACTACCGTTACATCTTCTCTCGCAAGAGATCGATTTGAATGTAAAGTCAACTCCATCACCTTTGCAGGTGTCCCAAATTTTTCAAGCAGACCATTTGGGACACTTGAAAAATCACCCTCCTTTGTGACGTACAAATACATTTCGTCCTTACGTGGACTGCGATATATCCAACAGGTCAATTCCATAAAATTACAACTCTACTACAGTTTTTCATACTCGGGCCTGTTAACACTAATCGAATAGGCCCTAATAACCATTCACTGCAGGTGCAGGCACCGCATCCAACTTCCATATATCCTGGTTGTATTCACTGATCGTTCTATCCGTTGAAAAACGACCACATCTGGCACTGTTAATGATGCTCATTTTTGTCCACAGCGGTTTGTTTCTGTAGGCTTGGGCAGCTCTCTCCTGGGCATCGATATAACCTCTAAAATCTGCTGCTGTCATCCAGGGATCGTATGGATTACGGACGGCCTCGATAATAGAGTCAAAAATTCCAGGCTCAAACTGGTTGAAATATCCGCTCTCCAACAGATGCATAACCCGCTTGAAGTCATCATCACTATCGATGATGCTGTTTGGCGAGTAGTGTGCCCGGTTGGCCTCAACCTCTTCACTGGTCAAGCCAAAGAGGAAGAAATTATCTTCACCAACCTCTTCAAGAATCTCAATATTGGCACCATCCAAGGTGCCAATGGTTACAGCACCATTCATCATGAATTTCATATTCCCTGTACCCGATGCCTCCTTACCGGCAGTTGATATCTGCTCAGAGAGATCGGTACCCGGTGCGATAACTTCCATCGCAGTTACCCTGTAGTTTGGAAGAAAGGCTACTTTAAGACGGTCACCGACCTTTTTGTCATGATTGATAATTTTGGCAACACTGTTAATTAACTTAATGATAAGTTTGGCCATTTGATAGCCTGGTGCTGCTTTCCCGCCAATTAAAACACAACGGGGCGTCCAGTTTTCAACCTCACCTGCGCGGATACGACAATAGAGATGAATAATGTGCAAAACATTCAACAGTTGCCGTTTATATT
Organism: Candidatus Thiodiazotropha sp. 6PLUC1; assembly: GCA_040506705.1. Classification (GTDB taxonomy): domain Bacteria; phylum Pseudomonadota; class Gammaproteobacteria; order Chromatiales; family Chromatiaceae; genus Thiodiazotropha. The sequence goes on from JBEVWG010000065.1 coordinate 40,907, forward strand.
CATGTATGCGCTTCACCTGAACATCAAACATCGCCTCCGGGTCAAACTCCACACTGCAATCTACTTTTACCAGGTCAGCCAGATGTTGCTTGTTCTCTAATTTTATCTGTTGCCATTTTTTTTGAAACGCCCTGTCTTCAGCCAAATCCTTCAACTGCTGCAGTTGTTGTAGGTTTGATATCCAGCCATTCCCAACTGTTTCGTCGATCAGCTTGCGTAAACCTGAATTAGAAGCTGCCAGCCAGCGACGAGGTGTAACACCATTGGTTTTATTATTAAAACGTTCCGGCCAGAATTCATAAAAATCGAGGAATAGTCCCTTTTTGAGCAGTTCAGTATGCAGTGCTGCCACGCCATTGATGGAAAAACTACCGACTATTGCCAGATAGGCCATCCTTACCATCGGCTCATCCCCTTCTTCGATGATCGACATTCGACGCAGACGATCACTATCTCCCGGCCAACGCAGGGCAACCTCGCTGAGATAGCGTGCATTGATCTCATAGATGATCTCCAACAGCCTCGGCAGCAGACAACTGAACAGCTTCACCGGCCATCGTTCAAGCGCTTCTGGGAGAAGGGTGTGGTTGGTGTAGGCCATGGTTTTCGAGGTGATCTCCCAAGCCTTATCCCATGAAAGATTCTGCTCATCCATTAATTGTCTCATCAACTCAGCAACTGAGACACTGGGATGAGTATCATTCAACTGAAAGCAGTTTTTATCTGCAAAATTATCAAAGTTAGGATGACTCTCTTTCCACTCTCGCATCACATCTCTGATACTGGCAGATGCGAGAAAGTACTGTTGTCTTAAACGAAGCTCTTTACCATTCTCACTGGCATCGTTTGGATAGAGCACCATGGTAATGTGTTCAGCGTTGTTTTTCGCCTCTACTGATTCTGTGTAACTGCCGGCATTAAACTCCTCCAGATTGAACTCATCTGTGGCTGCCGCCTTCCAAAGCCTCAATGTGTTAACCGTCCCATTTCGGTATCCGGGCACCGGCAGATCATAGGGTACGGCCAATACATCCTGCGTATCCACCCAGCGAACCTGGCCATTGATATGCTCTGTGCGTCCACCGAATTTGATCTGCTGGGTATATTCTGGGCGCTCAAGCTCCCAGGGGTTACCATCACGAAGCCAATGATCCGGATCTTCAATCTGCTGGCCATTGGCGATGTGTTGCCGAAACATACCGTACTCATAGCGCAATCCATAGCCACGAACAGGTAGTTGCAATGTTGCACAGCTATCGAGAAAACAGGCCGCAAGGCGCCCAAGCCCGCCATTACCCAGACCCGCATCCGGTTCGCTCTCTCTGATGTGGTCCAGATTTATACCAAGATCGATGAAGGCTTTATCAACATCATCACAGATATTCAGATTGAGGATGGCATTGCTAAGTGCCCGCCCCATGAGGAATTCAAGAGAGAGGTAGAAGGTACGCTTACAGTCAGACTCTTCGTAGTTCGATCGGGTCAGCTTCCAGCGTTCGATCAGTCGGTCACGCATCGCCAACGCAAGTGCTTTGTAGGGGTAGTGACTCGAGGTGCAGTGATCATCTCTGCCCAGTGTGTGGGCAAAATAGCGCCGGAAATCGAACGAAATTGCTTCTGCATCCATACCCAGGGGTGGCAGTGGTGCCAACGAATTACAGATCTGTTCTGCTTTTTTACTTGAGCCGGCTTTTTCTTTCGACATGGTAAATGTCCTGTTCCCTCATAAATTGAGAGTCTGGTTGTTGCTGCATCAGGCCGTAGACAATTCAAGCCTTGCCACCTGTCACATGTTTGAAATGGGATTGGTATCAATATCCAGTGAAAGCGTACTGCTTTATGCGGGGAGTTTAAACAATATGTCGTCTTTAAGTAACTGCCTGGTTCAAATTGAAGTGAATTGAAGTTTGTCACATAGGTAACAAAAAAAAGTGCCATGCCTGGAAAAACATCAGCACATAGTCAAAATATCCAATATTTCCAACATTTGGACTATTTACTGATGCGAATGCCAACCACCTGGCGACTTGGGAAAAACCATCTATAAAACATGGTCTAAGGTAAGAATCGTTCTGTCATACAACAGCAGCCCGATAGTCTCTCGTGCTACCTGCTGAATAGAGTAGCGGATGGAAAATCTTGTTTCGGCATATTCATTCCCCGCTGGAGCGTGGCAACGAGAATAGCTGTTTTCACGGGTGGATAATTGAATCAGAGCCCCCTGATATCGGGGACTCTCTGTGCCAGTTGCAGTGTATTAGGTAACAACGCTCAGGAAACGCTCATTCAGCTTCTGGTCGTGGTAGAAAATCGCACTACCCAACTCCTCTGCAGTCCATGTGATGGGCTCGTGATCAGGGTACCAGTCATATGAACCATGAAAAACTTCATTCCGATTCCCGGATGGATCAAAGAAGTAGATGGTACGTCCCCGGGTAATGCCATGACGGGTCGGGCCTATATCGATCGATATTTTATGCTTACCGATAATGTCGGCAGCGCGTAGCACCTCTTCCCAAGAACCGAGAAGAAATGAAGCGTGGTGGAGTTTACCCTTCTCCTCGTGGCGAATAATCGCCAGATCATGAGCCTTCATACCACAGGTGAGGAAGGAAGCGAGCTGAAACTCCCCATCCATAACCCTCTCTGTCTCATCGAAACCGAGCACTTCTGTGAAGAGTTTGACACTGCCGTCCAGGTCATCACCGTAGAGCAGGCAGTGGTCGAATCGCTGTACCTGCATACCTTTGAGATTGTCAGGCCAGGGATCGGGGTTGAGCCGCCCCATTTCGGTTCCATTTACCTCTTTGTCTGCATAGAGTTCAAATAGATGACCGGTGGGCGAATCAAAGCGGATACGCTCACCACAATGGTTAAGCTCACCGGCAGGAATCCTTTCAACATTGCAGCCGAAATCCTTCAGCTTCTGTTCGAGTTCGTTCATGGTCTCGACACTGTCGACTTTGAAACCCATGAAATCCATCCCGGTGGTGTCTGACTCCTGCAGCACCACTGAGAACCAGTCCTGCTCATCCCAGCCTTTGAGGTATACGCGTCCCTGCTCATCACGGTCTGTCTCAATCAGGCCCAGCCGTTCTTTATAGTGGACTAGTGCTTCGTCCAGATCGAGTACACGCAGGGAGACGTGACCCGGACGCATAACGCCTTTAATAGCCATCAATGAATCCTCCAATAGTTGCCGTATCTAGGTACAGCCGGTATCAATAAATAGTCTTGTTAAAACAGTCTCTAATGGACCGGTATTTCTAAGAATTATGAGCAGGAACCTCTGTATCCATTGAGTCCTGGTGTACGGAAACAGACCAGAGATTTGTGTCCGACACCATTTTCGGCCAGGCTCTTACTCATATCGGGGATTACAGATTCACCATCAATCTTCCACTCGACCTCCCCCCAATTGACTGATTTGTAGTCGGGGTGCATACCGTAGAACTTTGCAATCAGTTCATCTTTAAGCGCCGCAAAGGGCATCTCAGGTGGTAGCGGAAAGGCAATTGCCGAACAGAAACTCAGGTGCTCTTCCCAGTGGAGATATACCACCTGATTACCATGAAAATTCTCTTTTCTATCGCGGAAATCAACTGCATCCGCATAGCCAGGCTTGAGTGCAACGACAGCCATGTAAACCTCCTCTCTCTAAATCTCTTTGTCCTTCCGCCAGCAGCAATCCTGATGACGGCTGGGTATAGGCCGGCAGGTTAGCTGGCCACTCTCTTTCGGGCCGCCTGCCAGGCATCCCACTGTTTCTGATCCGGCGAACCGGTATAGTCCATATTGTCGTTACCGTTATCCATGTGGTACCACTTGAGCACGTCACTCAGATCTGCACCGCCGCAGTTGCCCTGAAAGATCTGGTGCACTGGCAGCCAGGCCTGGGCAAACTTCTCCGGTTCATTCTCGAAGATGTCCTTACAACCGTCGGAACAGAAGTGGTAACGCTCGCCCTGGAATTCGGTGCTACGGAAGCCGATTTTGGTGGGGTCACCGGGTTCGGTATAGCCCATCGGAATCTGACAGGTCTGGCAGAGCTGGGGCAGTGCGTTATTGTAGAAACGCTCACCTTTGGCTTCCATCTCCCGCCACATTTCGAAGCGTGGGCGGTAGTATTTATCAAAGGTATTGGGATATTTCTCCGACAACCAGGCCATCTCTTCATCCGTTGGCAACCAGGTGTGGAAACCGGCTGCCTGGGTGTATTGATAGAAGATCGACCAATTCTGATGGGAGATGTGCTCCGCCTCTTCGGTAGCGATGTCTGCGAATTTGGGTACCCGCAAGCCATAGCGGGAGAGGTCTTCAAACAGAGCACCCCCCGCTTCGGTAAAATAGATCTCCCAAGCCTCTTTCCATGACATGATGCGTTTTGGCAGCATGTAATCCATCATCATCGCCACCAGCCCAAGGAGTTTGTGGCCACGCCAGAACCATTTGTCGACCCACTTCTGCACGATGGGCAGATTGTCCGGGTGTTGCTCCAGCATGAATTTGATCACTTCAATACCAAGGGTCATATGGCGTGCTTCGTCCGACTGAGCGGAGAAACCGAAGGTGACCGTTGCCAGATCGCCGTTATAGGCCGCACCGGACATGAAGGGGACAAACAGCAGGTTGGTCAGTACATATTCGAAAGCAAATGAGATCGCGGTAAAGAATTCGAACGGTCCGGCACTGCAGGCATCATCGAAGAACGACTTCGGTACTGACAGATACCAGACCCGGTCGTGCATGTGGGGGAACTCGGCAAAACCGTCGAAATATTTGTTGTAGTGGCTGATGGTATGGATCTGGGTCTGCGCATGACGCAGCTCATCCAGAGATTGCATCTGTGCTGCCACCCGGGGACCGACGCCGCGAATATGCCGCCCAAGGTGAGCGAAGTGACGATGGGCCTGATACTCCAGTGGCGTGACGCCGGTCAGGAACAGCTTTATGGCATTCACATAGCGGGCATCGGAGATTCCAAGCTGACCATTGTTCTGGGCAAAGGAGTCGAGCACCGCGTAGAGTTTGCGCTCTTTCTCCCCCTGGTATTTCCAGTAGGCGTCCATAGTCAGTCTGAATGGATCTTCCCATTTGGACCAGTCGGTTATTTTGATCCCTTCGAAGGTGTCATAGGGAAAGACATCGTCCATTTTCTGGTAGCTGGTCTCCCAGTCGAGACCTCGGGTCATCAGCGCGTAGCGCTGTTTCAGATTCATCTTTTTCTTGCGTGGGGGTGTCATTTGAATTGCTCCTCCAGTGTTAACCCGAATAGTTCATCCGGGAACGGGATGATCGTGTCTTTCTCATGGTTCAGTTGCCGGTTTGCGATTGCCGGTAACTCAATCTGATTTGCCAATATCTGATAAACCATTCTTAAAACCATGAGTCAGCTAATTTAAAGTGGCCGGATGATAGATTCGGGTCAGGCGCCCCAGGAGAGAACCAGCTCTTCATCATCCTCATCCAGGCTGCCGCCCATGGAGACGATGGTGAGATGAATCTCCTGGGGATCCCAATCGCGGCCGATACGCTCAGATACCGACTCCGCCTTGACCACCAATCGTTCCGGACAGTCGATCTTGACCACGCCGGGCATGTAGTTGGCGTTAGCGCTTGGATTGTCTTGCATAATCGACTCGATCACTGGACGAGCCTCGTCGTTGTTTTGCAGGGTTATGGATACGATGCCAGCCATCTCGGCCTCCTGTTATACGGTTAAGCCGAGCTTGCCGGCCCGGAGATCGAGTTGTTCACTGACTTCAGCAAGGGCTGTCTCAGCGCCATCACCCAAAACCTGTGCTGTCAGGGGCTGCAGAGCTTCCACTGCCACCTGCCGCCACTGGCGATACCATTCAGAGAGGAGCCTCTGGTTCTCTTCAGATTCCTTGGCTGCCACTTTGATCACCGCATCGACCCAGCGGTTGTGTTCTGCACTCCAGTCGACCATGAACTCACATAGAATTGAGATTGCCGCTGCACCGTGTTTCTGGCCTTCGTTATCGAAGTGGTTATAGGCCAGGGGATAGACCAGTCCATCCATCACCAGAAACTGTGCCAGAAGGGCTTCGAACCAATCCTTCAGCACCAGGCTGTCTTCCACCATTTTGCGTGTGCCCTGCCAGGCCTCAGCATCCATCCATTGGCTTTTCGCCTCATCGAGCAGCTCACCGGTACCGTCACCAAGCGCTATACCGATGCGGGATAAAATCTGAGCGATACCCAACCGATCACCAGCGGTGAAGATCGCAGCCGAGGTGATCGCGGTGCCGTAGCCTGCATCGCTGATCGAGCAAGCATTCATATTGGCGCCCCACTCATAGTGGCGCAGTGGAATCAGATAGTTGACGAGCATCTCCCGCCAGGCAGGATCGATATTGGACATCAGGTTACGTTTTTCTTCGAAGGCGAAGTTACGATCGGTGGTCTGATGCATGTTGGCTCGGGCGATGGTGTAGGTACCGTAGTAGTACTGACGGGGATCTTTGAACTTGTACCAATCTTCCATCTTTATGGCGGTACGACCCTCATCGAAGTGCCACATCTCCGGCCCCCAAATAGGCCGATAGTGAAAATGGGTAGTGGCCTGCAGGTCGTATACCCCCTCCTCATAACGGGTAGCTGGGGCATCGGAACCTAGACGCCGTGCCACATGGGCAAAGGTTTGGCGTTTGGGCTCCACATTCATGGTTTTGATTTCGATACTCATCGCTGTTCTGTTCCTCCTGGGGTATCGGATCTTCCGCTATTGAAGCGCGACTCCCGGTAGAGACCGGGACCCTTGGCAGGCACAATCTCATCCGGGTTTTCGATTATTCGGGCCTGATGTTTGTCGCAGAAGATCTTGAAAGCTTCATGGGGGAGGATCAGCTCAACGGTCAAGTCCTCATCATTGATGGAGAACTCAAACTCAATGAACTTTCCGAGTCGTTCGCCAGTAACCCTGATATAGGCCTGGCCAATTTTCGGCACATACTCCCGCATGACATCCTCCTGTTCTCAAAAATGGAGGCCTCTAATCCAGCCTCTCTATGTTTCTGGTCAGATTAGGATTGCAGAAGCTATGCCAAAAACCATAACTACCTGATAAATATATATATTATGAAATATAGAAGTTAAATGGCTGGGACCGGTCTTAACGATAAAATCAAACGCAGTTAATCATTTGGGAAATTTGATCAAATAGTTCAACGCAAACGATCAGTTATGCTGCGTTTGCACAAAAACATATATTCGGTTGCCGCAAATATGATGAATCCTGATTTCAATCCAAGTAAATTTATTATTTGATTAAAAACTGAGTTGGCACTATAAAAAGTAAGAAGCGTATGCAGGAGACATTAGATCTCCAAAAAAAATACCAACAAGTCATACGCCATTCACGGATGATTTTTTATACCAAACAATATCCCCGAACATCATGAAAGACGGGGTGGAGGATAGATGTCATCTCAATTGAGTATCTCAGGTCTTCCCATGGAGGACCGAAATCTGCACCTGACTTTCGACGCGGGAAAGATCCTGCTCAACGACCACCGCATGGTGTTAATGCATACCCATGCCATGGGGGCTCTGCGAAAAGAGCTGATGGATACGCTTGGTCATGACCGGGCACGAGGCGTACTGACCCGGATGGGTTATGCCTCTGGGGCGAAAGATGCCGACCTGGCCCGCAAGCTGTTGCCGGAAGGTAATGACGAGGATCTGCTGATGATGGGACCACGTCTGCACACCCTTGAGGGGGTGGTGCACGTCAAGCCGATCAAGATCGATATCGATATTCGCCAACGCCATTTCTATGGGGAGTTCCTTTGGGAAAACTCCCATGAGGCCTCTGAACATCTGAAGCTATTCGGCATTCATACCGAACCAGTCTGCTGGACTCAGATCGGCTACGCTTCCGGCTACACCAGCGAGATTATGGGTCGATTCATCGCCTATCGCGAGGTGGAGTGCCACGCCAAGGGTGACCGTCACTGCCGCATCATCGGCAAACCCATTGAAGAGTGGGATGATGCAGATGAGGAGCGGCGTCACTACCGGCCAGATCCTATGGCCGAACAACTGCTGGCGCTGCAGGACGAGGTGAGTCATCTGCGCGACTCACTGCAGGAGCAGACCGGCATCGGTGACATGGTTGGAACCTCTCGGGCATTTAAGGAGGCCTGCGACATGCTGCGTAAAGTGGCAGAGAGTCATGTCACTGTGCTCCTGCTTGGGGAGACCGGCGTCGGCAAGGAGATGTTTGCCCGGGCACTGCACAGTATCAGTCCTCAGGAGAAGAGCCCCTTCATCGCCATCAACTGCACCACCATCCCGGAAGAGCTGATCGAGTCAGAGCTGTTCGGGGTAGAGAAGGGGGCTTATACCGGCGCTTTACAATCACGTCCCGGACGTTTTGAGCGAGCACACGGGGGCACGCTCTTTCTCGATGAGGTTGGAGAACTGTCGATGAACGCCCAGGCAAAGCTGTTGCGGGCTCTGCAGGAGGGGGAGATCGAACGTGTCGGTGACACCAGAACCCGTAAGGTCGATGTGCGGGTGATTGCCGCGACTAATGTGGATCTGCAGGAGGCCGTCGCCGTCGGACGCTTCCGTTCCGATCTCTACTATCGCTTGAACATCTATCCGGTGATCATTCCCCCATTGAGGGAGCGCAAGGACGACATCATTCTGCTGGTGGAGCGCTTCCTGGAGAAATATACCGCAAGACACGGCAAGCGGGTCAATGGCATTACTGAACCGGCGATGCAATCCCTGCATGACTACAACTGGCCAGGCAATATCCGGGAACTGGAGAATATGATCGAACGGGGCGTGATCATTGTAACCAATGGCCATGCTATCGACCTCAAGGATCTCTTCCCCTGTCTCAATATGAGTAAGGATGTGCCGAGCACATTACTCTCCCAATCTCAACAATCACAACCCCTGGACTCGCTGGTCGAACAGGTACTTGACCAATCCGGCAGCCTTGAAGCAGTAGAGACTCTGATACTGGAATCCGCTGTCGATAAAGCCAACGGCAATCTCAGCCAGGCCGCCAGACTGCTTGGCATGACCCGCCCTCAACTGGCCTACCGGCTTAAAAAACGGGACGGGGATTAGACATAGATTCCCACATCATTTCGGTCAACTGCATGGGGATGCTTTCCACCCCGGCAGGGCCACGCCCCACCAGATAGCTTAGGGAAGACTGAGGTTACTTTATTTGGCATCGAGCTTTTTTGTGGGGCATTGCCCCACGCTACAACTTTAAGTCAAGCAAGGTAGCCTGGATGAAGTGCAACGGAATCCGGGATGATTGGTGCACTGCTCTCCCGGATTCCGTTGCACTTCATCCAGGCTACGGGCTGCCGCATTCATACCCACTCTGCAGCGTGGGATCGAGATAAAGTATAGGAGAACCGCAATGACAGTCATGACAGAAGATGATCCTGGGTAGACCAGGCCTGACAAACTAGGCCGTACCTTACGTTGCTTGAATCTCTTCCAGACACTATTCTGCACGCCGGAAAAAAAGGGCCATTAGATCTGGCCACAAAATTATCCACATAAGCATGGCTTGTGATTAAAGATTGAAGTGGCTTATAACAGTGCCTCAACATTAGCGAGATAGACAAGATGTTCAGCCAAATACTTGAAGTCACCCTGCCGGTATTTGGCATTGCTCTGTTGGGCTATCTCTACGGCCGACTCAATGGTAGCGATATGGACTCCGCCAATCGGGTCAATATGAATCTGTTCGTACCGGCGCTTTTGTTTTATGTACTCTCAGAGAAGATACCCAACTCGCCTGAGTGGCGTTCTATTGCCTGGGGCACAGTGATAATCGTGCTGGGATCAGGATTGTTGACCTGGCCACTGGCCCGGCTGTTACGATTCCGACCCAGAGTTATTCTACCCCCCATGATGTTCAACAACTCAGGCAACCTGGGTCTGCCGTTGGCAGCGCTGGCCTTTGGTGATGGCATGTTACCCTTTGCAGTCGTTGCCTTCGTGGTCTCCACCAGTCTCCATTTCAGCCTGGGGATCTGGCTGGTCAGCGGACGACTCGATCCCATGAGCCTGATGAAGAATCCTGTGTTTCTCGCCACACTAGCCGGTATCGCTGCCCACATCAGCGACTGGCATGCTCCGGCACTGCTGATGCCGGGACTGGAAATGCTCTCCAAAGTTGCCATTCCGTTGATGCTGGTGGCACTGGGAGTACGGCTGATCCAGGTCGATATCAGCCATTGGAGAGCCGGTCTGGTCGGCGCACTCCTCTGCCCTGCCACCGGGGTAATCAGCGCCGCGGCGGCGATTGCTTTATTACAGCCTTCTGAGGAGATGAGCAAGATCCTGTTACTCTTCTCTGTTCTGCCCCCTGCGGTGATGAATTTCCTCCTGGCTGAACGATATCACCTTGCTTCAGATGAGGTTGCCTCGATGGTTGCCTTCGGCAATCTCGCCAGCCTGGCGATAATTCCTCTGGCCCTGGTCTTTATCCTTTGAAGCGTCGCGCTGTTGCAGGTTGGCTGCTTTCTGCTGCGATCATCACTGCTGTGATCCACACCCTGGCAGGGGGCTTTCCCAAAACACTGATCGGCATACTCACCTGGGGGGCCGGTCTGTTGCTGATAACTGATATCTCTATCCAAACCCGGCGGCAAGTCTCGATTTTGATCGCTATCGGCCTGGTTGGCATCATCTGGGGATTGTGGCATCAGATTTTACCAGACTGGCGATTAATGCTTTCTGGTAACGCCCTGTTGTTGAGCATGCTCGCCGCAGTCAGCTTTCTGCGGCTGATCACAAGACCGGATACAGAGGAAGGAGAAACCCTGCCATCGGGTAGACGCGCTGTCTGGTCAACCTTATTCGGTGTGCACCTCTTCGGCTCAGTAATCAACCTCTCATCGGTGTTTATCATGGGTGACCGGATCAGTCGCCTTGGTCGTCTTAACCAGACACAAACCATTGTTCTGACTCGGGGCTTTACCGCTGCGGCATTCTGGTCCCCCTTCTTTGCTGCCATGGCCGCTGCCTTCACCTATGCGCCCGGGGCCTCGCTACCGCAACTCTGGCTGATGGGTATTCCTCTGGCAGTGAGTGCCTTGATGCTTACCGCATTGGGATGCCAGGGCAACGATCAGTTCACTGGCTATCCCATGCATCCATCAGCCCTCATACTGCCCGGTATACTGGCGTTGTCTGTCTTAGGGTTACACCAGTGGAATAGTGACTGGCATATACTTGGAATCATCGCACTGCTGGCGCCTACACTATCCCTGACGGTCACCCTGGTGCGTCATTCCCGTCCCTATTCTCGTGTTCTGCAACATATCACCGAAGAGCTGCCCAGTATGCAGAATGAGCTAACCCTGTTCCTCGCCGCCGGGGTTATGGCGGCAGGGCTGAATGCTGTATTTGCCGTTTTTGGCGGTTGGCTCCCCTTCGATCAATTCACCGGCTTCGAGGCCTCCCTGGTGTTGCTATTCATGATATCAACCTCGATTCTGGGCGTGCATCCGGTGATTAATATCGCCGCACTGGGCACCCTGCTGGCCCCCCTCAACCCGAATGGCACCCTGTTGGCCATGACCTTTATTTCAGCCTGGGCCATTGGTACCGGCACCAGCCCCTTCTCCGGCATCAACCTCGCCATGCAGGGGCGTTACAAACAACAGACCTCTGACAGCTTGAGATGGAACGGTAAGTATGCGCTGGTAATGTTGCTCTTATCCATACTGGTACTGAATCTGTTTGCCAAATTAGCACTGCCATAACTTAACGGCCTCGATTTCATAGATATCTACCACCGTAGCCCTCTTAATCTGTCGCCTTCGTTTTCGGTTGCTTGTAGATATGCAGGCAGCTTCCATAACTTGTTCTGTGCTTCTACCTACACATAATGTTTTGTGCGCAGTCACACTGCAGATGTAAATTAAATCTATTGAATTGATTCCCCATCCAATAGGGGATTTTCATGTCGTCAGCTTACTCTTTGCTTGCGGCAATCAACCATTAGTCGGGCACCCACCCCCTTTCATGCGTTTACATCTTGTTACTAAAAACGCATTTAGCAACACTTAGGACCTGTCAAGCGTCTCATAGATCTGCTTAATCAAACTAAATTATAAGCTTTGAGAAAGAGATCTGACTCAGTCGATTGATCATTAAACAATCTTTTCCAAGTTGAGTTTGAGCAACGACAAATCTTAATACTTAGGAAGTTAAGCATCTATTGACTGGCGCAAAGTTTCGGAAATGGTTAGTAAAAACAAGTATTACAGACGATCCCGAATTGGAGAGAAGAAATTCCGCCAAATCATCCGATATTTTTCTCTCGATTTCTCCGCTTCTGATACCGCCAGACTAACCGGAATTTCTGTCAGGTCGATCAATACCATCTACATCAAAATTCGTATTCGTCTGACTGAAGAGCACGAAAGAGAGGCTTGGCTTGTTGGGCAAACTAAAGTTGATGAATCGTTCCCTGCGTATGCGAAGCTTCGTCTGAGTAAGATGAAAGGCATCCGCAGAGAGATGCTCTACTTACATTACAGAGAGAGTGAATTTCGTTTTAATCATCGAAATGACAATGTCTATCTAATCGTTCTAAAACTGCTTCGCAAGAAGCCAATATAAGAACAAATAGATCGATATTATTATCAGATTACCGAATAAACTGAGCCAATCTCTCCTATTCTTCAGCCAGGGATAATTATAAATTGGTAAGTAATTTATTCAGTAATCTGCATATATAGCAATCAATCAAAAGATACCAAATGCGTAAAATATAAAATTATAAAGGATAATTTTTTAAACCCTTTCCTCTCCCAATTCAGGTAACACTTTTAATTATTATTTTTATAATAATTTCTGAAACTTATCACTAATTGAAAGACGCTTAACTTCCTAAGATCCTAACTTATAGCTTTGCACTCAGCATCGCGGTATCTCTAACCTATTAAATGGCACTACTATAAATATAGTGTAATTCAGCCATACCTAATTAACCTCAATACATCTTTAATACTTGCGAAAATCAACCACTCATCAGGATATCGCCACCGCCCAGGATCTTACATCTTGTAAATTAAATAGTAACTACCTAATACTCGCCGCGTGTTTGTCGAGGGTCCACATAATAAACTTAAACTTTTAATTAAATAGCTTAGACGATTCACCAAATTCATATAAAGATTCCTTGTTGAATTTAGTTTTCTCCTGAGTATGCAATGGTTAACTACGATTAATTATTATAGACAACCGACAGCAATCACTAAATTTGTGACCAACGCCAAACACATTAAGTGATGCACGTTTAAAAACAGAGCGCACAATCAAGTAGCATCTCAAATAAAACAAGGATAGTTAGAAAGTTGGATAGGGATATTTGGAAGTTTACGACCTTGTCGTTGTCGGGATTTATCATTATGTGCACGTAACATGCTTTAGATGATTCAGGCTTGGTTCAAACACCGAGCCTGGCATTCAGGCGTGACAAATGCACATTGAGTATCGCGTAAAAAAAACAACAAACCGAACAAAGGAGTGGTTTCGATGTTTCCAAAGCAAAAGCGAATATTTTTCTCACCATCAGCTTTGCTCAGCACACTTATAATCTTTAGTGTGCTAACCCTTTCCACACAGGCACAGGCCACAACACGATTACTCAATAGCTGGCGAGTCGCTTACCCCAATTCGCTAAGTGATGATAATCTGGCCGATCCCTGTGCACTATGTCATACCGATAGCTACAGTGAACTTAATAGCTACGGTTGGGACATGGGTCAAAACAACAATGATTATGCAGCACTTGAATCTTTGAATTCAGACAATGATCCCAACAATATAAGCAATATTGATGAGATCAATGGTGATACCCAGCCAGGCTGGACAGAGGGCGCTAACAATGTCGTCAACGGCGGCGCAGTATCGAGTAATGCATTACCTGCAGAGATTATTGCGGGCCTACTTGATCTGGAAGTGATAAACCAAGCCCCTGTTGCAGATATAGGCGGCCCTTACAGTGGCACTCAGAATGTTGAATTGAGCTTCGATGCATCAAACTCTTCTGATACAGATGGCATCATAACCAGCTATGCCTGGGACTTTGGAGATGGCAGCAGTGGCAATGGAGTACAGGCTGCCCATACCTATACCTCAACAGGTAGCTTCAATGTCACGTTAATCGTTACCGACGATCAGGGTAACAGCACAACCGCATCCACTGCGGTATCGATTGGTGCAGGCAATCAACCTCCTGTTGCCAATGCCATGGGCCCATACACCAGTCAAGCGGATGAAACGATTACCTTTGACGGCAGCGGCTCAACCGACGCAGACGGCATGATTACCAGTTACGACTGGAATTTTGGCGATGGCAGCTTCGGAACCGGCATCAGTCCTACCCATGCCTATGCAGACAGTGGTACATACAACGTTACTCTGACAGTGACTGATGATAACAATGCCGTGGATTCAGACGTGACATCGGTCAGTGTTGAACAGGGCAATCTGGCGCCAGCAGCCGATCCACGTGGCCCCTATGCGGGCACAGTCAATGAGTCTATTGCCTTTGATGCATCCTCTTCCAGTGATACAGATGGCCAAATAGTCAGCTATACCTGGGATTTTGGTGACGGCACCACAGGCACAGGCGTCACTCCATCGCACTCCTATACAGATTCAGGCGTCTATAACATTTCACTACAAGTGACTGATGACAGCGGTTCAACTGCAACCGGCTCAACCACTGCCACTATTGGCGATGTGGTCAATGAACCCCCTGCTGCAGTTACTGATGGCCCATATACCGGAACTGTTAATCAGCCCCTCGATTTGAGTGCCGCTGACAGTACTGATTCTGATGGGCTAATTACCACCTATGCCTGGGATTTTGGTGATGGTAATTCAGCGAACGGTGTCAATGTAACTCACACCTATAGTGATGCAGGGAGTTTCAACATCACACTTACTGTCACTGATAGTGATGGCATCATAGATACCGTAACAACCACAGCAGTTATCGGTTTAGGCAACCTTACACCTACAGCTGATATCAACGGTCCCTATACAGCAACCGCTAATACAGAGATTGTACTTGATGGCAGTGGCTCCGTAGACCCGGATGGTTCCATTGTTGCCTATGATTGGGATTTTGGAGATAACTCAACTGGCACCGGGCCAAAGCCATCCCATACCTATAGTGCCCAAGGCACCTACAATGTAACGCTTACTGTGCATGATGATAGTGGTGCCATGGATTCAGCAGCCACCACGGTGACGGTTACTTCCGCGGACGATCCGGGGATTTCAGGTTCCGCCAAAATCATTAAAAAGTTTAACTGGGGCATGGGCTTTCTGGGCATCGGCGTGATCAGCAATGACACCGATAAGCCCATCGAAAACTGGGAGATCAGTTTCGATGCGGAATTCGATATTAAGCGTATCTGGGGAGCAGAGGTTGTTTCACATGCCGAGGACAACTATATCCTTAAAGGTAATGATGACAATCAGTCCATTCTTCCTGGTGAGAAGGTG
This sequence comes from Candidatus Thiodiazotropha sp. 6PLUC1, assembly GCA_040506705.1. GTDB lineage: Bacteria > Pseudomonadota > Gammaproteobacteria > Chromatiales > Chromatiaceae > Thiodiazotropha. Next base: position 56,441 of record JBEVWG010000065.1, read on the forward strand.
AGATTCGCCATTGTCGCCGGACCAGCTGACAGCCCAATTCCTAACGAAATTACCGTTATTGACAGGGGTGAATCAACACAGGGCAATTTCAATCATAATCACCAGACTGAAGTCATGATGAAGTCTGTCAATGACTGGAAGAGAGGCTTTCAGGGTATGGCGACTATTCGCAATATCGGTGACGAGGTAATAGAGGGCTGGACCATCAGTTTCAAAGCTGACTTCGAGATTAAAAAGTTATGGAATGCAAAACTGGTCTCTCATTCAGGTAATAACTATGTATTGTCAGGAAAAAGACGCAACCGGATAGTAAAACCTGACCACGAGGTAACCTTTGGTTTTATCGCATCACCCAGTGGGGCCAAGATGCCCAGCAGTTTCCTGGTGAATGGGATTGAGAGCGAGGTAGATGTTGTTCCAGGCTCAGAGGATGATACTGAGACCGGGGATGATTCCGAAACTGATGATGAAGACGATACCGACAGCGACACCGGCTCAGACGATGACGCCGGGAATGGCGGTGAAACTGACAACGGCAACGATACCGACGATGACAGCGATACCGGTTCAGACGATGACACCGGGAATGACGGTGAAACTGACAACGGCAATGAAACCGACGGTGACAACGATACCGGTTCAGACGATGACGCCGGGAATGGCGGTGAAACTGACAACGGCAACGATACCGACGGTGATAACGATACCGGTTCAGACAATGATGCCGGGAATGGCGGTGAAACTGACAACGGCAACGAAACTGACGGTGACAACGATACCGGTTCAGACAATGATGCCGGGAATGGCGGTGAAACTGACAACGGCAACGAAACTGACGGTGACAACGATACCGGTTCAGACGATGACACCGGAAATGGCGGTGAAACTGATAACGGTAACGATACCGACAGTGGCAGCGATACCGGTACCGAAGATGACGCCGGGAATGACGGTGAAACTGACAACGGCAACGATACCGACAGTGGCAGCGATACCGGTACCGAAGATGACGCCGGGAATGACGGAGAAACTGACAGTGGCAACGACACCGGTTCCGACGACCAAGCAAATAACGACAGTGATCCCGGAACCACTGTCGGCGGGGTTGACTGCACAGGAGCGGTATTTGGCTCCTCAGGTGCGCCGATTCGACGCTTGAATCAAGTCGAATATCAGAACACAGTCACAAGCTTGTTCCCGGGTGCATCCTTGCCGAGCTTGAACCTACCCGTCGATCAACGCATGAACGGATTCACCAATGCGGCTGAAGGCCAAGCGCCGTCGGCACTGGCTGTAGAGCAATATGCCACGGCAGCGGAGTCCATTGCCACAGCGGCAATCCAGTCACTGGCCAGTTGGGCGCCATGCAGTAACAGCAATGATGAGGCGTGCGCGCGTAGTGCCTTAAACGATATCGCACCACGCATCTACAGGCACCCTCTGACAGCTGAAGAGAGCACTGCAATTGACGCACTGATCGATGGAGGTTTGAATGCAGCCACACCAGAGGAGGCCCTTAGCCTGGCAATCACTGCCCTGCTTGAGTCACCAAACTTCTTGTATCGTCCTGAGTTTGGCTCCTCAAACGCCGTAGGCAATGCCAGGGAGCTGGATGCTTACGAACTCGCCTCGCGCTTATCCTACTTCTTCTGGGCAACAGTACCGGATAGCGCTCTGTTGGCTGCAGCGGAAGATGGTAGCCTGCTGACAGACAGCGTCCTTCGTGCTCAGGCCAATCGCATGTTGAACGACCCCCGCGCCAGACCGGTTCTGACAGACTTCTTCGTGCAATGGCTTGGCCTCTATAAGCTCGATACTATGGCGCTTAACACAGACGCATTTCCTGAGTTTGACAATGTGCTACGCAGCGATTTGAAGACATCAGTGATCAAATATGTTGAACATGCGTTATGGAACACAGACTCATGGTCTGTTCTTATGTCCGGCAGCTATGGCTATGTTAATGACCGCTTGGCACCGATCTTCGGTGTGGCGGCTCCGAACAGTGACCAGCTGGTTCAGGTCAATCTGGATATGACAGAACGTGCAGGCGTACTGACTCAACCAGGTACCCTGGCCTCAACATCCCACGACAGCCGTCACTCGCCAATTTTGCGTGGCGTGCAGTTCCTCACCGGGATTGTCTGCGCTCCCCCGCCAGCACCTGCTGCTATCGGGATGCCTGATGAGAATCTTGTTGTCGATGAGTCCCAGGTCTGCACCACGCGAGATGAAGTATCACTCAAGCACACCGCTTCAGCGGGTTGTGCAGCCTGCCACGATGCCATCGACAGTGCTGGTTTCAATTTCGAACACTACGATGCGCTGGGACGCTACCGTGCCGTGGAGAACGGCTGCCAAGTGGATGCCACGGGCAGCTTCGCCGGCACCGACATCACCGGAACCATACAAAGTGCCGTTGACCTCGCACTGCAGTTACCCACAAGTCGAACTGTGAGTAGCTGTATGAGTGAGCACATGTTCCGTTTTGCACTTGGCCGCAACAGTAGCAGTCAAGATGCTTGCGAAATCACCAATCTCAGCAACCAGCTGACCAACACAGACAGCATGCAATCTTTGGTGATCGAACTTGTCATGTCACCTTCATTCCGCAGCCGTCCAACTATTAACTAATCAGGAGAGTGACATGACTAAACGAATCAACCGTAGAACCGCTCTCAAAATGATGGCTGCCACTACCGCTGGTGCTTCGCTTCCCTGGCTGTCCAGCCCCAGTGCACAGGCAGCAACAGGCGTACCACAGCGCATTCTTTTCATCGAGGTCGAATGGGGTGCCCGTCGCGGCAGCTGGGAGCCGGTCGTGGCAGGCCCACAGATGGTGCCGCAGGATCAGGCCGATACCGCATGGGCCTTCCGTGACAAGATGAGTGCACTCAATCCCTATCGAGACCGAACCACGATATTTCAGCACCTGGACATGCTCAGCGCCATGGTTGACCCGACAGGGCCTGCTAACGCCCATATAGAAGGGATGACGCAATCACTGACAGCGAACAACCGCGTTTCAGCCAGTTCCGGTACCGGACCAACCATCGATCAGTTCATCGCACAGCAGCTGGCGGCCAATGGGGCTGCCACCCGCCTCCAGTCCCTCGAGCTACGAGCAACACCCCACGCCAGTCAATGGGATCGAAGTACGGGTAATCTCTCCTACTCAGCACCTGGCCAGCAGGTGCCCTTTATGACCTATGTGCCGGATGTGTGGGATCGCTTGTTCCCGACCCCACTCGATCCAAACGCAACGACTCAAACACCAGCTCAGACCCGCAGAGCCCTGCTTCACACTTTTGTACGTGGTGAGTATGACCGGCTGCTGAACAGCGTGAGTTCCGAAGATCGCGTCAAACTCACACAGATGCGAGACCTGCGCAGTGATCTCTACAACGCCTCAAATATAGTCAGCGGAAGGGACGCGAACCGCCCATTGCAGTCTTCGATCATCGACCCCTGGTCGCAGCTGGATGAGGGCTATCAAAAAGGCAGCCTAAGTAATCCGAACTGGCGGGTGCACTGTGAGCTGATGGCTCAACTGGCGGCGGCGGCACTGCACACTGACACAACTCGTGTCGTCAATCTCTCTTTCTCCTTGCCACCAGACTATGAGTTTAACTACAGCAATGGTGATTATGGCACTTCCGATAGCCATGCCCTCTACCATGAGGTCTCTGGCGACTCTCCGGCACTGACAAATTCGGCTGCGATTGCTACTGTCGACGCATCCGATAAGCGTATCTTTGACCAGGTTCGATACACCCTCGACTTCCTTGACAACCTGCAAGAGACTGATGGAACCAGCCTGCTCGATAACACACTGGTTGTAGTCCACTCACAACTCTCCGATGGCAGTCACGACCTGACACGCCTTCCCTGGTTGGTGATCGGTGATGCACAAGGCTACCTAAAGACAGGTCAATACATGCGCTTCAGTGCAATTAACCATAGAAACGGTCAGACTGTTACTGATCAGGACGTCAACTTCCCCTACCGGTGGAATGGCGCCGGTCGCCCGCACAACGACCTGTTTGTGACCCTTGCCAATGCGATGGGAATACCGATCACCACTTTCGGAAACAGCAATATCTCACTTGGCGGGATGACCATGAACAAGGGAGTGATTACGCAGATGCTGGCATAGAAAGTAATACTCAAACCGCAAAAACTTTCATCAGCAATTACTAACCAGGCCATAGATATTAATAGACTCAGGGCTACAAGCGTGGCTCAGATCAAGGCCTGGTTAGAATGTCACTGCGTACGCCGGATCATAACCGGCGTACGCATTCACCTCCGCATCTCGGTGCCAATCGATTACCTCACTGTTTTGTAGACTCCTCAATTCCTGTGGAAGCCACAAAGATGCCAGATAACGTCTATTCCGCTACTGAGTATGGGCAGGAGAAAAAACTCAAGTTTGATTTGAGCCCGAGGGATAAAGCCAACGCGAAAACAACCGGGTCAAAAAGGGCAACACAAAATAGGTCAAAGTGGGCACGACGATAATGGTTAAAGTAAACGTTTTAACCACCAATGGCAGACCTTCAATATAAGGGCCTATCAGTAGACTCAGCAGAGTCACCAGAGAAAACACCCCCAACCAGACCAGAAATGCCATTTTGTACTTCGGTGGATGCACATTAATCGCGCACTCCGGCAAGGTAAACCAGGCCTCCATGCCGGTAATGGTCTGAATCTCCCGGGGCTGACTGACCTGCTCAGCAATCTCCCGCCATTCACCACGTTCCTTCGAGTTTTCCCATTTTTCAAGATTGCTGCGGTGATCGAATTTAAACACGATGCGATAGCTGCCATCAGGCTTGTTGGGCCTGAAGACATTGGTGCCCATATGTCCAGGCCACTGCATGGCGGCCTGGGTTATGCCAGTGACATACGCCTCGAACTCAGACTCTTTACCGACTACCGGCTTTCGGGTCACCATAACCGTAACCGGTGGATCACCCTCATCATTGTTGTCAGTTGGGAACTCTTGATTGTCTGTCATCTCAACCAGCCTCGATCCAATTTCTCTTTTACTATACCCGGAGCAGTCTCTGAAAATTCTGCCTGAGCAGCGATTTTCTCAAACCAGGCCATCAATCCTGGGCTTCGGGGGGAAGGCATATCATATGCCAACGCCAGCCCGAAGCGTGTTGCCAATACAAAATCGGCGATACCTCCACCAGGGACAAAATAGCCCGACACCTCCAGCCGCTCTTCGAGATAGGGCAGTGACTTGTGCCATTGCCCCATGGCATTGGCTATGACCTCCTCATCCCACTCTGCAGGCACCCGATCCCGTCGTTGAAAAACCAGATCTCTGACCGGTCTGCCTACCGCGCTGTCTGCATACAGGGCAATCCCCCGCGCAGAGGCGCGCGCCTCAGGGGTCGACGGCCACAGCCCCCCAAAGCTTTCGTCGAGATACTCCAGCATCACCGATGAATCGTGTATCACCGAATCACCCATTTTAAGCACAGGCACCGTATTGTAAGGTGTCAATGAGGCCCACTCATGTTCATACTCATCATAGACCAGACGTTGAAAATCCACCCCGCAGCGATACAGCGCCATCCGCACACGCCAACAGAACGGACACTCCTCTTTATCATAGAGCTGGGGTTTGAGACTCATATGCGGGAAAGCCTTAATTCCCGCAGATGTTCATCTACGAAATCGATGCGGTCCTGTCCCCAAAAGATCTCATCGCCGACTATGAAAGTGGGTACACCGACTGCACCCCGCTCATCGGCCTCTTGCCAGTTGCTGAGCAGCTGCGCCTGATTATCTGAATCAGTGGCTGCCGCAGCCAGCTCATCCCGCTGGAGTCCGATAGCTTCACCCACATCCAGAAGGATATCGAGTTGTCCTATATCGCTACCTTCCGCCCACTCCTTACGCATCACTTCATTGATATAGGGCCTCAGCAGACCTCGCTTTTCAGCCAGCAATGAACCGGCACCTGCCAGGGTTGGATCAGTGGTTTTCGGTGGTGGATTGACTGGAATACCCAGGCGCCTGGCAAATCGCGCCATATCCTGTCTTGCAATCGGCAGCTTTTTTAATACCTCTTCAGGTGGTGAGCGGCCATCCCATCCACCCAATGGACGCCAATCCATACGCACATGGTAGTCGTCGAATATCGACCACATGGTCTTGGTGGCAAGATAACAGTATGGACTGCGGAAGTTGAAGTAGAGAGTGACGTCTGTCGATTCAGCCATCATCAAAATCCTTAATCTAAGATCAATCCGTATCTGATATTCACTGTAGGAACAGCTTTCCGATACTCCTCAAAAAATGTCTGGCGACAACAGCCGCCAGACAACAGCACGGTATCAACGACCGGAAGCTCTCAAGTTTTGTACTGTGAATTTTCTGGCAGGATTCAGCTTGGGATCGACCTGACCCTTGAACTGACCCGTGGTGCAGTGCATCGCCTGCACATCGATCATGGTAAAGGAGTCATCGATCGCCACCCCAGTGCCTTTGTTCTTCGGCAGATGGTGATCCGGATGAGCCTGTCCAATCTGCCAGCTCTTCCACAGATCACCTTTACGGTCGTAGGTCAAAGTACGGGGAATGGTGAACGTCTGAGCATCGATAAAGTGCACCCGCTTACTGATCGGATGGTTTGCATCTTTCGGCTTGTTCTCCAACTCATAGACTTTACGCAACTGCCAGGTGATCTGGGGAAAGCAGTCCCCCTTGTCGCCCATCTCTACAAACTGATAACCATCCGACTCCTTATGCTCTTCGGATAGATTAGGCAGTGCATTGTGGTTATAGAAAGGCACCAGGATGTTTTTAGTGCCTTTAAAGGTCCACTCCATATCATTGATGCGACCGTTATAGCCCTCGAAATCCTCGATCATGACGTCGGAGCCAAGAAAGGCATCCGTTACCTGACCGGATGCCAGACGACGTACCCGACGCTGGAAACCGAGATAGAGCCAGGCGCTGTCACGCTTCAAGTCATCTTCGTAACGATGAATCAGCAGCTGGGTATCCTTAACATCAAAAGGCTCCAGCGCCTGCACGTAGATGGCGCGAAACAGTTTTGAAGGATTTGGGCTGATCTCAGGCAGGGGCTCCTGGTTTACCCGGTGCATATAGTTGAGGAAGTGGAAATTGAACTTGATGGTTCTTTCCAGTTTCCCCGATTTCATATCCTTGTATTTCCAGTAGAAAGGATAGATCGCTGCATTGTCACCCCAGTTGTAACCGTACTTGTAGTTCCAGGCGAGTTTTTCCCCCACCCTGGGATCATCCATCGATGGCTCTTCGACAAAGGGCCGACCAGCGACAAAGCCCTCAATCTCACCGGACTTCTCGCCCAGCTTAACTTTGCCCAGGCCATCCATGGTGGCCTGTACATAGTTGGGATGCAGATCGAAAGAGGTGGTCTCACCGACGGTGATCTTGGTCCACCCCTGGCTGACAAACTCAAACATCGCAGGATCGATGATATCTTTGAACTGGGCCACGTTGGACTGATCGATCACAATACCCACCTGTAGTCCGTCATGGGTTGGGATACCATTTTTATAGGGATAGAAGCTGTTCTCCACATCTTCCGCTGTTGCCGCCTGGGCGGGAATATTGGCAGCTATCAATAGTCCCGCCATCAGCGTTGTATTAAGCAAACGCATTTTCAAAACCTCCATAACAAAACTTAGAAGCGATATCGCAGGGTGATCTGAAACTCATCCTCTGCCTGGGCCATACCGATAGGCCCGGAACGGAAACGACCAAGGGGCTCGTATCCAGCCAGATTTCGCAGTGCAAGATCACCCGGTTCGCCATCGCCGGTAAACGGGGGAAAAGGGTTACAGGAGCGGCAATCGTCATACTCTTGTGCGCCGTCGCCGATCTTGAAGTTGGCACCCACGGTGAGCCGCAGGTTGTCACTGATCAACCAATCGACTGAGGGTGCGATGACGCTGGCATGGGCCTTGAAATCATGGGCCATGATGACCTGGGGACTGACCTGGTCATTCTGATACCAGCCTTTGACGAGCAAGGTACCCACGTGGTTGATCTCCCAATTGGGATTACCCGCTTCGATACCGTTGACCTTCTCCCGCTCGTGATCAACCATGTACTCGCCGAACAGCTGCGCCGATAACAGAAAGGCACGTTTATCGTTGAGGAATGGAATGAACGTTGGGCGATCCCATCCCAATACGTAGCGGAACATATCAGACTCTGAATAGAGTTCCGGTCGCAGCGTATTGGCAAACTCCTCGCCTTGGGTATAGGCCGCTTCGACTCGAAACACCGACTTGATGTCATCCACATAGAAGTCGAGAGAACCACCGACCAGATTGACCCTGGGAAAATACATATCGAAGGCGATCAGATAGTCGTAGCTCTGTGACTCGACTTCCGTAGTGAAGGGGTTATCTGCGTTATCCACAACCGCACGCAGAGAAGGCATCTGGGAACGGTAGGTCAAGGCATTCAACGAGAAGCCAACACCCGAATAGTCACCCTCAAGCTTGACACCCACCTGGGAGTTGCTCAATGACCAGTCTGGAAGATGTACGTCGCGGATACCGATCACATGTTCTGGAAAATCGGTTGAGAGCGCACCCCCGGCAAAGTTGGAGACTGAACAGCCGTTATCCCAACAGTTCTTCATCGCCCGGAAAAAACTACCTGCATCAAGGATCGCATAGGGTGTACCACCCTGACCGAGACTGTTGGGCCGGAACTTGTCAAAGTTCCAGAGAAACTGCATGTTCAGATCATCGAAGGTCTCGGTTGCCCCCATTCTGTACTCACCAGTGGCCATCCACATCGGGATACGGATATCCTCCAGCTCGTCGTAGATGTTATGTCTGGAGTAGTCCACCGGGTTGATCACATCGAGGACCCGAAACAGATCTGTACGCCCCCACACAACCTGCTGTCTGCCGAGACGGAAGTTCCAGGTTGCGGCACTCCCGGTCGGCAGGGTTGCGTCGATATAGGCCTCTCGAAGAAAATCGAGTCGGTCGTTGAATTCGGGGTATTTCAGATCACTCTCAGAGAAATCGAGATAGTCATCGATACAACCACGAGAGTCTACGTCGCAGGGACGAACCGGCACACCAAGACCGACCCCACCATCCGTATCGTGAATGGCACTGCCCAGGTTGACCAACCCTTCGTTAGGGTTTTCTGAGGTATCAAAACCAAATCCCAACACACCGGTTGAGACATCGGAAGCACCCCAGGTTGTTGAACCGGCACCGCCTACAGACTCCATATTAATGGAACCACCGGCGTTGTTGCCGAATTCATCGTCATTGAGATCGTAAACGCCATCGTAGGTTGCACGGAAAGCACCAACGAAGCTGATGTTTGAAAAAGCCCCCTGCTCTCCATAATCCTTAGAGCCTTCGATCAACACCGTGTTGCGCATCTTACTCAGACCGACGTTTTGGCGGCTGTAGGTGGCGTTTTCAACAAATCCGTTGACCTGTGTAGTGCCGTCTTCCGAGCTATAAGCCAGGGCCTGGCCTCCGCTCAGCGAGGTCGTGACAGCAGCTGCCAGCAGTGTGGCTTTAAAGACCGGATGTTCCCTTCCCGGTAGTTGTTTGTGACTTTCTAGGAACATCCTAGCCTCCTCCTCTTTCTGAAATTATGTAAGCGAAAGTTAACTATGCAGCAGGCGTGCCAACTCATAACTCACTGTTTTTATTAGATATAATAGACGCAATAACGAACAGGTTACGGATATCGTAAAAATATCGATATTTTAATTAATCAAATGATGATTTGTGATTATTTCGATAATTACCAACGAGCAAAAAAAGGCCGGAAATCATTTCCGGCCGAGGGAGGGATCAGAAGCTTAGTGCTTACTTAAGCGCAAAGAGACTCATTGCATATAGCTCTGCAAATGGTTTTGGTGGGGCATGGCCCCACCCTAC
>JBEVWG010000054.1:0-4315 GCA_040506705.1 Candidatus Thiodiazotropha sp. 6PLUC1
TGTTGGTCTTTGGTTCGTTTGGTCACTTACCATTTAACCAACGAGGCCACCGCCTCTTCAAATGTGCGAAAGAAATTTTACGTTATCCACTCATTCGCTTTGCCCGGTAGGCAGAACCCAAGCGCCCAAGTAGCCACCAACCAAAAAGCCCCAGCAGAATAAACCCCAATAGATTGATCAGCGCGAACACCGGGGTTGCGCCAACTCCAATCAAAAGACCAGCCTGGGTAAACCCCCGCAGCATGGTCTCACTGCTACCGATAATGGTTACTAAAATTACAGCACCTGTAACCCCAGCCACCATAAAGGTCAGTACCAATGGACCCACTGCCCGTATGCGACGCAACAAATAGGTGGTGAGCAACAGGGTTGGCGCACCATTGGCAAATAGCCAGAAATAGAGCAACTGTCCGATGCTCGATTCAGGATTACGCAGGATAACCACTGCACCTATAAGTGCAACAATCGAGAAGTAAATCGCGAAAACAAGCTGTTTTTGAGTTGGCGAGGTGGCCGCTACCACTGCCACAACGATAACCCCAGGCCAGGCATAACAGACAAACAACCAGAGAAAACGAACCAGAGGAAAGCCACCCCCGGCTGTTATCATCCAGGGCAGGCTTAACACCAGGGCATAGATGACTCCAGCCACTCCATACACCAGAGCAAGCCGTTGCAGTGAAACGGAAGTCGCATCGAATAAAACTTTTGCGCGCCCCTGCAGAAGCGCTTTATCTTTAAGTGTGGTTATTGTCAGAGGTGATAAATTGTCAGCAGCCACCTGTGTACTGGCAACCGTAGTCGGCGTATTCGACCCTCCACTGGCCCCCATGGATCGAATCACTGCACGACGGTAGAGCCACAGCAGTAAAAAAGAGAAGATCATAGTCAGAACTGCGCTTACCAGGATGATGAAGGGTAGCGCCCCAGTCAATGCGGTCGTCAAATCCATCTGCGCCTCTCAGGCTAAACAGGGCAATCAGTAAAACACGTATCAGGTTACACTTTTTTTAAACCTATGCCTTTCTAAAATAGACCGATATCGTCTTTGATTGAAGATTGAAAATCGCTGAGTTCTTTCACTACCGGTTAACTGCCTTGTCACGCTCAACGCTTGTTCATCATTTACCAATTAAAGCTCAAACTGCCAATGAACAATTACCCCCTTCTTGATCAGCGACACCAAATTCTATTAGCCGTTGAAAAAACTCATCATGTTGAATGTAGTGGCTACCGTCACAGGAAAAGTTCATTGCAATCATTCCATTCAATCGATTTACTGATGCACTGCGAAGATAAACCTGCTCATCTGATAATCGAAGACGCTTAAATTCTGCCAGAGTCAGACCAAGCTGATCCTGATTGATATTCGGTTGTCGCCCTTCATAAGATAGAGGCGGAAAGCTATCCAGAAAATCTGGGGCTAGAACCTCCTCCTTAACATAGACCCTGTAGTTATATGGATCATCATAGAACCAGCAGGTCAACTGCGAAGATGAGTAGTGGGCTTTTATATGAAAAGCACCTTTGGTAATGCACATCGCACAGATGATGCGGTGTATCTCGTCAAGGTTTTCATCGAAGAGACTGGTCTGACGTGACTGCTGAAACAAGAACGCACGCACAGAAGGATCCCCTTTTACCTGCAACCAACGCTGTGGCATATCAGCACCCCGTTAAGATGGTTTTGAGTCTGTAGTAATAACCTAGTGAAATAGTCAGCTATTGTCCACATGTAGTCTCTAGGGTAATTTCCGAATCTGTTTGTAAATCGATAGCTAATTTTTAGGTTGCCTGAACAAAAAAATTAGGTGGGCAAACAGACAAATGCTACTTTTATGTTGCCTATATCAAAATAAGATACTAATATGTTTCTTATAGGTAAATAGCAACATATATATTTCATCATGAATCCCCTACTCGAACAGATCAAAAAACGCCGCATAGCACTGGCACTCAAGCAGCACGATATGATGTTGCGCGTCGGCATATCGCGCCAGCAATATCAGCGGCTTGAATCCAAAGGCAATCCTCGACTCACTACCCTTGAGCTGATTGCTATGGGGCTTAAGAGCGAACTGCTGCTTATCCCGCAAGAAAAGTTAGATGCCGTACTGGCTGTACTGGCTGACGATGCCACAGCATCCAGCGACCCAAGACAGTCAGTCAAAGAAAAGAGTAAGTCATTAACCCATGATCCATGGCAAGGGTTGCTGGAAGAAAACGATTGAGCACAGAAACAAATAATGAAGTGAATGTATTACAGCTCTCTATTCACGGCGTATTGATCGGATATCTGGCAGGGTTTAAGAATGGCCGCAATGTATTGAGCATTGCAGATACATTCAAAAACAATCCTGATCGCCCAACGTTTAGCCTGACTACGCACCCCAAGTTTCCTAATGCGGCCAAGCTCATGGCAGAGCCATGGACACGTAATCAAAGGCTACATCCTGTACTTTCAAACTTAATGCCAGAAGGCTCATTACTCGAGCTAATCGCACAAAGCCTTAAGGTACACGTTGATAATGAATTTCACCTTCTCTCGTTTCTTGGCGAAGATTTGCCCGGGGCAATCGAAGCCACGCCTATGGATCCTAAAGATGTTCCAGTTTCTGTTCTAAACACGCACGGAAAAGCCAAGGCCGTAAAATTCGATAAAGTCACTCAAGAAAACAGGTTTTCCTTGGCTGGTGTGCAAATGAAGTTTTCCATGAAGGAAAAGGATGGGCGCTATAACTTATCCAAAGGTGATGTGCTGGGTGACTGGATTATTAAAACGCCATCAACCAAACACAAATTTGTACCACTGAACGAATACACTGCCATGTCGCTGGCGGGGATGGTTGGTGTTGATATTCCTGAGATCAAACTTGTTGAGCTGGATAAGCTCGATAACCTGCCACAAATTAACTTACCCGATGAAAAGCAAGCCTTTGCCATCAAGCGATTTGATCGTGAAGACGATCAACGTATTCACATGGAAGACTTTGCTCAAATTCTGGTGAAGTACCCGCACGAAAAATACACTTCCGCTAATTACGAGAATATCGGCAAAGTCATTTATCACTTTTCTGGCGACGGGCTGGCCGATGCGCAACAGTTCGCAAGGCGGTTACTGGTGAATATTCTGCTGGCGAATGGCGATGCACATCTAAAGAACTGGAGCTTTCTTTACGCCGATAAGATTACGCCACGGCTTTCTCCTGCTTACGATATCGTGACAACCAACGTCTATATCGAAAATGAAACCCAGTATGCGCTCAATCTCAGTAAAACAAAGGAATGGTATGTCGTATCAATGGCGCACTTCCAGATGTGGGCAGATAAATCAGGCATTCCATGGCGGGTAATAAAGCCACACTTGGATGACACGCTGAATAAGGCAAGGGAACTTTGGCCTGAAACACTCAAAGCACTACCGATGGAGGATGCCCATAAAGATGGTTTAAAAGCCCATTGGAGCAAGCTTCATGAAGATTTTGCAATTGATAACACAAAATAAGCCCATCGCGAGGCTAGTGGGCACTACCTGAAGTATTGCGAGATATCCGATAAGGATACCCATGGGTAAAGCTTGTTTTGCTGTATACCTGGGTAAGTTTTCTAGGTTCGAGGGTTTTCTCGATTGGTAAGCTTGGATACTGGCAAGAGATCGACAGAAATAAAAAAGCCAGGGACTCGTAAGTACCTGGCTTTAATATTTTGATTGGTAGCGGGGGCTGGATTTGAACCAACGACCTTCGGGTTATGAGCCCGACGAGCTACCAGACTGCTCCACCCCGCATCAAGGAGGGGCATACTACCTGTGATGGGCTAAGATGACAACCCCTTTACAGAATATATTTAAGCTAAAACATTTAATTCGTTTTTAAATAAAAAACAGCCCCGTTCTATTACAAAAAAACAGCTGGAATGAGATTCGTCCATCAATTGCATTGGCGGAAATTATCAACAGCAATGTAGCCTGGATGGAGTGCAACGGAATCCGGGGAGATGGTGCGTTGTCCCCCCGGCGTTCCCACGTGGGAGAGGCTTGTTGGCTGGGTGTGAAAGGGATAGCACGGTCGCTCTGTATTGGGGTTACCTATCCCGGATTCCGCTTCGCTTCATCCAGGCTACACAGACCGCTTAACAATGTAGCCTGGATGGAGTGCAACGAAATCCGGGGAGATGGTGCGGTTGTCCCCCGGTGCTCCCACGAGGGAGTGACTTGCTGGCTGAGTGTGAAAGGGATAGCACGGTCGCTCTGTATTGGGGTTACCTATCCCGGATTCCGCTTCGCTTCATCCAGGCTACACAGACCGCTTAACAA
>JBEVWG010000054.1:4415-66052 GCA_040506705.1 Candidatus Thiodiazotropha sp. 6PLUC1
GAAAGGGATAGCACGGTCGCTCTGTATTGGGGTTACCTATCCCGGATTCCGCTTCGCTTCATCCAGGCTACACAGACCGCTTAACAATGTAACCTGGATGGAGTGCAACGAAATCCGGGGAGATGGTGCGTTGTCCCCCCGGCGTTCCCACGTGGGAGAGGCTTGTTGGCTGGGTGTGAAAGGGATAGCACGGTCGCTCTGTATTGGGGTTACCTATCCCGGATTCCGCTTCGCTTCATCCAGGCTACACAGACCGCTTAACAATGTAGCCTGGATGGAGTGCAACGGAATCCGGGAAGATGGTGCGGTTGTCCCCCGGCGTTTCAGCGAGGGGGAGGCTTGTTGGCTGGGTGTGAAAGGGATATGACGGTCGCTGTGTCTTGGGGTTACCTATCCCGGATTCCGCTTCGCTCCATCCAGGCTACTCAGACCAGGGAGGCGGGCTTAGCCGCCTATGGCATTGGCGCAGATTGTCAGCAGTCCGGCTGGAAATAGGCCTAGAACCAACATGGATAGGCCATTTATGGAGAGCATAACCTGGGTATCCACCCCTATTGAGAGTGGGGTTTCATCAACTGGCTGATCAAAATAGATCAGTTTGACGATGCGGATGTAGTAGAAGGCACCGATAATTGAGAAGGCAACACCGACCAGGGCCAGCCAGGTCAGATCCACGGAGACCACTGCATCAAGCACAAACAGCTTGGCAAAGAATCCCACCGTGGGCGGCACGCCTGCCATGGAGAACATAAGCAGCAGCATCATGCCGGCAAACCAGGGATTGCGCTGATTCAGGCCTTTCAAATCATCAATGTTATCGGCTTCGAATCCCTTGCGGCTAAGGGCTATGATAATGCCGAAAGCACCGGCAGACATCAGCGCATAGACCAGGGTGTAGAACATTGCTGCGGTATAACCTTCGTTAGTCCCCGCCAATATGCCGAGCATGATAAAACCGACATGAGAGATGGTGGAGTAGGCAAGCATTCGTTTGATGTTGCTCTGTGCAATGGCAACCAGGTTACCAACACCCATTGAGAGTACGGCGAGAATGATCAGCATCCCTTGCCACCCCTCCCAACCACCATTCAAGTCGGCCAGGCCATCTACAAGCAGACGCATTGCGAGGGCAAACGCAGCAATTTTGGGTGCGCTGCCGAGAAAGGCGACCACTGCAGTCGGTGCACCGTGATAGACATCAGGAACCCACATGTGAAAAGGAACGGCGCCCAGCTTGAAGGAGAGCCCGATGACCAGAAAAACAATACCGAAGATCATCACGATCTGGTTCATATCGCCTTTGTCGACCACTTTGGCCAACTCATCGAATTGCAGTGTGCCAGTGGCGCCATAGATCATCGAGATACCGTAGAGCAGCATTCCCGAGGCCAGTGCACCCAGAACAAAATATTTCATCGCTGCCTCTGCGCCATGGGCAGAATCCCGATTGAACGCCACCAGAGCATAGAGGCAGAGTGCAAGTAGTTCCAAGCCAAGATAGATGGTGAGAAAGCTGTTGGCGGAGGTCATGATGCTCATCCCCAGAACAGCGAACAGACCCAGGGTGTAGAACTCTCCTTTAAACAGGTCTCGTTCGCGCAGATAGTCCTTGGCGTAGAGAAATGTCATAAAGGTCACCAAATAGATGCCCACTTTCAGCACATCGCTCATCGGGTCGCGAATATAGCTGCCATCGAAGACGATCTGAGTCACTGGACTGGCAACCGCCAGGGTGATGGCCACGATAACCAGTAGACCGATCTGGCTGATGATGTAGCTGATGATACGCTGCTCTTGCCGCAGAAAGAGGTCAACCACGAGCACCAGACAGGCCAGGGTCAGCAAGGATATTTCCGGTAATACCGGTATCAGTTGTGTTGCATCAAATTGCATGATTTCGCTACCGAGTCGGGCTCCGTCAGGTTATAACTTGGAAACAGCAATATGCTGAATCAGGTTGTTGACAGAAGCATCCATCACTTCAACCAGGGGTGCTGGCCATAAGCCCAACAGCAGCACAGCCACTGCCAGGGTGCCCAACACAATGAATTCACGTCTGTTCATATCTTGTAGTGATGCCACGCCCTCTGAGGCTACATCACCAAAGACCACCCGCTTGACCATCCATAGGGTATAAGCTGCACCTATTATCAGCGTTGTCGCTGCAAGGAAGGCATACCAGAAGTCTGCACGGAAACTGGCCAGAATCACCATAAACTCGCCGACGAAACCGGAAGTACCTGGTAGCCCTGCATTGGCCATGGCGAAAAAGACCATGAAACCGGCGAATATCGGCATGGTGTGTACTACCCCACCATAGTCGTTGATCTCCCGACTGTGCAAGCGGTCGTAGAGTACTCCGACACAGAGGAACATGGCGGCAGAGATGAAGCCATGGGAGACCATCTGCACCATACCTCCCTCGATACCCAATACTGCACCACTGCCTTCATTATCCTGAGTGATCATAAAGACGATGAAGAAACCAAGGGTGACAAAGCCCATATGGGCGATGGAAGAGTAAGCAATCAGCTTCTTCATATCCTGCTGGATCAACGCCACAAAGCCAATGTAGACCACCGCAATGAGGGACATGCTGATAATCAACCAATCCAGGGAATGGCTGGCATCAGGGGTAATCGGTAGACTGAAACGGAGAAAACCGTAACCACCAATCTTCAGCATGATCGCCGCCAGGATTACTGAACCCCCAGTTGGCGCCTCTACATGGGCATCAGGCAACCAGGTATGAACAGGCCACATGGGTACCTTGACTGCAAACGCCATCAGAAAAGCGACAAAGATCAGAATCTGCTCGGTCAGACCCAGCTTTAGAGTGTGGAAACCCAGAATGTCGAAACTGCCCGACTGGAAGTACATATAGATCAGGGCGACCAACATGAATACAGAGCCGAAGAATGTGTATAGGAAAAACTTGATGGTAGCGTAGACCCGGTTTGGTCCACCCCAGACACCAATGATCAGGAACATCGGAATCAGCATCGCTTCCCAAAAGACATAGAAGAGCATCGCATCAAGGGCGGAGAAGACACCGACCATCACCCCTTCCATAATCAGGAAGGCGGCCATGTACTGAGAGGGACGGTATTGAATCACTTCCCAGCCGGCAATCACCACCAGTGGGGTGATAAAGGTAGTGAGAACGATCAACGGCATGGAGATGCCATCAACACCCATGTAGTACTCGATATTGAAACCAGGTATCCAGGGCACACGTTCAACAAACTGCATATCAGCAGTGGTGCTATCAAAAGCAAACCAGAGAGGCAGACTGACAATGAAGGTCAAAATGGCAATGGTCAATGCGGTCCACTTGGTGGCATTCGCCTCCCGGTCGCCACTGGCGAGTACCATAAAGCCACCTACTATAGGCAGCCAGACCGTAAGACTTAGGATGGGCCAATCGGCAATCATGCTCAACGTCCTTTAAACAAAAACAAACCAGGTCAGCAGCAATAGCAGACCTAGAATCATGGCAATAGCGTAGTGATAGAGGTAGCCGGTCTGTACATGACGTACGACAGATGCCAGCCAACCCACGGAGTAAGCCGAACCATTCACTGCCAGACCGTCGATCAGGCCGCGGTCACCAACTAACCAGAGGATCTTACCCAGCCCCCGGCTGCCGGCAGCGAACACGATCTGATAGACCTCATCGAACCAATATTTTTTATCCAGCATCTTGTGGATGGGTGCAAAGATGGTTTTGATCTTCTCGGCCAGAGAGGGATTGATCATGTACAAGTAGAAGGCCACTGCCAGGCCACTCATCGCCAGGATAAAAGGCCATCCCTGCATACCATGAATCACAAAACCGAATGCACCATGAAAATCTTTCCCGATCACCGCCAGGGTATCGTGTTCTGGCAGTACATAGAGTGCATCCTTGAACCAGTCACCGAAGAGCATTGGGCTGATGGTGAAATAGCCAAGAAATACTGAAGGTATGGCCAACAGCACCAGAGGTATTGTGACCACCTTGGGTGATTCGTGCAGATGCTCCTTGGCGTGCTCATCCCTCGGGCCTTCGCCATGAAAGACCAGGAAGAACATACGAAAACTGTAGAGGGCAGTGACAAAAACCCCGCCAACCACCATGGCATAGGCATAGCCTGAACCGGCAATCGACGAGTGGTGTACCGCTTCGATTATCGCATCCTTGGAGAAGAAGCCGGAGAAGAAGGGGAATCCAATCAGCGCCAGTGAGCCAAATAGTGATGTCCAGTAAGTAATGGGCATATATTTACGCAGCCCACCCATGTTACGGATATCCTGATCATGGTGCATACCGATGATCACAGAACCAGCAGCGAGGAACAGCAGCGCTTTGAAGAAGGCGTGAGTCATCAGATGGAAGATACCAGCGGCATAAGCCGAAACGCCCAGGGCGACCATCATGTAACCAAGTTGGGAGAGGGTCGAATAGGCTACCACCCGTTTGATATCGTTCTGCACGATGCCGATCAGGCCGGTGAAGAAAGCTGTCGTTGCACCGATGATCAAGACAAAGCTGAGTGCGGTTTCAGAGAGTTCATAGAGGGGTGACATACGGGCCACCATGAAGATACCGGCGGTTACCATGGTCGCTGCATGGATCAGGGCTGAGATTGGAGTCGGGCCTTCCATCGAGTCCGGCAGCCAGACATGCAGCGGCACCTGAGCCGACTTACCCATGGCGCCAATAAACAGCAGAATACCGATCACGGTCATCAGCGACCAACTGCTATCGCCCCAGATCTGAATCTGGGTGTCGGCAAGTCCCGGAGCCTTGGCGAACACTTCGGCATAGTCGAGGCTGTTGGTGTACATGGCAATCGCAGCTATACCCAGGATAAAGCCAAAGTCACCTACCCGGTTGACCAGGAAGGCCTTCAGGTTGGCGAAGATCGCGGTAGGCCTGACCGACCAGAAACCGATCAGCAGATAGGAGACCAGACCCACGGCTTCCCATCCGAAGAAGAGCTGCATGAAGTTGTTGGCCATGACCAGCATCAACATTGAAAAGGTAAACAGGGAGATATAACTGAAGAAACGCTGATAACTGTTACGTCCGGCCAGGCTGGTCTTGGGCCAGTTATGCTCATCATCCGCCATATAGCCGATGGTGTAGATATGTACACAGAAAGAGACAAAGGTGACCACACTGATCATCACCGCAGTGAGGTGATCCACCAGAAAACCCACCTCCATGTTCAGGCCGTCACTGACCATCCAGGTATAGACGGTGCCATTGAAGACTTCCAGGTCGTCGTAAATGAAGCTCTTCAGCACATAGAGGGAGAGCAACGCCGAGAGTCCAACCCCGGTGCTGGTGACCCAGTGCGCACCTTTACGCCCAAGCATGCTGCCAAAGAAACCGGCTAATATCGCACCTACCAGAGGTGCTAATACGATTGTCAGATAGATATTTTCCATAAACCGTTTCTTCTAGTTTGGTCTGTTAATGAACGCTATAGATCGCAAACATCTGTCTGCGTCTGATCTCTCAGTAACCGACTTACTGTACCCAATGTTCAATTTTGTTCTTCAACCACTCCGGAAACGATCCGCTGAAGGCACAAACCCATTGTGTTGGCCAGCGGACATTCGCGAACTGAAAACTAACCCTTCAGTGCATCCATATCCTCGACATTGATGCTCTGCTTACTACGGAACAGCACCACCAGTATGGCCAGACCGATGGCCGCCTCTGCCGCTGCTACTGTAAGGATAAAAAATACAAAAACCTGCCCTGCTGTATCCCCCAGAAAATGGGAAAAGGCGACAAAGTTGATATTCACCGCCAGCAGCATTAATTCAACACACATCAACAGCACAATGACATTCTTGCGGTTGATGAAAATCCCCGCCACACTGATTGCAAACAGGATGGCGCCAAGGATCAGGTAATCTGAAAGTGCAATCATTTGGTTATCCTTTTTCCGCGTCCATCGAGACCATACGCACCCGGTCATCCCGCTTCACCAGAACCTGGCTCGCTGGATCGAGATACTTGGTATCCGGCCGTCTGCGCATCGTCAGCCCGATCGCTGCAATAATTGCCACCAGCAAGATTACTGCTGCGATCTCGAAGGGGTACATATATACGGTGTAGAGCACGTTACCCAGCTCTTCTGTATTATTGTAATCCGCTGCATGTCTCACTGGCGCTGCATATTTTTCAAGACCAAAGTTGCCCGGCCCGACGATCAGTATCAGCTCTGCTGCCATGGCAATCGCCATGATCAATCCCAGGGGTAACATTTTTATAAATCCGGCCCGTAGCACAGCAATATCGATATCCAGCATCATCAATACAAACAGGAACAGCACCATGACTGCACCGACATAGACCAGTACCAGAACGATGGCGAGGAACTCCGCTTCAGCCAACATCCAGATACCACTACTGGCGAAAAAGGCGAGAATCAGGAACAGCGCAGAATGTACCGGATTACGCCGGGTCACCACCATGACTGCTGCAGTCAATACCACTGCGGCCAGTACATAAAAAATCAGCTTTTCGAGTGTCATATACGGATTCCAGTTATTTCCAAGGTTTCCCCAGCATTAGCGAACATTCGCCTGAGCTTGAATATCTGCAGCCAGTTGCGTTTCACACTTATCGCCTACTGCCAACAGTTTCTCCTTGGTCATGATATTTTCACCGCGATTTTCAAAGTGATATTCGTAGATTCGCGTCTCTACAATGGCATCCACCGGGCAAGCCTCCTGGCAATATCCGCAATAGATGCACTTGAACAGGTCGATGTCGTAACGGGTGGTCCGGCGTGAGCCATCATCCCGTGGTTCCGCTTCGATGGTAATCGCCAAAGCGGGACAGGTTGCCTCACAAAGCTTGCAGGCAATGCAGCGCTCTTCTCCGTTAGGGTAGCGACGCAGGGCATGCAATCCTCTGAACCGGGGCGACACCGGGGCCTTCTCTTCCGGGTACATCACCGTGAACTTTTTGCGGAACAGATAACGTCCCGTCACACTCAGCCCACGAAACAGCTCCAGCAGGAAAAGGCTCTTGAAATAGTTTGTAAACGCTTTCATAGAAGACCTCAGTCAAACCACCAGGGTAGTTGATAGACCACAGCCAGACCGACTACCACAATCCAGACTATGGTAATTGGAATGAAGACCTTCCAACCAAGCCGCATGATCTGGTCATAGCGGTAACGAGGAAAGGTGGCGCGCAGCCAGAGAAACAGAAACATAAAGAAGCCGGTCTTGATCACCAGCCAGAAGAAACCTGGCACCCAATCAAACAGAGGCCCGAGCACCGGCCAACCCTGAAATGGGGAGAGCCAGCCACCGAAAAACATCACTGCGGTCAAAGCCGCAATCAGAATCATGTTGGCATACTCAGCCAGGAAGTAGACCGCGAAGGCCATGCCGGAGTAATCGACATGGAAACCGGCTACGATCTCCGACTCACCCTCAGCCACATCAAACGGGGCACGATTGGTCTCTGCCACACCGGAGATCAAGTAGACACCGAACAGCGGCAGTAGCGGTAACCAGAACCAGGAGAAGAGCCCCCCTTCCTGAGCCTTGATGATCTCTCCCAGATTGAGACTGCCAGCAGCAACCAGAACACCGACCAGAGCAAATCCCATGGCGATTTCGTAGGCAACGATCTGAGCTGCAGATCGCATTGCCCCAAGAAAGGCGTATTTTGAATTCGAGGCCCAGCCGCCGATGATCACACCATAGACGCCGACTGAGGTGAGGGCCAGAATGTAGAGCAGACCGGCATTGATATCCGCCAGCACCAGGGTCTCATCGAAAGGAAAAACCGCCCAGGCAGCCAGTGCCGGACCAAGGGTCAGCGCAGGGGCCATCAGAAACAGAAATTTATTGGCGTTCGCAGGGATAATAATCTCTTTGAACATCAACTTCAGCGCATCCGCGATAGGCTGTAACCACCCCTTGGGCCCAACCCGGTTGGGTCCGACGCGCACCTGCATATAACCGATGATCTTACGCTCTGCGTAGGTGTAGTAAGCCACCAGCAGCATCAACGGCAACATGATTGTGACGATCTTGATCATGGTCCAGATCAGATATTGAAGTTCAGAGGGAAGCGCTTCCCAGAGGCTGATAAGGAATTCCATCGGTTATGCCTTCTCCACGGTCACTTCGCCAAACGGTTGTCCCAGCGTCGATGAAAGTGCCAAGCCGGTAGATATCCAGACACATCCCTTTGGAATGCGCTCATCCAACTGCAGGGGCAGATCAACCTGGTTGCCGTTCTGTTTTACCATTGCCTTATCCGCACCTTCGAGACCGAGACGAACCGCTTCATCTGGATGCAGACGAATCGCATCAGATCCCGCATCCTGGGTCTGTTGTAGAGCTGTGGCGCGACGAACCAGAGGATCACAGGCGTATAGCGGTGTATCCCCTCCTCGTAACAACGTGCTGGCACTTAATTGCTGTTCCAGTTTTTTTGGTTGTTGTTGATGATTATCGAGTTGTGCCGCTTCGCACATGTCGTGGATTTCATCATGAATCTGTTGAGAATCAGTGTATTCAAAACCTGATTGATCCATCAGATTGCCCAATACCCGCAAAATCTTCCAACCTGGACGGCTCTCCCCATGGGGTCTGACTGCACCCCGGTTCCGTTGCCAACGCCCCTCAGCATTGACATAAGTGCCAGAGGTCTCACTAAAGATCGCCATAGGCAGCAGAATATCAGCACACTCTTCCAATTCAGGGCTGCGGAAGGCGCTGATAGCAACAACCATATCGGCACTCTGCAAGGCACTCATGGAGAGCGCCCCATTCCAGAAATCCCGAGCGGGTTCCACACCCATCAGTAGATAGCCTTTGCGTGGTGACTTGAGCATGCTTAATGCATCCAGGCCTTTGCTATCCGATGCTTTGCCGCCAGTCTGAAGATGAGGAACGGCGCCTGCAAGTTGTGCACCAACGGAGTTTGCTGCAGCGGGTAGAATTGAGAGCTTTGAGTCTGTTGCTTTGGCCAGATCTGCGGCAATCGAATAGAGCAGTGCATAGTCGGGATGGGACTGAGCAAGAGCGCCCAACATAATCAGCGCACTATCCGCCGATTTGAGTTGAGCTGCCGCCTGTTTGGCAAAATCATCTACTTTTGAACCATCCGCAACTGCGCCTTTGGACTTAACCCCAGCTGCCTTCGCTACAGCAGCCAGATAGCTGACCATTTCACTTGGGCTGCAAACTGACTGCGCTCCACTATGGCTGAGATCCAGTTGTATCGGATTGAGGTAGTGGAGGCTGGCTCCAGCCAAAGCTGCTTTACGTAAACGATGCGCCAGAATGGGCTGTTCTTTACGTAAATTCCCACCCACCACAAGCACTGCCTGTAAATTGTCCACTTCACTGAGTGAGGTACCCAGCCAATGTACATTCTGCTGGGTCTCATCAAGTCTGAAATCACCCTGACGCAAGCGGCAGTCAATATTGTTGCTGCCCATGCCACTCATCAGCTTCTGAGCCAAATAGAGCTCTTCGAGGGTGGAACTGGGTGACACAATCGCACCGACCTGGTCACCCTCATTGATCTCATTGAGATTCGCCGCTGCCATCTCCAGGGCCATTTCCCAGCTGACCTCTTTCCAAACCCCGCCCTTCTTTACCATCGGCGAGGTTAGACGGTCGTCGCTATAGAGCCCCTGATAACTGAAACGGTCTCGATCGGAGATCCAGGTCTCGTTGATCGACTCATTATCCTTGGGATGTACACGCATCACCTTGTTGCCACGGAGATGCAGATTGAGATTGGAACCAAGACTGTCATGTGTTGCCACCGCCTCTACCTGTGTCAGTTCCCAGGCACGGGCGTTGAAACGGAAGGGCTTGGAAGTCAGTGCGCCCACTGGACAGAGATCGATAATGTTTGCTGATAGTTCGGAATCAACGCTCTTTTCTATGTAGGTACCGATCACCATATGTTCGCCACGACCGGTAGCGCCCATTTCACGTATTCCGGCAATCTCTTCGCCAAAACGCACACAACGGGTACAGTGTATGCAACGGGTCATATCGGTAGCGATCAGCGGTCCGATATTCTTATCCGCCACCACCCGCTTACCTTCACTGTAACGGGAAACATCTCGACCATAACCGATGGCAACATCCTGCAGTTCACACTCACCGCCCTGATCGCAGATCGGACAATCCAGTGGATGGTTGATCAGCAGAAACTCCATGGTTCCCTTCTGTGCAGCCAGTGCCTTGGGCGAGCGGGTGTAGACCTTCATGCCATCCGACACCGGTGTAGCACAGGCAGGCAAAGGTTTCGGCACCTTCTCCACTTCAACCAGACACATGCGGCAGTTCGCTGCGACTGAAAGTTTCTTGTGATAACAGAAGCGCGGAATATTGATACCTGCCGCATCCGTGACTTCGATGAGCATGGCGCCGGCTTGTGCCTGCAGCTCCTGCCCGTTTACTTCGATGGTGACTAACGTATCTGTCATCGTGGTTTCTGCGACCTCAGCCAACCCCGACCATACAGCGCTTATGGTCGATGTGATATTGGAATTCATCCCGATAGTGACGCAACATGCCCATTACCGGCATCGCGGCAGCATCTCCCAAGGCACAGATGGTTTTACCGCTGATCTTATCGGCGACATCATCCAGCAGATCCAGGTCTTCCTGGCGCCCCTGCCCTGTTTCGATGCGATGTACTATCCGATAGAGCCAACCTGTACCCTCACGGCAGGGCGTACACTGACCACAGGACTCTTCGTGATAGAAATAGGACATACGTTCAAGGGTCTTGACCATGCAATTGGTATCATCCAACACGATCACAGCCCCGGAGCCCAGCATGGAGCCGGCACCAGCAATGGAGTCGTAATCCATATTGAGATCCATCATCTGATCCCCAGGGATGACTGGAGCCGATGATCCTCCAGGTATCACCGTTTTTATCTTTCGCCCATCCTTCATACCACCAGCCATCTCCAGCAGTTCGGAGAATGGTGTGCCCATGGGAATCTCGAAGACACCCGGGTTATTGATATTGCCTGAAATTGAAAACAGTTTGGAACCACCACTGTTTTTCACGCCGATATCTGCAAACCATTCACCGCCCTTCTCCAGAATCATCGGTATCGAGGCAAGGCTCTCGGTGTTGTTGATAATGGTCGGTCTGCCATAGAGACCGAAATGAGCTGGAAACGGTGGTTTATAGCGAGGCTGTCCCTTCTTGCCCTCAATGGATTCAAGCAAGGCGGTCTCTTCACCACAAATGTATGCACCACCGCCAAGATGGGTATGGAGCTCAAAATCAAAACCGGAACCCAGTAGATTCTCTCCCAGGAAACCCGCCTCGCGGGCCTCTTGCAGTGCCTGCTCGAAACGCTCGTAGGGCTCCCAGAACTCACCACGTATGTAGTTGTAGCCCCGGGTCGCTCCAATCGCGTAACCCGCAAGAATCATCCCTTCGATCAGTTGATGGGGGTTATAACGGAGAATATCCCGGTCTTTGAATGTGCCTGGCTCTCCTTCATCTGAGTTACACACCACAAATTTCTGACCCGGCGCATTGCGCGAGATAAAACTCCACTTCAGACCGGTCGGGAAACCAGCCCCGCCGCGACCTCGCAGCCCGGACTTTTTAACCTCTTCGATTATCTCTTCAGGTGGCTGTTTCGTACTCAGCACCTTCTTCAGAACCTCATAGCCACCGCGACTTTGATACTGCTCCATAAGCCAGGGGCGTTCCAGATCCAGGGTTCGCAGACAGACTTCATTTACCATAGCGATTACTCCAGACCATCCAGGATCGCATCAACGATTTCCGGGGTGAGGTTTTCATAATACTGTTTACCGATCTGCATCATAGGTGCACCACCGCAGGCTCCCAGACACTCCACCTCTTTCATGGAGTAGCGACCATCTTCTGTGATTTCACCAAAGGTGATCCCCAGTTTCTTCTCCAGATGCTCGACAATCATGTCGGACTTATTGGTCATGCATGAGACGTTGGTGCAGACACAGATCTTGTGTTTGCCCACCGGCTTCAGTTCGTACATGGAGTAGAAAGTCGCCACTTCATAGACAGCGATAGATGGCATCTCCAGATAACTGGCAACCCGATCCATAAGTTCAGTGGTTAACCAACCACCGTTGTTGTCCTGCACCACCATCAACGCACCCATTACCGCAGACTGTTTCCACTCTGGTGGATACTTGGCGATCCAGTGATCAATCTCCGCACAGATCTCCGGGGAGAAAAGTTCCGTTTTGTCTTTAACTGTTACTGTCATTTCTATTTTGCTCTAACGGTCTATCTCACCAAATACCACGTCCATGGTGCCAATTACTGCCACCACGTCGGCCAGCATATGGCCTTTTACCATCTCGTCCATGGCGGCCAGGTGAGAGAAGCCCGGGGCTCTGATCTTTAATCTGTAAGGTTTGTTGGCGCCATCAGAAACGATGTAGCAGCCGAACTCACCTTTAGGTGCTTCAACCGCCGCATAGACCTCTCCCTCAGGGGCGCAATAGCCTTCCGTGAAGAGCTTGAAGTGATGGATCAATCCTTCCATGTCGTCCTTCATCTCATCCCTGCTTGGCGCTGAAATCTTATGATCATCAAGCATCACTGGGCCTGGATTGGCTCTCAACCAATCGATGCACTGCTTGATGATGCGAGTCGATTCACGCAGTTCGCCGATACGAACCAGATATCGATCGTAACAATCACCGTTTGTACCAATCGGGATATCGAAATCGACCTTGTCGTATGCTGCATAGGACTGCTTTTTACGCAGATCCCAGGCGATCCCTGAACCCCTGATCATAGGGCCGGTAAAGCCAAGCTGCAGGGCACGCTCTGGTGAGACCACTCCGATGCCAACGGTACGCTGTTTCCAGATTCTGTTGTCGGTGAGCAGTGTTTCGTACTCGTCCACAAGACCTGGAAAACGGTTTACGAAATCTTCAATAAAATCGAGCAGGGAACCTTGACGTGTTTCGTTACGTGCAGTGACATCCCTTCCAGTGACCCATTGACTCGCCTGGTATTGAGGCATCTTATCCGGCAGATCACGATAGACACCACCAGGACGGTAGTAGGCTGCATGCATCCGCGCGCCGGAAACCGCTTCGTAGCAGTCCATCAAATCCTCCCGCTCCCGAAAGGCGTAGAGAAAGACGGTCATGGCGCCCACATCCAGCGCGTGTGTTCCCAGCCACATCAGGTGGTTGAGGATACGGGTGATCTCATCGAACATGGTTCGGACATACTGAGCCCGAATGGGTGCCTCTATACCGAGCAGTTTTTCTATCGCCCGTACATAGCCATGTTCATTACACATCATCGACACGTAGTCGAGACGATCCATGTAGGGAATGCTCTGGTTATAGGGTTTGCTCTCGGCCAGTTTTTCAGTCGCCCGATGCAGCAGACCTATATGGGGATCCGCCCGTTCTATAACCTCGCCATCCATCTCCAGAACCAGGCGAAGAACACCATGAGCTGCTGGGTGCTGGGGGCCGAAATTAAGTGTGTAGTTACGAATTTCAGGCATCAGCAGCATCCTGCGTTGCGTCATCTTCATTCAGATAACGGTTATCTTCTCGGGTGACCTTGGGTACCAAAGTGCGTGGATCGATAGAGACCGGCTCGTAGATTACACGTGCCTGTTGCGGGTCGTAGCGCATCTCGACCTGTCCGATCAAAGGAAAATCCTTGCGGAACGGATGGCCGATAAAACCGTAGTCAGTCAATATTCGGCGCAGATCGGGGTGGCCATCAAAGAGAATGCCATAGAGATCGAACGCTTCACGCTCAAACCAGTTGGCAGCCTCCCAAACAGGTACCATAGAAGCAACGATGGGATGGGTGGTATCTACAAACACCCGTACTCTAAGCCTTACATTGTTGCTTATTGAGAGCAGATGATAGACCGCAGCAAATCGACTGTTTTCCGCAGTTTCACTCGCACCCTTTTCGGTCACGCCTCTGCCAAAACCGGTATTGGGCGCCCCTTCTGTCTGCCACTCGGACTGGCCGTAGTCAGCGTAGTCGACGCCACAGACATCAATCAACTCTTTAAAATCGAAAGCTGCATCATCGCGCAAAATACCAGCGACTTCGATTAACCTGGCCGAAGGGACTACCAGAGTCACCTCTCCACAGCTCCGTTGCAGCTGGCAATCTAACCCGGAAAAGCGCTCATCAAGCGCTGAGGCCAACTGATCCAATCGCTCTTGCATACTGTTCTGCGAACCACTACTCATGATCTACACACCACCTCAACGAGCTATCGTACTGGTCCGACGAATCTTATCCTGAAGCTGAAGCACGCCATACAGCAACGCTTCCGCCGTCGGAGGACAACCCGGGACGTAAATATCCACAGGAACCACCCGATCGCAGCCCCTGACCACTGCATAGGAGTAGTGGTAGTAACCACCCCCATTAGCACAGGAACCCATCGAGATTACCCAGCGAGGCTCGGCCATCTGGTCATAAACTTTGCGTAGAGCCGGTGCCATTTTGTTCACCAGGGTACCCGCCACAATCATCACATCTGATTGGCGGGGACTTGGGCGAAAGACGATACCGAAGCGGTCCATATCGTAACGTGATGCCGCTGCCTGCATCATCTCAACCGCACAGCAGGCCAGACCGAAGGTCATAGGCCACATCGAACCTGTTCTTGCCCAGTTGATCAATTTATCAGCGGAAGTGGTGATTACACCTTTTTCGAGAATGCCCTCAATACCCACTGTCTGCCTCCCGAAAGGTTAATATCATATCTATTCCCACTCCAGAGCCCCTTTCTTCCATTCGTAGATAAAACCGATCACCAGGATACCGAGAAACACCATCATGGCGAGAAAGCCGACCATACCGATCTCACTAAGGACTACTGCCCAAGGGAAGAGGAATGCAATTTCAAGATCAAAGATGATGAACAGGATGGCAACGAGATAGTACCGAACGTCGAACTTCATGCGGGAGTCCTCGAAGGCCTCGAATCCGCACTCATAGGGGGAGATCTTTTCGTCGTCAGGTTTACGCGTGCCCAGTAGAAAACCTATTCCGATGACAACGCCACCCACCACAAAAGCCACGATTAGGAAAATCATGATGGGTAAATAATTTTCAAGCATCAGCGTGAAGCCCCCTATGTCGTTCAATCATTATGTTATTAGGCGAATCTTCAGGGAAGGCAGGCAGTCTATCCTCTGGCCCGCAACAATGTCAAGTAGGAGTAAAAGTAATAATTTCTTATAATTCAATTAGTTATAATACTTCTATGGACATAAAAAAACGGTATTACGCCGAAAAAGCATAGTACCGTTCTTATGTATGGTGCCGATGGCCGGATTTGAACCGGCACGGCTTACGCCACTACCCCCTCAAGATAGCGTGTCTACCAATTCCACCACATCGGCTAAAAACTATAGTTCTACTGCTTCTCCGTAGCTGGATCAGTCTGAGTATCCGCAGGAGTTACACTCTCCTCAGATGGCGCTGCATCAATCACATCAGCTGTTGATGCATCCGACTCAGAAACTGGCACTGCAGGAAGATCATTGGATTGAGTCTCTTCTGCAGCTGCAGGTACTGCTGGTAGATCGCTACCCCCTGTTGATGGCACAGCAGGCAGATCACTCTCCGGAGCTGGCGCCTCAATGGCAGGTGGCGCATCAATGCGCTCCATCAAGCCTTCTGGCTCATTGGTCTGTACTGCGAAATAGGCCATCACCATACTGGTGACAAAAAACAGGGTGGCAAGAATGGCTGTAGCTCTGGTCAGAAAAGAGCCGGAACCCTTTGAACCAAATACGGTACCTGAGGCGCCACTGCCAAAGGCTGCGCCCATATCAGCACCCTTACCGTGTTGAATAAGGATCAATCCAACCAGCCCGATGGCCAGAAAGATATGAAACACGGTCAATATTGTCTGCATGTCTGCGTTACCTGTAGAAAGTCGCTGGATCGGTATCGTTTACGACCCAATGCAACCTTATAAATTAATTTGCTGCCGTACAGATTCCCAGGAAATCTTCTGGCTTAAGTGCAGCCCCACCAATCAGACCGCCATCAATATCGGGCTTGCCGATTAACTCTTTTGCATTATCCGGTTTCATGGAACCGCCGTAGAGAACACGCACAACATCAGCGACCTGCTCACTCTTCTGCGCGATTTGCGCGCGGATAAATGCATGTACATCCTGAGCCTGCTCAGGTGAGGCAGTTTTACCGGTGCCAATTGCCCAAACCGGCTCATAGGCGATGACGCCATCAGCCAGCGCATCCACACCTTCCAGCTCAATCACTGCGTTGAGTTGCCGTGCAACCACCTCATTCGTGATGCCAGATTCACGCTCTTCCAGGGTCTCACCGATACAGAGGATGGGAATTAATCCAGCAGCCCGTGCAACAGCAAACTTCTTCGCCACCAGCTCGTCACTCTCATTGTGATAAGTGCGACGCTCGGAGTGACCGACAATCACATATTTACAACCGAAGTCATTCAGCATCGATGCTGCAACTTCACCGGTATAGGCCCCTGACGCCTCTGTAGAGAGATCCTGCCCCCCCCACGCAATATCACTGCCATTCAGCTTTTGTTGTGTCTCAGGAATAAAAACAGCAGTAGGACAGACAGCCACTTCGGCATTTGTAACCGCCCCAATACCTTCCTTGATACCATCCAACAAGCCACGGACACTCTCTAGTGAACCGTTCATTTTCCAATTTCCGGCGACAAGTGGTCTGCGCATGCAATCACTCCTGAGATAAAAGAAAGCGCGGTAGCTTAACGGCCAACGCGCCTGAAATCAATCACCATTGTATCAAGTATGACAAATTTCTAATCCCGACAACCCGGATTATGTCGCAACAGTCTCTGAATAGGGGGCGAAATAATCGTGCTAAGAGAATCAATAACCTCAGATCAGATAACGACTAATCGGCCACTACCTCTTTGACAGACTCAGCAATCTGGGCTGAAAGCGTCTCCACCTGTGAGCCATCACTACCCTCGACCATCACCCGTATCAATGGCTCTGTACCCGAAGGTCGCAGTAAGACTCGACCGGAGCTGCCCATCTCAACTTCAGCCTCGCGCACCGATCTTTTCACCACATCTGACTCCATGACCTCCTGTGGCGTACTACTTCCCAAATTGATATTGATAAGCTTTTGCGGATATTTACTCATACCCGATGCCAGTTCTCTCAAGGAGCGGCCTGTGGCATGAACCTCAGCCAGAACCTGGAGCGCAGAGACGATACCATCACCGGTTGTTGTACGATCGAGACAGATGATGTGTCCCGATTGTTCTCCGCCCAATACCCACCCCTTGCTGAAGAGGCGTTCCATGATATATCTATCCCCTACATTGGTGCGTTCAAACACCACACCATGCTCACGCAGAGCATGTTCAAGTCCCAGGTTACTCATCAAGGTACCTACTACCGCACCTTTGAGTTCACCTTCCCGCATACGTGAGCAGGCGATGATGTAGAGTATCTCATCACCATCCACTTCGTTACCTTGATCGTCAACCATTATCAGACGATCACCATCACCATCCAGGGCAATACCCAGATCGGCGCCATGTTCCAGCACAGCAGCTTTAAGGTACTCAGGATGGGTTGATCCGACACCGTCGTTGATGTTGAATCCATTCGGCTGGTTACCGATGGCAATCACATCGGCACCCATCTCATCGAACACATATGGGGCGATGTTATAGGTTGCACCATTGGCACAATCCACAACAATCTTCATGCCGTTGAATCGCGTTTTAAGCGGAATGGTACTTTTACAGAATTCGATGTAGCGGCCTTCGGAATCCATCTTCTCCGCCCGCCCGAGATTGGCTGAGTCAACGGTTTCCAATGGTTTTTCCGTTTCCGCTTCAATAGCACGCTCCACATGATCCGGCAGTTTCAGCCCATCAGCAGAGAAGAATTTGATGCCATTATCCATATAGGGATTGTGCGAAGCACTGATGACTATACCTGCCTGTGCATGCAGGGTACGGGTCAGATAAGCCACACTTGGGGTTGGCATTGGCCCAAGCAGGGTGATGTTGACCCCCGCAGCAGTGAGTCCCGCTTCCAATGCCGATTCCAGAACATAGCCTGAT
The DNA here is from genome assembly GCA_040506705.1 of Candidatus Thiodiazotropha sp. 6PLUC1. GTDB lineage: Bacteria > Pseudomonadota > Gammaproteobacteria > Chromatiales > Chromatiaceae > Thiodiazotropha. Next base: position 22,541 of record JBEVWG010000054.1, read on the forward strand.
ATCCGGGTATCCTTTCCGATCAGCACCCGGCTCTTCGACTCAGTCCCCAAAATCCGTCCGACCGCCCATCCCAGCTTCAGCACGAACTCTGGCGTTATTGCGCCCTCTCCAAAACGGCCACGCACACCATCTGTTCCAAAATACTTTCGACTCACAGATTTTTCCTCTTTTATTATGCAGAAGCGCTTATTGCTGAGACTACTGCTAAAGCATCCACAGTGGCCCGTACATCATGTACACGCAATATTGCGCCACCCTTTAATGCCACCACCACAGCAGCTCCCAGGCTGCCATACAAGCGCTCTTCGATTGGACGATCCCCAAGTATCGTGCCTATCATAGACTTTCTTGAAATTCCGACCAGCAATGGCAGCTCCAAATCCTCAAGTTGCTCCAATTTATTCAGCAGCTCAAGGTTGTGTGACAGCGTCTTACCGAATCCAAACCCAGGATCGATAACTAAATTATCATGGGCGATGCCAGCCGCTTCGCAGGCATCTATTCGCTTTTTTAAAAACTCTCTTACTTCAGCGACCACATCACCATATTCTGGACTCTGTTGCATCGTCCGTGGTTCGCCCTGCATATGCATCAGGCATACCGGAACACCACATTCCGCAGCAGCAGACAATGCACCAGGCTCTCTTAATGCCATGACGTCATTGATCATGCCTGCCCCGGCAGATACCGCTTCTCCCATCACCTGGGGTTTGCTGGTATCTACTGAGATGGGCACAGAGACCTCTCCTGCCAACGCCTCAATCAGAGGAATCACTCGATCCATCTCTTCATCGACTGAAACAGACTGAGCACCGGGACGGGTAGACTCTCCACCCACATCGATTATAGCCGCGCCATCATCAACCATTTGCCTGGCGTGGGCCAACGCAACATCCCTGGCGACAAAACGTCCACCATCAGAAAATGAGTCGGGCGTCAGATTGAGTATTCCCATCACCCGAGGTTGACTCAGGTCCAAAAGTTTTCCCGCACAGTCAAGAATCTGGGGAGCAGGCATGTTATTCCTTCTGTCTATATGAATTTTCAGTGGCGAATTGTCACATTTTCAGGCATGACCCACTAGATCTACCAGTAAATATTCACAATTATAGGATTAGTGTTTGAATTGGTTGCGACTGAATAGCCTCTAAAACTGACTGGAGGGCGTAGGGACGTAGCCTGGATGGAGTGCAACGGAATCCAGGAGAGCCTGCCTGCCTTTTACCCGGATTACGCTTCGCTTCATCCAGGCTACATGGTCTGTGGTCTGGATGGAGTGTAATGGAGTCCGGGTTAGACTGGTCTGCTTTTTTTCCCGGATTACGCTTCGCTGCATCCAGGCTACATGATCTGTGGTCTGGGTGGGGTGTATTGGAGTCTGGGTTAGACTGGTCTGCTTTTTTTCCCGGATTACGCTTCGCTGCATCCAGGCTACATGGTCTGTGGTCTGGGTGGGGTGTAACGGAGTGCGGGTTAGACTGGTCTGCTTTTTTTTCCCGGATTACGCTTCGCTCCATCCAGGCTACATGTCTGAGGTCTTGGTGGGATGTAACGGAATCTGGGTTAGACTGGCCTGCCTTTTTCCCGGATTACGCTTCGCTTCATCCAGGCTACATGGTCTGTGGTCTGGGTGGGGTGTAACGGAGTGCGGTTAGACTGGTCTGCTTTTTTCCCGGATTACGCTTCGCTCCATCCAGGCTACTTTGTCTGTAGCCTGGATGGAGTGCAACGGAATCCGGGATTGTCTGGCCTACACTTTTTACCCCGGATTACGCTCCACTTCTTCCAGGCTACTCATTTTATCAATGCTGTCCTGCTGGACCACCAATCGTTCCCGATACATCATCGGAGGATGGGGACTCACCTGACGGCCTGACATCATCATCAGAATCCAAGTCATCATCTACCCAATCCTTAGGTGGACGGGGTGGCTTGCCATCCATGATATCGTTGATCTGTTGCGTATCGATGGTCTCATATTTCATCAACGCATCAGCCATCATGTGCAACTTCTCAAGATTATCATTGAGGAGCTTCTCTGCTCTTTCATAGTTGCGATCGATAAAACTTCTGATCTCTTCGTCAATGGTATGGGCAGTGTCGTCAGATACATTCTTGTGTTGTGTTACCGAACGTCCAAGAAAAACCTCTTCCTCTTCCTCGCTATACATCAACGGACCAAGACGCTCAGACAGTCCCCACTTGGTGACCATGCTACGTGCCAGATCTGTGGCGCGTTTGATGTCATTGGAGGCACCTGTAGTCACCTTGTCAATTCCGAAGATCAACTCTTCAGCAATACGTCCACCAAACAGGCTGGAGATCTGACTCTCCAAATGCTGTTTGCTGTAGCTGTATCGATCGCCTTCAGGTAGAAACATGGTTACACCCAAAGCGCGTCCTCTGGGAATGATACTTACTTTGTAGACAGGATCGTGAGAGGGCACCAGACGACCAACTATGGCATGACCGGACTCATGGTAAGCGGTGAGTTTTTTCTCATCTTCGCTCATCACCATGGTACGACGCTCAGTACCCATCATGATCTTGTCTTTAGCTTTCTCCAACTCAATCATTTCCACCAGTGCTTTATTGGCACGAGCAGCAAACAGTGCAGCTTCATTCACCAGATTGGCCAGATCAGCGCCAGAAAATCCTGGTGTACCACGGGCGATAATCGCCGGTTTGACATCGTCTGCAGCTGCGACTTTACGCAGGTGTACCTTAAGAATCTGCTCACGTCCACGCACATCAGGCAGAGGAACAACCACCTGGCGGTCAAAACGTCCCGGTCGAAGTAGCGCAGGATCGAGAACGTCAGGCCTATTGGTTGCGGCAATCACGATGACGCCCTCATTGCCTTCAAAACCATCCATTTCAACCAGCAGTTGATTCAGGGTCTGCTCACGTTCGTCGTGTCCGCCTCCGAGACCAGCGCCACGGTGACGTCCTACAGCGTCTATCTCATCGATAAAGATGATGCAGGGCGCATGCTTCTTCGCCTGTTCGAACATGTCACGAACACGGGAGGCACCGACACCGACAAACATCTCAACAAAATCTGAACCGGAAATAGTGAAGAAGGGTACCTTGGCTTCACCGGCGATGGCTTTCGCCAGCAGCGTCTTACCCGTACCCGGTGAGCCTACCATCAACACACCTTTGGGAATCTTGCCGCCAAGCTTCTGGAACTTGGAAGGATCACGCAGAAAGTCGACCACCTCGGTAACCTCCTCCTTGGCCTCTTCCACACCAGCCACATCACCGAATGTAACTTTAACCTGATCCTCGCTGAGCATGCGGGCTTTGCTCTTGCCGAAGGACATCGCCCCTCGTCCAGCTCCACCACCCTGCATCTGTCGCATGAAGAAGATCCACAAACCGATCAACACGAAAAGAGGGAACCAGTTAATGAGGATATTCATCAACAATGATGGTTTCTCAGGAGGCGTGGCAACGATCTCAACATTGCTGTTGAGCAGGTCACTCACCAGCATATCGTCCCCAGGACTGTAGGTTGAAAACCTTTGCCCTGAGGTGAGCGTTCCGCTGATATCACGGCCACTGCCACTGAACTCAACTTCCTTCACCTGCCCTGTTTTCACATTGGAGATGAATTCTGAATAGCTCATCGGTTGAGCCTTGGGTTGGGTAGCTGAAAAATTATTGAAGACCGTCATCAGTACGATGGCGATCACTACCCAGAGAATTAAATTTTTTGCCATGTCGTTCAAAACGTAAGAACCTCTTGATCTCACTCCGGCAGAGCCGGTTATCTCTAGCCACACTGGCATCCGTGTGGAGGATGGTCTATGACCTCTCTATTCGTTGACAGGTAACACCATCTAAACTCTGTCAAAAACCCGAATAAAATTGTGCAAACAACTGATTTGTAGGGCTTACTGGTTGGTACGGTACTACATCTTAAAGTTCCCTGCTACTAAATAGATCTCCCGGCTCTTCGCCCGGGAAGAATCGGGTTTTCTACTGACAACCCGCGAGAATGCGCTTCGCATCTCTTTTAAATAGTCATCAAAACCAGTGCCCTGGAATACTTTAACCACAAAACTGCCACCTGGCTTCAGGGTTTCCCGGGCAAATTCCAGAGCCAGTTCGCAAAGATAGATCCCCCGCGGCTGGTCAACGCTGTTTATACCCGTAACATTGGGTGCCATATCGGAAATTACAAGATCGACTGGTTCTCCGTCCAGATGATTTCTCAATGACTCAAGGGGTTGCGGTTCCCGAAAATCGCCTTGAATGATGTGAACACCGGCAATGGGATCCATCTCCAGGATATCCAGAGCCACCACTTCTCCTTTTTCACCAACCAGGTCCCGTGCAATTTGACTCCAACCCCCAGGGGCCGCGCCCAGATCCACCACTCTCATACCCGGCTTAATAATTCTATCTTTTTCCTGAATTTCCAGGAGCTTAAATGCAGCTCTGGAGCGATACCCAGCCTTTTGCGCCTGCTTGACATAGGCATCGTTAAAATGACGGTCAAGCCACTTTCGACTGCTTTTACTGCGTTTCATATCGCTTTCTTACCTGTAACCACAACACTAATAATGGCTTAAAATTGTCAAATCAGCACTGACTATCCAACTGCCAGTCCAATGAGGCCTTCCTACCAGCGTGAAATCGGGATAGAATCCGCCTCCCCAATGAGACACGATCAATATCATGCCCCTTACCTCAGATCAGACTAAATCACTAAAGAAGCTCGCGCATAACTTGAAGCCTGTGGTCATCATTGGCCAGCACGGTCTCAGCGATGGCGTCATCAACGAAATCGAGATCAGCCTCGATCATCATGAACTGATCAAGGTGAAACTGGCAGGAGCTGATAAGAGTGACCGTGAGACTTTAAGCGCCAGTATCGTAGAGCGCTTGTCTGCTGAGTTGGTACAAATCATTGGACGGGTAGCGATTTTTTATCGGGCTAACCCGAAGAAAAAGAAGAACCGAATCATCCTCAACTAATCAGTGGCTCGGGATATTGTGTTCAACCATCCATCCGGTTGTGGCTGAACACAACAGAGCGCAGAATATAGTGCCGCTTCTTATTCGTAACGCACTTCAAGAATTTCAAACTCTCTCGCTCCACCAGGGGTATTAAGAAATACATCATCCCCCTCCTGTTTTCCGATCAAAGCCCGGGCAATTGGTGAACTGACTGAAATCAGGCCCTGTTTAATATCCGCCTCATCTTCACCGACGATCTGGTAGGTGAACTCTTCATCGTTATCCAATTCCAGAACCATTACTGTCGCGCCAAAAACCACCTTGCCTCCGGCATTCAGTGTGGTGACGTCGATGATCTGTGCATTGGAGAGTTTGCCTTCTATATCCTTGATCCGACCTTCAATGAAACTCTGCTGCTCACGAGCTGCATGATATTCTGCATTCTCTTTAAGATCACCATGCTCTCTCGCTTCAGCGATCGCCTTGATCACCTTTGGTCGCTCAACTGTTTTCAGCTGCTTCAATTCATCTTGCAACTTGGCGGCGCCCTGAGCTGTCAACGGTACCTTGTTCATAGAACTCTTTCCTCTCTACAACTGATCACTACTAGTGGAGGTCTTGAAGCCGGTTGACATTCAGCTCATCCAACTGTTTCAAGGCCAGACAGGTCGCCTCAGCACCTGAAATCGTAGTGGTATAGTTAACCTTGTGCTGAAGTGCTGTACGTCTTATCTCTGACGAATCTGCAATCGCCTGCACGCCTTCAGTAGTATTGATAATAAAGCTGACTTCTTTATTTTTGATGGAATCGACAATATGCGGCCGACCTTCCATCACCTTGTTCACTCGCGTGCACTCAAGCCCGGCATCCAGCAATGCCTGACAGGTGCCACCGGTGGCGCTCAGGGAAAATCCCAATTCCACCAGATCCTGAGCTACCTGAACTGCCCTGGCTTTATCCGCATTGCGAACGCTGAGTAGTGCTTTACCGCCTTGAGGCAATTGATAACCCGCACCCATGATTGACTTATTGTACGCCTCACCGAAGGTAGCACCAACTCCCATCACTTCACCGGTTGATTTCATCTCCGGCCCGAGTACGGTATCGACACCTGGGAATTTGACAAAAGGAAAGACCGCCTCTTTAACAAAATAGTGTTCGGGTATGACCTCTTTGGTGATGCCCTGATCTTTGAGGCTGGTACCTGCCATACAACGGGCAGCAATTTTCGCCAATTGCAATCCAGTGGCTTTAGAGACAAATGGAACTGTACGGGAAGCCCTTGGATTGACTTCCAACAGATAGATCTGCTCATCCTTGATCGCGAACTGGGCGTTCATCAACCCGACCACTTTCAACTCCAGAGCCATTTTCCGCATCTGCTCACGCATCCTGTCCTGGATAGCAGCGGAAAGGGTATAGGGAGGAAGGGAGCAGGCAGAATCACCAGAGTGAACACCAGCCTGCTCTATATGTTCCATTATGCCGCCTATCAGTACATCTTTGCCGTCACAGATGGCATCGACATCAACTTCAATAGCGTCATCTAAAAAGCGGTCAAGCAATACCGGAGAGTCATTGGAAACACTCACTGCTTCGCGCATATAGCGACGCAGCTCATTTTCACGATAGACAATCTCCATGGCCCGTCCTCCGAGAACATAGGAGGGACGTACCACTAAGGGATAACCGATCTCTTCCGCCAGTTGAACGGCACTCTCCGAATCCCGGGCGGTGCGGTTTGGCGGCTGTTTCAGATTGAGCTTTTCCACCAGCTGCTGGAATCGTTCACGATCCTCTGCGAGATCAATGGAATCAGGGCTTGTACCGATAATCGGCGCGCCAGCAGCTTCCAGATCATTTGCCAGCTTCAATGGCGTCTGGCCACCATATTGCACAATCACTCCGGCAGGCTGCTCTTTATGAATGACTTCAAGAACATCCTCCAGGGTCAGAGGCTCAAAATAGAGTCTATCTGAGGTATCGTAATCGGTAGATACAGTCTCTGGATTACAGTTGACCATAATGGTCTCATAACCATCTTCACGCATTGCAAATGCTGCGTGTACACAACAGTAATCGAATTCGATTCCCTGACCAATACGGTTTGGACCTCCACCCAGTACCATGATCTTTTTCCGATCACTTGGCTGCGCCTCACACTCTTCCTCATAGGTGGAGTACATATAGGCAGTGCTGGTGGCAAACTCTGCAGCACAGGTATCAACACGTTTAAAGACCGGTCGTATCCCGGCGTCATGACGAAGCTGGCGAATCTCCGACTCACTGCCACCCACTAGTTCTGCGATACGCCGATCAGCGAAGCCTTTGCGCTTTAGAAAACGCAGCCGCGACTCATCCAGACCTTCGATCCCCTGCCCGGAGATCTCACGCTCAAGATTGATCAACTCCTCAATCTGCACCAGAAACCAGGGATCAATGGCACAGATATCGAAGATCTCTTCCAGGCTCATGCCAAAGCGAAAACACTCTGCCACATACCAGAGACGTTCAGGCCCAGGCAGTCGTATTTCACGCACCAGGGTGTCTTTGACATGCTCTTCACTGAGGTCTAGCACCTCATCCAGGCCGTACTTACCAATCTCAAGCCCACGCAATGCCTTCTGCATCGATTCCTGAAAGGTACGACCTATTGCCATCACTTCACCCACTGACTTCATCTGGGTGGTAAGGCGATCATCGGCCTGGGGAAATTTTTCAAACGCGAACCGGGGTACCTTGGTCACAACATAGTCGATGCTCGGTTCGAATGATGCCGGTGTTGCCCCACCGGTAATTTCATTCTGCAACTCATCCAGGGTATAACCTACTGCCAGTTTTGCAGCCACTTTGGCTATCGGGAAACCGGTGGCTTTGGATGCCAGCGCCGATGAACGGGAGACCCGCGGATTCATCTCAATGATGATCATGCGCCCATTTTCAGGATTGATGGCGAACTGTACATTCGAACCACCAGTCTCAACTCCGATCTCGCGTAACACCGCCAAGGAGGCGTCGCGCATGATCTGATACTCTTTATCGGTCAGAGTTTGTGCTGGCGCCACGGTGATGGAGTCACCGGTATGCACGCCCATGGGATCCAGGTTTTCTATTGAGCAGATGATAATGCAGTTGTCATTTCTATCCCGAACAACCTCCATCTCATACTCTTTCCAACCAAGAATCGACTCTTCGATAAGCAATTCACTGGTGGGGGAGAGGTCGAGACCACGCTCGCAGATCTCGACAAACTCCTCGGGATTGTAAGCGATACCACCACCGCTGCCCCCCATCGTGAATGAGGGTCGGATAATCGCGGGATAACCAATCTGCACCTGAACCTGCTTAGCCTCTTCCAGGCTGTGAGCAATCACAGAGCGGGGCATATCCAGGCCGATTTTGCGCATCGCCTTGCGGAACAGGTCACGATCCTCTGCCTTGTCGATCGCTTCCCGGGAAGCACCAACCATCTCAACACCGTACTTCTCCAGAACCCCTTCACGCACCAGGTCAAGGGCAGAGTTGAGTGCAGTCTGTCCACCCATGGTCGGCAGCAGGGCATCGGGCCGCTCCTTGTCGATAATTCGCTCAAGGGTGCGCCAGGTGATCGGCTCGATATAGATGGCATCAGCCATATCTGGATCAGTCATGATCGTGGCCGGATTGGAGTTCACCAGAATTACCCGGTATCCCTCCTCTTTCAGAGCCTTACAGGCCTGAGCGCCAGAGTAATCGAACTCACAAGCCTGACCGATAACAATCGGGCCAGCGCCTATGATCATGATGCTTTTTATGTCTGTACGTTTTGGCATTAATTCATCAGTCCGCAAAAAAAACGCAAATAGATATTTAGATTACCGATACATTGTCATTTCGCTAAACAGCCCCGTATACAACAGAAAACGGGGTACTAATATTCAGCGGTAAAGCAATGTTCAGCCCTGTTAATCGAAGAAATTTCATCACCTGGGCATAACGATATTACGCGTATGCTGACAAATTTCAGGTTCCAACAGCGCTCTGTTTTCCGCATCGATCTGTTCAGTTCCCACAACTCGTCACTACTTCTCAACTCACTTCAAATCTGCCTGAGGAGATAGCTTTTCCCGCCTCTCCTTGAATAGACCGTGTGTCTATCTGCTCTCTTCCATCAATTCGATGAAGTGATCAAACACAGGTGCCACATCGTGTGGCCCTGGGCTGGCTTCCGGGTGGCCCTGAAAGCTGAATGCAGGTTTATCGGTACGGTGTATGCCTTGCAAAGTACCATCGAACAGGGAGCGATGGATCGGAGTCAGGCACGATGGCAAACTCTCCTCATCAACAGCGAAGCCATGATTCTGGCTGCTGATCATCACATTCCCTTTTTTCAGATCCTGTACCGGGTGGTTGGCTCCATGGTGGCCAAATTTCATCTTCACGGTTTTTGCACCCGAGGCGAGGGCCAGAAGCTGGTGTCCCAAGCAGATTCCAAATACCGGCAGGCTGGCGTCAACGATTTTAGTGATCGCCTCAATGGCATAGCCACAGGGCTCAGGATCTCCTGGACCATTTGACAGGAATACACCATCAGGCTCCATCGCCAGCACATCCTCGGCTGGTGTGCTTGCTGGAACAACCGTGATACGGCAACCCCGGTCAGTCAGCATTCTCAGAATATTGCGTTTGACTCCATAGTCGTAGGCAACCACATGGTATGGGAGTTTTTCCGAATCCATTGACACAGCTTCAGGCAACCCCTCCTCCAGCGACCAGGTCCCTTGAGACCAGTCATAGCCTGTTTCAGTGGTTACCTCTTTCGCCAGATCCATTCCCTTCAATCCAGGGAACTCCTGCGCCAATTTCAAAGCTGTGGAGAGATCAGGATTGTCGCCGGCAATAATGCAGCCATTTTGGGCACCCTTTTCCCGCAGAATTCGGGTCAGGCGACGGGTATCGATATCGGCAATGGCGATCACACCACTGCGTTGCAGATAGGCCTCCAAAGACTCTTCAGAGCGCCAATTACTCGTAATCAGTGGCAGATCACGGATCACCAGGCCGGCTGCATGAATCTGATCAGACTCTTCATCCTCCTGATTGACACCGGTATTACCTATATGAGGATAGGTCAGCGTGACTATCTGTTTACGATAAGAGGGGTCGGTCAGTATCTCCTGATAGCCGGTCATGGATGTATTAAAAACAACCTCTCCGACGGTATGTCCTTCAGCACCGATGGCCTCACCCCTGAATTGGCTGCCATCTTCCAGGACCAGAACTGCTGGTTTTCTCAAGAATCTCTCCGTTACAGGCGTGCAAAAAGGGGCAGACCACAAAGTGCCTGCCCCGAGAATTAGCAAAAGTATTCTTCAGAACCGAATCTTACTAATTCGACTCTGAAATGATGGTCGGATATTGTACGTTATCGAGGGCAAAGCTGTCTATCCGCTTGATTCATGAAATCCCACAAATTGAGCATTTAATTGATCCGGTTTTAGTGGGCAGCTACTGGATCACCTTCCGGCCAGTACACCCTTCACCCAGCGCACTATGCCATTCTGATCCATCGCACCCGCCTGCCTTGCGATCTCCTGCCCGCGATCGATCAACATCAAAGTCGGGATACTGCGTATGCCATATTGCATTCCCAGTTGCTGGGCCTCTTCGGTATTCACTTTGATTAAACGAATATCTGGCTCCAACTGCTTTGCCGCCGCCTCGAAAGCTGGGGCCATCATTTTACAGGGCCCACACCATGGCGCCCAGAAATCGATCAGCAGAGGCAGATCGTTCTTCTGGACATAGCGATTGAAACGGCTTTCATTCAAAGATAGAGGTTGCCCGGAGAAGATCGGCTGGTGGCATTTCCCGCATTTAGCATCCTCTCCTGCCCTGCTGAGCGGTAGACGATTAATCCCATCACAGTGGGGACAGACAACATGTTTTGCATCACTCATTTCACTTCATCCAGATCTTCACCAGAGGTTAAGAGGTGCCCTTAATTCAGATACTTCGACTGATTGAACGCTCCGGCAGCAGGCGACCAATCAGGGCCTCTTAGGAAATGGGGCTGTTGGTGAGAATTTCAAGACTCATATCGAAACGAGATTTCAGTATAATGGCGCTCCTTTGAACTACCTCGCGATAACCGATACGGGAGCTGAACATGGCGGATTCACCATACATCTTCGATGCTACTGCTGAAAACTTTCAGCAACAGGTCTTGGCTGCCTCAATGGAGAGACCAGTGTTGGTCGACTTTTGGGCAGAATGGTGCAATCCCTGCAAAACCTTGATGCCGATACTTGCCAAGCTGGCTGATGAGTACCAAGGCAAGTTCCTGCTGGCCAAGGTTAACACTGAACAGCAGCAACCCCTTGCCGGGCACTTCCAGATTCGCAGCATCCCTACTGCAAAACTCTTTTTCCAAGGGCAGGAGGTGGATGAGTTTATGGGGGCTCTGCCTGAAACTGAGATTCGCAACTTTCTCGACAAATATATCCCCAGAGAGTCTGATGGACTGGTAGAGCAGGCTGAAGCCCTACTGCTTCAAGGAGATGCGGATGGTGCTGGCACACTACTCAAGCAAGCCAGTGACAACGATCCTGAAAACCCAAGAATCCGGCTCGCTTTCTCCCGCTACCTGGCTACTATTGGAAAGCTGCAAGAAGCTGAGAACATACTCATGGCTCTGCCAGATGAAGAGAGGGAGAAACCGGAGGTGGTCGCCATGCTCACCAAAATCCAGTTTGACCGCTCCGCTGCAGATAGCCCGCCAATAGAGGAGCTGGAGAAACGCCTGCAGGAGAATCCCGCAGACAGTGAAGCGCTTCATATGCTGGCTTCTCATAAAATCATGGAGAACGACCATGAGGCTGCCTTGGAACTGCTGATGACTCTTTTTCAGAAAGATCGCAGCTATGGCGACAATATTGCCCAAAAAGAGATGCTTAAAGTTTTTGAAATGCTTGGTGGACAGGGGCCGTTGGTAAAGCGCTACCGCAATCGGATGTTCAATTTTCTACATTAAAAAAAGTTTGGCCAGGCCAGGGTAGTCACCTGGCCTACTCACTATCCTCGGCTCGTTGCCAATGAACATGAATACCCTCTTCCCCTTTGGCAGCGGCAAACTGGTGGCAGACAATGCGTCCCGGTATCGTGGCAAGATCGCCATTCAGGTAGACCAGGGGAATGCGATCCCGATCCCAGGGTGGAACGCCCCACTCCTGGAACAGTTTCTTTAAAGGCCGATGGTGCTCCTGCCCAACGGGCCGACAGCGCTCCCCACCTCTACGAAACCTGACTTCAATATCTGCGCTTTGCCAGTGGTGATTTGCCAACCCACCTTCAGCTGATGAAGCGATCAGAGACCCCATGCCATCAGGCAATTGCAGTTGTTGCTTCTCCAGCCAGGGAATATGGGTGGGTAGAGGCTGCGCTAAACGGCTTGGAGCCAGGATCAAATCATCCCGGTATCGACGCACTTCCCAGCCTCTCCAGGCCACCAATGGTGTTGAGTCACTGCGCCCATGTATCGACTCATGCTCGATTCGCATCAACTTTTTCGAATTAGGCAGAGGCGCCCCGCTGGATGCAATCCAGTGACGTAGCAGATGCCTCACCCGGATCGATGACATCGCCTTCAATTCACTGATGGAGAGCCTCCCTGTCTCTGCACAACGAACCCGGGCCAACTCCAGTTCCATCTCTTCCTGAGCCAGGCTCAACATCTCACCACTGAAACGTGCGGCCCGTGCCAGTGTTACCGCTGCCGCTGGCCAACGTGTCTGCAATAGAGGCATTACTTGATGCCTGATAAAGTTGCGATCAAAGCGCTGATCCTGATTAGAGGGATCCTCCTGCCAGCGCAATCCCGCGGCCATTGCGTAACACTCAATTGACTCCCTTGACTCTTGCAACAACGGCCTTGCCAACCAGCCACTTCCAAATTCGGCAATCATCGGCATAGCTGCCAAGCCAGCTGGACCACTGCCTCTGAGAAGTTGCAACAAGAGTGTCTCTGCCTGGTCATCCTGATGCTGGGCGGTGAGCAGCAGATCTCCTGGATTCAGCTGATGAGAAAGTGCTTGATAGCGAGCTTCCCGAGCCAGGGCCTCCAGGCTTTGACCTTTTTGTGGCGTCAATTCCAGGGTCAGCGTATCCAGAGGGATATCATATTCTGCGCATACCTGTTCGCAATGTTTCTGCCAGGCATCCGCCCCCGGCTGCAGTCCATGGTGCACATGAATGGCGCGCAGCGGATAAGGTAGCTGGGATCTTAACTCAGATAACAGATGAAGTAGAACGCAGGAATCAACTCCACCACTGAATGCCAGATGGCAACAACCTGCCTGAGGCAGGTTGGTTAGGGTATCTTTCAGATGATCGACAGAGAGGGACACAGGGGATCCCGAAGGGTTATTCCCCGGAGAACTGACCGTATTGCATCAGGCGTTGATAGCGGGTATCGAGCAGCTTATCAATTGCCATACTGGTGATATTATCAATACCTTCCAGCAGGGCATGCTTGAGACTCTTTGCCATCGTTTCTATATCCCGGTGAGCACCACCCAAGGGCTCAGAAACGATCTCATCCACCAATCCCAGCTCCTTCAGTCGATCAGAGGTGATGGCCATGGCCTCTGCAGCCAATGGTGCCTTTTCAGCACTCTTCCATAGGATTGAAGCACAACCCTCTGGGGAGATAACTGAATAGGTGCTGTACTGCAACATCATGACGCGGTCACCCACACCAACAGCCAAAGCACCACCTGAACCACCCTCTCCGATCACCGTACAGATGATTGGCGTGCGCAAACCAGACATAATCTTGAGATTACGCGCTATTGCCTCACTCTGGCCACGCTCTTCCGCACCGACACCAGGATAGGCTCCGGGTGTATCTATGAAGGTAAGAATCGGCAGTTTGAACCGTTCCGCCAGCTCCATCAGACGCAATGCCTTGCGATAGCCCTCTGGACGTGGCATACCAAAATTGCGATAGAGCTTATCTTTGGTATCGCGCCCCTTCTGATGGCCAATCACCATTACTGGACGGCCTTCAAGACGGGCCATTCCCCCGACAATGGCGTGATCATCAGCAAATGTCCGGTCACCATGCAGTTCATGGAACTCATCGAAGATACGGTCGATGTAATCGAGGACGTAAGGCCTCTGGGGATGTCGGGAGAGCTGGGAAATATCCCATGGCTTGAGGTTGGAAAAGATCGTCTCAGTGAGGGACTGGCACTTCTTCTCCAGTCGCGTGATCTCATCCTGAATGTTAATTTCATTATCGCTGCCCACCAGACGAAGCTCTTCGATCTTCGCCTCAAGTTCTGCGATAGGTTGTTCAAATTCTAGAAAGTTAAGATCCATGGGGCGAAATATACCGGAAACAATCTCTTTAGAACAGTCTATTGGATGGTATTACGGAATCATCACTGATTGAAGCAGGCCAATCTCAGCCTACCCCGCAACCCCCACTTGGACAGCCACCAGTGGCGCATGGCGGCACTGAATCACTACTCACTCCGCCAATAATTACATTTCCTCCGGTAGCGAGTCGTTTAACCGGAGTCTCAGAGGGTGTATCACCCGGTTCGATACCAGCCTTAGTACAGAGCTCACCCCAATTGAGAATCTCTTCACTCATTCGATGGCTGACCTCAACCACCCGGCTGTTGGCTTCACATCTATAGTCATAAGTAGGCATAGGATTCTCCAGTTGTGGTCAAAATATTTTTTGCCGGGGTAAATAGATCATGCAACAAACACCATCAGGATCATTTAATCCACCAATCTCGCGTAAAGATGTCCTTTGAATTCAGCACCATTACCATCTTCACAAGGTATCGTGGATATTGCCGTAAGACGAGCCTTACCCTTCTCTTTCAAACCTGAAAGGAATGTTTCAAACTCATCTTTGTCAATTTGGCAATCGGCAACAATATCCCCAACCACTGGCTTGAGATAGTTGATCTCACCTGTCGCCATAACCAAATCGCTATTAGCAGGTAGCCGTGATTGCACCAATCCCCAGGCTGCCAGGGTAGCAATGGCGTAGAGTGATCCGGCAAAAGCTGTTCCATGAATATTTTGGTTTTGCTCACTCCTTCCAAAAACCGTGATGCGGTTTGTTGACAGGGAAAGCACACGAAAATCCATGTGTTCCGATAGAGGAATACCTTCTCTGATTTTCCCTTCAAGCTCTGATTTATTCATGAATTTGAAAAACTGCTTTTATAAGTATCACGCAACTGCGCCTTTTGAACTTTCCCCATAGTATTACGGGGTAACTCATCAACAAAAAATACAAGCTTGGGTTGTTTGAAACGAGCTAACCGTCCCTGCAATGGCTCAATGATATCCTGCTCACTCAGATCACGACTCCCATCAACCACCACTATAGCAGCCACACTTTCACCAAAATCAGGATGAGGTACACCGACAACAGCAGATTCATCGACACCGGGGATCTCATCAATCTCAGACTCAATCTCTTTTGGATAGATATTATAGCCACCGGAAATAATCAGATCCTTTGCTCGTCCAACTATACTGATGCGACCTTCTCTATCCATGATGGCGTTATCACCGGAAATAAACCACCCATCCTGACGAAACTCTGCTGCGGTTTTCTCTGGCATTTGCCAATAACCTTTAAAAACATTTGGCCCTTTTAACTCCAACACGCCTGTTTCACCACGAGCTAATTCACCGCCTTCATTGTCGGCAATACGCACTGAGACCCCTGGAAGCGGAAAGCCGACTGTACCGGCCAAACGTTCGCCGTCGTAAGGATTGGAGGTGATCATTCCAGCCTCAGTCATACCGTAGCGTTCCAGAATGCGAAACCCGGTTCGCGCTTCAAATTCACGATGCGTTTCAGCAAGCAACGGCGCTGAACCAGAAATAAACAGCCGCATCCTGTTACATAATTCAGGAGTTAATCTGGGATCACTCAGCAGGCGAGTGTAAAAGGTTGGTACCCCCATCATTACGGAACAATCCGGAAGACGCTCTACCACTTGTTGCAGATCGAACTTCGCTAAAAAGTGTACAGTGGAACCACCAAGAAGTGCGCAGTGCAGGGCGACAAATAGACCATGCACATGAAACACAGGCAAGGCGTGCAACAAAACATCTTTTTCGTCATGCCAATGCCAATAGTCATGTAGCACCTCTGCATTCGCCCGAAGGTTATCATGGGACAGCATAGCTCCCTTGGATCGACCTGTCGTACCTGAGGTGTAAAGTATGGCGGCTAATTCATCAGCTTCTCTCACTACAACTTCTGCCGAGGCATCTAACTCTTCAAGGCCCTCTAAAAGATCACCAGCACCCTCACTATCCATTGTGCGTATGTGAGGTACGTCACACTCTTGAGCTAAACCTAAAAGTGTTTTTTGTGATTCAGGCTGGCAGACAAAAAGCTGTGGTTTTGCATCGCTAATAAAGTAGCTGATTTCAGCTGACGTATAAGCTGTATTGAGAGGGATGTATATTGCACCAACTCTCAAGCAGGCAAGATAGAGCAGTACTGATTCAGGGGATTTATCCACTTGAACCATAACCCGGTCGCCTGGTGTGACGCCGAGTTGCAACAGTCGCGTGGCATATTTTCCTGCGAACTCATCCAATTCCGAGTACAACAGAGGGGGTCTGCCTGGCGTTAATAGAAAGGGACGATCACCCGCATCGAGAAAGCGATCACCAACGAGTCGAAGATATAGATTTTGGTTTTTCATATCATTAAATAACTGAAAGCGGCTTGACTGGTATGATAACGGACTATAGATTATGGGCCATTGCTCTAGGCTGTTGAATTAAAAAAACAAAGGAACACGGTCATAACTATAAGGCCATGGAGGATTTTGCTCTCTTCACGTTCTCGTACTATATAGGTAAAACGATCATCGTGACATTGCGCAACCCGGTGCGATCCGCACACAAAAAAGGAAGATCTTAAGTATCTGCACAACATCTCTTAAGTTCAACTGGAAAATTTCAATAATCACAAATCTAAAACAGCAAGGAGTATACCCCATGTACGTATCAAAGCTACTGACCGCTGCAACTCTGGCAGCAGGCCTCACTATGGCTGGCGGCAGCGCATCCGCTGTGGACTTTAAGGCTTCTCACCAATGGCCTGGTGGCAAAGGTGACATCCGCGATGAAATGGTTCAGATCATTGCCCGTCATATGAATGACAATGATACCGGCGTTAAGATCAAAGTCTATCCAGGCAAGAGCCTTTACAAACCTAAAGAGCAGTGGGGTGCCATGACCAAAGGAAGGCTCGATATCACCGCTTTTCCGTTGGCCTATGCTGGTGGCCGACATCCTGAATTCAATCTGACGTTGATGCCTGGACTGGTTAAAAATCATGATCATGCATTACGTTTAAATGACTCTCCTTTTATGCAAGAGATCAAGAAGGTCATGGATCAAGCTGGCGTTATGGTTCTGGCTGATACCTGGCTCGCTGGCGGCTTTGTCTCTAAAGGCGAGTGTATCCTCGAACCTAAAGATGTTAAAGGCATGAAGTTCCGTGCAGCAGGCAAGGCCTTCAACCAGATGCTGGAAGCTGCTGGTGCGACCATCACCTCAATGCCCTCTTCAGAGATCTACTCAGGTCTGCAGACAGGTGTTTTAGATGGCGCCAATACTTCATCATCCTCACTTGTCTCCTATCGAATCTATGAGCAGGTGAAGTGTCTTACCGCGCCAGGTGCAAACGCATTGTGGTTCATGTATGAACCTATTCTTATGGCCAAGAAGAGTTTCGACAAGTTAACACCTGAGCAACAGAAAGAGTTGCAGAAAGCTGCGGATGAAGCAGAGAAGTTTGCTTCCGACGCAGCTAAAGGCGCAGATCAAAAACTGATCGATGCCTATAAGAAAGCTGGCGTAAAGGTTGTTGAAATGAGTGCAGAACAAGCAGCCCTTTGGCGTGATATCGCCGACACCTCCAGCTACAAAGCATTTGCTGACAATGTAGAAGGTGGAAGAGGCTTGTTGGACATGGCTCTGTCTGTCGAATAGTCGAGTTGTATAGACCTTCCCTGACTGAAGGGAAGGTCTACTGTTTCCTGTAATCTGCATGATTCGCAATTGATGATTGCATAATCACTAACTGGTAATAATCACAATGGTGATATTTCTCAGATTCGTTGAAGGCTTATCCAAGCTGTTGGGTTATTTCGCCGCAATATTACTTGTCATAGCTGTTCTGGTTGTTTGCCAAATGGTCTTCAATCGCTTCGTATTGAATCTTCCAACCTCCTGGCAGACCGAGTTCGTCACTTATGCCTTGTTGGCATCAACATTTCTTGGCGCACCCTGGGTTTTGTTAACCCGCGGCCATGTCAATGTCGAGCTGATCCCTTTGATGCTGGGTCATCGCGGAAGAGTGTTCCTTGCTTTCTTCGCATATAGCCTTTCAACCATTCTCTGTATTGTTTTGACCTGGTACAGCTTCAAGTTCTGGCATGAAGCCTGGGAAGCAGGATGGTCATCAGATACTATTTGGGGACCAAAGCTCTGGAAAGCCTACCTGGCAATGCCGATAGGTTTCTTTGCCATCAGCCTGCAATACCTGGCCGACCTGATCTGCCTGATCAATGGAGAAGAGCACCCCTTTGGCATTGAGCCAACAACACCTCCAGAGGCCTCATAATGGATCCGTTAACATTAGGAGGTCTATCTGCTCTCTGTTTGATCGTGCTATTGCTTAGCGGTATGCCTGTAGCATTTGCACTCGGTTTCACTGCAATCCTGTTTCTGCTGATTTACGATGGTATCGGTGCCTTTGATGTGGTTGCTGATACCCTGTTTGCGTCCCTGGACGAATTTGCCCTGCTCTCGATTCCAATGTTTCTTTTGATGGGAGCAGCAATCGCCGCCTCCCGTGCCGGTGCGGATCTCTATGAAGCACTTGATCGCTGGCTCTACAAAGTACCCGGTGGATTACTGATTTCAAATATTGGTGCATGCGGTATCTTTGCCGCACTGACAGGATCATCACCTGCGACCTGTGCCGCGATTGGTAAAATGGGTATACCTGAAATGCGCAAGCGGGGTTATCCCGCAAGCCTTGCGACAGGCTCTATTGCTGCCGGCGGCACCCTGGGCATTCTGATCCCGCCCTCAATAACCATGATCGTATATGGCATCTCAACCGAAACCTCCATCGGTCGACTGTTCGCAGCCGGTTTGCTACCCGGCCTGATGCTGATTGGTCTGTTTATCGGCTGGTCGCTGTTTTACACCAACTTAAAGGGTTATAGATTTACTGAAAAGGACAAGCACTTCAGCTTGCGCGAAAAGTTGGTCGTACTGCCTAAGGTAATCCCCTTTCTGATCATTATCGTGCTTGTTCTCTGGGCACTGTATGGTGGCGTTGCAACACCATCAGAAGCATCTGGTGTAGGCGCACTGATCTGTATCCTGCTGGTAATGATTATTTATAAGGTCTGGCGTCCCAGAAATCTTTGGGAGATCGTTGGCTCTGCTACCCGAGAATCAGTAATGCTGATGATGATCATCGGTATGGCGGGTCTATTCAGCTTCATGATGTCAAACCTCTATATTGCTCAAGGCATCACCGAATATATTGCTGCTCAGGATCTCTCTCCCTGGATGTTGATGTTGTATGTCAATATATTCCTGCTGGTCGCCGGTTTCTTTCTGCCTCCAGTCGCCGTGATACTGATGACATCCCCCACTTTGGTTCCGATTGTCATACAGGCAGGTTTCGATCCAATCTGGTTTGGTGTGATGTTAACACTCAATATGGAAGTGGGACTGATCACACCACCTGTTGGCCTGAATCTGTATGTCATCAACGGTATCGTACCGGACGTTGACCTGAAAACCGTTTTGATCGGCGCCCTCCCCTTCATGCTGTGCATTATGATTGGTATTGGATTGTTGATTCTGTTTCCTGAAATTGCACTTTGGCTACCAGAAGTGTTGATGGGAGTAGCTCAGTGAGTGCACTTGGCTGGCTAGAGCGTATGCTCAACAGCGTCGCCGATCATGGCATGGAGCTGATCGGCCTGAAGGAACGCGGCAATCATGACCCGTCGGATTCTGAATTATGCCACCGTCTGGTTGACGGCATGGGTGAAGCATCAAATATTGCTCTGGCAAGAGAGATCCTGCAGCGATGGCAAGAGATGGACAGTGAGCAGCGCCTGACTTTCCTGCAAATGATAGCTGTTGAGTTCGATCCTGATCCGGTGGAGATCCAGCAGGCAGCCCAAGCCTATCAATCCCGTGATCCTGACAGCCTGAAGCGCCTGTTGGATATAAGTGAACCACCACGACAGGAGCTATTCAGGCGTCTCAACATGGCCCCAGGCGCCACCGCAATATTAGTCACCATGCGAGCCGAACTGCTTCAAATTCTGCGTCAGCAGCCTGAGCTGAAGGGGGTCGACTATGACATGCGCCACTTATTGTCTTCCTGGTTCAATCGAGGCTTTCTTCATCTGGAACGTATCGATTGGAATACCTCAGCATCAATTCTTGAGAAGTTGATTTGCTATGAAGTCGTCCACCCCATGCAAGGATGGGAGGACTTACGCCGCCGCCTGGCCGAGGACAGGCGTTGTTTTGCCTTCTTTCACCCGGCACTACCTCAAGACCCACTAATCTTTGTCGAGGTGGCATTAACCCGGGAGATCAGTGATTCAGTAACCAGCCTAGTCGATCCGGAAGAGCCTCTGACAGAGACTGGATCTGTTGACACGGCAGTATTCTACTCGATCAATAATGCCTTAAAGGGTTTGCGTGGCATCAGCTTTGGTAATTTCCTGATCAAACAGGTTGTCAGTGAACTCAAGGAAGAGTTTCCCGGCCTGGAACGATTTGTCACCCTATCGCCAATACCAAGACTGCGCAACAGCCTGCTAAAATTACAAACCTCAAATATCAGTAACATTTCGCTTGAAGATCTTGAACTGGTACTGGGTAGCCGAAAGCAACAACTTCTGGCGTTAACTGAGAGTGACACCCCCTTTGAGGCACTCGATAAATTAACCACTGAGCAGATCCAGAAAGCAGAAAACAGATGGCTTGCTGAGACTCTGAACGATCTGGTTCTGTTCTATCTCGTTTTCCTAAAAAAAGGCGATCATGCTTACGAACCTGTCGCCCATTTTCACTTATCCAATGGGGCAAGGCTGGAGAGAATCAATATAGTCGCCAATCCCTCCGAGCAAGGAATACGGGAGTCATGGGGTTGCATGGTCAACTATCGGTATGAAGAGTCTGATCTGGTCGCCAATCATGAATCCTACCTCTGTAGTGGAGATATTGCGTTGTCATCAGAGTTGGATCAACGCCTGAAACATCTGAAAACAGTACTACAGAGAGACTAGGGCCTGTTAACACTAATCGAATCGGCCCTGTTGCCCCTGAAAAAAGCGCCAATCAAGGCGCGAGGAGAGAGGTTTGGTCACTCCAAATGAACGACGAGCAACGCCTAGTGGTGCTTTTTCAGGGGTAACCCGAAGGGCAGAGGCTATTTTTCCGCCCAGCGGCGTTATCATTCGCTCATGTAGAATAACTACACTTCGCTTATTCTGCCTTGCTGGAGGAAAAAACAGTCTCAGCAGGGCCGATTCGATTAGTGTTAACAGGCCCTAGTATGGACTTAGTGGCGCTGCTCGTGGCGGGTGCCCTGGCTGGTACTGCGGCAGGACTGCTCGGCATCGGCGGGGGAGTTATTATCGTGCCGGTTCTATCTCTGGTATTCGAAGCCAAAGGGGTAGCGCCAGAGATCATTATCAAAGTTGCTGTGGGTACATCCCTGGCAACCATTGCAGTAACGGCCATTTCATCAATTTGGGCTCACCACCGACGTGGCGCAGTACGCTGGAGCCTGGTCAGAACCATGACACCAGGGGTTGTTATCGGTTCACTGTTTGGAGCTTGGTTGGCTGACATCATCCCTGGATACTGGCTGACACTGGGTTTCATTGCATTCCTTACACTGGTCTCACTACAAATGGCGATCGGCCCGGTCTCAGCTGGCAGAGATCTACCAGGGCCCCGTGCCTTACAGGGTGTTTCAGCAACTGTTGGTTGCATATCTGCATTGATGGGTATCGGTGGAGGTGCGCTGCATGTCCCCTATCTGAGCTGGCGTGGCGTGGCGCTTAAACAGGCAATCGCCACAGCCGCAGCGATTGGATTCCCTTTGGCACTGGCTTCTACAGCTGGGTTTATAGTCACAGGACTGGATGAAACAGAGCTACCACTGCACAGCATTGGCTACATCAATCTACCTGCATTTTCAGGTGTGGTTGCCGCTAGCTTCCTGTTTGCCCCCCTAGGTGCCCGTCTGGCGCATCAACTGCCAGAGCAATTGATCAAGCGTCTGTTCGCACTGTTTCTATTTGTACTGGCCCTGAGAATGGCCTTTAAAATGCTTTAAGTCACCTCTGCATAGGTCACGGTCGAAGAAATTTCGAAGCAAAGCTATTTAGAGTTGCCTTCTTTATAATCGGCTGCCAGTGAGAAGGATCACTCAACAACGATGCGGGCATTAAGCGGCTGTATCGGACGGTTATTATCATGCGCCATGATTTCGACAAACTTATCCAATTGTTGCTTTGAGACTGATTGAATCGATTTCATCACATACCATTCAACACCTTCGGTACAGGGAGGGGTTGTGAGAGAACCATTGAAGCGATAGTAATCTCTATTGGTTGACATTAAACGAGCTGCATCGACTGGTACAGATAGTTGATTTTTCTTACCCGCTTCTTCTGGCATGAAAGCCCATGCTTTTTCCAGTTCCTGGTGCTGTTCCCCTACGCTATACATGATAGCGATAACTGCCAGGTTCCCCTCCTTGCCTGAGTGAACAAAATGAGCCTCCATAGGGAAAGACCTGCCCATGATTCTATTTTCACTCGGGGCATGAAAGTGAAACTGCTTAAGCTCAAAAGTCTTGCCACCAATCTCGATTTTGCTACCTGGTTGATAATTGACTTTAATGGTATGACCATTATTGACAACACTATCGCCAAGGCTTGCATATTTGATACTCAATTCGGGCAATTCACCCTCAACCATGCCGGTCAGGTCAATTGGTGATTGATTAAGCCCTTGAGAACAGGAGATATAGTCAGAAGAGATAGCTCCCCAATGGTCAGGGCCATCATGGCCCGCATAACTCCAATGCGCCTGCTCAGATGCGATGAGATGAGTAGAACATAGCAGTCCGGCAACAAAGAAAATTCGATATCGATCCATAGTATGCATCTCCTTTTTATATAATTTGATTGGCATTCTCCCGTAATATTTTTATCGGATCAAAGCAAATTAAATTCAACGTTGTTTTATTAATATTGTTAAATAAAAATTGACATATGGGTAGTTTGAATAGTGAAATGGCGCACACTTGCAGATATAGTCTAACGTTTAGCAGTTATTTGGTTATGCATAAACGCTTAAGATTTCTTAATCAGATCTTAGATTATTATTTTCAAGGTAGCCTTAAACATTGCATGTACGGAAGCTGCTAAACATTACGGAGAGAAAGAGGGATCTTCTGTATGGACAAGTGAGTATGCTGTATTTTATTAACCCCTCACTAACCAACATGTCTTATACGGACATCTTGTATAGACAAAGTTGGAGATTCCTCTTGCATCGTATAGCAAATTTAATAGCTATATACATATCTTCTCTTCACCGCACACTGTTCCCTCATCTTCCAAGATTATTGAGAGACGCTCATAAGATAGCGTCCACTTTATCAGAACTCTTTATTCTCTCTATCCTGGGGATCATCGACTCTGATTTTTTTACATTTAATATTTCCACTGGCTCGCCCCCTCATCTGCAGTCTGATTTTTAGGGCCTGAGCTATATAAAATAACAATTAACCTCTTCAAGGCAGGAGAAACAGCATGGCAGAAAGCAGTCAAGTACGTTTCGGTATATTTTTTAAAATGTCCCTAGTTATGGTGCTCGTAGCAGCGCTACCTCTCGGTCTGGTTTGGTATATCAGTCACTCTGCGAGTGAAGAAGCGATCAGCCTTGATGTTAATAATCGTCTGGCATCCACAGCAGATCAATTGCAAGGCTTTGTAGAGAGCTGGGTCGATATGAATGCTCGCATCATAGGACAAAATTCTAAATTCCCCGATATGATCAGCATGGATGGTATGCGTCAAAAGAAGGGATTGGAAACCATAGTTGACACCTATCAGTGGATATACCTTGCTTTTACGACAGACATCAATGGTCAGAATATCTCCCGCAGTGACGATAAAAACCTGAAAGACTACAGTGATCGTCACTATGTCCGCCAAGTTCTGGGTGGAAAGGAGCTGGGGCAGCAGGTATTAATCAGCAAAACCAATGGTAAGCCTGCTCTGGTCATCTCCAGTGCCATTACTGACGATGATAAGCGCACTAAAGGCGTGCTGGCCATCGGCATGTCATTGGATGATATCTCAAAGAAAGTTGCTACGACTCGTTTTGGTGAGACCGGTTACGCAATTCTACTGGATCAAGAAGGTAAAGTGATCTCCCACATCAACAAGGAGTTTACAAGTAAACGCACAAGCCTGACTGATCATCCTGGATACAATGCTCTGATGTTGAGCAACAAAGAATCAATAGTTTATACCAATGATGAAGGTGAAAAGGTATTTTGCCAGATCAGAAAAACGGGGCATGGCTGGATTCTATTGGTGCAACAGGACTATGACGAGGCATTTTCAGCTTTGAGTCAATACAACAAAAAGACACAGTTACTGATGGCCATAAGCCTCGCTGTAATCCTTTTGGTTGCCTTCCTGATTTCACGTCAATTGACACAACCAATACGTCATTTGACCACTGCAGCAGATGCTATAAGTCGTGGCGATTTTGGTTTCACTATCAACGGTACTTCCCGTACTGATGAACTGGGTGCATTGGCAAGATCAGTAGAACGCCTTGGCAACAGTGTCAGAGTGGCAATGGACAGGTTTAGTTGATAGATAGCATTCGCATTTTGGGAGAGTAATATGGTCGACGGAGGTATTCTGGACCATCGTAAATTCATCAAGGCATTAATCACTCTATGCCGGGATAGATCCAGTGGTACGGTATTTTACAACCTTGAAAGTGGCGTATCCGCGAGAATGGTCTTAAACCAAGGTGTGATCACTTGGGTGGCATGTGGTGAGCTTAGAGGTGAAGAAGCGATAGATGCAATTCGTTTAATCGATAAAGGCAGAATGAGCTTCAATCCATCACTAAAACTTACAATCGGTAAGCAGCGCCTCCCGACAACACCTGAGATACTCAGAGAGATCAACACCCGGGACTTTAACAGCGAAGCTATCGACCAACCCCAAAAAACAGCTGCCTCCTCACCTGATAATAGTGGAGTTACAACGGGTAACTCCTTCAGCAGAGAAGATATATGTAAAGTTGTTGTAGAGGAATCTATAGAATATATCGGGCCAATCGCCAAGGTGCTCTGCGCCGATTATATGAAATCCATGCCCGCTCAAATCGATGTAAGAAATATCCGTAAATTGATTGATTCCATGACTATGGATATCAACGATGAGGTTAAAGGTAGAGTATTCAAGAATCGTATCAGAGAAATATTGAAGATAGAGTAAGACCATCTGTCCATTCATCACTTTCACTAATGAACCATCAACAACATCTCTGGTAGATTTATAGATGGACGAGCCTTTAAGGGATGAAAATCGCTAAAATAGCAGGCCTACTCTAACTCACTTTCGATCAAACTTTATTAATTAACTGACCGGATGGTGATGCAGTATGTTGAACAGGTGCTTTCCCCTCCCCCCTTTCTCCTCAGTAAGATCAATTCATAATGAGCTGCACACAGGGTTTGTGAATATGTCACTCCCTCTCAGGTAATAGTAACAAATACTCTACCTCTCCCTGTTCTAGACTATCCCAGGAACAGAGGATCTAAAGCTGATTACCTACCGTTGGCTTACATTCAGAGTATGACTTTATATACTGAGCTACCGGTAAACATATTCTCTGCCACTAGTCAGCATTATCGACTTTTTCAGAAACTTGCAACTATGGAGAAGCAAGATGAATAGTCAAAAGAGAATCCTATTCAGCTGTTTACTTTGTATCATATCTACCGCTTATGCTGGGGCAGAAGCACTTACGTCCTCTATAAGTGAATGGCAAATCAGACGACTGATGCAGCCCACACAGAGTGAAGTTAGCGCTGAGTCTGATGGAGAGATCGTTATCTATGATAAGTTGACTGATAGGCAGGTCAGCAAGGCAATGGATAAACATTTTAGTCGAATCGAAGCTATGATGTTTACCAGCATTGTCATTACTGACAACACGGGAAAACCTAAAGTGGACGCCATTACCGGAGAGTTGATTGTAGAGAATGATGGCTGTGACGACTGATAAGCCATCATCGACTGGTCGCCGCCGATTGACCATTGGACGGCGGCCTCTGAGCTACTGATTGCCGATATCCGACCGTTACCGACCCTGGACCGAAAAGCTGCTCGAGACGTCGCAGCAACTCATCGGTGGGATTGACCCGCCACTCCTGCCCCAACTGTATATCAGCTGAGGCGAGTAGGTTCTGATATCTGAGCCTCACCCCTGTGGTTCCTCCCTGAAATGGCGCAAGAACCTGATGAAGTTTTGTACATATCTCAGCAGGTTCATCCTGATTGGCCTGCATATTGACGTTCAACACCCGTGCATAGTGGGAGCGGGCCTGCTCGAAAGTAAGCAGATTATCGGCACGGATGCTTAGTCCCCCGCGAAATTCGTCATAATTGAGCATACCGGAGACTACAAGAATTTTGTCTGCCGAGACCAATTCCCTGTGTTGTTCGTAGGCTTCATTGAACAGAGTGCATTCGATACGGCCGCTACGATCATCCAGCACCAGGGTACCCATACGACCACGCTGGGTCTGACGATGGCTGGCGGTAACCACCAGACCACTCACCACTACCGGAACCCCTCTGCGTCGATGCCCACCTGCTGGCGCATCATCGAGGCTCAGATTTCCAATGCGATTACTGCAGATATGACCCAACTCATCAATGTATCGGTCGATCGGATGGCCGGTGAGATAGAGTCCAAGCGTCTCTTTCTCCCCCTGAAGACGCTGCTCCTCCTCCCACTCATCTATATCTTTTGGAATAACCTGTGTGTGACTCGCTTCTGCCGGTTGTGGATCCCCTATACCAAACAGATCATTTTGACCTACCGCCTCCATGGCGTGGTGCTGCTCAGCCAATTTCAGCGCCAGGGGCAGTTGTAACATCAGGGTTGCCCGGTTCGCCCCCAAGCCATCAAGCGCACCGGCACGAATCAGCGATTCCAATACCCGGCGGTTGACCTTACGCAGATCGATACGTCGACAGAATCCAAAGATATCGTCAAAGGATCCGTTTTGTTCCCGTTCCAGGATCACTGACTCGATTGCAGACTCTCCAACACCTTTGATTGCCCCCAAACCGTAGACCACGGTTTGATCATCAATCGCGGTGAATTTGTATTGGGAGAGATTGACTTGTGGCGCCTCCACCTTCAACTTCATGCGACGGCACTCTTCGATCAATGGCACCACTTTGTCGGTGTTGTCCATATCAGCGGAGCAGACCGCAGCCATAAAGGCGGCTGGGTAGTGAGCCTTGAGCCACATGGTCTGATAGGAGACCAGGGCATAGGCTGCCGAGTGAGATTTATTGAAACCGTAACCGGCAAACTTTTCCATCAGGTCGAAGATATAGGTTGCGGTCTCCTCTTCAACACCGCGCTCCACTGCACCCTTTCTGAAAATCTCCCCCTGTTTGGCCATCTCCTCCGGTTTCTTTTTACCCATTGCACGTCGCAACAGATCTGCGCCACCAAGTGAGTATCCGGCAAGCACCTGAGCAATCTGCATGACCTGCTCCTGGTAGAGAATCACGCCGTAAGTGGGCTTGAGGATCGGTTCCAGATCAGGGTGGGGATAGGCGACTGCAGCGCGACCATGTTTACGATCGATAAAGTCATCCACCATGCCTGACTGCAATGGCCCCGGCCGGAACAGTGCAACCAAAGCAGTGATATCATCAAAGCAGTCGGGTTGAAGCTTTTTAATCAACTCCTTCATGCCTCGGGATTCCAACTGGAAAACCGCTGTTGTCTCTGCACTTTTTAAAAGCTTGAATGAAGCACTGTCATCCATTGGGATAAGGTTGATATCCACCGCTTCAAGATCTTGCTTGTCCCGTACGGCATTTACCGCCTTCAGTGCCCAATCAACGATGGTCAGGGTACGCAGGCCAAGAAAGTCGAATTTGACCAGCCCCACCTTCTCCACATCATCCTTATCGAACTGGGTAACCAGTCCCTCCCCATTTGCTTCACAATAGAGTGGCGTGAAATCGGTCAGCAGTCCGGGAGATATCACCACGCCACCAGCATGCTTGCCGGCATTGCGTGCGCAACCCTCAAGCTTTTTCGCCATATCGATGAGCTCACCCACCTCCTCATCAGACGCATAGGACTGCTTTAGGTCATCGCTCTCTTTCAGCGCCTTATCAAGGGTCATTCCGATCTCAAAGGGAATCATCTTCGCCACTCGATCGGTAAAACCATAGGGGTGACCCAGCACACGTCCCACATCCCGTACTACAGCCTTGGCCGCCATGGAGCCATAGGTAATGATCTGGGAAACCGAGTCCCTTCCATAGCGCCGCGCCACATAGTCGATAACCTGATCCCGCTTATCCATGCAGAAATCCACATCGAAGTCAGGCATGGAGACACGCTCTGGATTGAGAAATCTCTCAAATAGCAATTCGTGTTCAATGGGGTCAAGATCGGTAATCTTCAGGGCATAGGCAACCAGTGATCCGGCACCGGAACCACGTCCGGGGCCGACAGGGATATCATTATCCTTTGCCCACTGGATGAAGTCGGCAACGATCAAAAAGTAGCCGGGAAAACCCATGCTATTGATGACATCCAGCTCTATCTGTAAGCGCTCATCATAAACCTTGCGCTGCTCTGAAAAATCAGAGGATTCAATATCGAATATATGCTTCAGGCGCCAGTCGAGCCCTTTGCGGGACTCCTCCTCCAGAAAGGCAGCAATTGTCATGCCCTCAGGAATAGGGAAATCGGGTAGAAAGTTCTTACCCAAGGTCAACTCGATGGTGCAACGCTTAGCGATCTCCACGCTATTTTGCAGTGCTTCAGGGATATCTGAAAACAGCGCCTGCATCTCTTGCGGGGTTCGTAGATACTGCTGGTCGCTATAGTTCTTCGGCCGTCTCGGATCGTCAATGGTCCGTCCCTCATGGATACAGACCCGTACCTCATGGGCATCGAAGTCACCCTGTCTGATAAAGTGGGTATCGTTGGTGGCGACCACAGGCACACCAAAGTCTGTAGCAAGCGCCACACTCTCATGCAGACAACGCTCCTCATCAGGCCGGCCGGTACGGTGCAACTCCAGATAGTAGCGATCTCCAAACAGTTCCAGCCACTCTTTAAGCAGCGTCTCTGCCAAAGCCCGGTTGTCAGCCAACAGCGCTCGACCTACGTCCCCATAACGTCCTGCAGAGAGTGCAATCAACCCTTCAGCACTACCGGTCAACCACTCTTTTTCCATCAGTGGACGTCCCAGATGCTGCCCCTCCCGATAACTGCGGGAGACCAGCCGGGTCAGATTCTTGTAGCCCGCCTGGTTCTGCACCAGCAACACCAGTCGATGGGGAGCATTAACATCCTCAGGATTGCGAATCCAGGCATCCACACCTGCAATCGGCTTTATCCCGGCAGCCAGCGCCGCCTGGTAGAAACGAACCAGAGCAAAGAGATTGGATTGATCAGTAAGTGCCACCGCAGGCATACCAGCGTCTGCCACCTGCTTGACAAGTGGTTTAACCCTCACCAGGCCGTCGACCAGCGAATATTCAGAATGAACGCGAAGATGTACGAAACTCGCTGACATGTCTCACCAAAGATTTGTCGATGACACAGATGCTGCTGCGATTATCACAATCAGCAGCGATTTATCACCTGGATTCGGACTCGCTATTCTAACCTGAATCGGACTCAAAATATGAGTCTGTATTGACAGATTTTCAATTTCAAATTTGAGCCACTACATAGTGCGCAGGATGTAGTGGCTCAAAATACCTGGATATCATTCCCCATAGGTTCAATAACTTATCTTCACCACACAGAAAAGCACGACGAACACAGTGATAACAGGAGTCTCATCTAATCAAATTTTTACAGCACAGAATCTATTTCGTCCCTGGCGTTTCGCCTCGTATAGAGCCTCGTCTGCTGCTTTGAGAAGAACTTTACCTGCAATTCTGTGATTTGGAACAGTGCAGGCGATTCCGATAGAACAACTGATTGGAGAACTTCCTTCTCCCCAGCTGGGTGAAATCTCTGAGATGGCCTGTAGCAGAGATTGTGCAATGGCCGATGACGTTTTCTCATCCGTGTCCGGCAGCAGGATCAGGAACTCTTCCCCGCCAAACCTCACAACAGTATCGGTGACCCGTTGCACTTTTTGTCTAAGCACTGAAGAGCTCTCCTTCAGACAAATATCACCTGACAAATGTCCATACTTGTCATTGATTGATTTGAAATGATCGAGATCGATCATCAGCAGACTCAAGGGTATCTGCAGGCGACTGCATCGCGACCACTCTTCAATAAAGTGTCCATTAAAGTACATACGATTGTAAAGCCCGGTGAGTGGGTCAGTGATACTGAGTTTTTCCAACTCTAGCGCACGATCTTCAGCTTCTTTTTTACTCCTGATTGCAGCCCAATAGTCTCTTCTTGAAACACGCGCAGCCTCAATCACATAGATCGTAGAAAAGAAGGCCAACACGGCAAGTAAATGATCTTCCTCTCCAAAAAAGAACAGCCCGATGGTTATGGTAGGAACGTAGATCAATAATGGGTAGATAGTGCTGGTGAAAAAAGAGATGCTGAGAATTGCCGTACCACCAAGAGCAAACGCTGCAAGGATAACCATATAAGGGTAATGTAACTCTTTGTATAGACTGCCATAAATGACCCAAGCAGACATCACCCCCCAGTGGAGGGCGCTGAATAGAATCATCCCAACAAGTATGCGGTACCTTTGCCTGGGGTTAGCTGAAGGGTCTGCTCTGAAAAGTATGTAGTGAATACCGCGGGCTACAGCGGTTGCGCCAAACAGAAGGGTGTTTGCGTAGAAGAACAGTGGGGTGCCCTCGTCGATCCCAACCCATAATGCAGAGATCACCCAAACCCCCAGGTAGATAACTATGCCGCCACGGGCACGAAGGGTCAGGTCTTTGTATGCCTGTAGCTGTAAACTGGTAGGATCCTGCATATAGTCGAAACCCTGAGGATGGTAGGCGCTTCGCTCCTCCATGCACTTTTACTGGAGCGTTTCAGCAAACTAATCGCAATCGCGGCACTATAGATCGATTGCAGGGTTCGTATGAGTTTGCATCTCATATGGTATTAAGGAACATCTGAATAAGTCCAGACCGAACAGAGTGTCGACCAAAATGGTCCGATTCGAGGTGCAGGCCGATGGTAATAGCCCGCTACTGCGAGGTTCTTTAACGCCGAAATGGCACATTCTGGCAGCAAGATTTCGGTTCACAACTTTTTCAGTGTTTCCTCAAGTATGGACTATTTATAGAGCTGTGCAAATTTTCACTTATGCGAATACAACAGCTACTACCAGGGCCTGTTAACACTTATCCAGATCCCAAGGGCAATCAATAGACAATCATAACTGTCACTTATAGCGAATCAGTCAATTGAGATGTTATAGTGATGCAATGAATAACCTCTTAAAGAGCCTATAATCAATTCCAGATCGAGTGTTTGTTGAGATAAATGGCTCTGGTTCAAGATACAAAGTGCACTAAATAGTCCACTATTAAAAAGCTTTTTAAC
This sequence comes from Candidatus Thiodiazotropha sp. 6PLUC1, assembly GCA_040506705.1. GTDB lineage: Bacteria > Pseudomonadota > Gammaproteobacteria > Chromatiales > Chromatiaceae > Thiodiazotropha. Next base: position 54,456 of record JBEVWG010000054.1, read on the forward strand.
GAACAACCAAAGGGTACCCACTAAATCGCTTTCAAGAAGTTTTCTAGCAGCAATTACCAACCGGCATTATTAAGGGCACCTCTATTAATTATTGAAGCAACGGAAATAAATCTGTCCGCTGGATCTTTATTTATTTCAGAACAATAATACTTACATAAAACGATAGAATCTCAGGAGAAATTTGAACAATTTAAATATCTCTAATCTGAAAAAATTAGTTTAAAAAAGTTGAGGTAGTCGTATCATTTTTTTTTGCGCTTTCGCTAGTCTCTCCAGTTACTTTTTGCCAGTTACCTGGGCACACTCTGCATTCGCTTCCCGTTCAACCCGATTCTTCCCCTTCAGTTTCGCTTGATAGAGTGCTTGATCAGCACTATGAATGAAGCCGGAGAGGTTCTGTTGACCATCCCAAATGGCCACGCCAATGCTTGCAGTGACCTGATACTCGGGCACTTTACTACTCTCAAATGAAGCGATAGATTCAATCAGACGTTGAGCAATTTTCACAGCATCATCAATATGGGTTTCCGGTAAAGCAACAATGAACTCCTCTCCCCCATATCGACCCGCGAAATCACTGCTACGCACTAACTCGCGGATTATTGAAGCAACTCCCTGAAGTACCTCATCACCTGCCAGATGACCAAACTTGTCATTTATCGCTTTGAAGTCATCGAGATCACACATCATTAAACTGAGGTTTGAACCTGCACGTTGGGCTCGTTGCATCTCCGGTTGCAAACGCTCATTAAAAAAACGGTGATTGTAGAGGGCTGTCAGACCATCCCGTTCAGAACGTGCCTTGTAAAACTCTTTCAGCTGATGAATCTCCAGGGTTTGCTGATCAACCAGCCTGTGCAACCTTCGTGATCCATAGATGATCCCCAGGTAGAGAAGTATCTCTATCACAACGAATCCGACTACTCCATAGATAAGGTTCAGCTGTAGCTGCCGTTTAAACGCAATGAACTCATCTGAAACATCCATCAACATCACCACCATGCCACCTTGCTTCCTGTTTATGCTAGCGTTGGCTTGGTAATCATAGAGCGGAAAGTGTGTTATGGCATACACCCGTCCTTTGTGACTGATATTAAAAGTGCGAAGTTCTGACTTGTAGGGCATCAACTCTTCACAGTTTTCAACTATCGCTGCAACAATAGGATTCGAGATAGCTTCGACATAGCAGGAAGACTCGTTCGACAATTTAACGATACGTTTTTTAATCGACTCAGGCCACATTGCTGAGTGAACCAATGGTTCATTCAGCAACACCATCGTTTCCACGCCGGTCTGTCGGTTAATCTTCTCCAAAACAGTTTGATAGGAAGTACCAACCTCCAACACACCGATCAGATTTTTCTCCTCACCTTTTTGTTCTGACCAAACCGGCGTTACCCCACGCAATCCCGCGTAGACTCTGCCCACTTCAAAGCCAATTTTGGTTTCCTGGTCACGGTAACTGTCAACAATGATATGTCGTATCTCATCCATTCGATCACCAAATTTCTGTGGTTGGTGAACACGTAGAAAACTCAGAGATCCCGGTCCCAGATGGAATTGAAGTTGCCTGGCATCATACTGCTCCATCATTGGTAACCAGCTGGGAGAGATAACCCGGTAGAGTTCACCCCTGACCTCCGCAGCTCGCAGCCCACCCGCACCGCCCCCCTCTTCGGAGACAGCCTCTTTGCCTGCCAGAAACAGCTGCTGGATCTGTTTCTGATTTGAGACATAGGTTGCGAGCTGCAACATACTCTCATAGACCAAATCGAGAGTTAGATCGTAGGAGTGTTTGAGATTTTCGCCATTGCGGCTCAGACTGAGGTTGAGCGCGCGTTGACTGGCATAGTAGTTGATACCGACAAATATCAAATCACTGATAAAAATCAGCAGTGTCAAAAACTGGAAAAGTTGCCGACTCTTCATCCGCTATTCCAACTATCCGCCCTACATCCAGAGCCACTGCACCTCAACTGCCTGTTTCAGCAGGACCCCCACTTATGCAGAGATCTTGTGGCGATAGATTGGAATCAGTTTACACACACCTTAAACAACTGATCCAGGTTTAACCGTCCATTAACTGACCGATATCAAACACCGTATAAATAGCTCAACCACTGACGATAAAATACCCTTCTCTATTAACGTTAACAGACCCTGGCACAAAGGATCATTGATCACTCCAATGTTACCCCTGCATAGGCAATTCCTGCCAAATGTGCCATTTCGCGATCGAAAGTAGTGAGATCATCTAAACAGAATCCACTGAGATGATCATGACCACAAGCACGGGCCATCACCTGCATCAACTCAGTTGAAGCACGAAAAAAGTTATTTAACTGTTCAGCGCCCTTCTCAATTTTCAGACGTTGTCTCAATTCCGCTTTCTGGGTAGCGATACCCACCGGACAATTGTTGGTGTGGCAGGCTCGCATGCCCAGACAACCTATCGCCTGAAGCGCTGAATTGGAGAGTGCAATAGCATCGGCACCTAAGGCAAGTGCCTTGATAAAGTCTGCAGGTAATCTTAGACCGCCAGTGATTATCAGAGAGACATCATCTCTCTCTTTGCTATCCAGATAGCGGCGAGCACGAGCCAATGCCGGAATAGTAGGCACAGAAATATTATCCCGAAAGATTAATGGTGCAGCACCGGTGCCTCCACCTCGCCCATCCAATATGATGTAATCGACACCTATGCTCAAAGCGGCTTCGATATCCCTTTCAATGTGCTGTGCTGAGAGTTTGACCCCAATCGGTATACCCTCTGTTGCTTCACGCACGGCATCTGCAAAACGTCTGAAATCATCGATCTGTTCCCAATCGGGAAACCTGGAGGGTGAAATGGCCGACTCCCCCTCCTCAAGCCCCCGTACCTCTGCAATACGCCCATTAACCTTATCACCCGGCAGATGTCCTCCGGTACCGGTCTTAGCACCCTGACCACACTTAAAGTGGAAGGCCTGACTCCGTTGCACCTTGTCCATGGAAAAGCCAAATCGTGCCGATGCCAATTCGTAGAGATAACGGCTATTGGCCGCCTGCTCATCAGCTAACATCCCGCCTTCCCCTGAACAGATGCCGGTACCAGCCAGCTCGGCTCCCTTGGCCAGGGCCACCTTGGCCTCTTCTGAAAGCGCTCCGAAACTCATATCAGAAACAAACAGGGGACAATCCAATTGCAGCGGTTTTTTAGCTTTTGGACCGATCACAACCTCTGTACCTACCGAATGATCGTCTAGCAGTGGCAGCCGATGTAACTGCCCAGTCAGCAGTTGTATCTGCTCCCATTTCGGCAACTCATCCCGAGGTACACCCATGGCGCCGACGCGTCCGTGGTGTCCCACCTTTGACAGGCCATGCTCAGCCAGATGCTGGATATACTTATAGTGTGGCTCTTCTGCACCACCATGGAGATCCTTATACAATCCCTGATACTTGGATCGATTATAGGGTTGTGGGTTTTGTTCAGACCAAGCCTTTATTTCATCTTCGTCTACCCAGACCTGGCCTGCTTCAACCCAGGCGTGAAAGCGATGCAGCTTCTCTGCAGGATTGTAGGAACTGACTCCAGTTTTATAACCATAATCCCAATCGTGCAGGCCACAGATAATATCCTCACCCTGAATTCGACCATCAGCCATCAGAGCCCCGCGATGAGCACAACGACCATATAGAACAGATACCTGCTCCTGGTCGGGCCAACGAATAACAACCAGATCCACATCTGCGACAAGTGCATAAGTCGGTTTATGCGGTTCAAGTTCTGACCAGGAAAGAATGGCGTTTTTTTTCATTGAGTCTTCCTCAGTTCTTTTTTTGCCGTTGTTGAAAAATTTGCATGCACCACCATCGACAAGATCATTATGTCGTTATTTTGGACATCTTTTTTTGAGTGCAGATTATGTAAAGACTAGCTTAAATCAGATCAGTCAGTTCACTTCAGCAAATATGGATATGCCGGTGCTGTCAGGTTAACCCTCCTTTGCTTCAGAAGTAGCTCTAATGCCCCTCTTCCTTGGTGGTGTATAGACTAGTGTGGTGCGTCATATAAACCCTGTATTTAGAAAGCCGCTCAAGCCGTGAGTGCAAGGCGCAGCCCGCAGGTAATGGTTGTTCCCTTACCAAGGGGTGCAACGCCGCAATCGCGGCTTGAGTGGCTTCCCGCAGGGCGAGGCAGGTGATTTAAACGCAAACTGAGATAGGCCTTGTCTAAATATAGGGTTTATATGACGCACCACACTTCAGACAGATAGATACTTGACGTGAAGGGATTCACTAATGGCACGAGCGCATGGATGCTCAGTAGCGGTCGATGTTGAACACATGCTTCAAGCACTGCTCCCAGTTCATGGCCTGGTGATGGTTTTCGCTCTTTAGCGGAGGAGTTGAATACTGCCTATTTGTTAAACATAAGGCGTATGAATTGTCTGCACCTTTATTGAATCGTCTCTCGCGGGGTTATCGCTTAGACTTTTTTCAACGCATGCAGGATGGCAGGATAATCATAATCTTCGACGCACTGAGTCAGATTCTTATTGAGATCATGATCATATTCATCCACCTGTTTGATGACATAGTAGATACGTTTAATCTCCAGGCTCTCAACTGCCTCTTGTAAATCAAAGCGAAGCTCATCCGGCAGTTTTGATAACATTTCCGGAGTTAAAGCACGCCGCTGCTGTTTGGCTTCGACCAGTTCATCATGCAGGAAGCGTATCTCCAGATGCTTCGACAGTTGAGCGTAAATTTCATCGGGATGGTAAGGTTTGCCGATAAAGTCGTCAACGCCGGCTTCGAGCATCTGTTCGCGCTGCTCCTTGAAAGCCGAAGCCGTCACAGCAATGATCTTAACCTCATCACCGTTGGGCAGACTGCGGATTTGTCGAGTTGCTTGCTCTCCATCCATCACAGGCATGCGCCTGTCCATAAAAATCAGGTGTGGTTGCCAACTTTGGTATAGCTCCACGGCCTGTTTGCCGTTTTCAGCGACCTTGTCCTGGAGCCCCGCGTGATGTAACAGGCTACTTAACAGTAGCTGGTTATCAATCTGATCCTCGACAATAAGGATACGATATTCTGGTTGTCCGGGAGCAAGACCCACAACTCTATTAGCAACTTGTTGCTCAGCTTGGGTGATATCTGTCTCCATGGCATCGGTCAGGGGCAGGTCGATTGTAAATACCGAGCCTTTGCCTGGCGTACTCTGAAGTTCGATGCTGCCATTCATCATCTGCACAAATTGGCGTGATATTGTCAGTCCCAGCCCTGTCCCCTTACGATCCCCTTTTTCACCTATCTGCACAAAGGGGTCGAAGATACGTTTTTGATCCTCCACTGCAATGCCTGGACCCGAGTCCTCAACCACGATTATCAGATGTGAGTGTTTGTTCTGCCTGGATCCAAGTATTAAGTTCACACCACCTTGATCGGTATACTTGATAGCGTTTCCTATCAAGTTGATAAGTACTTGACGCAGTCGAGACTCGTCGCCGACGATGTAACGTGGAAACTGAGAAGATTGATCGATAACCAGTTCCAGTCCTTTATCCCTGGCGCGCATCTGCATAAGTTCTATGACATCGAGCACCATGCCACCCAGATCAAAAGGAGCATTGCCAAGCTTTATACCACCAGCCTCGATCTTGGCCATTTCCAGAACATCATTTATCAGTGTCAGAAGATGCTCACCACTGCGATTGATGATATTGACGTTGTTCCTCTGCCCCTCCGGCAGCTGGGGATCTTCACGAATAATGCTGGAGAATCCAAGTATGGCATTGAGTGGCGTGCGCAGTTCATGACTCATATTGGCCAGAAATGCGCTTTTAGCCTTGTTTGCAGCCTCAGCTGCATCGCGCGAAATACTCAACTCCTCTGTGCGCTGTTTGACGGTATCTTCCAGCTGAGCGTGGTAGCGCCTGAGCTCATCCTCAGCCCTTAGACGCTCGATCTGTCGCCACATACCCTCCACCAGCAGACTTAGCTGCTGCTCATCACTTGCGCTATAGTCCTCATCCTTGTTACCGACACCAGCCAGTAAAACGATTTTATCGCCAACGATCACCGGTAGATTCATGTGACGAATCAGTTTTATGTGACCTTCAGGCATACCCCTCTTCCATGGATTGGGCGCGCTGTAGTCATTCGTGACAATAGGACGACGCTGGCGTACAGCTTCGCCCCATAAGCCGGAGGTTTCTACAGGAAAGATCAGCGGCATGTCCGGTATTCTGCACTCATCCATCGCCTCCTGAGACCAGAACTGTATGTTAAGAATGGTTTCATTTTCATTCATTAAACCCAGATAACCCAGCTTGCTGCGGGTCAGACGGATCGCCGCCTCGTAGGTAAAACGCATCAGCTCATCCTCACTCGCGTCGGTCATCTGATTTAAGTGAAGTAGTGCCTGCATCCGCTCTGCGTTGAGCTTGAGTGTCTCCTCTGCCTCCCGCTGTGTGGTAATATCGAAAAGGGTGCCGTCGAGGTAGAGTGATTTTCCGTCATCGGTAAAGACACCCCATCCCTGTTCATGCACCCAACGCAGGCTGCCGTCCTGTGCGATCAGGCGATAGTCCAATTGGTAGCGATCCTGCTTAGACAGGCTATGGGTTCTTCTATCTGCAACACGCTGGAGGTCATCTGGATGAATGATGCTGGCGAAGCTGCGAACCCGATTATTCAGAAAATCTTCGGCGGGATAGCCGCAGATCCGTTCGATTCCTGCACTGATAAACTCCATGGTCCAGTCAGGATCGTTGGCGCATCGGTAGATGGCGCCGGGACTGTTGTCGAGGATATTTGCGAGTCGCAGCTGGCTTTCGCGCAAGGCCACTTCCGCCAACTTACGTTCGGTGATGTCATTGAAATGGCCTTGGTAGTGCGTGACCTCTCCATGCGCATCACGTCGCACAACAATAAAGTCGGATACCCAGCGGCTATCACCGCTTGCGGTAAGCACTCTAAACTCCAGTGAGAAGTGAGGTTCACCCGCTTTGCTGTGAGCTTCAACCTCCTGCTTGACCTTCTCGATATCGTCTGGATGTATGAGCTCAACGGCAAGCGTTCGCTCGCGCATTATTTTCACAGGATCATAACCCAGCTGATCCTGTATGTTTGGCGAGACATACTCCAGAGGCCATCCATCTTTGGCACTTAGCAGATAGGCCATGTTTGGTCCGGCGATGAATAACTCACGCTCTTTTTTTAGCGCCTCCTCTGTCAGTTCCCGTTGGGTCACCTCCATCTGCAGCTGCCTGTTGGCTATCAGCAGCTCTTCGGTCCGCGCGTTGACCTCCTGCTCCAAACCTTCAGTCAACTGTTTTACGCGCAGGTGGATGCTGACCCGGGCCAACATCTCTTCCGGCTGAAATGGCTTGGTGATGAAATCCACCCCACCTGCTTTAAACCCTTTTACTTTGTCACGCTGATCTTCCAGGGCGCTGAGGAAAACTATGGGTATAGAAGCGGTTCTTTGATCGGCCTTGAGCTGACGACAGACTTCGTAACCATCCAGCCCCGGCATCTTGATATCCAGCAAAATAAGATCGGGCAGCGTCGACTGGACGAACTCCAAAGCCAGCTCACCGTCGGAGGCAGGATAAACCGCATAGCCATGTTCGACGAGCAGGTTCATCAATAACCGAAGATTTGCACTGCTGTCATCAACAGCTAATATCTTGTTGAATTTATCAGGGTTCATTGGTTTCCCCTGTCTTGTTCTTCGTCTGTGGCTCTGTCTTGAGTGAGCGGATCAGCTGTAAAATTCTGCTGAATTGAAGTTCCTTGACGACTGGAGACAAAGCGTCTGCGAGGGATGGCTTAAGCGTGCGTATCTCTTCAATCGAGCGGTTTACCGCATCCAGATCGATCCTTGAAAGTCCCAGCTCCAAACTACTCAGCAGTTCATCGGGCAAGGTAGATAACTGTTTCGCATCCAATGGCACACCAGCGGTGGGCGCTTTATCATCAGCATAGATGAATCTAACGCCCAGGTTATGGCTCAGGGTGTCAAGAATATCGGCAATGGTATAAGGCTTGCGGATGAAATCATCACAGCCTGCCGCAAGAATCTCCTTACGCTCCTCCTCCAACGCATGGGCCGTGAGGGCAACAATATAAGTTTGCTCGCTGCTATCGCTTGCCTTGATATTTCGGGTAGCTTGCAATCCATCCATCACCGGCATACGGATATCCATGAAGATTAGATGAGGATGCCACTCCTGAAACGACTCAATCGCTTCCTGACCATTAACGGCTTCCCTCAAATCGAAACCCAGAGGATCAAGCAATTGGTGTAGCAGTAATCGGTTCTCCGTCTGGTCCTCGACAATAAGGATGCGATAGACAGGCTGCCCGTCGGCAACTCCCAGGACCCGGCCACGCGCCGTTGCTGCTGGAGTCGTCGCGGAAGGAATCACAGTCACCGGTATCTCGAAATGAAACAGCGCTCCCTTACCCAATTTGCTCTCGATATTAATCTCTCCCTTCATCAGATCGACATACTGTTTGCATATGGCCAGCCCCAAGCCGGTTCCTGCCTCTGCCGGTGGCCTGTCCCCCAACTGAACGAAAGGTGAGAATATGCGCTCCTGATCATCTGGCCTGATACCGGTACCGGAATCCTCCACCTCGAATCGAAGCAACGCCTGTTCCGCACTCTCCTGGCTAACCAGCAAGGCATTGAGTGAGACGCTGCCGCGACTGGTGTATTTGATCGCATTGCCGATCAGGTTGATTAAAACCTGCCTCAGCTTAGCCCCATCAACGGAAATGTTGCGAGGAAGGTCGGCAGACTGCTGCAAAATAAAATCGAGACTCTTCTCAGCAGCACGTACATACATTAACGATTTCAGTTCCAGCAACAGTTGATGCAGATCGAGATGAGACTCCTCCAGTACTGTTCTACCGCTCTCGATCTTGGAGATATCCAACACATTGTTGATCAGATCCAGAAGGTGCTCACCGCTGTGGGTGATGATATCCAGATTCTTCAGCTGCTCGCTGCTGACGTCCGGGGCGTTCTTCATCAGTTGAGAGAAGCCCAGCACCGCGTTCAGGGGGGTACGCAGCTCATGGCTCATATTGGCCAGAAATACGCTCTTGGCCTTGTTCGCGGCCTCGGCGACATCACGGGCTTTGATAAGCTCCGATGTACGCTCCTCAACCAGCTCGGAGAGGTGATCTCGATGTTGTTGCAGCTCACTCTCCCGTTGTGCCAGGGTATTCAGCATGGAGTCGAAGGCATTGCCGAGCTTGGCCGCCTCATCCTCTCCTTCAAGGCGAACCCTCACCTCACGCTCGCCTCCCTGGATGGCATCGGCCACTGTCTGAATTGCATAGAGGCGGCGTGTCACCCGCCAACCCATGATTGCAACCGCCAGGGATCCGATAACAACGGCCACTGCACCATGAAGGATGCTGCTCTGGGTAATCTCCTGCAGGCGCCTCATGGTGGTCTCTCCGCTAAGACCGACCCGTACCCAGCCGATTTCACGACCTGCAAGCACCACCGGAGTGATGACATCCACCAACTCCGTTGTATGGCTGATTATGCGGGCACCCGACAGACTATCACCCGTCTCCTGGAAGTCCTGCAGGTACTTGCCCACCAGTGAGGTGTCGCTGTGAGCCAGAACTTGCCTCTGGGGAGCCAGGATCATGGCAAACATGAGATCGGGATAGCGGCTCTGGGCGTCGATGATCTCCTGCAGACCCGAATAGTCTCGCGCCGCCAGCCAACCGGAGGAGGTGGTAGCGATATTATTGGCCAGGGCGGTAGCGTGCTCTGTATGGCGATCGAGCAACATCTGCTGTTCCCGATCGGTGAGATAGATGACGAACAGCGCCATAGTGATCGATATGAACAGCGCCACGCCAAGGATAAGCTGTCCGCGCAGAGTGCTGAAAACCTGCGCCAGGGAGTGCTTGATCAGATTCATTTTTGTTCCACAGGACGCACCTTCTCCTCGAAAACGGCAACATAGTCTCGTACCTTGTTGTAACTGGCGTCGTCAGCTGCGTGAAAGCGGGCAGTCTCCATGGCATTGAGGATATCCCTTCCATCTGGGGTTTCATCTAGACCAAGCAACAGGGCTTGTACCCTATCCCTCAGTGCTGCGGGAATATCGTCCCTCACCATGATCGAATTGTTCATCAGAGGGGGGGTCTCCCAGATCAATTTAAGCTGTGCGGCCTCAGCGGGGTGGTCTTTCTGGAACAGGCGCCACGGCGGTGGCCAAGTGGCGCCGGCGGCGGATTTCCCCAGGTAGGCGTTCATAATCGACGACTCCTGGGAGCCCACGTAGACGTTTGTGATCTCCTGATTGATATCGAGCCCCTGCTGGTAGAGAAAATATTGGGGCATGATGCAGGCCGCCAACGCCGTGTGGGAGGGATAGCTGACCACTCTGCCCTTGAGTTCGGAGGGAGACTGGATGCCGCTATCCTTGCGTACGATGAAGATACCCTTGAAGTCATTGGCATCTCCTGCCATGGCGATCACTTTATACCCCTTCTTGATGGCCTCCAGTGTTTGCCACGGATTGGGCAGGAGGAACTCAGGGGTACGGGCACGAAATTTCCGCTCATAGGCCTGGTAATCACGCGATGCCTCGAGAACAAAACCGGCTTCGGGAATCTCAGCATTCAGATATTCTATGAGAGGGTGGTAGGCCTCGGCCAACTTCTTCGGGTTGTGCAGTGGGTGGATAGCGAGGTGATAGTGAGGTTTGGCGTTATCAGTAGGACCAGCGCCATATTCCGGACTGGAGGGAGGTGGTGCAGAAGTGTCACATGCGACAGCCGTCAGCATCACCAGCAGTAGGGCCGTAATTAAATATAGAACTCTCATGCCTGACCTCGAACCAATTGATGGTGTCCGGTGTGTGAGGAAATATCCAAGTCGCCAGAGATGTTGGGAAGTGAGGGTTTCGTTTTTATCTCTTTGCGCACAAATCCCCTCGAATGGATGCAGGCCAGTTTCCAGGTCGATATTTCCATGCCCATCAATACACGGATGCAGGACACCCCGCTCGAGGTCTGCCCCGGTGAATCGTCCCCTCCATGGGAGCTGCTTTGCAGGTTTTGCTCCTGTTAAAAGCCTCATAGGATTGCTCCTTTACGCTGCGCATGGCAACGTCAGGTGAGTATCCTTACTTGCTGATTCCAGGGATGTTATCACCAATGGCAAAGCGCCTTGATCTAACCCCTTCCGCTTTTTGGAAGGTCATGGGCGAAGGGAAGGAAGATACCCATCCCAGCCCCATCAGGCTGCTTTGTTGGCATTGAGCGGCGCGCTGATGACTCCCCTTAAACGGAAAAAAGAACTGCCGCCGTTTCAGCTCATCATTTTGTGCCGACGAGTTAACTAAATTATAGCCTGTTTTCCCAGCTCATCACCTTGCCAGTTTAATCAGGACAGGCATCATTTGAAGGAAGAAAACAGAATCCCCAGCTTCCATTTGTTTCTATTGGTATAAAATTATCACCACAATCGACTGAACCAGGAGGTTCAGCCGTTTATCATCTTCTAATTGAGTGATCTAGATTTGAATTTCCCGAATAAGGATCGAGAAGCATCCTACCAATGCGCT
>JBEVWG010000051.1:0-64700 GCA_040506705.1 Candidatus Thiodiazotropha sp. 6PLUC1
CTTTGTTGGTCTTTGGTTCGTTTGGTCACTTACCATTTAACCAACGAGGCCACCGCCTCTTCAAATGTGCGAAAGAAATTTTACGTTATCTTAAAAACATTAATAACATGGGATTATTCCATGTTACCTTTTTGATTATTAATATGTTTTGTTAAATATAAGCGATGAGTGTCCCGATTAGTCCTAAGCGATGAGTGTCCCGATTAGTCCTTAATCACTGATCTAGTTATCACAAACATGGGGTGTCCCGCACAAACAAACTGATAGAAAACTTGGCCGGATGCTCTATCACGACCGGGAAGCAGTACGTGAGGCGGCTCAGGAAAAACTGGCCAACCTGATCGAGACCCGGGTGGTTACTCAGGCCCTGGGAGGAACCGAGTGGCTCAGTCCTTAGGCTGTAATTGCTCTGCAATCAACAGAGAAAAAAATAAAAAGAAGGAAATAGACCCATTGATTGAATAGTGAATGTTCAATCATCACCAGTGTGCCAATAGATAGGTGTCTCTAAATGTCGAGATGTCTTCGGAAGAGCTGGATGCAGTAACGCCGCACGTCCGATTCTATGAGGGCGAAGTACAGTAATGTATGAGCTACACAACTAGGGACGTGGAGAAAAAGCGTTACGCATGTAATCCATAGGATTGGAAAAGGACTGCACACCACGATGCATGCTATAGTCCATTCTGTTGACCGCGGGTGCCATCGCCTGCACTGAAGGCCCGATATCCTGTTCTAGGGTCTGATCAATACCCAGGATTACATTATCGATATTTTCGATGTCGTCGCGCATGTTATGCATATCAAAACGCATTTTCCCCATATCTGATGACATCAATTCCATGTAGCCTCTCATGGGTTGAATAGAGTCTTTCATGACCAGCATGGAGCTATTCATTGTCTCTATATTGCCTTTCATACTACTCATGTCATTTTGCATTTTTGCCATAAAAATACCCATGCTGCCCATTGTCAATGCCATGCCCAGCCAAGAGCCAAGCACAATCACGGGTACCCGATTGAATGTCTTATTCAGCCATTGCTGAAAACCGTCGGGAAGAAATACCAGAGCAACGAATACACCTGCGAAAATAGCCACCAGAATTGTTACGGCTTGCGGTATCTGGGTTTGTTCCAAGGCAAAATATATAAGCAGCGCCAGGGCAGCCACTACCAACAAGCCGACAAGGTTTTTTATTTGGCTGGACACGAAATCCTCCTGGATGCTTAGAGATACAATACTAGGTTAATTGGCTGTGAGACACGAGTCCATGGACACTCAACGTTTAATAACATGGGGTTATTCCATGTTATCTTGTTGATTATTGATATGTTTTGTTAAATGTAAACGATGAGTGTCCCGATTTGTTTTCCGCAGACGATTACTCGGTTAAAGCGTCTCGTCATAGTGGATACGCGTGTTAGGAATCAATTAAATACTATAAGTACAGACTTGACCCCTTAATCTTAACTTAACTCTTATTTTACTTATACTTTTGCCAGTAATAGGAAAATCGCAATAATTAAAAGGAGCTAACTGACAATGAATAGACGAAGATTAGCGCTATGCTTTGCCTGATTGATTTTTTGTATAAGGCACAGTATCCGGCGCCACCGCACCCCCTGAGATGATGAAGCTCATCGCTTCATCGATACTCCAATTCGTCGACACAAGCTTCTCAATCGGTACTATCTCCAAATAGCCCGAGGTGGGATTCGGCGTGGTTGGCACATACACCGCCGCCAGCTCCTGACCACTATTGTTATCCACCATGGTACGTGTCACGAATCCTACCGTCTTCATCTCGGGGGATGGGAATTCGATCAACACCACTTGTTGTATATTTTCCGGTTTATCCCCTAAAGCCGAAATGAGCTTCTTCACCAAGCCATAGACATTCTGAATCACTGGCAGGCGCTGCACGGTCGATTCGAAGATGTTGAGGATTCTCCGCCCGATCATTCGACTCGCGAACCAACCGACCAGATAGAGACCCACCAGCATTAGGAAAACAGCCAGGGTGTTTTGAAACCATGGTTCAAGTAGCCATTGAGCAAGGGACGGATACTCGTTCCTGATACTGTGAGAAAGCATCTTGACCCAGGGCGCCCCCAACTTTGAAAGCTGATTGAATACATATTTGAAGACCAGCCAAGTGACCCAAAGCGGGATAAGGGTGATTACGCCGCTGATAAGATAGCGCTGGATATGCAGCGGTCTCGATTTTATCTCAGTCATAATAGGTTCAATATCGCTTAGGTACGTAGAGTGTTGACGGCAACACCCGGCGCTCGTAATTGGGATTGAAGACACGATCCGGCAAGGTAATGGCATTGTTGGGAACATCCTTGTAGGGGATCTGGTCGAGCAGGTGGTGGATGCAGTTCAATCGCGCACGTTTCTTATCGTTGCCCTCCACGATGAACCAGGGCGCCTCGGGGATATTGGTGCGTGCAAGGGCCTCTTCCTTGGCCTTGGTGTAATCCTCCCAGCGTACCCTTGACTGGAGATCCATGGGGCTTAGTTTCCACTGTTTGAGGGGATCGTGGACACGCATCAGAAAGCGCAACTGCTGCTCCTCGTCCGTTATGGAGAACCAGTATTTGATCAGGCGTATCCCCGACCTGACCAGGGAACGCTCAAAGTCCGGGACATCCTGGAAAAACTGTTCCACCTGCTCTTGAGTCGCGAATTCCATCACCCGCTCGACCCCTGAGCGGTTATACCAGGAGCGATCGAACAGGGTGATCTCACCTGCTGACGGCAGGTGGGCTGCGTAACGCTGGAAATACCATTGGGACTTCTCCTTTTCCGTGGGCTTGCTCAAGGCCACAACGCGGCATACCCGGGGATTCAACCGTTGCGTGATACGCTTGATCACACCCCCCTTGCCGGCAGCGTCCCGCCCCTCGAAGACAATAACGATCTTCTCCCCGCTATGTTCAACCCAATCCTGTAGCTTGATGAGTTCCGCCTGCAGGGTCAGCAGCGCCTTGAAGTACTCCCTCCGATCCAGGGTCGGAGGATGTATTTTTTTATAGATGCGGCGCAACTCCATGGATAGGGCAGGCTCTGACATCTCAAGTTCATAGTCCTCGTCCAGGGCATCCTCCAGCTCCGCCCGGAGCCAATCCATGCCTTCAAACTGGTTGTCTCTATCTGTCATCTTGTTTCTCCTCAGTCATGAGATAAAAATATCACGGCATCTCCTGGGGACTATTACAATTTCATTGCACATATTACCTAAAGTACTATGTGGTACCGATAATGAAAGATATTCGCGTCAGCACCCAAAAGATAAACAAGGTACCTAATCCAACACCTCAAATTCAAAATCTAATAACCCGCGCGCATCAATGAACAAGATGGTTGCTCGATCTATCACTGATATTTAAGTCATGCAGCTTTTTTGCGAGAAACGGCGTGATAGTCGGAGATGAATAGTAATTTTTAGACTGTGTTTGCACAGTGCAAGACGGGGTTGTACATCAACTTTTGCTGATGCAGACGGTTTTAGCTTGGTAAGTATTATTTACGTAAGCATTAGTCGTGCAGCCTCGAGATTTGGCGTTTATCGATACTTCAATCTGCGGCATACTGCGGTTGGCCAGTGACTCATACCAACAAACCCTTTGAAGAGGCTCTCGAGATGAGTATCCCGATTTGTTTCGTTATTATTTGGTGGGTGCTTCAATATGGTGCGTGGGTAGTTTTAGGTGATAGGCTGACTCTTTTCCTGAGTATTGATTGGAAGTTGATCTGCATCTGAGGTTTCCTGCTCGATGATATCGCTACGCAAGATATATGAGCGGTTTCTGTTCGAAGCATAATAGGTTCTGGTGGAGAGTTCGCTGAGTAGACCAGTCGTGAAGGTTTGCACGCCCATGAGCACCAGCATGATGGCAATTATCAACATGGGCCGGGAGCCGATATCTTCCTGTAAGACAAATTTTACTACTCCGAGATGGATTAGCATAGCGCTACCTATACCACCCATCAGTAGACCAATTCTTCCGAAAAAATGTCCGGGTCTGGAGAGAAAACGAATAAAAAAATAGACGGAAAGCAGATCAATCATGACTTTGAAAGTACGCCCAATTCCATATTTTGAGCGGCCATGTATCCTGGCTCTATGGTTGACTACTGCCTCGCGGATTCTTGATGGGGAGGTGTACATCGACATCCAGGCAGGGATGAACCGATGCATATCACCGTATAGCCTCATCTTCCTGATCAGGCTGCCTCGATAGATCTTCAGGCTGCAACCATAATCATGCAGGCGAACGCCGGTAACCCTACCGATAAGAATATTGGCGATTTTGGAGGGGAATCTTCTTAGTAGAAGATCATCCTTTCGTTGCTGGCGCCATCCCACAACCAGATCCAGTTCATCATTGATTAATAGATCAACCAGGCCAGGTATATCAGCAGGATCATTTTGTAGATCACCATCCATAGTTGCAATATAACGCCCCTTGCTATGGTCAAAACCAGCCTGTATAGCTGCAGTTTGACCGAAATTTCGCTGCAGTGTTACGAGTTGATAATTACCGCTGGTATCTGAGAGAGTTGCTTTTATATTGCTATTTGTTTCGTCTGAACTTCCATCGTCCACCAGGATCACTTCCCACTCATAGTGGCAACTGTGTAAAGCTCGATCAATCTCAGAGATGAGTGGCAGGATATTCTCTTGTTCGTTATATAAAGGAACTATTACAGATAGATGGGGTTTGGTGGCTTTCCTGTCAAGCATGATTCGAAGCCTCCCGTAGTTCTGTTCTTTTCACTCTTTTGATGAAATTGGAGTGCGCATTGTCATAGCAAGGAACCAGGTTTGTAAAATTAATAATTCGAACTACCAAAGGTCTGAACCAGGATTTAGCCTGGTAGAGCAATGCAGCGGTTACACCGATGTTGATGCCAAGAAACATACCGGCAACAACTTGGCTTGGATAATGTTTTGCAAGGTAAATTCTGGAAAGGATTGTTAATAGTGCTGTTGTCAGCAGTATGGTGTGCCAGCCCCACCAGTTTCTGCGTGTTAAGATAACAAACAGACTTGCAGTGTAGAAAGTCAGTGCGTGATTCGAAGGCATGCCTTTGGCAACGCTGCTGCAGGTATAATTACTGGCTGCCTGTAGAAGCTCTAACTGATCAGCGCAAGGTCGAAGCTCGGAAAATAGTGCTTTCAATTGATTACCGAACTGATCACCAATTGCTACAACAATGATGAGTGCAAACCACCAGCCTACACCATGCCATTTTTCCTTTATAAATGCGCTAAAGAGTAGTGCCAGCAATATCGGCATTGAGAATCCACTTCGACTAGAGATCCATTGGAAGATTGTGTCACTGTATTGGAAAGATAGTTTGGTTTGAAACCAAACCAGGAGTACTTCATCGGGCGACATTTTTTCTATTTCCTATCAGGAGGCCTAATCCGGCACTGAGTGAAGTGGTAATTAACAAAAAAAGATGGAAATTTACTGCAGCTGTAATTGCAGATGTTTGATCGATTCCGGCGGGTAGTAGAACAGCTGCAATACCACCTTCGAAGGTTCCGATTGCTGCAGGCGTATAGAGCGGAATGCCACTTGCAAGTTCGCCACTCACAGCTGAGGCCAGAGAAAGAGAAAAACTGATATTGATAAATGAACCGATAATCAAAGTATATGCGGTTAATTTTATCGCCCAGACCATGAGGGTCCATAAAGACAGTCTCAATATGTCGCTGGGTTTTCTGGGTATACCTTGTTTGAATTTATTGATTGGATTATTAAGGTTTGGCCAGTGTTTTGTGAGCTGATGAAATAGATTGGGTAGCAGTAGGCCTATCACTGCTACTGTCAATAAAGCTACCAACAGTAGTTGTAAATGGCCAGCTAGATGCATGCCAAGTACAAGGGTGAGTATCCCGATGAGCGCTAAAGTTAAGAGGTCTAGTAGTCTAAAGCTGACTAAGGCTGCAGTGCTTTCTGTCAAATCGATGGAGAAACTCTGTCGTAACAGAATGGGAAAGCTCGCTTCACCGACTCGCATCGGTACCAGGTAGTTATAAAAGTTGTGATGCAGTGCAATTCTCAGGCAAAGATCAAATCTTCCCTCTGTATGCGGCAGGAAGTGGTGGTATATACGTCCTCCGCGAGCGATATGGCTTAGCAGTATCAACAGAAAGCAGAGGGTAAGCGAATCAATTCTAAGGTTTTGCCAGCTAGAGAGGCTTTTCGATGCATCGAACTCAGATGCGAGAAACAACAATATGGCAACTGTTGTCACCAATCCAAGGATTATGATTAGACTTGATGGCTTGTTTCTGCTTTTGATCGCTGTTTGTAGGGATGTCAACATGGTCATGGTTTCAGCTTGTTGCTGGAAGAGCTTTTATTGTTGGATGTTCTAGATGCTGTAAACAGGTGATGCCTAGCAGCAGCAGAGCGATACCATGAAGTATTGGTTGTGCGTTGAAATAACCAGTCTGGTGAAATAACAGCAGGTATAGGGTACACAGGGTAAGGAAGCGACCTAACCAATTGACTGCCTGCGGGGTAGTGGATATGCGCTGGGTCAATGCACTGCCGATAAATGCAGATATCCAACCTAAGGTTGCGCCGATCAAAATATCCAGCGGCCAGTGGGCGCCCACTGCTATACGGGAGAAGGCTGCGAAAATGGCTACGACGGCCAGGATTGGTAGTAGATTTGTCAGATACTTGATTTTGATCCAGAGTGTAACGCTGCCTAGTAAAGCGAAAATGGTTGCTGTATGACCTGATGGAAAACTGCCTTGTTTGAGAATCGGCCCGATGATGGTGATTGTATCTCTGTCCAAGCTTGCTGCCGGGCGTGGGATAGGGAAACCTGCTTTGAGAAGATGTATCAAGATTGCTGCGATCAGGCCTGAAATTATGGCCGCGATGACGGCTTTGGGGTGATGCTTGTAAAATGGGAGAAGCAGTGTTAATGCCACTAGACCGTCCCCTAGAATGGTGAGTGTTTCCCACAGGGCGGGACTCAGGGTTGGTACTACCTGATGATTTATCCAGAGAAACAGTGAGGTATTGAGTTGCGTCTGATGGAGCCAGAGTGCGCTGCATAACAGTAATACTGGAATCAACCAAAGGCTCAAGTGGCGTAAGGGGATGGGTTGGTCCTGAAACATCGATATGTTCCTCTGTATCAAGCAGAGCCAGGGCTACTCCCTGGTGCTCATAGAGTAGTTGATGGCTTGGTAGTCTTTTTAGGTGTCGGCTTTTCGTTAGAACAATTTCTCCCTCATTGGGTTTACGCTTGGGTGTGATGCGGCCACTGTAAACACTGAAGCTAGGGTTGTTTATTCGCCACATTACAGTGGTTTGTTTGTAATTACGTGCGAGGTTTCCGGCTTCGCGTATGGGTGTTTGTTGAATTCTGCCGACTATAGGTATCAATAATTCAGAGGCGATAAAAATAGTGATTATGCCAGCGCTAAGCAGTCGTCCCTGGATCAGCCATCGATGATCATTGAATAACCAGATTATACTAAGTAGCACAACACCAAGAATTAAATAGTAATTAGCTGGTAGGTAATTGCTTGGTTGGCTGAGGGTTTCACTGAGAGAATGATTGTCCAGCTCTGTAATAGAATAAGAGATCAGCTGTGGCAAGGCTAACATCAATACTACAAAGAACAATAAGGGTAAAAATACAGGTTTTAAGTTTGTTTCTCGATCGATATGTATTGCGCCAAGAATAAACAGCGGGGTCAGGCCGTAGAGTATGTAGTGTGGTAACTTGGTGGCAGATAGTGAAAAGAAAACCAGTACCAGAAGAAACCAGATAATCAGGAATCGATTAAGTGGTTTTGTGATGACATTTTTTACATTCAGAAATGGTCGCAGCAAGGTATAGCTGAATGGAAACGCCATCAACAATAGCATTGGCAGGTAGTACCACCATGGTCCTGAGTGACTCTCCATCGCCTGAGTGAATCGTCCAATGTTATGCGTGCCGATAAACCCCTCAATAAATCCTGAGCCCTCTTTCAGGTAGTTAATAAGGTACCAGGGTAGGCCGACAGATAAAAAGACCAACCATGCTGATGGGCTGAAAATGATTCTGATCCAGTCCTGAAATTTACCAATGGAGAGTGAATAGATCAGACTGACCAGGCCAGGTATCAATAAGGCTATTGGCCCTTTGGTTAGAAATCCAAGTCCGGTAAAAAAGGCTGCGGCGAGCAGATAGCGGGTTTGTCTGGTGGTAAAATTGAAATAGAGACTGAAAAGTGTGCCAGCTAGAAACAGATTGAGCAGGGCATCCGCTGTCGCGGCTTTGCCAATAATGCCTGTGCCCAGTGTGCCGGCCATGAGTATGCCGGCCTTCAGTGCTATGCTGGGAGTTGTCAAGCGCCAGGTGAAGATGACAATCAGTAGATTCCAAAGGGTTGCTGCAATTGCTGAAGGCAAGCGAAAAGCGAATTCAGTGACACCAAAGACTTTGACAGAAAGGGCTTGAAGCCAGTAGGTCAAGATTGGTTTGTCGTGGCGGGGCTCACCATTCAGATGGAGGGTAAGATAATCATCTCTGAGCACCATTTCACGGGTGGCTTGAGCAAATGCACCTTCATCGATATCAAATAGAGGTGTGCCTTGCAGGTTGTAAAAGAAGGCCATCAATACCGTTAACAGCCATAGCAGTTTCAGGCCGTGGGTTGCGTTGATGTTGGTGTACTGCATGGCTGGGTGGTGGTGTATGGGTAGAGATGGGTTCTGCTGTCTCGTTGTATTTAACCCTGTATATTCTGAGCTATTGATGTTTTTGATCTGTTATCAGTTTGTTATGAGTATTTTAAAGTTTTATTAGATTCTGATTATATGTGCCAGTTTATACTGGTTGGCTGAAATTCAGACAAACTTTGATATCCATAAAGAGTTGAAAGCCGTATGGGTCGTTGAATCTGCAGCGGTGAAGGTCAGTTAAATCTGTTGTGTATAGAGTTTGGGAAGAGACAGGAATCTGGAATATCCTCAAATGTCCACTTTCGTTTGTTGAGTCCATCAACGTAGTACACATCTATCCTGCTGTTTACGATACGGATCGTTACATTTCCAATCGGAACCGGAATAATCCAGGTGGGCATTCTCTGGAAGATTAATCGCGAGACAGCTGTTACTAGTTGCTATAAATCCACGTTCACACTTCCAGCCAGATCCGTATGAAGACTCTACTAAATACCCATTTGGAGGAACATCAATAGCTATACAGGCATCCTCTGTCGCTCGGTAGCCTCGGTCACAGCTCCAGCCGTTACCATGTGAAGCATTTGTTAAAAAACCATTCTCAGGCACTTTGATAGCAACACAAGTTGAGTGAGTTGATCGATATCCGCGATTGCATGTCCAGCCGGTTCCGCTTGATGATTCGGTTAAATATCCATTTGCAGGTACATTGATGGCAACACAGGAGTTGGTTACTTTTCTGTAACCACGAGCGCAACTCCACCTACCAACCCCAGAGGAGTTTAGATAGGCATTCGCGGGTATTTGAATAATGATACAGCTATTGCCCTTTTCACGGTAACCTCGGTTGCACTTCCAAGGGTTACCATAAGAGTTATTGGTCGAGTATGCATTGGCTGGTACCTTGATGCGAATGCATTGCTGATTTTTCTTTTGAAAGCCGTAATCACACTGCCAGCCACTTCTATATTTATTTGCTTTAGCATTTGCTGGTATTTCGATCTCTAGGTCCTTTGAAAAGAGTTGCCCTGTCACTAATACCAGTAGTGAGAAAGTGACCATAAGGAATACGGGAGTAGTTAAATATCGATTACCTGGCTTGTTCATGAATCTTTTTTTACCTATCGTAGATAATCTGCTCATATTTGTATTTGGTTTGAGCGAGACGATGTGGGCTCTATTCCTTTGATGCAGTGCCAAAGAAACTAATAATTAGAAGCGATTGCCGTCATCTGACGGAGGAGGAACTCTGGGAGCAAGCCGGTATTCGGATTTCTAACCTATATGTTAAGTGTAGCTTAAGACTGAAAAAATACCCATCTTCAAGATGCGGGTACTTTTAAGGTGTTGGGTTAATAATTATAGTGATTTGCTTTAGTAACGGAATAGGAGGAGACTTTAATCAGCACTTCGTCTGTGAGTGGCAAGCCGCTATGCCGTACTAAATAATAGACGGCCGCTGTTTATTTACTCGAAACACTCCTTTCTTGCAAACACCGATCTGCCGTTTGCGGTTAATACTGTAAACAAGTCTATTAACTGATTAAAAAAACTTTCTACATATTTTATCTATACAGTGGCAGGTGTTTAGAGAATTTTCTTTGTTAGGCGTATAAGATGTAATGCTAGTTTATCGAAACAAGATCACAAGTTCGGTTAGCATCTGAGGGTAATTCAATGCCATTCCAGAATGGAAATGATCCATGTGGTAATTCTTCTATTCGTAATGTCTCACCAGTAGATAGTGAGAAAGTTGTCTGAAAAGGACGGGATTGAATAAATCTGTGGCGTTCTATCAGTTCACAAGGACTATGCAGTCATACAAGTCAATCATAACACAAATCACCACTCTGGTGTTTTCTACGGAAAGTGGCCTGTTTAAATTACTTAAAAGGATAAGTCCAAAGAGTGGTTTCAGCTCTGCCCAATAGTGAAGGAGATACTAATGAGTGTGAAATTCCCAAATCCTAGTCGTAGTTTTGAAGAAGATGGAAATCGAGTCTGCTTCTGGGGTTATGATAATGTCATAGAGATTGCATTCTATGTGGAAGAGGATGCTCTTAAGAAGCTTTGCCCTGGGTTGAGTGACACAGAGGCAGGATTTCTAAAAGCATTTGATTCCGTAAGAAATAAAATCTATGACGTTGCCGATAAAGTCTATACGCGAGGCCATGAGCGCACTTTTTCACACATATTGTCTGCTAAGGACTTTTAACCTGGATTCTGCAGTTGAATATGAATTTTCATTAATCCAAATACAAAATAGCTTGCATGCTTGTGTATAGAGGTGGGGATGGATAGTAACTGCTAGTGTCTGATAGATAAGCTGAATAAAGACCTTGAGTGGAAATTCGCTGCTTCTATTAAATATATAGAGCATGCCACGATTATGGTTGGAGCTGGATCCTGAAGATGAGATCGGCGTGAGTGATTTTCTGGATATTGAAAGGAGCATCAGCGGATCAAACGAGTAATGATCTCTGTATGCCCACGCTATTTATCTGCCTATATTGCTCGATCGCTCTTAGCCAAGAAAGCGAGGGGTATGGTAAACGGCCCCAGCAGTATGACAATAAGATACCTAGTTAATGAGGGTTTCACACATCGCTTCCTTGCGATGTAGATACAGATGAGCGAACTTACAAACCAGATAGCAGCTGGAATTTAGACTATCACGCTGACCCTCCATTACCCTTTTTCATTTTGAATAACCTCTGGTCCATTTATTATTCCGGCGAAAGCCGGAATATATCTGGTTTTAATCCTTATGAATAAGCGAGTTTAAAGAAAAACTTAAAACACTAACTTGCTATGCACAAATAATAGCGGCATAGCCAAGAAAGCATAACAACGAATTCTGGGACACTCAGCGTTTATAAACAATAATAACAATGGGATCATTGTTTGGTGTCTTGTTGATTAAGTATGTTATGTCAAATGTAAATGATGAGTGTCCTGATAGAGTTTGTATCGTCTATCAGAGGCATCGCTTTTATCATGAATGCGCTAAAGACAGAGCGGTCAGCATACTCTGCATTGATCTTCAGAATAAGCGGAAATTACTCGCGTAAACTATCCGCCACATTGGGGGCGAAAGAAAATTCGGAACTTCCACCACTAATTGAGGTATTACTTATTTACAATTTCTTGACTGATACCTGAACCCCTAAATATTCGGGTTATTACCTATCTAAATCCAGGCCACCGTATCTGGCAGATTTATCTTACTTTATGGTTATTAAATAATGGGGTTCAGAAATCACGCTCTATATCTGACGCAGGGAGAATTAACATCTGATAAAGCCTTAAGGCAATAGCACACTAAGGAGTAAGCGGGCCTTTTTAGAGTGGGTGGCCGCAAGTACAGTACTGTAGACCCAACACAATTCGCATTTGCCGGTAAACATTGACAGCAAAAGAGGATCACCTAATCTTAAGAGTATGTAAGAAAAGGGACTTTCAAACAATCAGAAACTCCCATCGTTACCGCAATGGTCATAAATATTATGGTTACCTCTTACATCCGGCCTGTATACCGATTACTTGGTATCTCGATCTCCCACTTAAACAGTCGATATCGATTAAAAACTTTATTTGCGGCCCCAATGCTCCTGCTCTCTTCGGCATTGTGGGGCTTTGGACTTGAGAGTATCAATGAAATTGCGGTCTTTCCCTACCTTTCACCGCAGAAGCTGGTGCAACTCTACAAACCGTTAGCACAAGACCTGGAACTGAAGCTGGGCCATCCTGTGCGTGTGGTGAGTGCCCCCAACTACACCAAGTTCATGGAGAGATTGGCACAACATCGCTACGTTCTAGTCATCAACGCATCACATATGGCACGCATGGCTCAACTCGATGAGGAGTATCAACCCATCCTGCGCCCACTGACCGACCTGAAGGCGGTTGTGGTGGTCCCCCGGAATTCAGCGCTAATGGATACAGCTGAACTGCGCAATGCTGTCGTGGGGGTGCCTTCCCGTATTGCACAGATTACTCAGATTGCCAAGGCAATGATGCGTGAGGAGGGACTGGAGCCCGGAACGGATATCACCTTTGTGCATCATCCTACCCATAGCTCAGCAGTGATGGCGGTTGCCAACGGAAAGGCCCAGGCGGCTGTGATCTCATCTCGAGCCATGGATCAACTTCGCGACCGTGTGGGTGATCGTCTGCGTATATTGTCGGATTCTGGCAATCTCACTGGCGCCTTGCCTGGAAAGGCTCCACCGGTAATCTACCAAGTCAGTCCCTTGCTGGACATACAAGCGCGTGAGCAATTAGTCCAAATTATCACCCGCTTTACCAACAACACAAAGGCGGGCCAGGCCTTCATCAATCAGTTTGGCTACCGTGGTTTGCGTCATTTGGAGCCAGGTGAGATGGAAGCCATGACCCCCTTTCTGCCCGCGCTGCGCGCCCAGCTGGTCGAGTCAGGAAAGTGAATTCGCTCTATCTTCCCTATACGCTTAAGATCAGTGCGCTGCTACTTTTGGTTGAGTCACTGTTGGTAGGCACTTTGCTTTACATAGGCATTGCCAACCACGAGCAATTTTTGCATGACGACATAAAAAGAGAGTCGGACACGCTTGCCACATTGCTGGATATCTCTCTAGCACCTTCGGTGATGACTCAGGATATGGCTCAGGCTCAGTTGCAGATGGAACAGATCCTGCGAAAGGAGCGCTTAAACTATCTGCTGCTAGAGGATGATCGGGGCCGCGTGTTGGCCAGCTCTGGAATCATCTCAACTGCCCCCCTTCCTGAGGCTGATCGAATTCCTAGCCTCTGGTTGGCCGACGGCAGCTACGATTTCATCGCACCCATCCAGCTCGAAGGCGTACTCTATGGCAGAATCCATGTGGGAATGGGGCTGAAACGCTACCAGGATCTGATGGAGCAGTGGTTGAGCCACTCCCTGCTGGCAGCCGCTGTTATTTTACTGATCAGTCTGGGGCTTTTCCTGTTATTCGGCCAAATCTTCAGGCGCCCCCTACGCAATCTTACCGAGGCCAGTCGTCGGCTTGCCGATGGCCATCTCGGTGTGCGTGTAGTAAAAAAGAGTCAGGATGAGATCGGGCAGCTCACCGATGCCTTCAATAGCATGTCCATGCGTATCGAGCAACAAATGGGTGAGCTGCGCATGCGGGAACGTCGTATTGATGAAGAGCGTGCTTTCTTGCAACGGGTAATTGACGGAGTCAACGATCCCATCATGGTCATAGATCTGGACTACCATGTACTGCTGGAAAACATCGCCGCAAAAAATCACCATGGTGTGGTTCAGGGCGAAAAGCTCTGCTTTCGGCTCACACACAAAAGAGATACACCCTGCAACAGTCTTGACCACCCCTGTCCTGTAGAGCAACTGAAGGCGACACTTAACCCTCAACTCGTCATCCACGAACACAAAGACCAGATGGGACAGTCTCAGCTGTTCGAAGTGATGGCCTCACCCATGTTGGATGCCAGTGGTAATCTTACGGGCATTATTGAAAGCCATCGGGATATCACCGATCGTCAAAAGATGCAGCTGGCAATCCTGGATAAGGATGCACGGATTCAGCATTTGGTAAACCATGACCAACTAACGGGTTTGGCAAACCGAACCCTTTTTAATGATCGCCTAGAGCACGCGCTGAAGAGTATTGAACGCAACGACGACATGGTGAGTGTCGTGATGTTCGATCTCGATCGCTTCAAGACTTTCAATGAAAGCCTGGGGCTTTCGAACGGAGATCGGTTACTGAAGCAGGTCGCAGAGCGGCTGCTCGGGGCAATGCGCGGCAGCGACTCGGTAGCACGTATTGGTAGTGATGAGTTTGCGATACTCCTTGATCGACTGAAAGATTTGGAAGGGGTAATGGCCGCTCTCAGGAAACTCTCTGATATATTTCTAAAGCCAGTGATATTCAACAATGAAGAGTATGTTTTCACGGTCAGCACCGGCGTTGCGGTAGCACCCATGGACAGTCGTTTCGCTTTGGATCTGATTAACTGTGCAGAGATCGCTCTGCACCAGGCGAAGGAGCAGGAAAGCGGAGGTCAGGTGCGGTTCTATACCTCTGAAATGAACCGACAGATTAACCAACAACTCCAAATAGAGTCCTCCTTGCGTAACGCTGTGGAGCGTCGCGAAATGCGCCTTTTTTACCAGCCACAAATCACGTTAAAGGACGGGCAGCTACAAGGTTTTGAGGCACTACTGCGCTGGCAGCACCCGGAGAAAAAGCTTATTGGTCCCGACCAGTTCATTCACATTGCCGAGCGTACAGGTTATATCATTGCCATTGGTCGCTGGGTGCTGAAGGAAGCGTGCAAGCAACTCAACCTTTGGCAACAAGCGGGCTCACCCAAATTGCGGATGGCGGTAAACCTCTCGACGCGCCAGTTTCGCGATGCCTCATTGGTTGAGATGGTTGGCTCTGTTCTGCAAGAGACTGGGATCAACCCAGCAGATCTGGAGCTTGAGATCACCGAGAGTATGATTATGGAGAACGTAGATGCGGCAATTGCAATCATGGATGAATTGAACCGTTTAGGTGTACGCTTCTCAATCGACGACTTTGGCACTGGTTACTCCTCCCTGAGCTACCTGAAACGCTTTCCCATTTCCACGCTCAAGATCGATCGCACCTTCATTCACGATATTGTCCACGACCAGAACGACTCCATCATCTCGACTGCAATCATCTCACTGGGCCACAACATGGGTATGAGAGTAATCGCTGAGGGGGTTGAGGATGAGGAGCAAGCAGGTATTCTCCGCCAGTCAGGCTGTGATGAAGCACAGGGCTTTCTTTATGGTCGTCCTGTGGATGCAAAGGACATTAACCTAGATGATGGGGCTTACCCTCAGAACGGAGCTGTGATACTGACAGGGTCGGAGTAGAGAGCTCACGTTCTGATGCAGAAGCTATTATTAAGATGAGTGGTAAATAATTTAATGATGGTATTGGTGAAGTGGGAAGTCCAGCTTACCATTTAGGAGGCCCAGGCTATGCTAGTAACTTTTTCAACGCCTGCCTATGCAGACATTACCCTGTTTGGTGACGTGGCAGTCTCGCTGCTAAAAATGATGGGGCATAGTGGCACAGTACCCAGTGCTCTCCTTGCTGAAGATGTACAAGCTGCGCTTGAGCAGCTGCAGGCAGCAATCGAGCGTGAAGGTGAGCATTTAACGACACAAGAAGATGATGATGAAACTGCTGTTACACTTTCGCAACGCGCCTTGCCGGTAATCGAATTACTTAAAGCAGCTAAAAAGGAAAAATGTAATGTTATGTGGGATAGATACTGAACACTACCTGGTAGACTGACCCGGGATTTTAAATCTGTAGTAGAAATCGGGTATTGTGGGGTTTACTCTGATTGGATTATTCTTATCTAAACTCACTGCTATTCCATTAACTCTCAATCACTCAAAAGCAGGCATTCAAGCCCCTCGCCCTTGACGGGAGAGGGGTTGGGGAGAGGGTGTGCGTCAAGCGCTTAATGAAACTGAAACGTATGCGGCACGATCCGATCAATCCTTGTCATACTGAGTGATGACCTGGATGATTGTGCTGTTTAAACTCCCCCTCTCCCCCAGCCCCTCTCCCGCGAGGGGAGAGGGGAGTAAAAAAATTCCAGCGCACTACGCTTATATCAGGCATGCTGTTCATTTGTTATTTTCTGACCTTCATTCTCTGTTGCGTTATGCTTTTAGTCCCTAGTATTTTACTTGATAGGGAGTATATCGGTGTAATGATCTCGTTTGTATGGCTGGCAGTTGCGGGATCAGTCTCATACACTTCCAGTGATGCTCTCTTAAGTTAAGGTTTTACTTTTATCATCCACAGGCAGAATGGCATCGTCAGCAGTCAGCTTGCGTCTGACAACAGAGGAGAGAACAATACGCTCAAGGTTGCCTGAGTCGGTAAGAAAAAAATCCTCCAGGATGCCGTAGTAGAGATAGGTAGCTTCTACCTGTTGTACGGTAACAGCTAACTTTACAAAATCGGCTTCATCACCCTCATCGTTAAAGCCTTTGAAGAGATAGAACCAGGGTGTGTCGAAACGAAAGAACTCACTTAGGAGAGGATGCCTGTCCAGCTTGTTTTTAATCACCAGTTTCTGTGCTGATGTGCCAAGCAGATAGGCGCCGATATAGATTGTTATCAGATAGGTGATAAAGGCAGGCGTATGGACTGCAGATCTGTTGATGGTAAGTTCAAGCAAATCGCCACGGGCAGCAGTAAAGAGGGTCAGAAATATCTGGTAGTCAATCGATATCGGTGAGAATATTTTTGCTAGCTAAAGCCAGATGGAATGCAAGAGGATCGCTAAGATCAGACTTTTAACGGTTTCGGAAGTGAAGGGTCTGTTGTCTAACTGAGTTCTTTCGGACCTTGTAAAAGCACCGCGAAATATAAACCCTGGGAGAATCAGGAGGAAAGTAAGCAGAGCGGGAAATGCAAGGTTCACGCTATCAGCCTGGGAAGGTGATCAGTCTGTCTTTTTGTTGTTGCGTACGGGTACTATGCGGATTCTCTTTTCGCCTTTTTTGACAGTATCAGACTTCCCGGCAATCCAATCATGGAATGCGTCTGGATTTGTCTTTCTCAGCTTGCGAAAGTTGTCTGATTGCAATGCCTTCATAGTTAGCTTTCCCAGTCTCAGTATGCGTCCTTAGTCAGACAAGTATAGCGGGTTATCATGCTGAAAAGAGTTTGAGAAATAGCTCCTGTAGTTGATATGGGGAGTTGATTATGAATTTAAAAACATATGTATCTCAGGGTATATGAAATGCTAATCTCGATTTTGAAGGGTGAGGTGTGCTCTAACTTATTAAAAATTGAGGGAAAAGATCGCGAGTTGGTTTTATATTCTGGCTTGTAGTTTATTCAATATCACCCTGACTCTAAGTCCCCCCTCAGGGCGGTTACTGAGTGACAGCTCGCCGCCATGGCCGAGCACAATAGTGTTGGCGACCGCAAGACCTAATCCAGTGCCTCCGGTATCCCGGTTACGGGAGGCTTCAAGCCGGAAAAACGGAGCCAGAACAGCCTTCAGGTGTTGATCCGCTATACCTGGGCCATTGTCTTCAATGTCGATGATGACCCGCTCCGAGGAGGAGGTTAATGTTGCAACTGCACTACCCCCATATTTAAGAGCGTTATCGATCAGGTTGTTAAAGGCTCGCCTCAAGGCAACGGGGCGGCAGATAAAGTTGAGCCGTTCTGGTCCCTGGTAGCTCGTCTCGCCACCTAAATCGGCATGGTCGTCGACAAGGCTCTGTATTAGAGCGGCCAGATCTGTGCTGCGGGCCTGTTCATCAGCTGCTTCATCACGAGCGTAGCTGAGTGTATCGGAGAGAATGGCTTCCATCTCTGTAAGTGTGGCCAGGGTCTTCTCCTGCATCTCAGGATCTTCGATATATTCTGCTCGCAGCCTGAGGGTGGTAATAGGGGTTTTTAAATCGTGGGATACAGCAGCCAGCAGTCGTGAACGGTCGCTGATCTGTCGCTCCAGGCGCTCCTGCATAAGATTGAAGGCATGAATGGTTTTGCGTACCTCCTTTGGTCCCTTTTCAGGGATTGGGGGTTGAGGTTGTCCCAATCCTAATCGTTCTGCTGCTCCAGCCAGTTGGGCCATCGGGTTTGCCATCCGTCGTGCGATCAGCAGGCCGATAGTGATGAGCAGAACCAGATAGAGAAAAAGTAACTGTAGGGTTTTACTCTCCCAGGGGGGTACGTTTTTGAAATGAT
The DNA here is from genome assembly GCA_040506705.1 of Candidatus Thiodiazotropha sp. 6PLUC1. Taxonomy (GTDB): domain Bacteria; phylum Pseudomonadota; class Gammaproteobacteria; order Chromatiales; family Chromatiaceae; genus Thiodiazotropha. The sequence goes on from JBEVWG010000051.1 coordinate 18,468, forward strand.
TGGTGCTGAAATTCAGCCAGGTTTGATCCTTCAGTCGGATTGATATGTCGATTGATTTTAGCGGTCTTCGTTTTGGGTGAGGGGTGTTCTCTTCTGTCTTGGCTGTTTTCGCCTGCTGATCGAAATCAATACGTACTCGTATTGCGGATTTAGTCTTCAGATTTAGTGCTCTTCTCAGGTGATGAGCAATCTTCTTTTCAATCGGATCGCTGGGCTGGCGATCTATCCGCGGCTGATTGGTGAGACTTATATCCTCATGCTTCTCTGCAATCCGCTCGATGATGCGTGTCCGTTCATTCTCATTGGCATCACTCAGAAGGCGTGCCACAGTGGCAACCCTTTCTAGGTGGCGGAACCGGTTATGCTCATCGAAGCGCTTGCTGCGTTCATCGTGCAGCAGTACGGCACTGCCTAAAATAAGCAGTAGTGTAGTGCCAATGAGTAGCGCAAGAGTGCGCCCTGCGAGTGAATCAGGCCAGAGACGCATGACTTGAATCCACTTTAGGGGCAAACAGATAGCCGCCGCCACGTACGGTTTTAATGATCTGTGGGTTACGGGGCTGGTCTCGAAGCTTACGACGCAGGCGACTTACGAGGGTGTCGATGGCACGGTCAAAGGCACGGGCTTCCCGTCCTCTGGCCAGGTCGAGCAGTTGGTCGCGGGAGAGTACCCGTCCTGGACGGGTTACAAGCGCCATGAGTAAGGTGAATTCTGCAGTACTCAAGGGTACCAGGGTCTGCTCCGGATCGATCAGCTCACGCGCTACGGGCAGCAGTGTCCACCCAAGAAAGGTAAGTCGTTGCGGCGCCTCCTCATGAGTCTGCTCAGGTATAGAGCTCATTCGGCGTAATACCGCTTTGATACGTGCCAGAAGCTCTCTTGGATTAAAGGGTTTTGCCAGGTAGTCATCAGCCCCCATCTCCAGGCCGATGATTCGGTCGGTCTCTTCGCCCATTGCAGTCAGCATGATGACAGGCGTGTTCGACTCAGCGCGTAAGTTACGACACAGGGTCAGGCCATCCTCACCCGGCATCATCAGATCCAGGACGATAAGATCAATGGCGGCATCCTTGAGACGTTTCTTCATCTCAGTTCCATTGGATGCTGTAGTAACCCTGAGGCCGTGATCGGTGAGAAAGCGCTGCACCAAGGTGCGGATCTCCTGGTGATCATCGACAACTAAGATGTGTGGTTGACTCTTCATAGGCTCAGTTTAAGGGAAGATATCCCTAGCGGAAAGAAGATTTGTGACAGTTTGTGTCAACAGCCAGATATGCCACTGCTTGTTACAAAACAGAGGTTTTCTGCCAATGAAGCGACACACTCTTCGTCTTAAATAGAAGTCGTCAACAAGACAAAGTAACTTCAACGATGAGGAGTTTGAAATGAACAAAGGTTTAAAAGTTACCATTATTTCTGCAGTAGTCGCTACTTCTGGAATGTTTGCACTAGCCTCCTCGGCCGATGCTGGCTGGGGCGGTAGAAAAGGCAATTGTGATCGTGGGGCTATGAGTGGTGCTCCAGGAATGATGCAGGGAAAAGGCAATTTCGGCCCTGCAATGGATCGTGACCTGGATTTGACAGCGGACGAAGCAAAAACCCTGGTAGCCGCAAGATTGATCATGCGAGGCAATGATCGTTTGAAAGTCGGTCAGGTCACAACGCAGGATGAGGATACTTACCTGGTGGATATCGTAACCGTAGATGATTCACTGGTTCGCCAAGTGGAAGTCGATCGTGACAATGGTCTTCCACGTCGTGGTGGCAAACGTTAAGTGGTATACGACCCGCTTTGCGGGTCGTAGTAATAACAGAGTGAGTTATCAATGAAGAATATAAATACCCGAAAATGGTCGACACCTGTAATTATCGGGGCAGGCCTGTTTGTAGCCGTCTCTGGCGTGCTGATGTTTTTTGGCATACATAATCCGGTAGAGCTGGCTCATGAGTGGATCGGTTTACTGTTTGCTGTAGGTATTGTGTTACATGTACTTAATCATTGGAGCGCCTTTAGGAACTATTTTACTAAACGAATGGGTCTCTCATTGGTAGGTGCTGTAGCGATTGTCAGCAGTGCATTTATTGTTGTCTCTTCAACCCAGCAAGGCGGTAGTCCAATGATGAGAATTGTGAATAGTCTTGAGGCTTCACCGCTATCGGAAGTTGCACCACTTTTGGATGAGACTACTGAGAGTGTTGTTACAAGATTTCAAGCGGCAGGCTTTAGAGTGGATGGATCTGAAAGCACTATAAGAGAGATAGCTGTAGTCAATGGAAGTGAGCCAAGAGCATTGATAAAGCTGTTGTTTAGTGAAAAGAGTTAGTGGATTGTTGTTGCAATAACTTTACCTGGTCAGCAATGACCCTCAGTTGAGCACTTGCCTGAATTGCAAGCATCTCGTCGGCCTGGCTTATCTCTTGCGCCAGGTCGACAAGATTGAAGGCTGGTGCAAGTCTGCTGACTGGATAGGGTGAGAGATTGTCGGGTCTGCCGTTCTCGTCGTTTTTTTCATTCATAAGTCAATTAATCCAGATGGCGTCTCAAATCATTCTGGCATTTTACAACATCAGCAGTTTTTCGTGGTTCTTATAGATTTGGCTATCTTCAGAAAAGTAGGCCAGCATGGCTGTTGTGTAGCGATCGAAAGGATTATCTATTCGATTGATCTCTATTCGTTGCGCATGATTTAAGTCGTAGGTGTTGTAGCGGATTGTGAAGGGGACGGGATAATCGCTGCCAAACAGAATTTTGTGATGAATCTCTGTTTGCCCGGATAGGTGGCGTAGTGCACGGGCTCGAAGTGGCGCCAGAATTGCTGAGATATCAGCATAGAGGTTAGGGTGAGTTTTCAACATCTCCAGCAGTTGGAAGTAGTCGCTGTCGAAATGGCGTGGATCCTTCGAGATGTTTCTCCATGGTTGAAGTTTGTGGTTTATTCGCCCCAGGCCCATATGCGCTGCGATTACCGTGACGCCAGTTGCCAGAGGCAGATCCAGCATGTTGATTCGTTCATAGCTTGCATGAGAGGTGATGCTGTATTCACTTCCGATGTGGATGATGAGTGGTAGCTGATGTTGTTTCAGCTTTTCATAGTAGGGGATAAAATCTTCATCATTCAGGTCAACTCCCCAATAGTTTTGTAAGAACTTGGCACCCTTGCAACCTCGTTCCACTTGTTCATCGATCAGTTCAAGGGCATTGGCTCGTCTTGGGTTGATGGAGAAGAAGGGAATAAACTCATTTGGGTGTTTATGCACCACATCCAGTACGTCCTGGTTCATGGCGCAAACAGTTTTATTGCGTTCGATCTCTCTGCCTCGCTGATCAAAGCAGGCATCAACACCAAACAGGCAGGCTCTATCCACCATCTTCGATTCGCGGATCGAGGATGCCATGGCTTCCACATAAGTCTCATAGGGTCTGGCTCTTAACTGCGTTGGATTCACTCCGAGCCCCTTGGCAAAAAAGCGTAAGGCGATCTTGTCATAGAGTCGGTCGAAACTGACGCTTGGATTGAGCAGATGGGTGTGGATGTCTATAGTTTTCATCAGCCCATGGCCTCCAGTGCGATCGATTTGGCCTGAGTAAAGTCACTCTTGCCGCTTCCCAGTTTGGGTATTGTTTCTACAAATAGTAGTGCAGCCGGTTTCATCAAGGGATTGAGTGATGAACTGTTGATCAGTTTTTTCAGCTCATCCAATACGATGTTGCCGCTAAATAGCAGTACCACCTTTTCTCCTTTCTTCTCATCGGGCAGGGCCGTGGCCAGTATCTCGGTATCTTCCGGGAGCAGGGCGCTGATTGATCCCTCAATCGCCCCCAGACTGATCATCTCTCCACCAATTTTTGCAAAACGGGAGTAACGGTCGACTATGGTTAGGAATCCGTCTTTGTCCAGATGGCCTTTATCTCCCGTTTTATACCAACGTTTGTTGTCTCGCTCGAGGATTACCTCGGAGCTTTTATCGGGATCATTCAAATAGCCCAGCATAACTTGCGCGCCTCCAAACAGAATCAGACCATCTTCACCTGTAGGGAGTGGTTGCAGTGATGCCGGGTCGACGATACGGAAACTCCCTCCAGGCAGAGGCAGCCCCACCGTACCCGACTTGGAGCCCTGCTGTATCTGCCAGGTTCCGGGGGCGATGCGATCGGGAATGTTAACGCTGGCCACCGGGGTGGTTTCTGTGGCGCCATAGCCTTCATAGATCTCTTTATTGAATTTTAGCTTGAAGCTCTCTCTGACATCGGGGTTGAGCTTTTCCGCGCCTGCCACGACGATCCGCAGCGATTCAAGCATCAGCGGATGGATGCGTCGATTGCGTATAAAGAGCCTGAGGAAGGTTGAGGTGCCACAAAAGATAGTCGCCTTATAGCGGGCTATCGCTTTGGCGATGGTCAGGGCATCCGTTGGGTCTGGATGACAGATTGCTGGCATACCTTCGACCATGGGCATTAGACCTGTCACAGTCAAACCAAAGGCATGGAACAGTGGCAGGGAAGCCATTACCACATCCTCATGACGACTATCGAGCACATCAGAGACCTGTCTGATATTGGCCATGATGTTTCGATGACTCAGCATCACCCCTTTAGGCTCTCCTTCACTGCCACTGGAGAAGAGAATGGCCGCTGGTTGCTCAAGATCGATCCGTGATCCAAAGAGGCTAAACAGGATCGGGGCCGGCAGCAGCACAGACAGGGTCAGCAGTGACAGCTTTTCGAAGCTGCTGATCTTATCTTTGAGGTCTTCAAGATAGTAAACACTTACTTTTTCTAGAACCTCTGTAAGATCAATACCCTTCTGTTTAAGTTTTTTGATGAAACGGCGTGAGGTGTAGATGGTTTTCAATTCTGCCTTTTCGGTGGCTGAATTGAGGGCTTTCAGGTTTGCCGTGTAGTTCAGATTGACCAGGGTTTTTCCAGCCAGTAGCGCCGCCATATTGGCGATCGTGCCTGCACTGCTGGTTGGCAGTAACAGACCGATATTTTGCTCAGGGCTGTGTCTGCGAATCAAACGTGAAAAAGCAATCACACTGGTGAGGGTTTTGTAGCCTGAGAGGTTCCCTGAACCCTGGGCGTCGGCCAGACTGAGCTGGCTGCCAAGCCGCTTTGCACTGCGCATCCATGCCTGAGGAATGGAGTCCAGCTGCTGAGTATGTTGTTCCCAGGCATCAATGGAGAGTTCCAGAACCTTCTGCTTTAGCTGATGGGCAGGTGTCTGCAAAGGCAGGGGGTTGCCGAAGGCTACAATGATATCGGATCTCAAGCGGTTGTTACGATTCTGTTGGAGTTTTTCGCTTGAGCGTGAGAATCGGCTGCCCCAGAGGCCTCGCAGATAGAATGGAAGGATCACTCCATCGACACCTTCGACACATTTTTCATAGCCTTTTTTGAATTCACCAAGTTGCCCGTTGCGACTGATGGAGCCTTCAGGAAAAAGACAGACCACTTCGCCGTCCTGAAGCAATTTATTAATACTGGCCAGGGCCTCTTTGCTGTGTCCTGATGCGATCGGAATGACCCCGAACAGATCAAGGAACCACTTCAGATACCAGCGTTGATAGATCTCCCGCTGCATTACAAAGCGTACTGGTCTGGGGCTGGCTATTTGAATCATTGCCCAGTCAAGATAACTGATATGGTTGCCGAGCATCAGTACGCCACCCTGGGCGGGTAGATTTTTGAAGCCCAATATCTCGATCCGATGAGTGGTGGCGAAGGCCTTGGCAATGATAAACCGAACCAGGGATTGGGGTAGGTGATAGATTGTGTAGAGTGCACCTGACAGAGCTGTCAGAGTGAGTAGGTGGAATAGTCCCTGGCTATTTATGCCTTGGATTGCAAAGAGTACGGTCAGTCCAAGGAAGCCGAGCATTACCAGGTTCTGCACCAGATTGTTCCCGGCAAGAATGGTACCCAGCTCACTCTCCTCCGCATGAAACTGAATCAGGGCGTTGAGCGGTACAATGAACATACCGCCTGCTGCTCCAAGCAAGAGAAAATCCAAAGCCAGCAATGAGGGGGATTGCAGCTGGGGTAACAGCAGCAGCGAGACCACAATGCCGAGTGCACCAAGGGGCACCAGGCCGGTTTCTATATGGTGGCGGGAGCTGCGTCCGGCAATCAGAGAGCCAATTATGATACCGATGCCGGAGCAGGCCATCAGACCCTGGATCACCAGAGTATTCTCCATGCCCATGGTCTCTTTTGCGAAGGCCGGAAAAGCAGCCAATACCACCTGGGAGATTCCCCAGAAGACCGATAGCCCGACGATTGAGAGCCAGATTGCGCGCTGTGAAAGCAGCTTGCTGAAATTACTGCGTAAATAGCGTCCTTTGGCGTAGTCGTCCCAGTCAAATTGTTTATCTGCTGCTACCGCTTGGGTGGGTTTAAGACGCAGTGTGAACCAGAATTCCAGTACGGCACTGATAATCAGTATCCACCCGATTGGTGCTATGGCCTTTAGCAGGGTTGCTTCATCCTGGTAGGCAACGCCACTAAGGCGTGTTTCAAACAGCAGGGAAAAGATAAATATGCCTGAGAGAATAGCCACAATAGTAGTCGCCTGTACGATCGCATTGCCGTGGGCGAGATGCTCGGTGCCAGTCAGCTCCTTGATGTATCCATATTTGGCAGGGGAGTAGAAAGCACTCTGCATGGCCAATAGAAAGGTCAGGCCAAAGGAGATTTCAAACCAGCCCAGATAGTAGGTGAGGGTGATCAGCAGTGTCAGTCCTACTGCCAGAGCGGCACTGACCTGCATCACTTTGGGTTTCCTGAATTTATCAGCAAGAAAACCAGCGGGTGTGAACAGCAGTATAAAAGGCAGCAGGATCAATCCATTGACTATTGCGGTGAGGATAATCTGAGTCTGGCCCTCATAGATCTTGAATATCGCATTTTGGATCACGATTTTGTGCCCCAGATCGACAAAGGCGTTCAAGAAGATAATGGTGAGGAAAGGGATGAATCCGGTGGTTTTGATAATCTTTTCCATGATATCTGGCCTGAGTTTATTCTAGATGCGGCTAGCTTAGATCAGCGTATCCTTACGTACTACGAAAAAAGTAGAAGTTGTATTACACTAACCTAATGGTATCAAAATTTAATACCATGATCTAAAATTCTATTCCATGGCACAAACATCTCAACTTATAGAAGCCCTGAAAAAGAGCCTTAAGGCTCATGGTCTGACTTATGCGGATACTGCTCGCCATCTGAATCTATCCGAGGCGAGTGTGAAACGTCTCTTCTCTCAGAAACGCATTACACTTCAGCGCCTGGATCAGATCTGTCAGTTGATGGAGATGGAGATTACGGACTTGACGAGGATGCTCAATGAGGAGGCTTCAGCGCAGATCTCAGCGCTTACCCTGGAGCAGGAGCGTGAGATTGTTGCCGACCTGGAGCTGCTGCTTGTCGCGGTATGTGTGTTGAATCGCTGGACGCTGGAAGAGATTGTCGACTACTTCGAGTTGTCTGAGGTGGACTGCATCAGACAGCTGACTCGTCTGGACAGACTGAAGATGATCGAGCTGCTGCCCAATAATCGTCTGAAGCTACTGGTCTCACCTCGTTTCAAATGGCTGGAAAATGGACCTATTCAGCAGTTTTTTCTTGAGAGGCTCCAATCAGATTTTTTTGGTTCCCGATTTAACCAATCACGAGAAGAGCTGATTGTGGTCAACGGTATGTTGGCATCAAGCTCGTTTGATGTTTTTCAGCGTAGGATGGCGCGCCTGGCCAAGGAGTTTGACGAGCTCTCCAGTAGTGATGCTTCTCTACCCTTGCGGGATCGGGAGGGTACAACGGTCGTGATGGCGATGCGTCCCTGGCGTTATGGGTTGTTCAACCAATTCAAAAAGCAGCACAAATTACGTTAACTAATCGTCAAAATAGACGAATTATAGCTGATAATTAAAATATCTCGCCAAATTTGACGTATTTGATATTAAATTTCTTGTAGTCGTAATAAATGACGATATTATTCTCTTTATGGATAGTAACTCGTAAATTATGACGATTATGAAAATTACAGACTTACTAAGTGATCAGGCGTTACTGAGCGAGATTGGACTCAGGTTTGCCCAGCTACGACTTGAGCAGGGTCTGACTCAGTCAGACTTGGCTGAACAGGCCGGTGTGGCGAAGCGCACTGTGGAGCGTATCGAGGCGGGGGCTTCGGCACAGATGTCGAATATGCTCAGGGTAATGCGTGTACTTGGCTTGCTGCAAGGGTTGGATCTATTGATTCCTGAGCCTGCAGAGCGACCGATGGACCTGTTACGGCGAAAAGGTAAGACCAGAAAGAGGGCCAGTTCAGGCAAAACCAAGAAAACTGTTGAGGAGCCATGGAGCTGGGGAGAGTAGATGGGGATTGTAGCGGAAGTGAGGATGTGGGGGAGAACCATAGGTGCTGTCTCTATCGGTGATGGTGAAGAGATAGCAAATTTTGAATATGACTCCGCCTTCGCTCAGAGTGGTATTGAGATATCTCCATTGCATATGCCCCTCTCTAACCGTATCTATCGCTTTCCTCAACTATCCCGTCAGACTTTTCATGGGTTGCCTGGTCTGCTGGCAGACGTGCTGCCAGATCGATTTGGTAATGCTTTGATCGATGCCTGGTTGACGTTGCAGGGGCGCTCTGGCGACGATTTTAATGCAGTGGAGCGGCTCTGCTATACCGGAAGTCGGGGTATGGGGGCGTTGGAATTTGTGCCTGTCATTGGCGTGGCAGATAAACAGTCGAGTCGTATCGAGATCGATAAGCTGGTTGATTTAGCCTCAAAGGTGCTTGTGAGTCGAGGTGACTTGCAGGTCAACTTCAATGCCTCGGATAAGTCACAGGTGTTACACGATATTCTGCAGGTGGGTACTTCAGCTGGTGGTGCCAGGGCAAAGGCGATCATTGCCTGGAACCCTCAAACCAGTGAAGTCCGATCAGGGCAGGTCAAAGCGGCACAGGGTTTTGAATATTGGCTGCTTAAGTTCGATGGGGTAAGTGGCAATCGGGACAAAGAGCTGGCGGACCCCCAAGGTTACGGTGCTGTCGAATATGCCTACTATCAGATGGCCAGAGATTGCGGTATCGAAATCAGCGAATCCCGGTTGTTGGAAGAAAATGGACGCCGACACTTTATGACCAAACGATTTGATCGCTTGGATAGTGGTGAAAAAATGCATATGCAGTCTCTTGGTGCGTTAGCCCATTACGACTTCAATCTGGCTGGTGCCTACAGCTATGAGCAGTCGTTGCAGGTGATGCGGCAGCTGGGCCTGCCGATGGCATCCATTGAGCAGCAGTTCATGAGAATGGTGTTCAATGTGATTGCCAGAAACCAGGACGACCATGTGAAAAATATCGCCTTTCTGATGAACAAAAAAGGAGAGTGGTCGCTCTCGCCGGCCTATGATCTGACCTACAGTTATAACCCGGATGGTCTCTGGACCGGAGTTCATCAAATGAGTCTGAATGGAAAGCGGGATAGATTTTCACGAGATGATTTTAAGGCATGTGCTCAGTCTGTCTCTATGAAGCGCGGAGTTGCAGATGAGATATTGACCCGGGTAAGGGATGTGGTTAGCCGCTGGAAGGTCTATGCTGATGATGCCGGAGTGCCAAGCGGAATAGAGGAAAAAATCGCGCGCTCGATTCGTTTGGAGATTTTTTAAGCTGTTTGAGCAGGCAACCTTTATGTCTGAATTTGATCAGAAAAGTCGATTTTCTTCAGACTCCACAGTCGATTGCTCGTTACTCTGTTCAGCACCAAGAGATTGGCTGTTCCGTCGATAATAGATTCCCAGGTTAAAGGCTACTCAATAACAGCCGATAATTGATTCCATGCGCACACTCTTGCGACATTTAACCCCTTTGGGAGATTTGCTGATTACAGGCCTTGTGCTTGTTCTATTGGTCTATTGCGCCCCAACTCTCAGTAGTGAAACCAGGATAAATAGCAATCTGGCCAGAGAAACGGTGGTTCTGCAGTTGAAATGGAAGCATCAATTTCAATTTGCCGGCTATTACGCGGCCAGGGAAAAGGGCTTCTATGAAGAGATCGGGCTTGATGTGGAGATACGAGAGCATCAAGGGAGGTCGCCGATCAAAGAACTGCTTGAAGGGGATGCGCAATATGCAGTAAGTGGTGCTAATGCCTTGATCCATCGTGCAAAAGGATATCCGGTGGTAGCGTTGGCTGCGATCTACCAACACAGTCCCTACGCCTTATTGGTAAGAGCCGATTCAGGTATTTACAAAGTAGCAGACTTGGCTGGCAGACGAGTGATGCTGGGAAGTGGTACTCAGGATGCTGCACTACATGCCATGTTGAAGCGAGGCGGGCTGACCAAGGAAGATTATATAAGACTGCCCAGCAGTTTTGATGCGGCGTCACTGATCACCGGTGAGACAGATGCCTTCAATGCTTATGAAACCGACCAGGGTTATCTGTTAAATAAGGCAGGTGTTGTTCCCCGATATATCAAGCCAAAAGATTATGGTATCGATTTCTACGGTGATGTGCTGATCACCAATGAGCAGCAAATATCAGAAAATCCTCGACAGGTCGAAGAGTTCCGCAAGGCAACCTTGAAAGGATGGGCCTACGCATTGACACACCGAGATGAGATGGTCGCTCTTATCTTTGAAAAATATAATAGTCAGGGTATGACACGTGAGCACCTGATCTATGAAGCGGAAGCATCAAAACAGTTGATACAGCCCCTATTGGTTGAGATAGGCTATATGAATCCACAGCGGTGGAATCATATCCATTCGATCTTTATAGAGTTGGGAGTATTAGGTCCAAATAGCACAATTGAAGGCTTGATCTACAGCTCTACAGTTTCTGTGCCTGACTGGTTGAGCTGGTCGATAAAGCACTACATCACAATGCTGATCGGTTGCCTGGTGATATTAGGGCTGCTTCTTCTCATGGTGAATATTCGTCTGCGACGCTTGGTGCGAAGGCGTGCTGCTGAGCTTGCAGAAAAGGAGCGACTTTACAGAACAATCTTTGATGCCGCTCCCGAAGGTATGTGGTTTATTGATCATGAACGTAAGACTGTGGATGTCAATACGCGCTTACAAAATTTGCTGGGTTATAACAAAGAGGAGATGCTGGGCAAGACGCCAATGGATTTTGTCGATAATGATAACAGGCAGATTTTCATCGATCAGATCGGTAAGAGAAAAAAGGCTGAGCGGCGTAGTTATGAAATAGCGGTTCGTCATAAAGATGGGCATAACATTGCAACACATTTTAGTGCGGTCACGCTGAGACATTACGATAAGAGTATTGTAGGTTCAATCGCTTTTGTTGAAGATATCACTGAGCGAAAACATCTCGAGGCGGAATTACGTACTGGGGAACAAAATTTACGTCGTCTGGTGAATTCTCAACCAGCCTGCGTAAGTACCATCGGAGCTGATGGTAATCTGCTCAGTATAAATCCAAAGGGACTGGAGATGCTCCAGGCTGACTCGATTGACCAGCTTTCTGGCAGCCTCATTTATGAGTTGATTGATGAGCCTTATAAGAAAGCGTTCAAGCAGCTGAATATTTCTGTATTTAGTGGTCAGAGCAGTTCTTTGACATTCAGTCTCACAGCATTGAAGGGCAAGCAGGTTTGGCTCGAAACTCATGCTGTACCAATTATGGATGCAGATGGTCGGGTCATCGAGCATCTCGGACTGACTCATGATGTTACTGATCGTCTGAATATGGAGCAACAGGTCTATAGTGAAAGAGAGTTTTTACAGACAGTTATAGACAATATAAGCGATTCAGTGATGGTGATCGACACTGATTTTCAGATCCAGTTAATGAATAGAAGTGTTAAGGAGTTGTTAAAAGGCTTTGCTGTCGAGGGTGAATTTCCCAGTTACTATTTTGATTTGCCCTATGTCTCCCATCCAACTACGAGTGATGAGATACAGGAGTGTCCGGTACGCAAGGTTTTGGAAAGTGGCAAACCTGCCAGTGCGATCCTGACCCGGCCTGTTTCTGTTGAAAATTCCAGGCTGGTGAGAGTTGAAGTCATTGCATCACCTCTTATGAACAGTGACGGCACACTACGTGGTGTTATCGAAGTCGCCAGAGATATTACTGAACACCTGGAACTACTGGATGAGGTGAAGCAGCAGAAGGATGATCTACAGCATATAGCGCACCATGATTCACTCACTAATCTACCAAACCGGGCGCTATTTCTGATGCGTCTCAAGCAGGCTATCAGTAAAGCAAAGCGCACTGACATGCAGATGGCGGTACTGTTTGTCGATCTGGATCGTTTTAAAGAGATTAATGACAGCCTCGGGCATGCAGTCGGTGATATGGTGCTAAAGGAGGTTGCGAAACGATTCAAGAAGAGTGTGCGTGAGGAGGACACCTTGGCCCGTTTGGGTGGGGATGAGTTCACATTTATCTCTGAGGGGCTGAAAAAACCCCAGAATGCTGCAAGTATGGCGCAAAAGATTATTGCTTCACTGGAGTTGCCCTTCGAAACGAATAACCATCAGTTCTTCCTTACAGCGAGTATCGGTATCAGTGTCTATCCACAGGATGGCAAAAGTGCTGATACATTACTGCGTAATGCTGATGCTGCAATGTATAAAGCCAAAGACGAGGGTAAGAATACATTTCAATACTATACCGCTGATATGACTGAACAGGCTTTTGAAAGGATCTTTCTTGAATCAAGTCTACGGCGGGCATTGGCTGAGGATCAGTTGGTGGTTTTCTATCAACCGCAATTCAATACAGCAAGTGGGCGACTTATCGGTGTTGAAGCGCTGGTTCGCTGGGTTCATCCGGATATGGGGATGGTTGCACCTTCAAGATTTATACCGCTGGCAGAGGATACCGGATTGATCATACAGCTGGGTGAGCAAGTGATGCGTATCGCCTGTAAGCAGATGACTGAATGGGAACGTGAGGGAATCCGTCCACATCGCCTGGCAGTCAATCTTTCGGTAAAACAGATCGGCAGTAGCGGTTTATTACCTTCTATTGCGACGATTTTGAGTGATACTGAATGTAATCCCGAATGGCTGGAGTTTGAAGTCACTGAAGGTTTCTTGATGAAAGACCCTGAGTTATCAGTATCAATACTGCAGAAGCTGAGAGATATTGGCGCTGAACTCGCAGTTGATGATTTTGGAACTGGTTACTCATCGTTGGCCTATCTAAAGCGGTTTCCTCTGACTCGTCTGAAGATTGACCGCTCATTCATTCATGATGTACCGGACGATCCCGATGACTCAGCCATTACCCGTGCAATTATCGCAATGGCAAAGAACCTGAACCTGAATGTATTGGCCGAGGGAGTTGAGAACAATGAACAGCGGTCATTTCTGGTAGATGAGGGGTGTGATGAGGTACAGGGTTTTCTCTTCGGACGGCCGCTGTCAGTCGTTGAGACAACAAGATTATTGAAGGAGAGGCTGGCTCAAAGTAAAGATGCTGCAAAAAATGGATAATGTAGTCCCGGGACACAATAGTGTAGCTTGGGTTGAGTTTATAAAACGAATTCACAAGGTTTTTGACTCTGCCGGTTTACCGGGAACTCTTACCCGAAAAGGGTATCTTACTTTCAATTAATCCCTGAGCAGGCCATGGTTCGGTATCTTGTAGTAGAGCATCATGTAGCTTTATGAAACTAATCTGTTTGGTCAAGATTAATAATAATATTTGATATGCTCTAGTCATCCTTGCGGTACACTACTCAAATTCATTTGATTTTTTTACTCAATAGAGAGCGACGCTGAGTAGGTTCCCAGGTGGGGCGTATTACTCTATTCACTCTTTCCACAGGTTTATCGTAGGGTTTTCCCAGTAAGTTCATTAGCGATGTATATGCTGCGATCTATTCTTATACCGATGGTGCTATTGATCTCCTTTCCGGTATTTGGTTTGGAGGTGCAGGTCAATGTTAAGGGGCTGGCATCGGATCTTGAGGAAAACGTGCTGGTTTACCTCTCTGTGGAGCAGGAGAGGTCACGTAAGTCCCTGAATGAAGCCAGGCTCAGGTTGTTGCATAACAAAGCAGAAAATGAGATTCGTCAGGCGCTGCAGCCCTATGGTTATTTTCAACCGAGCATAAGCAGCAGTCTGACGAAGCAAGATCATGGTTTTGTGGCAACCTATGAAGTCCAGCCCGGTGCCCCGATGAAAATAGTCGAAATCGATTTTCAGGTGTTTGGGGAAGGAAGTCAGGATCTCAAAATAACTGAAGGGTTTCCACTTCAATCCGATATGGTTTTGAATCAAAGCGACTATGATGCGGCGAAACAGAACTTACTCTCTGAGACCATTCAACGTGGTTACCTCGACGCTAAATATACTCATCACCAGATTCTGGTAGATCTGGAGAGTAATTCGGCTACGATTAAATTGCATCTGGATACCGGGGCGAAGTTGAGGTTTGGGGAGGTGCGATTCAATCAGAAAATCATGGATCCTGAATTCCTTGCCAGGTATGTTCCCTTCAATTCTGGAGATCCGTTCAGCCAGGATGCATTGCTGAATCTGCAAGGGCAATTGATCGATAGTGAGTATTTCAAGCGGGTCGAAGTGGTCAGTCGTCGGGATCAGATAAGCGGTGACAGAGTGCCGATCGATATCGATCTGAAACCTAACAAACGTAACAGATACAGAATCGGTTTGGGTTACTCGACAGATACCGGGCCGAGGCTGAAGCTGGATTGGAAAAACCGGCGGGTTGGGCGCAATGGACATCGAATGCGCACAGAGTTTCTGATTTCAGAACCGATCGGTAGTCTGAGCAGTGAATATGTCATTCCTCTAGAACGGCCGACTGTGGATTATATCCGCTTTGGCGCCTCCCTTGAGCACTCCAATTCAGATACCAACCAAGGGGATCGTGCACTACTCAATGCCACTCATTCAATAAGCCTTGATCGAGGCTGGCGGCGCAGTCTCGGTTTGGAATACTCCTATGAGGATTTTAAGATCGGTGAGCAGGAGGATACTGCACGATTGCTTGTACCCAGTATCGACTGGTTACGTATTAAGCGGGACAGCAAAACCCGGATTCATCGTGGCAAACGTTTAAACTTCCGCATTGAAGGGGCTTCTGATGCGGTATTGTCGACTGCCAGTTATTTTCAGCTCTATGCCAGCGGTAAGTTTATCGATGGATTTGGAAGTAAGGATTGGCGACTTTTGAGTCGGATTGAGCTGGGAGCAACCTGGACCGAAGATCTGACTGAGTTGCCACCGAGTAAACGGTTTTTTGCCGGTGGTGACAATACCGTGCGTGGCTTTGGTTATGAGGATCTTGGGCCTGAAAATGAGTCGGGAGATGTGGTGGGTGGCCGCTATCTGGCGGTAGGCGGCATAGAGTTGGACCGGCGAATCAGTGATAGTTGGAGTGGTGCCCTATTTGTTGATTTTGGTAATGCCTATGATCCTGATTATGACTCTGAAACTGCGTACGGTGTAGGTTTCGGAATACGCTGGCATTCACCTGTCGGCCCGGTACGGTTTGATGTCGCCTCCGGTAGTGTTGGGGAAGAGCGTCAGTGGCGATTGCATGTCGTCGTGGGGCCAGAGTTATGATTGTTATAAAGCGCATAGCGCTTGCTCTGGGTGGCTTACTGGGTCTGCTCCTTCTCTTAACACTCTCTCTTCTGATCTATATTGGCTCCAGTCAGGAGGGTACGCACCGTGTTTTTGATCTGCTTCAAAAAGTAGTACCAGGTGAGTTGAGTGTAACCAAACTGGAAGGACGCCTGGCAGGGCCGCTAATGATTAAAGGTCTGGCCTATCGTCAAAATGATGGATTGGTTATAACAAATGATCGATTGAGCTTTGATTGGCGTCCCTCTGCTCTATTTAAAGGGCGACTTGAGATCATTGAGTTGGGGTTGAGTGATACGACGTTAACCCTTCCCGAATCTCAATCCGAGACAGCAGCAACCTCAGAGCCCTATGAGGGTGTGAGCTTGCCGCTGGGAATTACAATTGAGCAGTTTGTCAGCGATAGTTTCCAGGTTTTATCAGCAGATAGTGCTGAACCGATTGTCATCGACCATCTCGATTTCAAGGCGGCCATCGAAGGTGATCGTCTGCATGTTGATGAGCTTAGCTTTGATGGATTATCTGCCCAGCTGAGTCTGGACGGATCTCTTGGGTTGGATGAATCCTTACCTCTGTCATTGAATCTGGACTGGCGCTACCGTCTCCCCGATGGCCCGGTAGTGAGTGGTGAGGGTGAGATTCAGGGGGATGCACAAAAGCTGCAACTGCATCAGCAATTGGCAGCGCCGCTTACAAGTGTCGTCGATATCGATCTGCGCGACCTTTTAGGGGTGCTGTCATGGCAGGCCAACTGGAAACTGGAAGAGATCAGGTTGGTAGAATTTATACAAGGGTTTCCGGCTGTAGTGAAGGGGAGTCTCTCAGCTCAAGGTGATCTTGAGCAGGCTGATCTGGATAGTAGCATTCAATTGAATGAACCCACTTTAGGCGCGCTGAGCAGTGAAGTGGCCGCACGCTATAGTGATGGTCAGGTCAATATATCTTCGCTGAAGTTAACCAATCCTCAGGCACTGTTGATTGAGGCTCAGGGTCTCTATCGTCTGCAGGATAAGGGTCTCTCCGCGCAGATGAAGTGGCAACAATTAAGTTGGCCACTGAATGGAGAGCGAGCGGAGGTTCGTAGTAAGCAGGGTAGTCTCAACCTGCTGGGGAGACTCGACAACTATGACTATCAGCTTGCTATGGATATTGCAGGCGAAGGGTTGCCGGTGATCGATGTTAATGCTCAGGGCAATGGTGATCTGACAGCACTTGCTCTGGAGCAGCTGGCCCTGATTCATGAAGAGAGTCGGATTGAAGGTCGGGGACGGGTAGGTTGGTCACCAGATGTGACTTGGCAGATGACCTTGAATGGAGAGAGATTCAATCCTGGGTTGGTGCATCAGGCTTTTCCCGGACAACTGGCATTCGAATTGTCGAGTGAAGGATCGCTAGTCGATGAACAGCCTCAAGCTGTGTTGTTGATAAAAGAGATGAGTGGCATCTTGCGAGACTATCCTGTTGAGGCGAAGGGAGAGATTCGATATCAACAAGGGGTTGCAGATGTCGAGACCTTATCCTTCAGTTCTGGTCCCAATCAGATTGATGCAACAGGAGAGGTAGGGGATAAGTTGGCATTGGACTGGTCGATTACGGCCCCCGACCTGGCCGGTTTCTGGCCTGGGCTGTCTGGTGAACTGAATGCTGAAGGTAAGTTAAGTGGAGAGAGTGAAACCCCTGCATTAGCACTAAACCTTAAGGCCAGGGAGATAGCCTTTCAGACCTTTGGTATAGAAAAAATTGACGCTGTGATCGATTTGAACTTGGCAGGTAAGCAGCCGGTTAATATTTTATTGGATGGGGCTGGATTAGTTGCTGAAGGGAAGCAATGGGATAGTTTGAAGCTTGAAGTAGATGGCACCTTACCTGAGCATAAACTGAATCTGGCAATCAAGGGAGATCGGGTGCCACAAATTGAACTGGCCACCACTGCTGGATTGGACGGCGAGGGACGCTGGCAAGGGTTGGTGCAACAACTCATAGCTGACTCTCCAGAGCTGGGAGCGTGGCAGCTTAGAGAGCCGGCAGAATATCTACTCGGCAGTGCCAGACAATATTTGAAACCTATCTGCCTGGTTTCGGGTGAGGGCGGGCTTTGCACAAGTTTTGTGAATCAAAGTGGTAAGGATTGGAAGGCAGAAATAGAGCTTACTGAGTTTGATCTTAAAAGCCTGCAGAGTTGGTTGCCCGATGAAACTGCACTACAGGGAAATATGGGGTTGGAGGCTGGTCTTAGCGGTTCTGAGAATGGTGAGATCCAGGGTTTGGTTAATATGACTATTCCTACAGCAGGGTTGAAGTTCATCTATGGCGAACAGAACCATATTGTCGACTTTTCAGGCAGTAAACTGACTGCCAATCTGGATCAAACCGGTGCAAATGCTGTTATAGAAATGCCTCTGCAGGATCTGGGCGGAATTAACGGGCGGCTTTTACTGCCGGGTTTGACACTACCAGAGTTTGATCTGAAGACTCAGCCTGTGGAAGGTAAAATCACTGGCGCTATCGAAAATCTTACGATGGTTTCGAGTCTGCTACCCAAGCTACAAAACAGCAGCGGAAATCTGGCCATCGATTTTGATTTGGCTGGCATGCTTGCCGAGCCTCGGTTAAAGGGGCAGGCTAAGCTCGCAGGGGGCGCCAGTGATATACCTGAGTTGGGTATCGAGCTACGGGATATTAACTTGCTGATAGAAGCTGTGGAGCTGGACAAGTTGAAGGTGACAGGTGAGGTGAGCTCTGGAAAAGGGCGTTTATCACTGCAAGGAACTACCCTTCTCAATGCAGCTCAAGGCTTTCCTTCTGAATACAAAATTTCTGGCAAGGATTGGCTGGCGGTGGATATCCCTGAAGCTGAAGTTCAGCTGTCACCGAATATCGTCTTCACTCATCAGCAAAAAGGTGATGAATTGAAGGGACAGATCAAAGTGCCCTATGCACGCCTGCGCCCAAGGGAATTACCGCAGACTGCAGTCTCTGTCAGTTCTGACATGGTTGTAAAACAGGTTGAACAAAAACATCAGTCAAAAAATGACGCGCCATTCAATGCTGAGATTCGACTCTCACTGGGTAAGCGAGTGAGTTTCGATGGCTTCGGACTAAGGGGTAACTTTACAGGAAATCTACTGATCATTGATGAGCCTGGTCGTCCAGTGTTAGGGCGTGGCCGTCTGGGTGTTGTTGATGGTGTCTATCAGGCCTATGGGCAGGATCTTAAAATAGAACGGGGCTATGCGCTGTTTGCCGACAGCCCAGTTGATAATCCTGGTATCAATGTTCGAGCAGTGCGTGAAGTCGACGATGTGACAGCCGGATTGCGGGTCAGTGGAACGCTGAAGAAGCCAAATTTGGATCTTTTCTCTACACCCGCAATGTCTGAAAGTGATGTCTTGACCTACATATTGACTGGCCGGCCCCCAGGGGAGTCATCGGGTCAAACTGTAGGGCTTGCTGCAGCGTTGAAAGCCAGTGGCGCCAGCAATCTTGCCTCGGAGCTGGGGCGGCGCTTTGGTCTGGAAGAGTTCAGGCTTGATACTGGGAGTACCCTTGAAGAGGCGGCATTTGTAGCAGGTACCTATCTTTCACCAAAGCTCTATGTGCAATACATCAACGAACTCTCAAGTTCTGAAAGTAAAATGCGTTTGCGTTATGACTTGACTGATCGCTGGCAGCTGGAGGCAGAGACAGGTAAGACCCAGGCTGGTGACTTTTTCTATACCTTTGAGCGCTAACTCTTTTGAAGTGCCAGAAAGAGCATAGTGACTCTATACGTATGGAGCAGTTTGATGGTGGTAGATACTCAAGGTTGGCAGCATCATATACCTGAAGATTCCTGTCGTCTGTTCAGGTGGTGAGGATGTGTTGTGGGATTTGCGCAACTTGAGGCGCTGAATTCGGGGCAGGTGAGGTTGTCTGCTACTCTTATGAGGGCGCGCAGAAGACCGCTAAATCAACAACTGAAGCGTAGTGGCAGGCTCTGCTGAGAACTCGACCGGATGACAAGGTTTCAAATTCCAGTCATCCAGGGCCTGTTAACAGGCCCTGGTGAACTGTCAGTAATCTGATTCAATTACTGCTGCGAACAGCGTCAAAATCGTCAGCAATCAGAAGATTAGTCAGGAAAAAGGCCTTTGCCTTGGTCTTTTTCTGGCGCTGCATCTTCTCTTTCTGGATGGGACATTCATGGGGTTGCCAATCACATGCGGTTCCGCTGATAACCAGGTGGGGGCACTCCTGGCAGATCTTTGATTTGTAGAGTCCGGTCATATCGGTGATCTCAGTATGTTGCGTGTTTACAACTAAAAAATTAGCACAATAACAGTAGATTACAACTACAATTTCGGGCTATTTGACTAAAATGCGACACTAGTTAACAAATTTGGCCAAAAACAACATGTCATCGCATTAGTAAAACTTATAAGTACTTGAGTTTCAGGTGGTTACTCCGAGATGGGTAGCGGCCTTGGTGACTCAATATATAGATCGGCAATTTCCGACCAATGTTTACTTTTGTGACAACCAAAATTAGGATTTTTTTGATTTTCAATAGAAGAAAATGAAGGTTTTCGATGGAAATTGGTCAGAAATGTGTAAAGCTTCACACTTTTGGGTCGCCTAGGGGTTGAGTGGAAGTTAGTTATAGGGTCTTACAAAGTGCAATGTAGCGGTGAGCAGACACTGTAGCATTTTCTTTTTACCCAACCTCTCTGACTTGAAAGAGGATAATCTGTTATGCAGCGGGTATTTCTAAGATGCTGTTGTGATAATGGGTCTGTAGTAAGGTGTGTCTGTATCATCCTATGTGGAACACCATATTAGGATTCAGGTTGTTGTTTCTCTGTTCCATTGAGCCATCAAGAGTAATAAGCTGCTGTTATGTTCCAGGATTATTTTGGAATCGCCGAAGATCCGTTCTCAATAACACCGGATCCTAAATACCTCTTTCTGAGTGAGCGCCATCGAAATGGCTTCGCCCATCTGCTCTATGGTGTGACCCAGGGTGGGGGATTTGTCCAGTTGACCGGTGAAGTGGGTACAGGGAAGACGCTACTGTGCCGTAAGTTGCTGGCCCAGTTGCCCCGCGCGGTGGATGTGGCATTTGTTTTCAACCCTCGGCTGAGCCCTTTGGAGCTGGTTGCGACGATCTGCGATGAGCTCAAAGTGCTCTATCCCCTCGGTTGCAGTAGTATCAAAGAGATTGTCGATTTTTTAAATGCTTATCTGCTGGAGTCCCATGCCCAGGGCCGGCGTACTGTGGTCATTATCGATGAGGCGCAGAACCTCAGCTTTGAATCTCTTGAACAGATTCGCTTGTTGACCAATCTGGAGACTGCCTCAGAAAAGTTGTTGCAGATCATACTGGTCGGACAGCCGGAGTTACGAGCGCTTTTAAAGCGACCAGAGCTCAGGCAATTGGCGCAGCGGATCACTGCCAGATACCACCTGACCCCTCTGTCTCGCGCTGAAACCCGAGCCTACATATTGCATCGTTTAAAGGTAGCAGGGATAGAGAGGCCTCTGTTTACTAATGCTGCGATTCGTCGTGTTTTTAAGCTCAGTGGTGGTGTTCCCAGATTGATAAATATCCTTTGCAGTCGGGGGATGTTGGCTGCCTTCGGAAAGCGTAAAGGTCAGGTGACCCGGAGCATGTTGTCTCAGGTGGCAAGTGAGCTGCGAGGCGAAGAGAGTGGGGTTGGTCATCTAAAATCCTGGGGATGGTTATTGGCGGGAGTGAGTGCAACTTTGTTTATTCTTGCGCTGCTACCGACCATCAATCTATATCATCTGTTTGCAAATCCCAGTCAGGAAGCTGACCTGGTTACCCAGTCAAAACCTGAAGTGAGTGAGGTGCAGGCTGTATCGATACAATCCACCTTGCAAACAGGCCTGGATAGTCAGGCGAGTTCAGTGGCTGATGATGTGAGTCTCTCTAAAAAGTCAGAGAATCATTCTGCAGAGCCTGTTGGTTTGAATAGAGTTCCAGATGTTACAAAATTGGATGGTGGAGTAGATCAGCGGCGATCCAATCTACAGGATTCAATTCCAGAGTCTCAGACTAAGCAATCAACCACACAGGGCCTGGCTGGTTTGTTGGGCAATGAGAATAGTGCTTTCGCGACACTCTTCAGTTATTGGCAAGTGGCCTATCCTGTGGGGGGTAAGAATAGAACCTCCTGTGATAAGGCTGAGGAAGTTGGACTGAGTTGCCTCTTTGGTCGGGGCTCTTGGAAAACTCTCGAATACTATAATCGACCGGCCATATTGGAACTGCTGATGCAGGGTGGGCAACGCTACCATGTTGTGGTGACCGGTTTGAGTGGTCAGTCGGTAATGGTTGATTTAAGTGGCAGGCGCTTCTCTTTCACATACCAGGAGATCGAACGGTTATGGACAGGAGGTTATATTATTCTGTGGCGTCCGCCAGAGTTGGCAACTGAGCGATTACAGATGGGCGATACCGGCAGCGATGTAGGCTGGTTGATATCCATGCTGGATCGGGTTGAGGGTGTTAGCAGCGACTATGATCCGACCAGAGCAGTTTTTGATCAGCCCTTACATCAACGGGTGGTGCGTTTTCAGCGTGATCACGAATTGTTGGCTGATGGTATTGTTGGCAAGCAGACCTTAATACAGCTCAACAGTGCGGTCGCTGATCTTACAATGCCAAAATTACTTAAGGCTGGCGGTTAAGATGTCCTCAATTCTTGATGCTTTGGAAAGAGCTTCTCAGGATAGATCCTCTTCTGATCTGGAGTTGATGCCTAAAAGGGAGTATGCAGATTCGCCACGGGATGGAAGAGTGTGGCAGTGGCTCTTGTTTGGTTTGGCAATAGTTTGTCTTTGTCTGATTGGTGTTTGGTTATATTCAACACAGATATCCACCAACAAAGGCGATGCTCAGAGTGTCAATGAGTCAGTGCAGCAGCCTGAGGTTAAGCGGACAAGTGGGGCTGAGTCTGTCGTCGAAGCGTCTGTTGTTCCTGTTAAGCCTGACAAGCCTGATCTTGAATCTCAGTTGATTGGCACCACTCTCCCCAGTCAGCGATCCCTCCTGGACGAAGCGATATTGAGCCAGCCAAAACAGCAAAAGCAAAAGGTGAAAACAGCGCCGGCTGGTGTTGTGGCTCAGAATATCCCGGTAACTCCAGCGGCTCCTCCCGTTGTGAGGGCAGTTCCACTAGACAAGCCTAAGCCGCAGCCGAAGGTGGTCTCAAGGGTTGCGAAAAATAGTACACCGGATCCTGTGGTATCAGCCAACAGGATGGTTACGCCAATGAAGAGAGAGAGCTATAGTTCCACACCTTCCACACCACCTGAACCCGAGGTAAAGGTGGTAGAAAATATACCTCTGATCTGGGAGATGCCCCAGTCGTTACGTCAGAAGTTGGAACAGCTGAAAATCAGCATCCATGTCTACCATAAAGAGCCTAAGCGCCGTTTTGTTCTCATCAATATGCGTCGATATGCCGAAGGGGATAGTCTGAAAATGGATGGTTTTCGCCTCCAGCGGATCGATCGTGAAGGTATCGTGGTCGACTATGGTGAGGGCCTGGTTCGCTTGTTGAGGGAGAGATATTAATAATCGGGAAAATTATTGATTCTCGGACTTCCATATCATTGTGCCCTTAATTTACAGATGCATTAACCTACTTATCCGTCGTGCTTGACCGATCCCCATTGTGTGGGTTCGATATTATCCTGACTCAATATTGTCATGAGTTCGTCACAGTAATCCGTTTCAATCAGTGCCTGGATTCCTTTGCTCGTTGAGTGCTGGTTTTTCCATTCGAAGATTTTCTGAACCACAGGTTGTCACTATGTATTGTAATGAACGACTCATCATAATGGATGCTGATGGCACTACCATAGATGCTTTCGGAGCTATTTCTGAGACATTTGAAGCTCATGATATGTCGATTGGAGATATGGGCCGATTTCAGAAAAGGCGCAATATTTTCAAGTATCTCGGCGGCATCAAAGAGCTGCCTAAAAATCTACGCAAACAACTTAATGGTGAAAAGCGACTAGAGCTGCTTAACACATTAACTGAGGTCTACAGGGAATCTGCACGCCTATATGAAGGTATGTCAGTTCTGCTCAATGTATTGATTGAGCATCCTGGTACCCGGGTCGGGGTGATTACCAGAAATATCACTCTGGAGCCGGAGATTACTCTTCATCAGCTCTACCAGAGGAATGGCGTCAATGTTTCAGGATTGGATTTTGTAATCCATCTTCCGCAAAGAGAGCAGAAGACCGGTGCCTTCAAGGCGGTCAGAGAGAGCTTTCAAATAAACCCTGCCAGAGCCTATGCTTGCGGTGATGAGAAACGCGATTATGTTGCTTCAATTGGCACTGGGATGCATCCGTTTATGGTCTCCTATGGGTTTGAGAGTTTTGAACGCTTAACCGAAAAGATAGGTGTGCCGGCAGAATTGGTATCTCGACAGCCGATGGATTTGAAACGGCGTATACTCAACGCTTTGGATCTGGATTAATGGTCTGATTAGTACATGCGCTCTGCTGTCAGGTATTCACCTGATACGAAACTCCAAACTGGAATATGAAAATACGCTTGCCTGTTAACCTGGCGAGAATTAATCTGAGACCTTAAATTCTTTAGTAGTCAGGGCCAAATCCGCCTTGCCACTTTCAGCGTGTTATCAGGATGTGAATGATGAAGGAATCAGAGGATGCAGATTTAAAGATTGGTTTAGCCTTGGGCAGTGGTGCCGCTCGGGGCTGGTCGCATATCGGAATCATCAAAGGCTTGGCTGAGTTGGGCATCAAGCCGGAAATTGTCTGCGGAAGTTCGATTGGTGCTTTAGTGGGAGCGGCCTATGCTGCAGACAAGCTTGACCTAATGGAGAGCTGGTCCCGTTCACTGACCTGGAAAGAGATTATCCGATTTCTCGATCCCAGTCTGATTGGCGGTGGGTTTATTCAGGGGGAGAAGCTGACTGAGTTTGTCAATGAACATATTGAGGAGGTGGAGTTTCACCAATTGAAGCGTGAGTTGGGTATTGTTGCAACCGAGCTCGAGAGTGGTCGTGAAGTGTGGTTTCGCAGCGGCCCGGTAATGGAGGCGGTCAGAGCTTCCATCAGTCTTCCCGGTCTCTTTACACCACTAAGACACAACGGCAGGTGGTTGGTAGATGGTGGTCTGGCCAATCCTGTGCCTGTCTCCCTTTGTCGTGCAATGGGGGCGGATCTGGTGATTGCAGTCAATCTGAATGGTGACATATTGGGCAAACATTTTAAGCGAAGTTCGGAAAAGAACGAAGAGCGTAAGCTGGAACCTGATCTGAGCAAAGAGGGTGATCTGATAAGTCGGGTCACGGCGCAGGTTAAAAATAGTCTGGGTGTAGGAAAGCGGGATCTCATTGCGCGGTTGTTTGGGGTAGAGAGAGAAACCCCTGGACTTTATGATGTGTTGGCCAGTTCGATCAATATTATGCAAGACAGGATAACCCGAAGCCGTATGGCAGGTGACCCACCTGATGTTATTTTAACTCCCCGTATGTCAAAACTTGGTTTAATGGAGTTTGATAAAGCCGATCTGGGGATTGCAGAAGGATTGCGCGAAGTTGAACGTATGCGGCCCTCTTTGGAGCAGGTCTTTAAGCTCTGAATTGGATTAGTGTTAACAGGCCCTGAGGCTATTCATTGACGAAAGGATAGAAGGGTTCATTGACCTGCTGATGGGTGGGTCGGTCTGAAATAATTCGTGCTTTGACTCTGGTGGTGGTGAGGCCTTGCTGGTCAAGGATGGCAGGAAAGAGTCGGAAGACCCGACTGGTTTCGATGGGTCTTCTCCAGGCGGCCTGCTCTAGTTGTTTTCGTAGTAGAGGTGACAGTTTCAACTGTAGTAACCAGGGAGCCTGCCAGTGCAGAAAGTCATTGACCAGTTTACGTTGTTTATCGTCTTGCCACTTGTCACGGACTAACAATTTAGGGAATTCATCGGCACTAAAGTGTTCTCCATGTTGCCCTGTGCCATCGCCTTGATGATGTCGTTTGATCCAGATAGCGAAGGGTCTCTTTCCTGCGGCAGAACTTACAGTGCTGCTGAGATCTGCCGCATCACCAGAGTCTGAAATGAAGTGTTGGCAGGCCTGGCCGCCGGGATACCAGGTGGGGCGGTCGACAGGTGAGAGTGGTTCATTGCATAAGGCGCTATCGAGTAGTGCCAGGGGCTTGGAATCCGCTTCATCCAGCAGCCATAGCTCGTAACTATCCGCAGTTGCAAAGGGCACTTTATCGGCATCTTTTTCCAAAGCGAGAATCAAACGCTCTCCGATTGATTCGATGATGTCGCAGGGCAGAGTTCCTCTGATACGTGACCGACTCAGTCCACGAATTGAGTTCCAGCTACCATAGACCACCTCTGAAAGTCCGGTATGACTGATGATATCTTCATGTGCAACATAGAGTTTCCAGTCAAACCCATCCATGCTTTCTGCAACGCCACCATTCAGAGCAATTATCTGCTGTACCCCATGGAAAGGTGAGAGTAGACGACGGCTGTAAGAGAGGCTATCCATACAGGAAATTGTGGACAGTGATTGGCATTGAGACAAGTGCGGTTTTACATTAATAATCCAATCTAACTGAATTATTGAGTCATTTAATTCCTATTTAGCAATGAAATATTACCGCCGTTCGTCGGCTAGCCAGACTCAGGTGTTTTAAATACAATTATATTTTTGTAGTATTTATAGAATTGGAACTAAGTACTGATCTGATTCTTTAACAGAACGCAGTTTTTATATTGGATTTTTTTTAAGAGGGAGTCATGTTGTGAAAGTTATCTTCCGCCCTATGGCGACACTGTCGCTTGTCAGTCTGTTATTCACTGCCTCGGCTCAGGCCGCTCTCTATGATCGTGGTGGTGGCCTTATCTACGATGATTACCTGGATGTCACCTGGATGCAGGATGCCTCCTATGTGTCAAACCAAGCGGTGAATTGGACGACTGCACACGACATGGTCTCCGGGCTTGAGTATCAGGATACTGTTCGTAATACCGTTTGGACCGATTGGCGTATGCCTACTATTGACCCTGGCACTTATAGTGGATGGGGTTTTGACCTGCAATCGGGGGAAAGTAACTATAATGCCTATGACACCTCTCCGTCAGGTGCCAATGAGTTGGCTTATATGTATTACGTCAATCTTGGTTTTGAAGGTAATGGAGATTTGCTTACAGCTCCTGAGCTGTTGCCTTTACCAGAATCACCTGAAGGCACTTACAACCCCTTTCAAAACATTAACTATTTAGGTATCTGGACGGACTCCCATGTAGGTGGCGACGCGCCAGAAAGTCAGGTTTGGTATTTCCATTTCCACTTTGGGCGTACCCTGACAGATGGCGGGTCTGATACGCAAACTATTTGGGCGGTAAGAGATGGGGATGTAGGCCTGCCTTCGCCAGTTCCCGTACCACCTGCGTTCTGGTTAATGGGTTCGAGCCTTGCCTTGTTAGGCTTTGTAAGCAGCAAGAAAGGTAACGCTTCGGCGAAAGCATAACCCCTATCTGTTAGCGCAGTTTTGGCTGCGCTCAGTTAGCTGATTGATAAAAAACCCAGCCTGGAGATCGAGAATCTCCAGGCTGGGTTTTTTTATGGAATTCTGGGAAAAGCAGGCCAAATCTGTCGGGTTTTTTTACATTGTTGAATTTAAAGCCTAGCCAAAAAATCATAACTGGTTGAATTTATTGATATAATCAATGTTGGCATATGCATTGCAAGCTTAGATCCCCAATAGACGTATGGACCTAATTGACGGAGTTAACCGTGAGTCAACATAAAAAAGTTTCAAGATTGGCCGCTCTTTTGTGCGTATTCGCGCTGGGCAGCAGTGAGGCCACACTATTCGATCGTGGCAGCGGCCTGATTTACGATGATGTTTTGGATGTAACCTGGTTGCAGGATGCCTCCTATGTGCAGAACTACTATGGTAGTGCGCAATATGCGGTTAACTGGGATACTGCCACCTCCTGGGTGGATAATCTGGAATACACAGATACCGAACGTGGTGTGGTTTGGGATGATTGGCGCATGCCTACAATAGATCCTGGTACCTATGCAGGCTGGGAACCTATCTTTGATCCAGCTACAGACGTTGGCGACTACTATGTCTATGACAGATCTGAGTCAGGAGCCAATGAGCTTGCCTATATGTACTACGTGAATCTTGGTTTTGAGGCTTACACCGATCCAATTACAGATCCAGGCCTGGTAGCCCGGCCTACATCACCTACTGGAACCTACAACCCTTTCCAAAACCTGAGCTATCTGGGTACCTGGACCGATTCATTGGTCGGCAATCCTGATCGTCCAGACCAGGTATGGTACTTCCATTTTCACTTCGGTCAGACCTTGTCAGATCCCAATGGACTTGATTCGCAAACTGTTTGGGCAGTTCGTGACGGTGATGTTTTCATCAATGAAGTTGAGCCGGAGCCTGAAGTGGCAGGTGTACCTGAGCCTGGTGTGCTGCTGTTAATGGCTTCAGGTCTGTTGTTGGCAGGCGGCGGTCGTCGCATAGTGAACGCAGGTAGAAAATTAGCCTGATTCGTAGCTTTCCGAAAGGCGCTGCAATCCCAGCATGGGGTTGCGGCGTTTTTTTTGTCTGTTTAACTTAGGTTTAATCACCTACTGTCGTTGATCCCTCCTCTAAAAGATTTACCAAGATGAGATCTATCAGGGGCTGGGGTCATGGCTCTATTTAATCGCCGCTCAATTATGCTTCTGTTTAATAATATTCTTCCTTAGTAAGTATCAGCTAGGCGTTTAATGTCTGAGATCTTCAGTAAGTTAATTTGCCGTTTTCAGTAAAGTTTACAGTTTATAGCCGATATATTTCTCTGACGATGTTTTTAGGTTTCGCAGAAGGATAGGATTTATGTCGCTATTCCATTTGAGAATATTAGTTAAAGGTTTCTCTGGAATTATTGCACTGTTTGTACTCTCTTTTGGGGCATATTCGGGAGAGAAGTGTCTCTACATCTCATCCTACCATCAGGGTTACGCCTGGTCAGACGGGGTAGAGAGAGGATTGAGAGAGAGTCTTGGTGATGAGTGCGAGCTCAAACAGTTCGATATGGATACAAAGCGTCATAAGGATGAAGCTTCGAAGCAGCGAGTTGCTGTAGAGGCAAAAGATCTTATTCTCTCCTGGAAACCTGATGTAGTGATAACTGCAGATGATAATGCGGCAAAATATGTGATCCAACCATTTTTCAAAGACCATGAGATACCATTTGTATTTTGTGGGATTAACTGGAATGTGGATGCCTATGAATTACCCTATAGCAATACAACAGGAATGGTCGAGGTCGCACCTATTGATGTTTTATTCAATAAGGCAAGAAGCATTCGTATTGGCGCTGAACGTGCGGTCTATCTTGGTGCAAATACTTTTACGGAAAGAAAAAATGCAGCAAGATTTGAGGCAATGGCAGAAAAAATCGGCTTATCCCTGGATCGCCGTCTGGTTTCTACGACTGCAGACTGGTTGAAGGCATATGAGGAAGCACAGGATTATGATTTTGTGATTATCGGAAGTAAGTCGGGTATCAATGACTGGAATAGATCCAAGGTACTGGAGGTGTTGCATAACACAACCCGAAGCCTGAGCCTGACTAACCATGATTGGATGATGCCCTATACTTTGCTGGGCTTCACCAAGATTCCTGAAGAGCAGGGTGAGTGGGCTGCAAAAGCGGCGCTTGCCATATTGGATGGAGTAGCGCCAACAGATATACCCATTGTTTCAAATCGAAAATGGGAAATATGGATAAACCATACTGTATTAGATGTTAGTGGAGTGAAACTTCCACAGGCTCTAATCCGAAAAGCTAAAAAAATATAGTGATTATGGAATTTACGATTAGGGAAAAAGTTTTTGTAGGGCACCGTAAGCTGGTTATCTGGTTGATGGTAATCCTTGTTTCCTTGATCGCTATTTCCTATTCCGTGTCTCGGGAAATGCGTTCGGCAAAGAAAGAGTTTACTGCAAACGCCTGGCAGGTTCAGCGTGCGGTTATACAACGTGTTGCTAATTTAGAGACTGTACTGACAGCGCTGGTCGGGCAGCATCATGCCAGCGACATGCTTAGTAGTGCAGAGCAAACACTGTTTTCGCAAGAGTTATTGAAGGCCTATCCTTTTATCCACTCCATTATGCATGTAGAGCGGGTGTCTATTAATGAAGTGGATGAGTTCGAAGAGCGTATGAAGCTCGAAGGGTATATTGGTTTCAAATTGAGTCAGAGTGACTCAGAAGTAACAGCGAATGAGATAAATCATATTGGCTTCCACCTGCCAGTCAGTTTTATAGAGCCGATGGAGCCTAGAAGTGCATATTTATTGGGTTTTGATCTAGCGAATGAAGCATCATTTACTCAGCTTTTAGAGCGTGCGATCAGAGGGGGCGATACAATTGCCCTTGAGACATTGCAGGAAACGCATTTAAACAAGCCGCTATATTTAATTTTAAAGCCAGTCTATCTAGGGCGTTACCCGCCATCAGAAGCGACAGAGCGATGGGATATGCTGAGCGGTTTCGCAGTATTGCGTATAGATTTCGAGCAATTTTTTTCAAGTATTGAATTGCCATCTAAGTCGCTGAAGTTAAAACTCTACAGGGGTGCTCAGGTTTCCGAGAGTGAACCATTGGATGAAATATTGGCCGAGTTTGGGCATCAGAGTGAAGCTGCTGGTTTTTTGCAAGAACAGGTTGATTTTGTAGAACCTCTAGAGATTCATGGGCTACCGTTTACGCTTTCGGCCAGTCAAAATGTCAGCCTGAGTTCAATTGAAATCTCTCGCGTGTTTTTTGAATGGTTGATTGCAATGCTGGTGCTTGGTCTGGTTGTTGCTGTTTACAGAAATCGACGATTTGCAAAGCTACAGGAAGAAGCTGCGGAAGAAGTGATTGCGGTTGAAGGCGCTCGATTTACAAATGTAATCGATACTGCATTCGATGCGGTTGTAACGGCCGACGGGAGAGGAAGGATTGTCAGTTGGAATCAACAGGCCAGTTCAGTATTTGGTTACCAAGACCGGTTTGTTTTAGGGCTCAGGTTATTCAAGCTTATATTGCCCCCACGTGAACTAAGTCGACTGGATAGAGAGTTAAAGCCGCTGTTTGAGGGTGAAAACAGCAGGCCATGCAGGCTTAGCCTGGAAACTGTAGGGCAACGCAAAGATGGAGAGGAATTTCCCTTAGAGTTGGCTATCTCGAGTTCTACAGCAGTTAATCAACCAATGATAAGCGTATTTGCCAGGGACATCACGGAACGTAAACGATGGGAAGAGAGAATACGTTATCTTGCATATTGTGACTCCCTGACCGATCTTCCGAATCGTCAGTCATTTAAGGAGCAGGTGACCAAGGCAATCACAACAGCAAAGCGCCATGGTCGGATAGGTGCAGTACTCTATCTGGATTTGGATGAGTTCAAGCGTATTAATGACACATTGGGCCACGATATTGGAGATTTGCTGTTACAGCATATTACCAAGCGCCTGGTTGAGCAGGTGAGAGTGTCCGATACGATCAGTCGCGACAGGTTTGTAGATGTTGAAGATCGTAGTATTGCCCGCTTGGGTGGTGATGAGTTTACAGTTTTGCTTGATGAGATAGATAGCCCGGAAGATGCTGCGCGTGTTGCCAAGCGTGTGCAGAGTGTTATTGCCAGTTCTTACAACCTTAATGGTCATGATGTCTATGTCACGCCAAGTATTGGTATTGCGATCTTTCCAAGGGATGGGCAGGATGTTGAAGAGCTATTAAAGAATGCTGATACTGCCATGTACCATGCAAAGGCAGTAGGAAAGAATAACTTCCAGTTCTATACGGAGCAGATGAATGCACTTGCCTCTACGCGTTTGAAACTTGAAGGTAAACTTCGAAAAGCACTCGATTCAAATGAGATGGAGCTCTATTATCAGCCACAGATAGATATGCGAACCGGTTTGATGATTTCTGCTGAGGCCTTGTTGAGATGGAACCAGCCTGAGCTGGGGATGATACCACCAGATGAGTTTATACCTATCGCTGAAGAGACTGGGATAATCATCGAGCTTGGTGAATGGGTGCTGAATGAGGCTTGTCGTCAAAATAAGGCATGGCAGGATGCTGGCTATCAGCATATCAGGGTAGCGATTAACTTAAGTAGTATGCAATTCATTCAGCGTGATCTCAGCGATAAGGTCAACAACTGCTTACAAAGCAGTAAACTCAATCCTCAGTTCCTTGAGTTGGAAATTACTGAAAGTATCTTAATGCGTAATGTGAATGAAACCATTGCCACTTTGAACGAATTTAAAAATATGGGGATCAATATCTCTGTGGATGATTTCGGTACTGGCTACTCCTCGTTGAGTTATCTGAAAAGATTTCCATTGAATTCTCTCAAAATTGATAGATCATTTATCATGGATATCCCTGATAATCAGGATGATGTCACTATTACATCAGCTATCATTGCAATGGCTCACCGTCTCAACCTGGAAGTGGTTGCTGAAGGTGTTGAAACACAAAGTCAACTGGATTTTCTCAAGCAGCAAGGGTGTGAAATGGCCCAGGGCTATTTTTTCAGCAGACCCTTACCTGCAAGTGAGTTTGAGGCGATGCTGGTCAGAAACGAGATAGAAATACAAAAAATACACCATCGTTAAGAAGTGATCAGGATATGTTACCTGTAGGGTTGACGATATTGATATCACGTTGAGGGAATGGAATAGATATTCCTGCTTGATTGAATTTGGTATTAATTGCCTCGTGTATGGCTGTGATGGTTGCAAGACGATTATCCATGGATCCAAGGTAGATGCGTAGCAGTAGATTGAGTGAGCTGTCGCCAAACGCTTCGAAAGTGGCAACCGGACTAGGGTCTGATAGTACAGAATCATTCTCTTCGGCGGCCTCAAGCATGAGATCCATGGCCTGCCTGACATCACTACCATAGGCAATACCAACAGTGATGATGATTCGATTGACCTTGTCAGTGAGTGTCCAGTTTATAACCCTTCCAGTTATAAACTCCTTATTCGGAATTATCATCTCCTGCTTGTCATAATTTGTGATGGTGGTGGCACGGATGCGAATACGAGAGACTACACCTGTT
This sequence comes from Candidatus Thiodiazotropha sp. 6PLUC1, assembly GCA_040506705.1. GTDB lineage: Bacteria > Pseudomonadota > Gammaproteobacteria > Chromatiales > Chromatiaceae > Thiodiazotropha. Next base: position 51,215 of record JBEVWG010000051.1, read on the forward strand.
GTATCATCAAGGGTTACAACGTCGCCTACGCGAATGGGGCGTTCGAATAGTATTATTATTCCACTGACAAAGTTGGCGACAATCTCTTGCAGGCCAAAGCCAAGTCCAACACCTAAAGCTGCAACCAGCCACTGGATGCTCGACCATTGAAATCCGATGGTGCTGAAGGCAGTAATTAAGCCAATGCCAGCAATGAGATATTGCATTAGAGTAGTCAATGCATAACGAGCCCCTGTTTCCAAAGGGAGTCGTTGAAGTATTGTGATCTCAAGTACACCAGGCAGATTCTTGGCGGCAAGAAAGGTGAACACCAGTATAATGATACCAAGGAGTATATCGTTCAGTGTTAAGAAGCCGTCTGTAACGATACCATCTACTACATGGGTTGCAGCAAATGGCAGTTGAATGGTAGTGAGAAAATCAAGGGCAGGAAGGAAGTCTGCCCAGATTAACCAGCTGCCTACTACAGAACCAAAAAGATAACCAAAGCGTACCAGTCGTTTCGCCTGTTCACTTAATGTATCGAAGTTGATTTCAGGGATCTCTGTAGCTATTACGGTGCTTTCGTCATCCATGGTGCTATTTTCTTGCTCGCGTTGATGGCGCAACTCCTCTCTTCTTTGAACTGCGCTTTCTAAACGTAATCTACGCTCTGCAATAAAGAGGTATCTAAGTAGAAGCTCCTTTAGGGTAAACAGACCAACAAAAAACCAGAAGGTTAACTCGACTAACTTAAGTAACCTGATTGATAAAGTCAGATAACCTAGAGCACTGGCTGCAGCAATGCCAGTGATGATCAAGAGTAACAATGGAAACCAGAGAAAGTGAATTTGGAGTAATATTGAGTTGGGCTTGCTTCTGCTCCATGTTTCCAATAGAGAACTGGATTTATGCAGTAAGCGATAAGTAAATATCAGTGTGGCGACTATCAGGACAATAACTGCCATGCGTCCGATGTTTTGCGTATGCGGAGATATATAGTCTCCTTCAGTAAGGGTGACGATAAATCTCAATGGTATGGCAACAGGAATCAACCATCGCAACTCTTTCGCCAACGCAGCACATATTTGATCATTCCAGCGTAAATGACGACTGCCAATGCCATTTGGAAGGCACAGATGGTAGAGGAGTAGAGCTGCAATCAATGTTATCCCTACATTGATTAATGAAGTGGCAATTGCCAGGCTGTAGGGGCTTGCTGTTGGTAGAGTATTTAATAGAACGCCAATGCTGATCATGATGCCGGGAGCAATACCAATCTTTACCAAAGTGAATAGTAAGGCCCATAGGGTCAAACGGATTGAGTCAGTGCGTATTTTACGCGTGGATTTGTTCAATAGAGGCAGTTGTATGTTGACGCTTTGTTGCTTCCAGATGATCACCATCAGCAGTGACACAAGTGCTATCGATAATCCTGGTCTCTGCTTCGCAGCTTGAGCTACCTCACTGCCGGTTACAAGCCACTCCTGAGGAGATAGTAATCTTCCTAAACCAGTGGTGATTTGTTTGAAGTTAAAAAAATCAGTCAGATCACCACTTGAGATCCAGGTAAGCTGGTCATCTATGTAGATTACATAGGTTTCAGAGACTTCCAGCAGTTGTCGCTCTGCCTGATCAAGGGATGTAAGCTGAGAAATATAGAGGCCATAGACTTTTTGTAGTTCATTGAGTGCCTCGCGGCTGGCGCCTAACAGACTGAAGGTGCGTTTTCTAAGTTCATCTGCCTCTTTTTCTGAAAGCTCTTGCAACAAAGGCTTAGTAAGTTGCTCAACACGATCTGTGAGGTTGCCTGTTTGCAGTAAATGCTCTTCGATGGAGATCTGGCGATCAGTAGCATTATTGATATCCTGTCGACGCTCAGCAGAGGATCGGCTATAGCTCTGCAGTGAAGGCAAAGCCTGACGTCGACGTGAGAGCATTTTGCCAATTGCTCTACTGCTGCCCGCTACTTCAACGCGTTGCTTGGTGTGTGCGAAATCGTCACTGAGCTGAAGCAGTTGCTGTTGGGTGGCGGCTAATTTCTGTGAGACCCGTTTTTCCCAATATATCAGCTCTTCCAGATCAGCTCTGTACTGTGCGTTTTGCTGTGCGATTGCCTTGATGGATTCAGGTAGACCCTGAGTCTGTTGTTCTACCTGTTCAGCTTCCTGTCGTGCTTGTTTGGCTTCAGACTCCCGTATTTCATCTGCGGTTACGTTGAGTTTTTCCAAGGTTGTTTGAAGCTTGCCAATCTGAGCTGTTGTAGCATCACGTCTTGCCTGAGCAAGATTGGTAAGTAGATTTTGATTACCCAGTCGCAGTTTGAGGTACTCGATCTGTGTCTGATGAAGCTTCTTACGGCTCTGAAGGAGCAGTTGCTGGGCTTGATTTAGATGTTTGTTTTTACTGGCAGTAGTGTTGCTGTTTTCAATCTCGATTGTCTTTAAGGTGTTGCTGTATTCTGCTATTTCATCATTTATCTGCTGATTTCCTGCGAGTAAGTCTGATAGGGTGTCGAGCTGCTGTTTATGACGCTCTCTTGCTTTATCCAGATTGATGCTTTCTCTACTGATACGCTGCTCAATCTCAGCCAAATTGGAATTTTTGATAAATGAGGTGAGATCCTCATTCTGTAGTTCGAAAGGGCCGAGACTATCGTGTAGTTTTTTTATTTCAGCCGGTGCATTTTTTATGGTTTCATTGAGGAGATCTAGTTTGCCATCAATCTGGCTGTTTTGTCGTAACCACTTTTCTGCCTGATCGAGAAGCTCTACGACTTTTTGTTGTAATGCAGCATCCAGCGTGTCGTCATTAAGTGTTTCATTCTTGATCAGATTAAGCCTATCAGTGGCCAGTGCTGTATCAGTATCAATCTGGTTTTTGGGTGATTCGGCAAAGCATGGAAGGCTGATTATGATCAGCAGTAGGGCAATGAGTAACTTGTTCACGATTGTGGTATTTGGCTCAGTTGTTTTCCTGGAAGTGGTAACTGATCAGGTGTCTGTTTTTTTCAGAGACCGGTTCACCCAGGCCGATCTGGCCATGACCGAGTAGTGGTATGGTCTCCCTTCGGAGGTATAAAGACTGCTGGTTCTGGGTGGTTACATAGGTGCCGTTTGTGCTGATATCTTTTAAGATATGTTTACCGCGATAGAATTCCAAAACCGCGTGGGTTCTGGATGCTGAGCTGGCATTTACTATCAACTCGTTCTTCGGGTCTCTTCCAATATGTATGCTTCCCTGGGTGGGCGGCATTCGATAGGTCTTATTATTGTATTGCAGGATAAGGATTCTTGTTGTCAGGCTTTGTGTAATCGGTGCTGTATGTATGAAAGTGATATCTTCTTTGTGCCATAGCAGATCGTATATGATCATATGGTCAAACTTGCCTTTGACCTTTACTTTGTCGAACCGCCGGGCCAGGGGGCGCTGTTCGGCCGGAAGTGCCTGAATCACTTGTTCTGTAGTAATGATCTGTCTTGCCTGAGCAATTGCCGCCATTCTTGCGGCAATATTGACTGAGTCGCCATACATTCGGCCATGCTCGAAGATGGCGGGGCCATAGTGAAGCCCAATACGGGCGGCCATCGGCATGCCTGATTGATCTGCGTAAAGGTCGACCCGCTCCTGGATACGACAGGCGGCCGTAACAGCGGTAGTGGCGTCGTTGTATCGGCTCATCACCTCATCGCCAATAATCTCGACTACATGGCCACCACTGGCTTTGACTACTTCGGCTATGGCCTCTTCCAGTTCAGTGATCAGTTTTTTTGCCAGGGTGTCACCAAGGCTTTCATACATGCGCGTACTGTCGACAATATCTGCGAATACGATGGCATATTTTTGTGCATTAGTCGTCGACATGGTGCTGGTGCTCTTTCCCTATCAGACCAGGGGTAAAGACCTGTGTCCCTATGGCAGGATCTTGCATGAGTACAAACCTCACTACTATTTCGGAATCTCAGAAGAAATTCTACGAAAAGCGTCGGCTCGTTTTAAATCAGGCCTACTTAATGAGGAAACAGAACAAGTAGCCCTGCTCGAAGGATATGAAGATCAGGCGGGATTGTCCAGTATCAACTTGTTCTATTGTGGGGATGTGTTTACTAGGGCCTATTCGATTAGTGTTAACAGGCCCTAGAGAGCGTAATTTGGATCAGTCGTGTTTATTGGCCAGTGCAGAATTGAGCCTGTCGCACAGAATGTCTGCCAGGTCGTCATGTTGCCCCACAAGTTGTGCAATTCTAATCTTCAGTCTGGGGTAGGTCAGGTTTACCCTTTCGCAGATTTGCTCAATATCCCCTCCGGGGCCTGCGTGACGGCCTGGGGAGAGGAACAGTTGAGCGAGATCCACTGTGGCTTGAGGATTTAATTCGGCAATTTGAGATAGTTCATCTTCCAATAGTTCGCCGTTGAAGTCGTACTCAGCACCTGTTCGACGCTCCATTGCTGCTTCTGCAATGGGGACATCGGCGCCCACAAGATTGCGAAGATCCCTGGTAATCCGCTTTCTCACAGCATTGACTTGAGGGAGAGGTGAGCCGTGATCTACAACTACAATCTGCTGTGGCTTCTCGCCATTTGTGTTTTTTTGAATCTGATCAAAAACAATTTTAGCCACCCTTGGCTCACCCTGGGGTAAGGGACAGAGCACTTCGCCTTGTATCAGCTTGAATTCGCCAAACTCTGCTTTTAAGAGATCAACCTGTTGCGGAATAAAGGCTGTGAGCGCGCGACTGAGACCAAAAAAGAGTGGGATCAAAAGAAAGCTTCGCTCCCCTTCGATCAGTTTTTGTCGCAGAAAAGGGTGCAAGGTATCTGCAGGTTTCCCTGCAAGATCTTCTACTGGAATCTTTTGCGCATGCTGAAGAGAGACGGGATATACCTGTTGCTGACAGTGGTCACTCATCTGTTGCGCCAGTTTGCGTAGATTAACTACTGAACCGGCTTTTGCTGAACCATTGTCCGCCAACAGGATGATAGGTCTGTTCATGTCGCTCCAGATGGTTGGTTAACCTGTCGAGTGAACGTTAGTTTGTATGCAATGTTTAGGTAGATGATTGGTGGATATGTTCCTTCGATCATTATCCTGGTGATGGAGAGAGACAACAAGCTGTCAGCATAGATGAAACCCTGTAATCACCGAGTGAATTGCGATTCATCATTGTTGGCAGTTGATTTGGCTGATGTATGATTGAGCTTTATACCATTGTTGGTGTCGATAGTAATCATGAACCTGCGCGATCTGAAGTATCTCATTGCCGTTGCCGAAACAGAGCATTTTGGTCATGCCGCTGCACGCTGTTTCGTCAGTCAACCCACTCTCAGTGGCCAGATAAAGAAACTGGAAGAGGAGTTGGGTGTTACGATTTTTGAACGAACCAATCGATCTGTCTCTATAACCCCATTTGGGGTGGAGATCGTCAAGCACGCTAAACTGATCCTGGAGCAGGCTGATGTAATCCGCCAACTGGCTCAGGCCCAGCGGGATCCTATGGCTGGCGCTTTAAGGGTTGGTGCGATACCGACGGTCAGTCCCTACCTGGTACCCTTGATTCTGATGCCTTTGAAGACTCTCTATCCTCAGATGAGGCTGGTGTTGTCGGAAGAGATCACCGATATGCTGACTCAGCGACTTCTGGATCATCAGATCGATGTGGCAATTTTGGCGACACCGGTAAAGGAGCCGGAACTTGAAGTCATGCCTCTGTTCGAAGAACCCTTCTGGTTGGCGCATCCCAGGGATCATGAGCTGTATGATAAAGAGGATATCAGTCGCCGTGATTTGAGCCGTCTCGATCTGCTGTTGCTTGCGGATGGTCACTGTCTCACCAATCAGGTGATGGATGTCTGTCGTATCAAAGAGGGAACCATAGATGATGAGATGGCCGATCTTCGTGCCGCCAGTCTGGAGACCCTGTTGCAACTCGTAGGCGCTGGCTTTGGCTGCACCCTGGTACCCGCATTAGCAGTACGTGGTACCTGGACCACCGATTCCGGTATCATTGCGCGCAAGCTTTCTCTGAAAGATGCCTACAGGCGGGTTCAGTTTGTCTATCGCAAGACTTTTCCACGCAAGCAGGCTCTGCATGCATTGGCTGACGTGATCCGTGGCCAGCTGCCGAATACAGTCAAGGCGCTTTAGACAAATAGCCTGCCATTTTGGGCAGTAGAGCAGGAGAGTCACCATGAGCAATGCAACGCAAGAAGATACTCAAACCGTTTTTTCCGATCTGTTGCGAAATAGTGAGTTGGAAGGGCCTGTGTTGTTGCCTGGGGTTCATCCTATGCCCAACCTGCTCTCCCTCAGTGCCACCCAGGTTCTGGATGCATTTCGTGAGAGTCAGCTAAAAGACTTTACTGCCATAATCAGTGATCTTGATGCTTCCGGAAGCTCGTTGCACAAGGTTTTTGAAGGGCTACTGGCAATTGCTGAAAAAGACCCGAACAATCGCTTATCAGAACTCAATATCTTTCAGCCGGGAGCGATGCAGTCCCTGTTTATCGACCTGCATGATCATGTGATGTCTCATCCCGTGTGGCGCCATCCCTGTTTTATACGAATCTTCGAAGGGGATTTCGATCAGCAGCAACTGGCCTCTTTCGCCCTGAACTATTTCAACCAGGTAAAAAATACCAGGCAGTGTGTGGCCCTGGCTCAAGGGCGTTTTTCCGGGTTTATCGATCTGCCCTACGGTTGTCTCAACGAACGGGTTTCGGAGCTTGTACAGATCACCCTGGCACAGCTGCTTGCTGATGAATATGGTGTAGGCACCCATAGCATAGAGAGCTACCCGGATCTCGCCAGCCTGCTAGGTTCCACCACCCATATTGTCATGTATCGCAATCTGTTCGAAGGTCTGGGGATTCCTTTTGAGCAGCAGGATCTACCCATGCTGCCGGAAGTTGCTGACAATGTACTGACCCAACGCCTGTTGGCCGGGCACCCATCATTCAGCCTGCTTGAATCTCTCTCCTCTGTCGGTCTGGGTATGGAGTGGGGTGTGCCTGAATTCTTCAGTCTGCTATTGGGTGGAATGATCCGCTGGGCCTGGCGGGAGAATGTTGCGTTGACCCAGCACCACCTCATCGTTTTTATTGCTCATGTGCAATACGATGTACTGCACGCCATATCCGTAATGCTGGCGACCAGTCTGCTGGGTCATGAAGAGGGATATGTGGATCAGGTTAAGCAGGCGACCAATATGCTCATGTCGAGCCGCTATAACATGATGAGTGGTCTCTATAGACATCTTTTTGATGAGCCCTGTGACAACATCGATCAGATTGACCTTGAGCCAAGGTATGCAATTACCGACCGTCGTATCGAGCAGGCTCTGCTGGTTGCCAGACAGGAGGCTACAGATGCACGGGTGGTTGATGCTCAGGCCTATAAGGAAAATCCCAATGTCCCCTTTGTATTTGCATGAGCTAAAGCCAATGAGTCACTTGGGAGTTATTGATGTATCAGTCCGATAGTAGGGCGGCAGAGCAATTTCGCAAACGCCTCATTGCCACAGCGAAAGGCTCTAAAGGTGCCAAGGATATGAGCCGGGAAGAGGCCCGGGATGCCTTGACCTTTCTGCTCTCATCCGAAGCCCATCCAGCGCAGATTGGAGCCTTTCTCACCGCCATGAGATTCAAGGGTGCCCGGGTTGAGGAGATGAAAGGTTTTCTGGATGCCATGGAGGCCCATGCCACCTTGATCTCACCCAAGGTTGACCGATTGCTGAACTGTAATGGGCCCTATGACGGTCGTAAGAATGCCTTGCATCTCAGCCTGGCTGCTGCACTGGTGACAGTTGCTGCCGGGGTGCCGGTGATCATGCACAGTAACAGTGATCTACCACCAAAGAATGGCGTAACCACTGCCAGTGTTTTGGAAGCGTTGGGAATCCCTGCCCACCTGGAGCCTCAGCAAGTCGCAAAATCGATCGAAGAGAGAGGTTTCGGCCATCTGCACGCCAGCCGCTATCTGCATGGTGTGGAGCGGCTGAAGCCTATTCGCCAGACCCTGTTCTACCGCTCCTTTCTGCATGCCTGTGAGGTTATGCTCAATCCTGCCGGGGCTGAGTTCTCCTTGATTGGTGCAGCTCACAAAAGTTTTCTGCAAAGGTTCGCCACTGCAGCAGGTGAGCGTGGCCAGCAGCGGGTATTGGCGGTACAGGGATTGGATGGCTGTGACGAACTTCCAATGAAGCCTGTAGCTGTAGCGGACTATCAACAGGGGGAGATGTCTGAATATGAGTTGGATCCTGCTGATTATGGTTTGACGTATCAGGATCATCATCCCTGCGCCGATGCAGAGACCACGGCTGTGTTGACAGAGGGGCTGCTACAGGGAGAGGAGAAGGATCAACTCAACCCGGTTCTCTACAACGCTGGAGTACGCCTCTATCTGTGCGGCAAGGTGGATGCAATTGCTGAAGGGATCGAGTTGGCGGAGAGTGCCCTTGTTTCCGGGCGGGCAGCTCAGACCCTGCAAAGGTTGCGGGGTTGTCGAGTTGAAAAGGGGTAGCGGTTTTATACGCTATTAGTCGAGACAAGGATGAGGTCATGATGAATCGTAGGGTGCGGCCCTGCCGCACCATCAGGGTGAGAATTCTCCAAGAATCCCAGATGGTTTGTTCATTACCAGCAGCGTCTATACACCAACTCGTCAGGTGGCTTTGGTTTTAGTTGGGCGTGGTGCGGCAGGGCCGCACCCTACAGGTGAATTTATTTTGGGGAGTCAGCCGACTACTGTTTCATCCAGGCTACCTTGCTGTTCGATCCTGGCGATTATGTTGAGGCTAGGGCCATGATGAATCGTAGGGTGCGGCCCTGCCGCACCCTTCTACACAGATTTTAAAACAGCTCTTCAATCCTGCAGCTCTTCAAGCAGAGTGAAGATTTCCAACATCAGCTCTTGTGCGGCTACATCGTAGTTTTCGAAACTGCCACTGGCGCATAGGGTGATAACAGTCTCTTTCTCCTGGAAGTAGAGCATTTCTGCCTGGTAGCCAGGATCTTTACCGCTGTGGGTGTAGATCACCTCGTCAGTGTTGGCGATCGGTTTGATTGAGATCCCAAGGCCGTACTGAGATGGTGGGGTGCCGAGTAGCGAAGGTTGCAGCATCTCTGCACGCATGGCGTCGTCCAGTACATCGTTGCTGGTCAGCAGTCCCAAGATAAACTTGGCCAGATCTTCGGCCGTGGTTTGAATGCCACCATCGGCTAAGCCAAAATGGTTATACCAGAGGTAACTATCGTATTGCTCTCCCGCATCATTGAAATAGCCATGTACCATGCCGGGAATACCCTCCGCCTCATGGCCATGCAGGGTGTTAGTCAGCCCCAGGGGTTCGATGATCCGGTTACGTATCGCTGTATGCAGCGCTTCACCTGAGGCTGACTCAATGATGAGTGCCGCCAGGATGTAGTTTGAGTTGGAGTAGCTGTAGTTGGTGCCGGGTTCAAAATGGAGTGGCTTATCGAGAAAGAAGGGGAGTGCATCCTCCTGGCTCCACTCAAGATCAGGGCCTGAAAGAAGAAATACGTTATCCCAATCCTCACTGTCATTCTGGAAATCGAAGATGCCTGTGGTGTGGTTGAGCAGCATACGGATTGTCATCAGGTCACTGGAGGGAATATGGCCTGTTACCGTTTCCGGCAGCCATTGAGTGATGCCATCATCCAGACTGAACAGACCATCAGATGCCATCTGCACTGCGGTTGCAGCGACAAAGGTTTTGCCTATGCTGGCAACATAAAAGCGGTTATCCACAGTAGTGGGTTCCTGACTATCCAGGTCTGTGACCCCGGCACTGCCTGAGAAGTCGATATTTCTGCCGACTACTCTAACTGAGACGCCTGGCAGGCCTTTGCTGACCGCTTCTTCCAGGGCATCCTGAAAGCGTTCGTTGGTGGCTTCCTTGGAACTGTTTGTTTGGCATCCAGATAGCAAGCTTATGCTAAGTAAAGCTGCGCTCATGGTTGCTGGCCAGAAATGTCTGCTTGTTTTCATCGGTTCTACTCCCGGTATTAAATTGTTTTCAAGGACAGCGGGTGCTGTTGCAGGGAATAGTGGCTTGAATGGGCGGGTTTATCGTCCTTCCGTGTAAGGTCGGACTTATTTTAAAGCTTTATATATCAGCTGGTTACTGATTGTTGCTTTGACTGGGTGCTGATTTTCGATATTGCGAGGGGGTTTGCCCCGTATGGCGTTTGAAAGCGGTATAAAAAGCCGATTTTGAATTGAATCCTGAATCGAGAGCGATGCTCAGTACATTGCCTTGGTCAGAGTGGGAGGTGAGGCTGCGTTTTGCCTCTTCGACCCGGTAACGGTTGATGAAATCAAAGAAGTTGTATCCCGACTGCTCATTGATTACCTGGGAGAGATAGTTGGCTGAAATACTCAATTGGGAGGCGAGTTGCGGCAGGGTGAGTTTACTGTCGAGATATGCTCTTTCCTGATCCATATGCTGTTGCAGTTCCTGGTAGAGCAGGGTACTGGTTTCATTGTCCAGAGCGGAACGCTTATATTTTTCAACCTCATCAGTTTGAACTGTCCGGCTCTTATCTGGCGTATCAGTTTCTGATTCAGGTGGTGGGGATGGGTCTGCCTTTATGGGATCAGTGAGGCTATTGGATTGAGCTGTTGATGGGGCCTGGGTGAAGATGGCTGGCTGTCGCAACCCCATATAGCCCATGCTGTAGATCACGAATACGATCAGCAGGAAGTGAATACCGACGACCTCTTCGGGAAATGAGAGTAATTCTGCGAGGAAGACATCTGCCAGATAGAACAGGTAGAGCGCAACCAGGGCAATCAGCAGATTCCTCAGCCAGGTCAGGTTGATATGCTCAATGTCTGAAAATTGATCCTGAATGACCCTTTGATGTCTGAAGACCCGTTTGATTGAAGCGACAAGGTAGATCGCCATCTGCAGGATCGAAAGCAACCCCACAGCAATAATCGCCAACTCCGCCCAGAGAATTATTGACTCCTCCTGTTGCTTGGATTCATCACCAAGCAGATGCAGAAGTTGTGGTTCATCAAGCAGGAACAGAGGGGTCAGAAGGGTGAAACCCAAAAGGAAGGGGAGAAAATGACGCCACTGCCTCAAGCCGAAGCGAAAGCCCTCTCTGGTGGTTAGTGCGCTGACATAGAGATAGGCCAGGGGGCCGAATAGAAAATCGATATTTGTATCGATGATCAGCAATCGCGGGTACTCGTTTATATATCCGGATTGATGGAGAAAAGCGAGCCACAGATCGAGAGAGAAAAGCAGGGTAAGGATAGCCAACAGGCGATGAGCAACGGGCAGGCCGCCCTTTGCATTGATCAATGCCAAAGCTAAAAACATGCCTTGGGCAGCGCCAAGCAGCATGATGGCAGAGTAGAGATCGATCTGAGGTTGCATGGGGCCCGGCAGTCATTGTGGAGAATCTAAACTACCAGTAAAGCAGGCTGTAAATCCATGCCAAAATCATCACCAGAGTCAATAGTCCTGCAATGTTAGCCAGCCATAACCAGAATTTCTCCATCTGACACCTCGTGTCTCACTGTTTTGAGTATTCTGCTTGGGAACTCCTTTAATGTCGTCTGATCCTATAAGTCCGGACTAGCTATTCGGTGAGGCGGAAAGTGGTTTCAGACGGTATAGTAGCGCCTTCTTTTATAATCATCTCAAGTGCTTCAGTCGATCGCTGATTTTTGGCATAAGGTAAGGACATGATTAATCCATTGATGTCGCAAGTATTTGAGTCAAATCCAGGTTCAACTGTGGAATCTGGGATCATGAGAGGTCATTCGATGTTATGGATTACAAGGGCACTGCTTATAAGTCTGCTGGTGTCACTTCCCGGTTGCAGTAAAGGCCCCGAGGATCATCGGCAGACCCTGTTGGTATTTGGCACTCTGCTGGATATTCAGGCCTACACTGATCAGCCGGAGATCTTTAATAAAGCTGTCCAGAGCCTGGATGAGATCTTTCAGCAGATGCATCGTGAGTGGCATGCCTGGAAGGGGGAGGGAGAGCTGGTTCGGTTGAATCGGGCTATCTCTCAGGGGCAGAGTCTTGAGGTCTCGCCTCAGTTGGCAATGCTCCTGGAGCAGGCGCAGGAGTATGCATCAAAGAGTGATCAGTTGTTCAATCCCGCGATTGGTGAGCTGATCGCTTTATGGGGGTTTCACAGTGACCAGCCACCTGCTGGCCCACCACCTGCAAGTGACCGAATCAAAGCGATGTTGCAGAACAATCCCTCTATGCAGGATGTAACTATCGAGGGAGAGCGTATCTCATCCACTAATCCCCATGTCGCCATGGATCTGGGGGCATTCGCCAAAGGCTATGCCCTGAATCTGGCCATCGATGAGTTAAAGCGGTTTGGTATCGGGCATGCGATCGTCAATGCGGGAGGTGATCTCTGCGTATCCGGTCAGCATGGAGATCGCCCCTGGATGATCGGCATTCGTCACCCGCTGGGTGAGGGAGTGATTGCTTCGGTTGGTGTTGCCCATGGTGAATGTGTATTGACCTCAGGTAACTATGAGCGATACCGGGAGTATGAAGGCATTCGCTATGCGCATATTATCGACCCACGCAGCGGTTATCCGGTGGCCCATGTCGCTTCTGCAACAGTGATCAGCCCCGAGGGGGGATTGGCAGATGCGGCTGCGACGGCATTGAGCGTCGCCGGCCCAGAAAACTGGGAGCGGATCGCCGCCCAGATGGGGCTATCTGAGGTGATGCTGGTGGATGATAGCGGTGTTGTCTATCTGACTCCGCAGATGAATGCCCGAATCAAACTGCAGCAGAAGGTGGATCAGATAGTGGTATCCGGCGTCGTGGTGAAATAGGTGGTAGAGGGCGTGTTGTGATATCGGTTTGAGTGTGGTTTAGCTTGCTGGCTCGGGATTGGTGCGGCAGGGCCGGCACCCTACATGTAGATTTATTTCAGGGCATCACCAGGCTACTGTTTCGCTCTCCTGGGCAAGTCACATTCCTCGTTCCCACACTCAGCTTGGGAAGGAGGGTGCCCGTATGCCACGCCCCTTCGGATCCGCTGCGATGTTCGGAAAAATAGGCAGCCCGTAGCCTGGATGAAGTGAAACGGAATCCGGGAGAGCAATGCACCAATCATCCCGGATTCCGCCAGGCTACCTTGCTGTTCGATCCTGGCGATTTTGTTGAGGCTAGGACCATGATGAATCGTAGGGTGCGGCCCTGCCGCACCATCAGGGTGAGAATTCTCCGATAATCCCAGATAGTTTGTTCATTTCCAGCAGCCTCTCTACACCGACTCGTCAGGTGGTTTTGGTTTTAGTTGGGTGTGGTGCGGCAGGGCCGCACCCTACAGGTGAATCTATTTTGGAGAGTCAGCCGGCTACCGTTTCATCCTCCTGGGCGAGTCACCCCCCCCTCCAGCGTTAGAATGAATAGGGCAGCCCGTAGCCTGGATGAAGCGAAGCGGAATCCGGGAGAGCAGTGCACCAATCATCCCGGATTCCGTTTCACTTCAT
>JBEVWG010000006.1:0-64209 GCA_040506705.1 Candidatus Thiodiazotropha sp. 6PLUC1
GGGAATTCTCACCCTGATGGTGCGGCAGGGCCGCACCCTACGATTCATCATAGCTTATCGTGTGGCATGCCCCACCCACAACAAAACCATAAGCTCGAACAGTAGCCTGATGACTTCCCGAAGTAAATCCACGCGTAGGGTGTGGCCCTGCCGCACCATGCCCAACTACAACCAAACCACCTGACGAGTCGGTGTAGAGACGCTGCTGGTAATGAACCAAAGTATCTGCTTTTTTTCGGGAATTCTCACCCTGATGGTGCGGCAGGGCCGCACCCTACGATTCATCATAGCTTATCGTGTGGCATCATTTCCCCACCCTCACTATTACAACAATCCATTGAAACAGAGGAAATTGTAAACCTGTTCAGTTTCTACAATAGATTATTGTTACTCATTAAAAGCTAACAAATGCGTTGAATTAGCTCACAATCAGGTTAGTATGAGCTATTGGCGATATGTTTATTTTATGGAGTCAGTGGATGAAATCTGTTTTTCTGGCTGGAGCAATATTAATATCAGGATGCTCTGACAAAGTGGATGTTAAGCTTTTTAATTATCAAGGTTGCCGTAAGCAGATGACAGAAGAGTATATCAACCAGGGGATAGACCCCATGGCTGCTGATATGAAATCAAAAGCATACTGTAGAGAACAACAGGATAAGTAGCCTTTTGACTTAATCTATTTCAGAGCAGATCGTTCAGTCTTACTATCATTTCCCATTATCTGAATCATCAATCTCTATCCCCATCGCAGCTGCTCTCTTTTTCCAAAGCCGTCTGGCGAGCTTACGCATATCATCAATCTTATCGCCTTCATCAACAATCTCCATTCCAAGAAGGGTCTCCAGAATATCCTCTAAAGTAAGTATACCCTCCATGCTGCCATACTCATCCACTACCAACATGATATGGCTACGCTTTTGCATGAAAATTTCAAAGGTGGTCTGCAGTGAACTGCTATCGGGTACTGCGACCATCTCTCTACGGTAGACAGTCAACGGGTTTTCAGAGTTACCTCTGGCATGGGAGAGCAGCAGATCATTTCGAAGCACGAAACCTGTGACATGATCACGATTCCCCTCGTAGATCGGAATGCGGGAAAAACGACTGCTGTTATATTGTTCAAAGTACTCTTTCACCGTCAGCTTCTCATCCAGTGAAAAGACAACAGTACGAGGTGTCATGACATCACTAACACGGGTCTCCCGCAGCAATAACAGATTTTTTAAAATCAATGATTCGTGCTCTTCGAGCTTACCTTCCTCGGCCCCCGCTTCCGCCATTGCAGCAAACTCATCCCGTCTGAACTGTCCATGGCTGTGTCCACCTGATAGTAGTTTGGTCAACTGTGCCGACATCCAGATGAAGGGATAGAGTATCCAGATCAGAAACTGCAGCGTATAGGCAGTCAATGGCGCTAACTGCCGCCAATAGTGCGCCCCTAGTGTTTTGGGAATGATCTCAGAAAAGATCAGTATCAGCAGTGTCAGAATCGCTGAAGCCACGCCTACATAGGCATTACCAAAAACAGCGGCAGCCTGTGCACCAGCACCTGCAGCACCGATGGTATGAGCAGTGGTATTCAGCGTCAGAATAGCGGCAAGGGGATCATTGATATTCTGCTTCATTCGCCGCAGTACGTAGGCTGCGTTATGCCCATCCTTCTCTAATACTGAAATGTAGGGATGGGTGACACTCAGGATCACCGCTTCCGCAACAGAGCAGAGAAATGAAAAACCCAACGCTATTGAGACATAGACAATAAGCAAAAGCATGAAGACACCATCGTTTCAAAATATGTTGTCCTCAGTTTATACAGATTTCAGAGAAATAATTCACTAATGGGCAGATTGTCAGAGTTAATAAATCAACACCAGATCCATACCTGAACGAAAATTGACCGCACTTCATGTTGGATTTTGCGTGGGATTAAATAGCAATATTCAACCAGCTGGAAACTTGTCCAATTAAATCGCGGGACGATCCAACACCACAATCCCATCTTCATCCGCATAGAGCCACTCTCCCGGCCTGAATTTTACACCGGAAAAATAGACCTCCCCACCGACCTCACCTGCTCCTTTCTTAATACTTTTACGCGGGTTAGTGGCCATCGCCATAACCCCAAGTGGCATCTCTCTGATCTCAGCAGCATCTCTTATGCAGCCGTGCATAATAATCCCTGCCCATCCGTTATCTACCGCTTTCTGAGCCAACAGATCCCCCAGCATGGCACATCGCAGTGATCCCCCCGCATCTACCACCAATACCCTGCCCTGGCCTGGTTGATCCAGCTCATCTCTTACCAATGAGTTGTCTTCAAAACATTTTAAAGTTGCGATGGAACCATGAAAGGTGCGGTGCCCACCATAATGGCGAAATCCTGGATAACAGATCTGTAATGCCTCTTCATGGATATCGTAGAGATCAGCTGTCTTCAGTTTGCTTTCACTCGTACTCATTGTGCACCTCTTAAAAAAATTGGGACTAATAGAATTTTAGGAGTTTTAAAAAATCTTTGCAGATAGACTTTGCTAAATAGAAGCCATAGTTTTTTACCGGTAATCCAAAAAAAAGCCGTGCTGATAAGCACGGCCGAAGGGCAGAAAACCGGGTTGAGACTGAGGTGATGATGACTATTGATCGATACAATCAATCTCAAGATCACCTACAGTCTGTCTTGATTACATGCCAGATGCGCTGTCGAACTGCGCTTCTTCAGTCGATCCGGTCAAAGCGGTCACTGAAGAGGCACCACCTTGAATTACAGTAGTGACGTCATCGAAGTATCCGGCACCCACCTCTTGTTGGTGAGAGGCAAAGGTATAGCCTTTCTCTCTTGCAGCGAATTCCGGTTCTTGTACCTTTTCGACATAGTGTTTCATACCTTCGCCACGTGCGTAGTCGTAGGCCAGATCGAACATGTTGAACCACATATTGTGGATACCTGCCAAGGTGATGAACTGGTATTTGTAACCCATGTCGGATAGCTCTTCCTGGAACTTGGCAATGGTGGCGTCATCCAGGTTTTTCTTCCAGTTGAACGAAGGTGAACAGTTGTATGCCAACAGTTTATTTGGATTCTCTGCAAGTACTGCCTGGGCAAACTCTCGGGCGAAACCGAGATCCGGTGTACCGGTTTCACACCACACCAGGTCAGCATATGGTGCGTAGGCCAGGCCTCGGGAGATGGCCTGCTCAAGACCATTCTTAACCCGGTAGAAACCTTCAGCTGTGCGATCGCCGGTGAGGAAAGGCTTATCATTGGCATCAACATCAGAGGTCAACAGGTTGGCAGCCTCGGAATCTGTTCTGGCCAGAACAAGTGTTGGTACACCCATGACATCTGCAGCAAGACGAGCAGCAATCAGCTTCTGCACCGCTTCCTGAGTTGGCACCAGTACCTTACCACCCATGTGACCACATTTTTTAACCGCTGCAAGCTGATCTTCGAAGTGAACACCAGCCGCACCAGCTGAAATCATGTTCTTCATCAGTTCGAAGGCGTTGAGTACACCGCCAAAACCAGCTTCCGCATCAGCAACGATAGGCAGGAAATAGTCGGTATAGCCATCGTCACCTGGTTGCAGCTCTTTCGACCACTGAATTTCATCAGCGCGTTTGAAGGCACTGTTAATACGACGCACCATCGTAGGCACTGAGTCATAGGCGTACAAAGACTGATCCGGATACATGGTCTCAGAGGTATTTCCATCAGCTGCAACCTGCCAACCTGAGAGATAGATCGCTTCGATTCCTGCCTTTGCCTGCTGCATTGCCTGACCACCGGTGATGGCGCCCATGCAGTTCACATAACCTTTTTTGGCATCACCGTGAACCAGATCCCACAATTTCTCCGCGCCCTTTTGCGCATAGGTATATTCCGGCTGGACTGAGCCACGCAGACGGACTACGTCTTCCGCGCTATAGCCGCGTTCGACATCGGTCCAACGGGGATTTTCTGCCCAATCCTTTTTCAAGGCTTCGATCTGTTCATTACGTGTCATCTGTATCGTCTCCAGTCTTATCTCTAATTATCTCTTGGTGGTATATGCTACGAGCCATCAATCAAGTTGCTCGTATGCCGGAATGGTGAGGAACTCCTCAAATTCATCGTTGGCAACGATCTGTCGTAGCAGTTCTGCTGCCTGAGTGAACGCACCTGACTCGAAAGCCAGATCGCCGATCTCTCTGCTGATTTCTCCCAGCTCGTCATCGACGATCTGATCGAAAAGCTGATAAGTGACCTTGCGGCCATCGTTTAAAACACCCTTCGGGTAACGGATCCATTGCCAGATCTGTGATCTTGCGATCTCGGCTGTAGCGGCATCCTCCATCAGGTGATGGATAGGTACGGCGCCCCTGCCATTGATCCAGGCAGCGGTATAACGCAGTGCGGCACTGACGTTGTTACGCAAACCGGCTTCGCTTATCTCACCATCTGGAACCTGTAGCAGGTCAGCCGGTTTGATATCCAACGATGGATCGAGGTGATCGAGTTGATTGGCCGATGGCATATGCCGGTCAAATACTTCCAGCGCTACGGGTACCAGGCCGGGATGCGCAACCCAGGTACCATCGTGACCATCCCCGGCTTCACGCTCTTTGTCCTGCCTTACCTTCTCTTTGGCTGCAGCATCTGCTTCAGGGTCATCACGAATCGGAATCTGCGCTGCCATACCACCCATTGCATGTGCGCCACGACGATGACAGGTGTTAATCAGCAATTTTGAGTATGCCCTGAGAAAAGGTACGGTCATGGTGACCTGGCTGCGATCGGGAAACACACACTCCGGATGGGCATGAAAACGTTTGATAAAGCTGAAGATATAGTCCCAGCGGCCACAATTGAGTCCGCAGATGTAATCTCTCAGTTCATACAGAATTTCATCCATCTCGAATACAGCAGTGATGGTCTCTATCAGTACTGTACAACGTATAGTCCCGTGCTCCAGACCCAGCTCCTGCTCGGCCCAGGCAAAGACATCCCGCCACAGGCGTGCTTCCAGATAACTCTCCATCTTGGGCAGGTAGAAGTAAGGTCCACTGCCCATTTCAAGCAGTGTTTCAGCGTTATGGAACAGATATAGCCCGAAATCAAAGAAAGCGCCGGAAAGCCGCCGGCCATCCACACTCACGTGTTTCTCTTCCAGGTGCCAGCCACGGGGACGAACAATCAGCGTGGCAAGCTGCTGATTGAGCTGATAGCGCTTTCCTTCAGGAGAGGTGTGACTCAGAGTACGGTTAACCGCATCGCGCAGATTTATCTGCCCCTCTACTGTGGTATTCCAGTGTGGCGAGTGGGCATCTTCGAGATCCGCCATGAAACACTTAGCCCCTGAATTGAGGGCGTTGATTAACATTTTCTGATCCACAGGACCGGTGATTTCAACCCGTCTGTCTTGTAGATCCTGAGGTGCAGATCGTACCTTCCAATTTGACTGACGTATGCCTGATGTCCCTTCGAGAAAATCGGGCAGCACACCCGCATTGAGTCGTTGTTGGCGCAAACCGCGCTGTTTCATAAGTTCTCGTCTGGTATCTCCAAACAAACGCTCCAGCTCCGCGACAAAATGTAGCGCCTCAGGCGAGAGAATCTCTTGGTACCCCGGCTCCATATTGCCGGTTATCCTGATCTCCTGGGTCTGGTGCCAGAGGTTCGATGACGTACTGGTCATGGTATTAAATCTCCTCATCTCGTTTGCCGCGCACTCACTCGGTGCATATTTTGCGGCTTAATGTTCAACCCGCTTTTCTCTGAAGCGTGTCTATTTTTTGTGCACTGCGTTAAAGCATAGTGAAAAGGTCAAGATTATTTTCATAAAAATATCAATAGTTAGCTTTGATAAAAAAAATAGTGCAGTGCAATAAAAATCTGCTAAACCTTAGTTAATTGCTCAGTTATCTAAATTAACGAAACAAAGTACGCACCAAAATAATGCATAATCAGCCTCAACAGATTGCCCAATCGATCCTGACAGGATTCGAAAGACACTTTTCATTCTTCCAGGAGATCAGCAGTGCCGCGCGTCAGCGCTTCGAGCATGCTGACTGGCAAGCAGTACGTGAAGCTTCAGCAAAGCGAATCAGTTTTTATGATCTACGGGTCAAGGAGGCGATTGATCGCCTCAAGGCGAGCTTTGATGTTGACTCTCTGGATGACGATTTCTGGAAGGAAGTGAAGCAGATCTACACTGGTTTGCTTCGCTCGCATAGCCGGCCAGAACTTGCTGAAACATTTTATAATTCAGTATTTTGTAGGCTTTTTGATAGACGTTACTATAACAACAATAAGATCTTTATAGCGTCACAGGTTAACCGACAGGAGCTATCAGAGCGCTATCGTGTCTACATGTCTTTCCATGTTGATGATGGCGGTTTGAAAGGCTGCATTTGGGACATGCTTTCAGCTTTCTATTTCTCCCTTCCCTATGAAGATATCGAACGGGATTGCGATCGTATTGTGCAATCTCTGATGGCACAAACTGGATTTGAAACCCTTCCCAAAGACCTCAGTTTCGACATTCTGGAATCCCCATTTTACCGCAATAAAGCAGCCTATCTGATCGGCAGAATGGTCTATGACGATAAAGTACGCCCCTTCATATTGCCCTTAATTAACAATGAACAGGGGGGGATTTATGTCGATGCCTTGCTCATTCGCGGCAGACATGTGGAGGCGACATTCAATTTTGCCCGAGCCTATTTCATGGCAAAAACTCCTGTGCCAACAGCAACAGTGGCTTTTTTGAAGAGCATCATGCCCTATAAAACCCTCTCTGAACTCTATATGAGTATCGGTCTGCATAAACAGGCAAAAAATGAATTTTATCGAGATCTATTGAGTCATCTTGATGAGAGTGAGGATCAATTTATCAGGGCAGCGGGAACACCCGGGTTAGTGATGCAGGTTTTTACACTCCCCTCTTTTCCTTATGTATTCAAGGTGATACGCGATAAATTTCCACCACAGAAAGAGGTGACACACAAACTAATCAAGGAGCGCTATCTGCAGGTCAAAAAACATGACCGTATCGGGCGTATGGCGGACACACTGGATTTTGCTGATGTTGCCCTTCCCCTCGACCGGATTGAGCCATCTCTGTTGGAAGAGTTAC
Organism: Candidatus Thiodiazotropha sp. 6PLUC1; assembly: GCA_040506705.1. Lineage (GTDB taxonomy): Bacteria > Pseudomonadota > Gammaproteobacteria > Chromatiales > Chromatiaceae > Thiodiazotropha. Next base: position 7,119 of record JBEVWG010000006.1, read on the forward strand.
AGAATACGATCGCCAATCAACTCGAAATCGATGATGACAAACTGGTCATCCGACATCTCTATATCGAGCGCAGGATGACCCCGCTCAACCTTTACCTGGAAGAGGCTGACGAACAACAGGCCAGAGAGATTCTCGACGATTGGGGCCTCTCTCTGAAGCAGTTAATGGGGGTAAATATCTTCCCAGGGGATCTGCTGTTCAAAAATTTCGGCGTCAATTGTCAGCGAAAAGTGGTGTTTTATGACTACGATGAGATCTGCTATCTCAGTGAGTGCAACTTTCGCAAGATCCCAAACCCTCGCAGCTCTCTCGATCTGTTCAGAGATGAGCCCTGGTACAGCGTCAATCCCAACGATATTTTTCCAGAAGAGTTCATCACATTTGTCAGTACAGATCCTAAAATACGTAAGATTTTGATGGAATTACACCCAGATTTATTCGATAGCAGCTGCTGGAAAAAGGCTCAGGATTATCTGGCTGCCGGCATGCAGGCCGACGTGTTTCCCTATCCACAGAAACTGAGATTTTCGCAAAATCCTGAGCATGATAAGGAGAGCGAGCAACTGTTAGCAGCCGCAGCACTTTAGTTGAAATCACAGCAGTAGGATCTACTCCTCAGGTTTGGGTATCTCATGATGCATGATTTTGCGACATAAACTCATTCAACAAATGCAGCATCTCATCACGACTAGATTCGAATGATTCGATCTCTGTTAAGAAATTCTCAACCTCACCGCGAGCCTTTTGAGTCACCAGTACCTCAGCTGATTGGTGAACGACATCATGAATAGATACGATCTTCTGCAATAAGGGTGAATTGGCAAATCTGCTTTTAGCCTCGATTTCAAGCCATTGACCGAAACGGCACTGCTGCTTGTTTAACGTCGGCGGCACTGTTTTTTCACCTTTGATGTATTGGATCAGGTGGGCAATCCAGGCCCGGTGTTCCACAGCAGCAAACAGCAGTGGCTGATCATCACGACTGAGTCTGACAGTGTCTGTCCAACAATTATCCGGTTTCCAGTTTTTTAACCAATCAAGCACCTGTTCTGCAGGCATGGGCCGTGCGATGGCATAACCTTGTCCCAGCTCACAACCCAATCTCAGCAACATCTCTCCATGAGCAAGGGTTTCCACCCCTTCCGCGATTGAATTTCGACTGAAGGCAGTGGCCAGCCCCATCACACCTTCCAATATTGCAAGATCGTCAGGATCATCAAGCATATCCCTTACAAAGCTCTGATCGATCTTGAGCAGTCTTGCCGGAAGCCGTTTAAGATAGGTCAAAGATGAGTAGCCGGTACCAAAGTCATCCAATGCAAAGCTGATCCCCAGATCCCGACACTCATGTATTATTTCTGATACCTGTTCGATCTCTTCCAAGGCACTGGTTTCAAGTACCTCCAGTTCCAGGTCACCCGCTTCTACATCAGGGTGTTTTGCGATCAGATAACGCAATCGTGCAACAAAATTTGGCTGCTGCAGATGCGTTGCATCGATATTGACACTGACCTGAAGTGGTTCGCCTGCCCGTCGCCATTCACTGATCTGCCCCAAGGCGGCATCCAACACCCACTCACCCAACTGAACAGCAAAAGGGTGTTGCTCTATAACGGACATGAAAGCACCAGGTAACAGCAGACCACGTTCAGGGTGATGCCAGCGAATAAGGGCTTCCATACCCAGCACATCACCACTATGCATATTCACTTTAGGCTGATAATAGAGCGCCATCTCACCACTTTTAAGGGCGATGCGAACCCTCTCCAGACTCTCGTGGTATCCACGGACAGTTCTGTCGTGCTCCTCATCAAAGATATGGTAGCGGTTTTTCCCCGCCTGCTTGGCCTGGTACATGGCCTGATCCGCCTGGCGAAGTAGCTGATCCGCATCCAAAATCTCTGCTTGTGGAAAAAAGGTCACACCCAGACTGGCCGTGACCTTCAACTCCATGCTCCTGCTATGAACAGGTTCGGCTGCCGAGGCCATAAGACGCTCAATAACATTGACACTGGCTGCATGATCCTCCAGATCTATCAGCACGGCAACAAACTCATCCCCACCCAGGCGAGAGAGGGTGTCTCCCTCTCGCAATGCAGATTTCATTCGCTCTGCAAGCTGAATCAGAAACTGGTCACCCACATCATGACCATGGGCATCATTGATAAGCTTGAAACCATCCAGATCAAGGTAAACAATCCCCACCAGGGTATTACGCCTTTGTGACTGAAGCATCGCTTGATAGAGACGATCAGCCAATAAGACCCGGTTGGGCAGTCCGGTTAAGACATCGTAATGGGCAATGCGCTCCAGTTTTCTCTGTTGCTCTTTGAGCGGTGTAATGTCGGAGAAGAGCCCCACATAGTATTGAAGGTTACCCTGCTCGTCATAAACACTGCTAATGGTCAGCAATTCGGCATAGACCTCACCATTTTTACGCCGATTCCAGACCTCTCCTGACCAGTGTCCATGCTTCAACAGTGCCTGCCACATATCGGCATAGAAGACTGTGTCATGACGCCCTGATGTCAATATTCTGGGGTTTTTTCCCAGCACATCTTCCCGGCTGTAATCGGTAATTCGACTGAATGCCGTGTTGACGTCCAGAATGATCCCGTCAGGATCGGTAATCAATATTCCTTCTCTGGCAGAGGCAAATACGCTGGCTGCCTGGCGTAATTGATCTTCAGACTCTCTACGCGATGTAATATCGTGTCCAATGCCCAATATACCAATCAGGTTACCCTGTTCATCATGCATGGGAGTCTTGGTAGTCTCGAGCAGTTCACGATGCCCATCGGAGAATGTGATCCACTCTTCGTTGACCCTAGGTCCATCTTGTTCTATAGCTTTCAGATCATGTTCGCGGAAAAATGCCGCTTGTTCTGCCGACATGAAATCTATGTCACTCTTCCCCAGAATCTTCGCTTCGGGGGCACCAAAAAAATCCTCAAATCTTGGGTTGCAAGCCAAATAGACCCCATCGGGATCTTTCAACCAGACCAGGTCAGGCAAAGTCTGTATCAACACCTTGAGAAAACCGCTCTGCTGCTGCAGTTTGCTCTCCAGTTGTTTATGCTGCACCAGCTCCTGCATCAGTCTCAGCGTATTGCTGGATAGAACACCATAGCTGGTTAGGATGATATCGATCATCTTGCGGGTAAAACCGCTCATCTCCCCCAGCGCACGGTACTTAGCCTCTTCAATATTGAGACCCTGCTGTAGACCAAGCACGATATAGGCCAGGTGCCTATCTGATTCGAGAATGTGGGAGGCCAGCCAACGAACCAGGAATTCCAGGGTATTCTCAGCCACCTCACGCGAAGATCTATTCTGTGCTTGTTCAATCAGCGATTGGAGCTGATTGATAAAGATTTTGTGTGTCTGTTGATGATCAGCCCGAATGGTCTCATCGGTTAGAAATTCGCTCCAGATCGCCTCTTCTGTTTCGAAATGGTAGACGGTGTAATCCAACAGGCCATTAAAAACCTTGTTGAGGTCGACCTGCTCCGACTCAAATGCAAACTGAGACGCCAGCTCATTCAGCATCTGCACCAATTTACAGTGCTGTTCATCGACCGTAGGAAGACCGGTATTGAAATTCTCGTCCCAGGGAAAGATATCGATACGCTTCATTGGCCAGGATCACTTTGTGAAAAATATATGATTTAAACTGGTGTAACGACACCCATATTCAAGCGATCCGATGCTTTGACGACTCCGTAAATTTGATACCGGAGAGTTCGATGTGCTTTTTTAATGATATACCACGATTTTCTTATGACCCAAGACAACCTATACATGGATTCAATTCACAGGAAAAGGATTCCCATGATCCAGTACTCAGATCATTTTACAAAGTCCGAAACTGAACTGCCGGTATAGATCTAGTGGGCCATGAGGAGGATAAGGTAGCTATCAGCCGATCCCACAGGCCTAAGCAACAAGGTACATGAGGCTGGTGGGCGATTGGATATTATGTCCCTAACTGCACAAGCAATACTTACTGAGCACCTTTACCCAGTAACACAACCTCAATGGTTTGCAGCAGTATGACGAAATCGAGCATGGTGCTGGCATTCTTGACGTAGTAAAGATCGTACTCAAGTTTTCTCTTGGCATCTTCTTCAGACGCCCCATAGGGGTAGAGCATCTGTGCCCAACCGGTCAATCCAGGTTTAACCCAATGACGCTGAGGATAGTAGGGAATGTCGTTTGAAAGCTGCATGACGAATTCCGGTCTTTCAGGACGAGGTCCTACCAAACTCATATCACCATTCAAAATATTATAGATTTGTGGTAATTCGTCCAAGCGAGTCTTGCGCAGAAAACCGCCAAGTTTGGTGATGCGTGCATCATTCTTCTGCGCCCATCTTGCGACACCATCCGCTTCGGCATCAGTTCGCATACTACGAAATTTGTAGACCTTGAAAAGCTTGCCGTTCTTTCCTACACGAACCTGGTTATAGAGTATCGGATCCCGGCCCCCAGATTCGATCAGGCTTGCGATGGTAACCAAAACCATCAGTGGTGCCGCGAATATGAAGATGATGATACCCACCGACATATCAAAGCTCTTTTTGATAGCTCGATTCAATGCTCTCTGGCGGTACCCTTCTGTATAGAGCATCCAACTTGGATAGAGCAGATCAATATTGATAATAGAAAGCTCTTTCTCAAAGAATGTCAGCAGATCGAGTATTTGAATGCCTTTGATCTTGCATTCAAGCAGCTCATGGTTGGGTAGTTTTTTACGTCGGTCATCAACCGCCACGACGATCTCATCCACAGCCAGACGATTGGATATCTCCAATAATGACTGATCCTTTACAATCTGCCTATCTTTATCGATCAGCTCGATTCGGTCTCCCTGATTGACATAGGCAACCACAACAACACCCAATGTATCTTTTTTCTTGATCGACTCCTCTATACGGTCCGCATTGATGCCTACACCCAATACAAGCACTCGACGTTTCAATATCTTGTCTGAGGTTACCCGTACAAATATTGTCCTGGCCACCAAAACGCCCAGTATCGACAGGGTTAAGGCGTAGGTCAGGACTGTCCTTCCATGATCATCGAACATGGGTATAACAACAAGCAGCAAAGCCATCACTGAGCCGCCCACAAAAAAAGCCAGAATTATGCGTAAAAGGAAACCCGAGGAGGTCGCCATCGAACCCTTTTGATAGAGCCCCAAGGCGGTCATTGAAGAGAACATCACCAATGAGTAAATAACTGACAGATTATCCTCAACGCTGGTCAGGACATGGGTGTGTTCGGTGAGCTGAAAGTGAAGCAGTATTGCAGCATGCAGTGATGAGAATAAGATCAATATCTCAGCCACTCCGAGGAGAACAACCGCCTTTGAGATATAGATTCCAAAAAGCTTGATCATAACTAAGCTATCGTTAACTCGAGAAGGTAAAAACTAACATTTTCAGTTGAAAAGTGGCCATCCAATCTATTGCATCCTACATTATCCATTTCTAAGCGCACTAGCCAATTGTTAGTACATGTCTGTGTGTCTGAATCAATTATTCTATTCCTGACCGCCCATTACAGGTAATCAGAAGGCCAGATCATCCCCCGACTCAATTCGCCCCATACATCTACCATACGAATATCTAATGGTGTAGCGCCCTTAGAATAACAACTTCTAGCCATCAATGCTGTTTTTGCATCAATTTAATTGCTTCAAACCTATTTTGCTTCCCGATATGCGTAGTAATCTTCCTTAGATGCGAGAACGAAAGCCACATCGGCTTCTCCGTCAATCTCTGGCACTGCTTGAAGCGTGACCGGTGACTCCAGATCACTGTCTTCCACCTCAATCGAGTCATTCCCATCCCAGATCAGGATCGAATAGATGGAGCGGTCCTCCATATTGTAGCTGGCCTCAGCATAGACCCCTGTATCACCAACGGTCAGGAGAATTTTAGCGTGATTGAATTCACTGGTGAGATTTCTTGTATTGAGCAGCGGCGTAAGATATTTCATCTCAGTGTCGCCTGTTTCATGTACAGCCCAGACAAGAATCGGATACTTTACAAGATCCTCAAGGGTATACTCTTCAAGCAGGAAAGGTTTACCTAATTCAGCCATATGAGGCGCTCCTTATCAATTGTACCGAAGAATAGATCATTGTTTGAAATCGAATCATTTATTGCTCCTCACTTACTACGGGAAACTACAAAATGACACTTTTTTCTGCTTTCGAGTGAGTGAACCTGTCAAATAGATTCCAGATCAACACTAGACCCGCTCGCTGAGCGGGTCTATTGCCTATTAACCCGGCAATACAATAGTTACTTTCAGCCGGGCAAATAGATTTGTTGAGTCAATGAACTGTGAGTCAGCTCTGAATCAACCGTTCAATCTCTCCTGGATGGCATTCACCACCGCCTCACTGGAAGTAGCGCTGACTGTCAACAGCATATCTTCGTTTTTGTAGTAACCAACCAAAGGCGCAGTCTTCTCTTGGTAGACATCCAGACGATTGGAGATCGCCTCTTCTGTCTCATCATCCCGCTGAACAACTTTGCCGCCACATTTGTCACAGACACCCTCTACCTTGGTGGGCATACTCTTAACATTATATATGGCTCCGCACGCTTCGCAGGTGCGTCGAGTGGTCAATCGATCCAATATCACGTCACGGGGAACATCGATTTCAACTGCGAAATCGAGATCAACACCGATATTTTTCAACAACACACCCAATGCCTCAGCCTGAGGTATAGTGCGGGGAAAGCCATCAAGAAGAAAGCCATTCTCACAATCCGGCTCCTGCAGGCGCTGTTCCATAATTCCCATAATCAGGTCATCCGGTACCAGATCACCAGCCTTCATAAATGCTTCAGCCTGCTTCCCCAGTTCAGTACCTGCCTGCACTGCACCACGTAAAATGTCACCTGTAGAGATCTGCACAGAGCCGTCCAGTTTGGTCAGCTGCTTAGCAACTGTACCCTTTCCCGCACCTGGCGCACCCAAAAGTATTAGCTTCATTATTGATCGCTCCTGATAGTTGTTTTTTTCATTTCATGTTATTTGTAAGGCCAGCGGAAATATAATGCCCTTAGTGGGATATTTCCGCTCAAACCAAGGTCAAAACCGGCGCCATTATACGTGACCTTGAGTGAATCGTCCTCCTGTATAACTATCGGGGTAAAGTGAGATAGAGAGGCGTCTGAAAATCTCTGAATTTTGGCATTTCAAGACCTCATGTAGAACCTTAGGAATAGAGCTATTCTCCTTAAAAATAAAAAACTTAGGATCATATCAATACTGGCAGCCTTGCTGATAACCAGCTGCTCAAGCTCGCCACCAAAGAGCACCGGTAACGCCTGCAACATCTTTGATGAAAAAGATGACTGGTATGAAGCCTCTCAAGAGTCATTTGAGAAATGGGGTGTTCCAATCCATCTGCAACTGGCCATAATCCACCAGGAATCCAGATTCGAACATGACGCCAAACCACCGAGAAAAAAGCTGTTTTGGTTTATTCCCTGGTTCAGGAAATCCTCCGCCTATGGGTATGCCCAGGTCAAAGACTCCACCTGGGATTGGTATCGGCAACAAACCGGCAACCGATGGGCGGATCGAGATGACTATGATGACGCAGTTGACTTCATTGGCTGGTATGCCAACTACAGCAATAAAAAGCTGGGCATCTCAAAGTGGGATCCCTATCGACAGTATCTTGCCTACCACGAAGGTCATGGTGGTTATAAAAAGGGGAGCTACAAGAAGAAACCCTGGCTGATCAAGGTTGCCCGCAAAGTCGAGAAAAACGCTAAGCGTTATCGCGCTCAGATCGCCAGTTGCCGTGCTGAACTTGAACGCGGCTCGGGATGGTGGCCATTTTGACCTGTCGCTCAACCATCACTTATTTTTGTCCTGATTAGTAACTATTTTCTATTTTAGAAAGCTTGAAATTTGCCGCTATATTTCACTGATAAGGCGTCATGGTTGAATTCCCCCACCGTGGGTATAGAGTTGTCTATATGATTCGGCTACTGATCCTGAGAGAGAGTTTATGCAATCATTAATTTTTTCAATGCTAAACGAGTATTTATAAAAATTAATACTTTCTATTAAACCCATTCCATAGACCAATACTAACCCCAACATTAGAATAAGTATGGTTTCAGTTAGGTTACTCACGTATGACATCTGGTAATGGAAATGGATATTGAGATCGCACTAAACGTAACGACCGCTATCCTATTTATGGGCATCCTAGGCCTATTGCTCTCCTCCATGCTGGTATTTGCCAACAAGAAGCTCTGGGTATTTGAAGACCCTCGTATCGACGAGCTTGAAGGCATGCTGCCTGCTACCAACTGTGGCGCTTGCGGGAATGCGGGTTGTCGCCCCTTTGCTGAGGCATTGATCTCAGGTGAAGTCACTCCGGCTCAATGCACTGTCAGCAGCGCCGACGCCATACAAGAGATTGCGGACTACCTGGGAGTAGATAGTGGCGATGTGATAAAGCGTGTCGCTCGACTGGCCTGCGCCGGCGGTAATCATGTCGCTCGTATGCGCGCCCAATATAAAGGTTTAGAGACCTGCCGTGCCGCAGCGGTAGTTGCAGGTGGCCCGAAAAGCTGCACCTGGGGTTGTATCGGCCTTGCTGATTGTGCCGAGGTGTGTGACTTTGATGCCATTACCATGGACCACTACGGATTACCCGTTGTGGACAATGCAAAATGCACCGCATGTGGTGATTGTGTTGACATCTGTCCAAAAGACCTATTTTCGATTCATGACGCATCCCATAGATTGTGGGTTGCCTGTAAAAACCTGGAACACGGCGATATTGCAGAAAATGATTGTGAAGTTGCATGCACCGCTTGTGAGCGCTGCGTAAAAGATTCGCCTGAAGGATTAATTACAATTCAAGACAACTTGGCTGTGATCGACTATAACAAGATTAGTCTAGCCTCCCCGATTGCTACTGAGCGCTGCCCTACAGGGGCTATTGTCTGGCTTGATGAGACCAAAGGTGTTGTAAAAGGACATCAAGCCAAACGTATTGTACGCAAAGAAGCACTACCTATTTGATGGTAGACAGAACCTTAAGCCCATGCTTTTTGTTTTCTCTTGATAACAACCTGTTGTTCTAGAGACAGAAAGTAAATTGCAAACCTAGCAAAGAGAAGTTTCCATGTTCGGTAAGAAAGAAGAGAAGAGCTTCAAATACCCCGGTATCCGTATGGCAATGGATGGTAACGGAGCAGTCATTATGTGTGAGAGGGAAGCCTCTGACGCGGCTGGTGCCTATCCAATCACACCCTCAACACAGATGGGTGAATATTGGGCTGAAGAGACAGCCAAAGGCCATATCAACATCTCAGATCGTTCACTGATTTTTATTGAACCGGAATCAGAGCATGCTGCCGCAGCGGTGACTGCAGGCATGTCCATGACGGGTCTGCGCTCTACCAACTTCTCTTCCGCTCAGGGTGTGGCATTCATGCACGAATCCCTGTACGCAGCTGTAGGTAAACGTCTGCCCTACGTCCTCAATATTGGTTGCCGTGCGATCACTAAGGCCTCACTGAACGTACACTGTGGCCATGACGACTATCACTGTATCGACGACACCGGTTTTTTTCAGGTCTTCGCTAACAACGCACAGGGGGCTGCGGATCTAAATCTGATTGGTCGTAAGATTGCAGAGCTCTCCCTTACCCCTGCTGCTGTTGCCCAGGATGGATTTCTCACCACACATTTGATCGAGCCATTAATGGTTCCCGAGCGGGAGATGATCGCTGAGTACCTGGGCCGCCCTGATGATGAGATCGAATGCCCAACACCAGCGCAAAAGCTACTCTTTGGTGAAACCCGTCGTCGTGTACCAGCGATCTGGGACGTGGACAACCCTATGCTCTCCGGTTCTGTTCAGAATCAGGATGCCTACATGCAGACGACGGCCGCTCAACGTCCCTACTTTTTCCAGCATATTCCTGAAATTGCTGACAAAGCAATGGATGATTTCTATGAACTGACCGGTCGTCGCTATAACCGTCTGGGCTGCTATAACACTGAAAAGGCTGATTACCTCATCGTCGGTATGGGTTCGATGATTGTCCAAGCCCATGGCGTCGCAGACTACCTTGAGAAGACCCGCAAGCTGAAAGTCGGTGTTGTCGATATCACCATGTTCCGCCCTTTCCCTGGGGATCTGCTGGGTCAGGTTCTGAAAGGTAAAAAAGGTGTCTGCGTACTGGAACGTACAGACCAGCCTCTTGCAGAAGATCTGCCATTGATGCGTGAGGTTCGTTCTGCGATCTCAAAATGCATCGAAAACGGTCAGGCCAAAGCGGGCAATCTCGCTCAGCCCTATGAAAAGTATGACAGCTATTCCAGTTTTGCTGACGCCCCGCATCTCTACTCAGGTGCCTACGGCCTAGGCTCCCGTGATCTTCAGCCGGAGGCTCTGATCGCCGCACTGGAAAATATGCTCCCTGAGGGCAGCCAGCGTAAGTTTTTCTACCTGGGTATAGATTTTGTTCGCGATGCGGAGACGCCAAAGCAAGAGATCCAGCTGCAAAAACTGAAAGAAGCCTATCCAAATATTGCTGATATGGCCCTGCGCGGTTCTGAAAACCCCAACCTGATGCCTGAGGGCTCAATCACTGTGCGTATGCATTCGGTCGGTGGCTGGGGCGCTATCACAACCGGTAAAAATCTGGTCATGACCCTCTATGATCTGCTGGGTTATGAGATCAAGGCGAATCCGAAATATGGTTCGGAGAAAAAGGGACAGCCCACGACCTATTATCTCTCTGCGGCGCCTACCCCAATTCCACTCAACTGTGAGTATCACTATGTGGACGTGGTGTTAAGCCCCGATCCAAACGTGTTCGGTCACTCCAATCCCTTATCTGGATTGAAACAGGGTGGAACGCTGATTATCCAGTCCAACCTGGAAACAGCCGATGAGGTTTGGGAATCATTCCCACGTTGGATGCAGCAGCAGGTCATCGACAACGAAATCCACGTCTTTTATGTAGACGGCTTCAAAATCGCCCGTGAAGAAGCCTCAGACGTTGAGCTGCAGCTGCGTATGCAGGGTAATGCTTTCCAGGGTGCATTCTTTGCCGGATCGCCACTTATGGAGATGTCCGGTCTGGATGAGAAAAAACTGTTCTCTGCCATTGAAGCCCAGCTTGAGGCCAAGTTCGGCAACAAGGGACGCCGCGTGGTTGAGGATAATCTGCGTGTGGTACGCCGTGGTTTTGATCAGATTCATGAAATCACCAATAAGGTTGTCGGGGCTACCGCTCAGATGCCGGTAAAGAAAGAACTCGGTATGCCGGTAATGCTCAAACAGCTTCCCGAATCAGAAGGCGGCATCTCCGATGTACACCGCTTCTGGGAGCAGACCGGAAGTTTTTATGCCTCTGGCAAGGGTAACGACAATCTGGCGGACCCCTATCAGGCGCTATCACTGATCCCTGCATCTACCGGTGTTTATCGTGACATGACTCAGATCCGCTTCGACTATCCGAAGTGGGTTGCCGAAAACTGTACCGCCTGCGGAGACTGCTACACCATATGTCCCGACAGTGCCATTCCCGGCCTGGTCAATAGAGTCAGCGATGTCTTCAATACCGCTATCGATCGCATCGAAACAGGCGGTCGCCCGACTCAATATCTACGAAGAGAGAGCCGTAACGTCGAAAAACGTCTGCGGGAATTGCTGAATGATAACGGTGAGGCTGCCGATGTGCGGTCAATGCTCGATCAGGCTGTACTCGAAGTGATTGCTGCGGCTGATGTAGAAGAGCAAGCTCGCGCTGCTCTGGAAGAGGAGTTTGGCCTGTTTCTGCAGACTATGGGCAAGTTCGATTTCTCCGTTACCAAACCCTATTGGGGCAACATGGAGAAGAAGAACAACAACAGCGGTGGACTCTTCTCCATCACCGTCAACCCTTATACCTGTAAGGGCTGCATGGAGTGTGTCACGATCTGTGAAGATGATGCCCTGGTCGCCACCCTTCAGGATGATGAGGCAATCCAGAAATTGCGTGATGACTGGAACTTCTGGCTCGATCTTCCCACCAGTGACGCTTCATTTAATCGCATCGATGACCTGGATGAGAAGGTTGGCGCTCTGCAAACCTTGTTGCTGGACAAAGAAAATTACAACTCCATGGTTTGCGGCGACGGCGCCTGCCTGGGTTGCGGTGAGAAAACCATCATCCATCTCTTCACCGCGACTGTAACTGCGTTGATGCAGCCCAGGGTTAAACAGCAGATCGAGAAGATCGATAAGCTGATCGAACAGCTTGAGCAGCACATCAGATTGAAACTGGCTGAAGGCGTCGACCTGAGCAACTCGCAAGCAATTGCAGAGGCGGTATCAGGCGGCGATGAGAGTGATCTGACTCTCTCAAATCTGAGTGACAACCTGGACAGTAATCGCGAGAAGACAGTCATTGATCGCGAATGGCTACAGTCCGTTACGCAGCTGCTGGATGAATTGCGTGATCTGAAATGGCGCTACACTGAGGGTGTAACCAATAACGGACGTGCCGAGATGGGCATTGTCAACGCTACGGGTTGTACATCAGTCTGGGGTTCAACCTATCCCTATAATCCCTACCCTTTCCCTTGGGCCAGCCATCTGTTTCAGGACAGCCCATCAGTTGCCATGGGGCTTTTCGAAGGTCACATGCGTAAGATGGCAGATGGCTTTGGGGCGATTCGCAGAGCTGAGCTTGAACTCTCTGGCAAATTTAACTCTGCTGAACACGATAGCTTCTTCCAGCAGTTCAACTGGAAACAGTTCAGCGAAGACGAATGGCAACTCTGCCCACCAGTAGTCTCGGTCGGTGGTGATGGCGCGATGTATGACATCGGCTTCCAGAACCTCTCCCGTGCATTAGCGTCGGGTATGCCGATCAAGGTCCTGGTACTGGATACTCAGGTCTACTCCAACACTGGTGGCCAGGCCTGTACCTCCGGCTACATTGGCCAGGTAGCGGATATGAGTCCTTACGGCAAAGCCATGAAAGGTAAGGAGGAGATCCGTAAGGAAGTCTCGCTGATTGGTATCGCTCACAGAACAACTTATGTGCTGCAGAGTGCGATCAGTAATACCACGCACTTGTTGGAAGGTTACATCGATGGTCTCAACAGTCGCCGTCCGGCTCTGTTCAACATCTATGCTGTATGTCCACCGGAGCATGGCGTCGGTGATGACATCGCCTACAAACAATCCAAGATGGCTGTTGAGTCTCGCGCCTATCCGTTGATGAAGTATGACCCTGATGCGGGTGACACCATCGAAGAGTGTATCGATCTGGAAGGCAACCCGGCAATGGAGGACGATTGGCCAACCTATACCATCGACTATCTCAACGAGAAAGGCGAAGAGTCTAAACTGGAAGTACCGATGACCTTCGCTGACTTTGCCGTCACAGAGGGACGCTTCCGCAAACAGTTCCGCATGGCGCCGCCAGAGACCTGGAATGATGACATGGTCCCGATGGAAGAGTTCCTTGACCTGGATATGGATGACCGTGAAGGTAAATTCCCGTATATCTGGGGCGTCGACAGTAAGAACCGTTTAATGCGTATCATCTGTGCTCCGGAAATCGCCAACTCCTGTGACGAGCGCCGTCAGTTCTGGCATCAACTCAAAGGCATTGCCGGCGAGATGAACAAGGTTGACGTGGATGCACTGGTTGATCAGGCCAAGGTCGATATGGCCAACCGACTCAGCTCTACCCTGCTCTCCATGGCAGCAAGTGGTAATGCCGGCGCTTTGGCAGGATCTATATCTGCCAATGGCAGCACTACAGCTGCTGATGGTGGCAATGGTGCAGCAGCAGACTATGAACCGGTTTGGATAGAGACGCCTGAATGCACCGCCTGCGATGAGTGTATCGAGATCAATCCTAAGATCTTCTCTTATAATGACGAGAAGAAAGCGGTTATCGTCGACCCCAAAGGTGGTCAGTTCAAGGATATCGTAAAGGCCGCTGAGAAGTGTACAGCTGCCTGTATCCATCCAGGAACCCCCTGGAATTCATCTGAAAAAGATCTGGACAAGTTCGTCAAACGTGCAGAGAAATTTCAGTGATTCTTAGGCCTGGGTCTACCAGTATGATCATCAACAATAATAGTGGGCGGAGCTTCGGCTCCGCCTGTTGAAGAAATCAGAAAGCTATGGGATTGTTCGACCTGCTGTTTGGGCAGAAAGGTTTTACTCACGGAATCCATCCACCCTATCATAAGGATACGGCGGATAAACCGATCCGTCGTCTACCCTTTCCGCCACAATTGGTATTGCCGCTGGATCAACACATCGGTAAACCAGCTCTACCTCTGGTTCACAAAGGCCAGGAGGTTGTGCGTGGTGAGCCGATAGCAAAAGCCGATGGCAACTTTTCGGTACCACTGCACGCGCCCGCCACCGGCAGGATACGCGGCATAGAGTTAATGCCGACGCCTAAAGGCCCAAAAACAAATGCCATCGTTATTGATGTCTACGAAGGTTCAACACAGGAAGTGCTCTGGGAACAACCCCGGGACATGAGTGAGTTGAATCCGGATGAGATCATTCAGGCGATCCAGGATAGCGGCATGGTGGGTCTGGGCGGTGCAGCCTTCCCCTCCCACATGAAACTGACTATTCCGCAAGACAAAGAAGTCGATACACTGGTTATCAACGGATGTGAATGTGAACCCTATCTGACCTGTGATCACCGTATCATGCTGGAGCACCCGAAGGCGCTGTTACGCGGCATCCGTTATGCCATGCGTGCTACCGGGACCCAGAAAGCGATCATCGGTGTGGAAGACAACAAGATGGATGCGGTGGAGGTACTCAAGAGCCACCTCTCCAAAGGAAGCCCGGTTGAGGTAAAGGCAGTAGAGACAAAATACCCGCAGGGCTCTGAAAAGATGTTGATTAAATCTGCGCTCAACCGGGAAGTCCCTACCGGCGGCTTACCATCCGATATTGGCGTGGTGGTCAACAATGTAGGTACTCTGGCAGCTCTCGGTGATCTGCTGCCCCAAGGTCGAGGTTTGATCGAGCGGGTAATTACCGTCGCTGGCCCGGGAATTGGTAAACCGGCGAACTACCTGGTTCCTCTGGGCACTCCGATCAGACATATCCTGGAGCACGTTGGCTACGAAGGCTCTCGTACCGAATTCATTTTAGGCGGCCCGATGATGGGGCCTGCTGTTTCGGCCCTGGACACCCCAATTACCAAAGGCACCTCTGGTCTACTGGTACTCAATGAGCCCTCCATAGAGGATGAGAGCCATAAAATCTGGCCCTGCATTCGATGTGCCCGTTGTGTCAATGCCTGCCCCATGCATCTCAACCCCTCAATGCTGGGGTTGCTTGCAGCCAAGCGAAAATATGAGGAGATGGGTCTGGACTATCATCTGAACGACTGTTTCGAATGCGGCTGTTGCTCCTATGTCTGCCCATCGAACATTCCGCTGGTACAGTATTTCCGTATCGCAAAAGCGATCAACCGGGAGCAGGCTGCTTAACCCGGATAGCCGATGTTATAGAGCTAAAAATAAACATGAGTAAAAAACCAACCATTGAATTGCGCACATCTCCTCATGCTCATGCTGGGGAAGATGTCGTTATCATCATGCGCAATGTGGTCTACGCCCTGTTACCCATCTGCGCCTTCACCATCTGGCAGTTTGGCCTCAGCGCGCTGGCCCTGTTAGTTGTTGTTACAGCTACCTGTCTGCTCAGTGAGCGTATGTTCAATAAGTTAAGTGGCAAACCCAACAGCCTTGGTGACTGGTCGGCCACCATTACCGGCCTACTTCTGGCAATGACCCTACCACCTGGCTTCCCTCTGTGGATGGGTGCTGTTGCTGCATTCATCGGCGTGGCCATGGGCAAGGCCATGTTTGGTGGTCTGGGTATGAATGCCATGAATCCTGCGCTGATCGGGCGGGCGTTCGTACAAGCAGCCTTTCCTGTTGCCATCACAACCTGGACCCCTGCTTTTTTCGAAGGTCGGTTCAGCCAGTTTATCCCCACCACCCTCACCCCACCTTTTCTGCAGCCCCCGGTGGTTAGTGAATGGGTTACTCAGGTCACTGTCGATTCTTTCAGTGGCGCAACCCCGCTGGCTCTGCAAAAGTTCGAAGGTGTTGTCACTGATCACATGGATATGTTGCTGGGCACTACCGCAGGTTCCGCGGGTGAGACCTCAGCGCTGCTAATCCTTGCAGGTGGCCTCTATCTAGCCGCCAGACGGATGCTTGATTGGCGCATTCCAGTATTGGTCTTACTCGGTGCAGCACTCACTGCCGGTGTATTCTTCCTGATCGATCCGGTTAAATATCCAGATCCTTTGTTTGTCGTCCTTTCAGGTGGCTTAATGCTAGGTGCCTGGTTCATGGCCAGCGATATGGTCGGTTCGCCTGTTACGCCACTTGGGGTCGTGATTTATGCCTTGATGATCGGTTTTCTGACGGTGATTATCAGACTTTTTGGCGGTCTTACAGAGGGCGTAATGTATGCCATTCTGCTGGGGAATGCAGCCACACCACTGATTGATCAGATCACCCAACCCAGGGTGTTCGGGCAACAGAGGGCTGATAAATGAGTACCCCTGAAGCTCAAGTCGTACAGCCATCGACCCCAGCAGGCCCGATGATCCGTACCCTGATGGGTATCGCCATGCTCTCTGGCTTCCTGGTTGTGCTGACCTATCAGTTAACCAAACCGATCATTGCAGAAAACCAGCGTCGTGCCATTGAAGCTGCTGTGTTTCAAGTGATACCCGGAGCGGTCTCCCGCCGTGATTTTTTAGTCACAGAGAGCGGAGTGGTCGCTGTTACAGAGGATACACCTAAAGAAGGCACCCTCGTTTATGCCGGTTATGACCAACAAGGAAAATTGAAAGGTGTTGCAGCCAAGGCGGGAGCCCAGGGTTATGCCGATATGATCCACCTGCTCTATGGCTATGACCCGATATGCCAGTGTATTCGCGGCATCAAGGTTTTGAAACTCGCTGAGACTCCAGGTCTGGGAGACAAGATTATTACCGATGCCAATTTTGTTGCCAACTTTGATGCCCTGGAAGCAAAACTGAATGCAAGCGGAGAGAGTCTGGCAAATGAGATTGTGACAGTAAAACATGGCACCAAAAAGCACCCCTGGGAGATCGATGCCATCTCTGGTGCGACCATCTCTGCCAAGGCTGTCGGTAAAGCGTTGAATCAATCAGCCAAGCATTTACTGCCCCGGTTGATGCCGGGAATTGATGAACTAAGCAAAACACCACCGCAGACCAATGAAGCCGAGCCTGAAAATGGAGCGGACCTGTAACCTATGCCTGTTTTAATTGATCACGCGCAAGGTAAGACAGAGACCGATTGATTGACAATAACTGATTAGCATTAATTGAGAACCATGGCTAAGAAACAAGATAACACCATCAGGTGGGATACCTTCAGTGAAGGCTTATGGCGTGAAAACCCTGTGTTTGTCATGCTGCTCGGCATGTGCCCGGTTCTGGCTGTGACCAACTCTGCGATCAATGCGCTTGCGATGGGTGTAGCCACTACATTTGTGCTGCTTGCCTCCGGTACCTTGATCTCTCTGCTGCGCCACAGTATTCCAAAACAGGTGCGTATCGCGACATACATCGTCATCATCGCCACATTCGTTACCATCGTCGACTATGCCATACAGGCGATCTCTCTCGATCTCTATAACGCCCTGGGTGCCTTTATCCAGTTGATCGTTGCAAACTGCATGATACTAGGACGGGCGGAAGCCTACTCTTCCAGAAATCCTCCCCTGAAATCCATTGTCAATGCCACAGGCATGGGTCTGGGATTCACCTTGGCCCTACTCTGTCTCGGCGTTGTGCGTGAGATCCTGGGTGCCGGCAGTCTGTTTGGTATTGATCTGTTTGGCCCCAGGTTTGAACCTTGGGTAGTGATGGTGTTACCTGCAGGAGGGTTTCTTGTTTTAGGCGCTTGGTTGCTGCTTTTTGAATGGTTCAAACAGCGTAAATCTGAGACAGAGTTAGATCCTGCGACAGAATCATGATCAGAACAACCAAACTGATGAATACTGCCCAGACAGCCTTGATGCGTGAAACAGATCAATGTTTGTATAGACCAATGCCGTATTTTAATGCCTCTTACAACTTAAAGTGACCACTATGGCGACAGAAACCCTCAGCTTCATATTCCTCAACGCTGTATTGGCAAATAACTTTGTGCTTGCCCTGTTTCTCGGCTTATGCCCTTTTCTCGGTGTCTCCGGGAAAATCAATACTGCCCTGCCAATGGGATTGGCAACCCTGTTTGTCATGTTGGTAAGTTCTGTTTGTGCCTTTTTGATCAATGAGGTTCTGGTAAGCTTCGAGATCGAGTTTCTACGTCTGATTGCCTATATTGCAGTTATCGCCAGTGCAGTGCAGCTTGTTGAAATGGCGCTTAAAAAGTTTACCCCCGCCCTGTTTCGCTCTCTGGGCATCTTTCTGCCGTTGATCACCACCAACTGTGCAATCCTAGGACTGGCACTTTTCCAGACCTTCAAAGAGTACAATTTTCTGCAATCATTGGTTTATGCACTGGGTGCCGGAGCCGGTTTCATCCTGGCCATTCTGCTGATGGCCGGTCTGCGAGAGAAACTGGAACTTTCGACTATGCCAAGTATCACCCAAGGCGCAGCGGTCAGTTTAATGTTGGGCGGCCTGCTATCCCTCTCATTCATGGGCTTCGCCGGACTTGGAGGCTGATTTGATGATCGATTATCTCATCGCCATGACCATTATCCCCATTTTGTTACTGGGCTGGCTGATTGTTCAGTCCATCACGCGACACTATTCTAAGCTGCATCCAGAACATGGTCCTCACAAGGAAGAGGGCACAGGTTGCGGTAAAAGCTGTCTGTGCAGCGGTAACAGCTGCCAGCGTCAAGGAGACCACCTCAGAGGTTAAATGTAATGAATGAGCCATCCAACCAATCTAAAAGCCGAGGGCAAGCGGTGAATGAACAAATAATCTGGTTCGAAAACCTGAAAATGGGCGATGTTGATCAGGTTGGCGGTAAAAACGCCTCCTTGGGTGAGATGATCAGCGGTCTGGCAGATGCCGGAGTTTCTGTACCCGGTGGCTTTGCCACCACGGCACATGCCTTTCGCGAATTTCTGCGCCATAACCGGCTTGCAGAGAGAATCGACCCATTGTTGCAGCAGCTTGATGTAAGTGACGTAACTGCGCTTGCTGAAGCGGGCAAGACAATCCGTGAATGGGTGGTGGAAGCTGATTTTCCCGAAGAGCTGGAGAATGCGGTCACTGCTGCATACAAAAAGCTAAGCGGTGCTGCAGATGCAGTGCCTTCCGTGGCAGTCCGCTCTTCTGCGACAGCTGAAGATCTGCCCGATGCCTCATTTGCCGGTCAACAAGAGACCTTTCTGAATGTCGATGGACTGGAGAGCGTGCTGATCGCCATCAAAGAGGTATTCGCTTCGCTCTATAATGACAGGGCTATCTCCTATCGGGTTCACCAGGGCTTTGCCCATGAGGATATCGCTCTTTCAGCGGGCATTCAGCGAATGGTACGTTCGGATATCGGATCTGCCGGTGTTATGTTTACCCTCGATACAGAGTCCGGATTCAAAGATGCAGTATTCATCACCAGCTCTTACGGTCTGGGAGAAACTGTAGTTCAGGGTGCAGTGAATCCTGATGAGTTCTATGTCCATAAGGGAAATATTGAGGCAGACAGACCCGCCATACTGCGCCGTAATCTAGGCAGCAAAGCGATCAAGATGGTGTATGGCGAAGCGGGTGAAGAGCGGGTCAAGACAGTCGATGTGGATCAACAGGATCAGCGCCAATTCTCCCTCACCAGTGAACAGATCGAAAGCCTTGCCAAGATGGCCATTACCATCGAAAAACACTATCAACGCCCGATGGATATCGAATGGGGTTTGGATGGCAACGATGGTCAGCTCTACATCCTTCAGGCCCGTCCTGAAACTGTTGAGAGTCGGGTCGACACCGCTTCAGTGGAACGCTTCAAATTAGAGCAGAGTGGCGGCAAGGTATTGGCTCAGGGTCGTGCTATCGGACAGCGTATCGGTAGTGGTGTAGCCAAGGTCATCCATGACTCCAGCGAGATGGCCAAAGTCGAAGCCGGTGATGTACTGGTTACTGACATGACCGACCCGGACTGGGAGCCGGTGATGAAAAAAGCCTCTGCCATTGTCACCAATCGTGGCGGACGTACCTGCCATGCAGCGATTATCGCCCGTGAGTTGGGCATCCCTGCGGTAGTAGGTTGTAATGACGCCACTGAAATCCTGCAGGAAGGCCAGGAAGTAACGGTCTCCTGTGCTGAAGGCGATGACGGTTTCATCTACGAAGGTTTGCTGAAATTTTCAGTTACTCAAGGGGATGTCACCAGTCTGCCGGAAGCCCCGGTGAAGATCATGATGAATGTGGCCAATCCGAGCCGCGCCTTTGCCTTCAGCCGTATTCCCAATGGCGGCATCGGTCTGGCGCGTCTGGAATTCATCATCAATACCACCATTGGTGTCCATCCCCGCGCTCTGATGGAGTTCGGAAGTCTACCGGAGGATATCAAGGCCAAAGCTCAGGAGCAGATGGACGGATACGACGATCCTGTTGAGTTTTATGTAGAGAAATTGGTGGAAGGTATCTCCACACTGGCTGCCGCCTTTGAAGGCAAGCCGGTAATCGTGCGTATGTCAGATTTCAAATCCAATGAGTACGCCAACCTGATCGGCGGTAAGCTCTATGAGCCCTCTGAAGAGAATCCGATGATCGGCTTCCGTGGTGCCTCTCGTTATATCTCAGAGAGTTTCAGACCCTGTTTCGAGCTTGAATGCCGGGCGCTCAAGCGGGTTCGGGAAGAGATGGGCTTCACCAATGTGGAGATCATGATTCCCTTTGTTCGCACCTTGGATGAGGCCGCAGGTGTGATGCATCTACTGGCAGAGAATGGTCTTAAGCGGGGTGAAAATGACCTTCGTGTAATCATGATGTGTGAATTGCCGTCGAACGCGGTTCTGGCTGATGAGTTCCTGGAGTATTTTGATGGTTTCTCTATCGGCTCCAATGACATGACCCAGTTGACCCTGGGACTTGACCGGGATTCCGGACTGGTTGCAGGCAGCTTTGATGAACGCAACCCAGCCGTAAAGAAGATGCTCAGCATGGCCATTCAAGCCTGTAATAAAGCGGGTAAGTATGTGGGTATCTGTGGCCAGGGGCCATCTGACTACCCCGATCTCGCCGAATGGCTGGTTGAACAGAAAATTGCCAGCATATCACTCAACCCCGATACTGTTATCGATACATGGCGACTATTGGCTGGCGTGAAAAGCTAGTCCAACCTCTGGGGGGCATGCCCCCCCAGTTGAAGTGGTTTCGCAATCTCACCCCTCTTTTGCTTGAGCAGAAAATCTGATGAAGCGCACTGTCTATTTCCTGGCTGACCATACAGGCATCACCGTCGAAGCAATGGGACGCTCTCTGCTGAGTCAATTTGATGGATTTGAGTATGAGACGGTACATTGGCCGTTCATCGACAACCTTGATAAAGCCAGACGGGTCGCTGAGCGAATCAATCAGACAACCATTGAATCTGGTCAGAAACCGATTGTCTTTACAACACTGGTTGATCCTTCGATCCGGGACTATTTCAAGACCCTCGATGTACCGGTAATGGATTTTTTCGAAACCTTCACTGTTCGCTTGGAAGATGAGCTGAAGCTGCCCTCCTCCCATGCCTTGGGCAGATTTCATACAACAAATAACGGGCGCGCCTATGATCAACGCATCCATGCCGTCAATTTTGCGCTCAACAATGACGATGGCGCAATCACTAAAAACTACGAGACAGCAGACCTGATACTGGTTGGCGTTTCACGCAGTGGAAAAACCCCAACCTGCCTGTTTTTAGGTCTCCAACACAGTATTCTGGCTGCCAACTATCCCCTTACCGACGACGACCTGCACAGCGATCTACTACCCAAAACCCTGACAACCTATCGGGACAAACTGTATGGCCTGACCATCGACCCCCATCAACTGCAACGTATACGTCAGGAGAGACGCCCAGGCCGACGCTACTCCTCTCTGGAGCAGTGCAAGATGGAGGTAAAGTTGGCTGAAGGTCTGTTTAAGCACTATAACATCCCATATCTTGAGACAACTTCTATGTCTATTGAGGAGATCTCAGCGAGACTGATGCAGCATATTAAACGTGTGGCCTGACCCATTCTCGACAACTTGCTGCGACAGCATCAATAAATGAGGTTATAATCTCACTCCCTTGGACACCCCAAGCGCAATAATCATACCAATATAAACACGTACTACTCCTTCTGAATATATTGGATCATCGACTTGATAAACTGGCTGGTTAGACTATTTCGCAAAGCGCCTGTACCGATCTCCATCAAATGGACGATCTATATTGGCACCCTGATCACACTGGTCATGGGTATACTCGGCTGGTTCCTGATAACTCAGCAGACCAGCTTCCATATGCGGGAAGTCAAGGGTTTCGGTGAGGTTCTGGTTGAGCAGTTGGCGCACTCTGCCAGTGAACCACTGCTGGCTGATGATCAATTCAACCTGCAAGGCCTGGTAAGCCGCCAGACCCAGAATGACAATGTCGTGGGTGCTGCAATCGTACCCACAGATAAAAACTGGGTCATTTCCGGAAATGTACCGCATCAGCTGCCCACCGCCGATGAGCTTACACCGATGATCTGGTCCTGGCGGGACGAGGATAACAGACGACACCCGGCAATCACCTTTTTCAGTCCCATAAACTTCCGGGATGTCATTGCGGGTCATGCAATGATCACCCTCGATCGGGCATTCCTCGACCGCAATCAGGAACGAACCATACGCATTATCAGCTTTGCCACCATCGGTCTGATTCTAATCGCAGGCATCCTCTCCTATGTATTGAGTAAGCGCCTGAGCCGCCCCATCACCCTACTCGCCCAGGCAGGCCTGCAACACCCTGAAGCGGGTCTGATGATCTTCGAGGGTGATGAAAAGCGAAAGGATGAGATAGGCCAGGTCTATGCCCATTTCGAACGAATGTCAGCGGGCATGCTGGAAAAGCGTCAGGTCGAGGACGCCCTGTCCCGTTATGTCTCCCCGGTTGTTGCGGACAAGATCCTCTCCAATCTCTCCCAGCCCCGACTGGCCAACCAGGAGATGGTTGGGAGTGTACTGTTCTGTGACATTGTCGGTTTTACTCAGCTCTCAGAGGACCTGCCAGCGGATGAGGTGGCCTCATTACTCAATCTCTATCTCGGTGTTATTGCTGAAGCAGCACACCGCTGCCGCGGCGTGGTGGATAAATTCATCGGTGACAGTGCTATGATCCTGTTTGGAGTGCCGGAAGCGGATATGGAACATGGCCTGCAAGCGGTACGCTGTGCCTGGTTGATTCAAGCCCTGGTCCGCCATATCAACAAACAGCGCAGACAAGAGGGCAAAGAGCCGATAATGCTTCGCATCGGCATCAACAGTGGTGTCATGCTTGCGGGCAATATCGGCATTCCTGATAGATTGGAGTACACCGTTGTGGGAGATAGTGTAAACCTGGCTTCTCGCTTGTGTGGCGCAGCTCCGGCAGATGGCATTATGATGAGTCAGACCACAGCAGAATTCCCAGGAGTCAGTGAGATGGTGGAACTGCACCAACAACCTGAATTAAAGATCAGGGGTAAAAAGCATCTCGTCACCCCCTCAATCGCGGGAACACCATCGCGAGAATTTGGTCAATGGTTGATGCGCACTATGGCCTATATTTTGAATAAACACTCTGGATGAACTCCTCACTAAGCATTTACACACTCTGCTTCTGTCAGATACTCCTAAGCGGATGCCAGCTGCTCGAAACCCGAGAAACCCCAGCACCTGTCGAGGAGGATTCTCTGAATTACAGCCGTCAACTGGTAGCCAAAGGGCGTTATAGTGAAGCAATTCAGCTGCTTAACGAAGCCAGTCTCGGAAAGAATAAGAACCAAAGCTACATCAATGAACTGAAAAACCTTCGTGGGCAACAGAAGGTTATAGAAGAGGAGCTGAACGACCAGCTTCTGATCAGTAATACCTCTGCCCTGAAGAATCAATTGCCTATCCTGGAAAAGCTCACCAAATCCAGTTCAAATCCGCAATATGAGCAGTTGTTGACCCAGACTAGAGGCCAACTACAGAGTATGCGCCGTGCCCTCTCCGAATGTGGCTGGCGCCACTATAAGCGCAATAATGCCCTGGCCAAGGACTGTCTTAGCATCGCCCTCTCCCTTGAGCTGGATGAATCTGATCAAAACCTGATGGACCATTTGCTGAAGGAGCAGAGCCAAAACAAGAAAGCGCTGGAGAAAAAAGAGAAGACGAATCGCCAAAAACGCTGGAGCAAGCGAATGAACAAGCGACTTGCCGAGGCCAGCAGACTATCAGAGAGCGGCCAGCTGAGAGATGCAAAAAACACCCTCAAGGCGATTCTGAAAGATGCACCCAAAAACGCGAAAGCCAAGGAGATGCTGAATAGGGTCAATATGCAGCTTGAAAGGTATATCGAGAACCTGCTCAGCGCAGGAGATCGCCTATACAGGGATGGTGAAATTGAAAGCGCTAAGGCAACCTGGCGTGCTGCTCTGGCCCTCGACCCCCAGGATCAACGAGCAAAAGATAAGATTCAACGAGCCCAGCGAGTGCTGAATAACCTGGAAAACCTGCGCAAAACAAATTAATCATCAGTCCCCTGAAGAACTAGTGGGTTCTATTTCATCAATCCGCTATAATCGCGCCCTTTGGTCATTCAGATACTTCTCTCTGTGGCCAATGAGAATCACCTTCGAGTTTATAACCGCTGCCTGAGCAATCACAATCTTGCCAGACTGGTATGATAGTCGAGGCAAAACAGACTAGGGCCTGTTAACACTATTCGAAGCGGCCTTAGATTAACCACGAATTTTTTCCTGTATGAACAATGTGATGAGACAATCAGACTTAACCAACACTGGATTAGTGTTTCGCTCTATTATCCCTCTGATCATCACTATTCTGTTCTCATCATCTGCCTATAGCAAAGATTGGCTGCCAACAAGTCCGGTCTCATTTTACGAGACTGAACTGGAGCGTAAATCACTTTTCGCAAGGGCCTCCACGTTTGGGCTGACAAAAACCATCGCCTTGAATAGCCCAGAGGAAAAGATCGACCGGCCCTACGGATTCGGCAGAGAGCTCAACGATAACAGCCCGGAAGACTATCCCGGCCTGAAAAAGGATGCAGCCTATTTTTTCGGTTATCAGTTCTTTATCGTAGGTCTGCTGTATGTTCTTCCTGAAGATATTTCCGCCTGGACAGACGAACAGAAAGAGGAATATACGGTTAGTAAATGGTGGGAAAATGTAACTCACCCCCGCTGGGATCCTGATGAGTGGTATATCAACTATATCCTCCATCCCTACTGGGGCATGACCTATTATACCCGTGGCAGGGAACGTGGACTCAGTGAAACTGGTGCGTTCTGGTACTCCTTTACCCTTTCAGCAATCTATGAATTTGGACTTGAGGCACTGTTCGAACCCGTTTCGATTCAAGATATGATTTTCACTCCTGGCGTAGGATCGTTGTTGGGATGGTATTTCGAAGACACCCGACGGGAGATTAAGAGCCAGTCATCCTTCAGCTTTTGGGATAAAACCGTTCTCGTCCTGACTGATCCACTAGGCTCCCTCAACAAAGTAGTGGATGGTTATATTGAGAATGATAGTGAACTGGAACTACGCTCTTTCTATCGCAGCCCAAACTTCGGAACGCTGGACAACATGCAATGGAATGACCCCTATCGTCAGAGAGTCGACCCAATCGTTAAAGACTATATCGGCCTGCAACTCACCGTACACTGGCAATGACATTAATCCTCATGCACTGAAGCATGAGATAGAGTAAATTTAAAAAAGCATTTGCTGATTAGCTAAATATAGCAGGGCGAGACCATGTCCCATCATATATGGTAAAACAGTACCAAATCCCCTCTTCGTTCTTTTAAGACTCACACAAATCAACCACAATTCGTTAACTTCGAGACTCTTTGCTGGGGCATGGCCCCACCCTACCCGCTGCTCAAAGTTTGTTGTTCAGTATCATCTTGTTCTTAACATAACCTTATAAATCTGAAATATAAACACTAAACGCATCTTTCTACCCAGACTTCATTACTATCAACATCAATAAAGATAGGCGCTAACCGCAAGTACGACACCAATAAAAAACACTCTCTGCCAGCATAATCTCTTCCCGAAAGATATATATATTAAATTTCGTTTCTAGAAATACTCTAAGATATAGTTCCACTATTTTAAGAAATGAATAACAATATATTAAAGCAGGATTTTTGCTGGATCTTAATTTAACGCAGACCGAATCACCGCACCATTACCATCATGATTACAAAAATACTTTTTAATGCGGATAATCTGATACAGAAACCATGTAGAGATTTACATCATTATTAGCTCAAGTAAAAATCCTAAAAAAAACAAACAAAGTTATTTTAGCCTTGTTATATTCCCAAACCCCTAACATGATTTACTCTGAAATTATAACGAAAAGTAATTCTAAATTCTTAACAAACACTCTCTGCCAGCATAAGCATAATCCCTAGCCGAAAGAGATCCAGTAAATCTCATTTATAGAATTACTCTAAGAATAATTCCAGTATTTTTAAGGGAAAGAATAACAATATATTTAAGCATGATTTATTTTTCTAATTCATAAATTAACACAGGCGGAATCACTGCTCCTTTATCTAATTATTGTATTGCAGATAATCTATCACAGAAACCATGTTGAGATTGACATCATTATTAATAATGATTTTTATCAAGAAATCTTTAGTAATTAAATTAGTATTGCTTGACACATATCAATATATAAATCATTTTATGCGAATAGAATCGCTGCCGAAAAAGCATGAATCTCAGACGATATATGATAAATGGAAATCAATAATTAATTCTTGTCCCAAAATTAAATGGTTTGCAGTTGTGACTAGCACCAAAGATCAAGAAACACTTATGGAAGACAACACCTCTGAGACAATCAACTTAAATCTAAATTTATTCTTAGAATAAATCTAGATCTAGTTTTTTACGGACAATTAAACAAGGGAAAAAACTTTCATGATATTTTCTATCTAGCAAGAGCCAACTACTTATCGCTTATCAATCATCATTGATTAACAAACAAGCACTCAGCACAATCAGATTAAGCAAAGCAATATAAATATAAGGTTGCGGATCTATCATACAGACAATGCAACTATTATTATTTTTCATTGAATAAAGCGACACACATACTTATTCAGAAAAAATCCTTAATACCGAATAATCAATGGCTTTCAATCTGAAAGATATTGAAAACCAAGGTGCTTTGAATTCAGGAATTTTAAAAAAACATAAAAATTCCTTCATCATTGAAAGAAAAGGGAAACGAGGTACAAGATGAACACCAATCAACCATTTAATTCAGAATCAGTCACCACCGATTCAGCTTTAACATCAACACAACTCCATGAACCCCTTGCGATTGTAGGCATTGGCTGCCGCTATCCTGGCGGATCTACTACCCCTGACGAATTCTGGAAGATGCTTGGAACAGGTTTAGACGCAATCTGTGATGTCCCCCCTGAAAGGTGGAATATCGACCGCTACTACAGCTCAGATGTTGGCACACCAGGAAAGATGTATGTCAAACAGGGCGGATTTCTTAAGGAACCCATAGATAAGTTCGACGCCGCTTTCTTTGGCATATCTCCTCGCGAAGCTATATATATAGATCCCCAACAACGGCTTCTTATGGAAGCAGCCTGGGAGGCCATGGAGGACGCTGGCATCTCTTCGGCGGATCTCGCCGGATCAAACACAGGTGTCTATTGCGGCGCCTTCACCCTCGACAGCATGCTCTTGCAGATGAGTCCACTAAACAGATCCACCAGCGGCACAAACTCTGCCACTGGCGCATCTATGACCATGATCGCTAACAGGATTTCATATTGCTTTGATCTGCGTGGACCAAGCTTCACCTTAGACACCGCTTGTTCCTCTTCCCTGGTGGCCACCCATCTGGCATGCCATGCGATCTGGCGAGGTGAATGTTCCGCTGCCTTGGTTGGTGGTGCAAACGTTATGATCTGTCCTGAGTACCCAACGCTGATGTCCAAAGGACATTTTCTTTCCCGTGATGGACGCAGTAAAAGTTTTGACTCAAGGGCGGATGGTTATGCACGTGGAGAAGGTGCCGGTATGGTACTCATCAAACCACTTTCAAGCGCCCAACGCGACGGTGACCATATCTACTCCCTTATCCGTGCCACCGGTGTCAACCAGGATGGTCGGACCGATGGCATTACCGTGCCAAATCCAGAGTCACAGGAGAATCTGATCCGTGATGTCTATACGAAAAGTGGCGTGCCTTTCAAGGATGTTCGCTATGTCGAAGCCCATGGAACCGGCACCACAGTGGGTGACACTGTCGAAGCTGGCGTACTGGGACGAACCATAGGTGCCGGCCGGAAAGGTGATGAGCAGTGTCTGGTGGGATCCGTCAAGGCGACGATTGGCCATCTTGAGGCTGGGGCTGGCGTGGCTGGCCTGGTTAAAGCATCACTGTGTCTAAAAAACAATGAGGTTCCACCACAGGCCAATCTGATTGAACCCAACCCAAATATTCCCTTTGATGACCTTGGCATTCGCCTACCGCGAGCAAAAGAGAAGTTACCTGAGGATGACCGACCAGTCTATGTCGGCATCAACTCCTTTGGCTATGGCGGAACCAATGCCCATGTAATCCTTGAACGTGCGCCAACCCAGGTTATGCTGGATGATGATACCACCCGGCCTGCACAACAAGCAGAAGTTCTTACGCTTTCCGCACGGGATCCTGCAGCGCTGACCGAACTTGCTCATTCCTATGTTAAATTCCTTTCATCTAATGATGTCCCTGCACTTCATAATATCTCGTTTTCATCTGCCGTTCGCCGTGCACACCATGAACACCGCCTGGCCATCGTCGCATCATCACTGGAGGAGTTGGAAACCGAACTTCTCGACTATGCCGAGTCAGGGATCAGCTCTCAATCATGTGTTGGAAGAAGCCAGACACGTTCGCAGAGTAAGCCTGTCTTCGTTTTTAGCGGCATGGGTCCACAATGGTGGGCGATGGGCCACGAGCTTTTCGAGAGTGAACCTGTCTTCCGTGAAACAGCCAAGGCCGTAGACAACATCTTCCAGTCTCTCGCTGGTTGGTCGATTCTGAGCGAGATGCAAGCGGAAGAGTCCGAGTCGAGGATAGAGGAGACCCAGATCGCCCAGCCTGCCAATTTCCTACTTCAGGTCGCACTCAATGATCTATTGCGCTCCTGGGGTGTTGAACCCTCAGTCATCGTTGGCCACAGTGTGGGTGAAGTAAGTGCCGCTTATGTCTCTGGCGCACTCAGTCTCGAAGATGCCGTTCGTGTCAGCTACCATCGGAGCCGCCTGCAACAGAGCGCTGCCGGACAAGGCAAAATGTTGGCGGTCGGGCTCAGTGCCGATGAAGCTATCGCTTTGATCGAAGACAAATCAGATCTTATTTCAATTGCCGCTGTGAACGGCGCCACTGCTGTCACCCTGTCGGGTGATTCTGATGCACTTGCCTCTGTGGCCGAATCATTGACGGAAAAGCAAATCTTCAACCGTTTTCTCCGTGTGGAGGTGGCTTACCACAGCCCACAGATGGAACCATTGAAAGCGGATATGATTGAAGCACTGAAGGATATCAAACCGCAAACTCCGACTACCCCACTCTACTCTACAGTGACCGGTGCACTGGTCGAAGGTCCCGATTTAGATGCCAATTATTGGTGCGACAACATCCGCAAGCCTGTACTGTTTGCCAAGGCAATCGGAGAAATCCTTAGCGCAGGTTCTGAGGCATTCCTCGAAGTGGGTCCCCATCCTGTTCTTGGTGGATCAATCAAGGAGGCCGTCAGGACCCAGGGAAAACAGGAGATTGTGATATCTACTCTGAAGCGTGAATCCGACGAGCGAACCATGATGTTGCTCGCCCTGGGTGGATTGCATGTCAATGGCTATTCAGTTGACTGGCGGGCGGTGACCGGAAAAGGCGCCAGCTATGTCAAATTACCAACCTATGCCTGGCAGAGAGAGCTTTACTGGAACGAAACCCTCGTATCAAAACACGACCGTACCGGTGAGGTTGATCATCCACTGCTTGGTCTGCGGTCGTTCGCCCCTACACCAACCTGGCAGAGTGAGCTGAATCGTGAAATGACCTCCTATGTGGAGGATCACATCGTTGAAGGGGCAGTCATATTTCCAGCAGCAGGCTACATTGAGCAGGGACTCGCCATTCAGTCACTGATTAACGACAGTGAATCCGGGACACTTGAAGATATCGAGTTCCAACGCGCCCTGATGCTTCAGGGCAAGGGTGAGCCGATTCTAAGAGCAACCTTCGATGAAGATAAAAGTGAATATCATATCTATACACGAAGGGAGGAAGATGGTTGGAACTGGACGCTTCATGCCAATGGACGAATTTTAAATTCTCCACCGCTAGCTGCTGAGCCTATCCCCATGGAAGAGATTCAGCTCCGATGCAGTACCACTGTAGACACGGAAAAACTCTACTCACGCTTAAGCGAACACGGTCTGCAATACGGACCTATGTTTCAGAGAATCCGAAATCTGTGGCGGGGTGACGGGGAAGTACTCTCTGAAATCGAACCATTGAGCGATCAGAGCAGTGAGTCAGCCTATCATCTGCACCCGGTGGTGTTAGACGCCGCTTTACAATCTCTGATTGCCGGACTTGATTGGGATCCTTCCGACAAACGTACATTCGTACCCGTAGGCATTAAGCGGATTTCATATCACAAACGACTGCATGGGCGGTGCTGGAGTTATGGTCGCATTGTCGAACAATCTGAAGATCGTATCTTTGGTGAAATCATGATTTGTGACAGCGATGGATCGGTAGTTGCTGAAGTACAAGGGGTGCGTTTACAGTCCCTGGTCTCACTTAAGGAGCACCGTGCTAAATACCTGGAAAGTTGTTCCTATGTAATGACATGGGAGGAAGCCGAACCAGCTAAGATCTCTCCACCCGAGGGTAAATGGCTGCTGTTCTCAGACGAAGTGGGGATTGCCAGCGAACTATCCAGTAAGCTGAGTGAGGCTGGGGTAAAGGAAATCGAGCAGATTCCAACACCAGCCTTATTGAATACTACTGATAGCAGCAGCTCTGAAACTGAGGGAGAAGAGTCACTTCCCTTCGAGCAGAGTCTGAAGCAGGCAGATGCAGAGTCCCGCATCGTCTACCTGTGGGGTCTCAACGACAAGGCCGAGAATGACCCAAGTGAAGGCACTGCGCATGTAGAGTTTTTGCAACTCGTGCAGGCACTCGCCAGTCATGAACCGGAGCAGGCTCCAAAAAGAGTCTATGTGATTACCCGGGGCGCCCAGCATATCGGCGATGAAGAGGGCCCAGCCCTTGGGCAGGCCTATCTCGTCGGTCTTGCCAGAACAGCACTCAGTGAACTACCACACCTTCGCTGTACAGTGATTGACCTTGATCCTGCTGCCACAGCTGAAAGTGTTCAAGCACTCACCAATGAACTGTTGAGCGATAACCTGGAGTCCGATGTGGCGTTGCGTGGAGAGGTACGCTACGTACACAGACTGACACCACTGGCACGCTCAAAGAAAGAGGATGAGGAGGAGAAGAAAGATGAGATGCTTTCAGTTGAGGAGGCTGGTGCATTTCGCGTAAAGATAGGCGCACTGGGACGATTCGAGTCCCTCTATTACGAGCAGATCCGCCGTCGCGCACCTGGGCCAGGAGAGATTGAGCTGCGTATGCACGCCGCTGCAATGAACTTCAAAGACATTTTGAAAACCCTGGGCATGCTGCCAGAAGCAGCGCTCGAATCAACTTTCCATCAGACCAGCCTCGGCATGGAGGGAACAGCTGAAATCGTGGCCGTGGGTGAAGGCGTCACTGAGTATAAGGTTGGTGACATGCTGGTTGGTGGCTTTCGCGACTCATTCAGCTCTCACATCACTGTTGCTGTGAAAGACCTGTTTGCTGTTCCTGCGTCACCGTTGATGAGTATCACTGACAGCGCCAGCATACCGACGATTTTCTTGACCGCGTATTACGCTTTGAATGATGTCGCCCGTCTGCGTAAAGGTGAGACGGTACTCATTCATGCCGCAGCTGGAGGCGTTGGACTGGCTGCCATACAAATCGCACAATGGCTTGGGGCAACCGTTATCGCTACTGTTGGCAGTGAAGAAAAACGGGAATACCTCCGCTCGATTGGCGTTGAGCATATCTTCAACTCTCGTACTCTGGATTTCTCAGAGCAGATCAAGAAAGTGACAAACGGCAAAGGGGTTAATGTAGTTCTCAACTCACTTTCCAAAGAGACTATCATTAAAAGTTTGCAAGTCATGGCGCCACTTGGCCGATTCATCGAAATCGGTAAGCGTGACATCGTGCAGAACATCCGCATGCCGATGTTGGCTTTCAACCGCAACCTCAGTTATACAGCCATCGATCTCGATCGATTCATGGGTGAGAGTCCTGAAGTGCTGGATGGACTGTTCGACAAAGTCTGGGCGCTATTCCACTCTAAGGATCTGAAACCAACACCGGTTACCGTTTTTCCTGCATCCCAGATTGCCGATGCCTTCAAGTTTATGGCGCAGGCTAAACAGATCGGCAAAATCGTTATCGATTTCGACGATCTTGAAGGTGTTGAGGTCGCACCTCTGAAAGAGACAGGGACACTACTGAAACCTGACGCGACCTATCTCATTACTGGTGGATTGGGCGGTTTTGGCCTGGAGATCGCGAAGTGGATGGTGACTGAAGGTGCGCGCAACCTGGCCCTCGTGGGTAGAAGCGGTGCTAAGACGGAGATTGCTAAAAACACAGTCAAAGATCTGCAGAAGCAGGGCGTCAAAGTGAGTGTAGTCTGCGCTGATATGGGCAAAGAGGAGGATATCGTTTCGATGTTCGATAACCTGGCCCAGTCGATGCCTCCACTGAAAGGCGTCATGCACGCTGCGGCCGTTCTTGACGATGCCATTTTGGCCAATCTCGATGAGGCCAGACTACGCAAAGTAGCGGCACCAAAGGCTCGTGGCGCTTGGTTGCTACACAAACATACAGCCGATATACCTTTAGATCACTTCGTGCTGTTCTCATCAGTCTCTGCACTGATGGGTAATCCCGGTCAGGGCAACTATGTTGCGGCAAATGTATTCCTCGATTCATTGGCGGAATACAGAAGAGCGCAGGGACTCCCTGCAACCAGTGTTAACTGGGGCGCACTTGCTGAGGTCGGCATGGTAGCCCAGGACGCCATTGTTTTCGAACAACTGGCGAGAGCTGGCATCAATGCCATAACTCCTGCCGATGCTTGTGCAGCAATGGCTCTGGCACTATGGGATGACAGAACCCAGTTGGGCTTTATGGACATGAACTGGGCGAAATGGGGACAGCTCAATCCAGCCTCCTCCGCCATTCCGAGTCTGGCCTATGTGGTTGGAGCCAAGTCGTCTGGGAAAAATGCTGAAGCGGGTAAAGTACGTGCTGCCCTGCTTTCCATCGAACCAGGTGATCGCAACGAAATGCTGGCTTTGATGGTGGTGGAACTCGTCTCTGAAACGATGCACAAACCTGCCAACAAGATCGACATCAACATGCCTCTATCTGACATGGGTATCGACTCTTTGATGGCCGTCGAGTTGCAGTATGGCGTTTCAACAAAGTTCGGTGTCGATATCCCGGTACTTGAACTGGTGCGAAGTGGCAGCATTTTTGAGCTGGCTGGACTGCTGCTCGACCACATGAAGATCCCTCATGATGGTGATGGCAGCAGCAATATATCAAGTGAAGAGTCTGTAAACGACGTAGATAAGAAGGAAGAGGCCGTAGCTTAAATTCGGCAAGTGGGGGGAGTACTCCCCCCACCACTTCCAACTTTTTACCTGGTACATAGAATACTCGGAGAATATCTACAATGAATACAACAACACCTACTTTCGGTGGCCTTTCACTCGAAGAAAAACGTGCCGCTATCAGAAAACTGCTTGGTGGCTCAGATAACGAAGCCTCAGAAACTGAATCGGCTGGGGTATTCAATCCCACACGCTCAGAACTCTTGAAGGCGTTTCGCCTTGATAAGCCTTTGGTACGCGGCCTTGGTCATCAACTTTTTGATGCAGAAGGCGGTGAATATATCGACTTCCTCTCCCAATATGGCGCTGTATCCCTGGGGCATAACCACCCAGAACTTTGGGATGCATGTATGCAAGCTCAGCGGGAACAACTTCCAACCATGATTCAGCCTCTGATGCCCATCGCAGCACAGGAACTCTCAGCCAAGCTGGCCGAGATAACACCAGGGGATTTGAATGTTTGTGTCTTCACTAATAGTGGCGCGGAAGCTGTGGAAGCGGCCATTAAGCTGGCTCGTGCGCGTACTGGTCGGCAGATCATACTTTCAACCACCAACGGTTTTCACGGTAAAACATTAGGCGCACTCTCTGCAACAGGTCGGGACTTATATCAGAAACCGTTCGGCGCACCAGTAGAGAATTTTGACTATGTTCCCTTTGGGGATATCGATGCGCTCAAACAGCGTCTGGCCCAGAGTCAGGATGATATTGCCGCATTCATCGTTGAGCCTATCCAGGGGGAAGGCGGAGTCGTAGCTGCCCCTCCCGGCTATCTGGCTGAGGCTTTTAAGCTATGCCGATCCCATGGCGTGCTTACTATCCTGGACGAGATTCAAACCGGGCTTGGACGAACCGGAAAGATGTTCGGACTCCCTGAGGATGCTGGAGCACCAGACATCATGACCCTTGCCAAAACCCTCAGTGGTGGCTTGATCCCGATTGGGGCCTGCATTACCACACCCGATACCTGGGATGATGAGTTCGGCCAACTACACAGCTCCACCTACGCAAACAACAACCTCGCCTGTCGTGTCGCAACCAAGGTGATTGAGATTCTTCAGCGTGACAACCAACAGATCATCAAAAACGTTGCTGAAAACGGCGAGTATCTAGCCAGTCGCCTACAGGCACTGCAAGAGAGTTATCCAAAAGTAATCAAAACAGTTCGCGGTAAAGGATTTATGGCCGGCTTGGAATTTTATCCATTCGAGCCTGGGGATGGCTCTGGCTCGATGACATTCTTCAGCATGAATGAGGGTCTGATCGCTGCTTTCAGCTCATACCTGTTCAATGCACATAAAATTGTCACGGCTCCCGCCTTCAACAGCTCTCATACATTGAGGCTACAGCCACCATTCTCTGTCGGCCGCACCGAAATAGACTACGTCATCAATGCTCTTGATTGCTTGTGCGATGCCCTGGATCGCAGAGACTTCCATCACATTGTCAAGACGTTCGTAGGCAAAACGCTGCGTGTCGTTAAAGGTGGCAAACGTTACGAAAAATCTCAACAGCGCCAGCTCGCCCCATCCCGTGAGTATGACAGGAGCAAACCAGGCAGTCAGTTCTCCTTCGTCGTTCACTATATGCATGAACATGATTTCATCGATGCCGATCCTTCATTCGAGCAGTTCACCTCGGAACAGATGGAAAAATTGCGCAAGTGGACTCGAGGAGTAGGACCAGGTTTCGTACACCATATTGAAGGGGTTCAATCGAAAACGGGGAAGGTCTCAGAAGGATGGCTGATGTTTCTGCCAATGATCCCAAAGGATATGGTTTCGATCGGCCGAAAAGAGACAATGTACATGCTTGAGCGTGCCAAGAAAATGGCGGCCAGACGTGGTTCATCCATCGTTGGACTGGGAGGGTTCACCTCTATCGTCAGCCAGGGTGGCTCCACCCTTGCCAATCAGAGCAACCAGGTACTTGCCGGGAAGGATGCCTGGGTTACCAGTGGCAACACATTAACTTCGGTATTGGCCGTTGCCGGAATCGAAGAGATCACTAAGCGTGTGGGTGTCGATCTCAGTCAGGCACGGGTCGCTGTTGTTGGAGCTACAGGCGCCATTGGGCGGCTTGTTTCACTGATGATTGCAGATAAGATCGGTTCATTGGTTCTCGTTGGCAACGCCTCGAATACCGATGCAGTCGAGCGCTGCCAGGCCATCGCCGATGAGATATATAGTGACTTGCTGAACGATGATGAGCTTGGACCGAATGGGTTTCATAGTAAAGAGAGTGATGGTGAGTTAGTTCGCTCATTACGTTGTGATATTGCAGAAGCAATGAACGAGGCCAAAAACGGCTCAGTCGCGAGCGCTGTTCGACGTATGCACAATGAACTCCCTATCCAAATAACAACAGATCTCGACAAAGGCTTGAAAGACGTTGACATCATCGTCGCGGCAACAAACTCTGATACTGCCATTATCAAAGCCCATCATCTCAGAGACTGGTCTATCGTCTGCGATGTAGCTCGACCACCAAACGTCTCCGACGACGCGGGGCGGAATTCCAAAGCACTCATCTTTGATGGCGGTCTGGTCGAACTTCCAGACCCCGTGGAGTTTAGTGCGATGGGTCTCCCACCAGGCGTCTGCTGGGGATGCCTGGGTGAAACCATCCTCCTGGCTCTGGAGTCCGCAGAGGGGGATCACAGCATTGGTCAGATTCTGACCCAGAAGGAAGCGGCTTACATCACCGGACTGGCAGAAAAACATGGATTCAAGGCCGCACAACCACATCGGTTTGACACTCTTATACCTGAAGAGGAATTGAATGAATTTGCCAAAGGATATGCAGAGTGGCATAGCAACCGATAATACTGCTTGATAAAAGATCAGACCACTTCCCCGCCTTATCATTGGCGGGAGAGTGGTCGTCTTTGCGAATAGATTCCAGGTCATGAAGTTTCTCGTTGGGACAAGGACTAAAACGCCATGAAATTCAACTCTCTTCTCCTCGCCCTTTTTGTATCTTTTTTTACTTCCCCTATAAATGCAACTGACACATTAGTGTTAGCAAAGGCGGCGGTACAAAGAGAGGTACAGTCAGGCTTTACCCGCGCTCATTCGAGGCTCACCCTCTCCGCAGAACAAGCAGGACGTATCGCAACAGTAAATGGAGATGTGGGTGACAGCATAAAGGAAGGAGAACCTTTTGCCTGTCTGGATGATACCTACCTGAAACTGGAACTGAGCACCAATAAAGCAGAACGTAGACTGTTAAAGGTGGATAGTACCTATTTCCGTAAGGAGGCAGCTCGCTACAAAAAATTACTAAAAAAGAACTCCTCCTCTCAAAGCCAGTTAGACACGGCACTGAGAAGCTTGCACAAGACTGAAAACCAACTTAAGGCATTGGCCATTGAGGCTGACATACTAAAAGAGCGCAGGGAAAGGCTATGTATTAAAGCGCCTGATGGGTGGCGGGTTATAAAACGTCACGTTGAACCAGGCAAATGGGTAAATGCTGGGGAACCTGTCCTTGAGGTCGGTGATTACAGTCGCCTGGTGGCGCCATTTGCACTCAGTATGGGAGAGTTTCAGGCGCTGAAAACCGCACAACAGAGTGGTGGTCTGAAAGTAACCCTTCCGGATCTACAAACAGAACTACCGGCAAAGCTGATCAGGGTTTCCCCCGCCTTTGATGATCAGTCCCGCAAGATCCATCTCGAGTTAGAACTCTCTGAGGGACTACCTGCTCACCGGGGAGGATTAAGAGTGGATCTATCCCTGAATATTCCAACCCGATCAGGGGCAGTGTTAGTGCCGCAAAGCGCACTTCAACAACGCTATGAGCAGTATTGGCTGAAACGGTCAGACGGCAATGAGATCCCAGTTGTCTATCTTGGTCGATCCAAGGGACTGGATAATGATTGGATTCGAGTGGTTTCACCAGAGGTCAAGCCTGGTGATCAATTCATAGCCCTTGAAGAGTAGACCTATGCGCGAAGTTGTTGCCTTCTCTCTAAAACAACGGGTTTTCTATAACCTGATGTTCGTCATGTTGATGGTAGCGGGATTCATCTCCCTGTTTGCACTGCCCTCTGAACGCTATCCCAATTTTGGTTTTGGTGAAGTCATCATCTTCACCGCTTACCCTGGCGCCTCTCCAGAAGAGGTGGAGAGTCTGGTCACCCGCAAAATCGAAGACGCCTTGGAATTGGTGGATGATGTGGAGTGGATAAGCTCCACCTCGTTTAGTGGAAGTTCAAACATTCGCCTAAAATTCATTGACGATTCTGACTACGACACCCTCTTCAACGAGGTTCGTTTTAAGGTGATGAATATCATCAACGAACTTCCAGAAGGGATTGACCCACCGGAACTGCTGAATACAAAGGTACAAGATTGGCTACCGGTAATTGCCGTCAACCTGGTTGGAGACCTTAACAATCGAACACTGGCTCTGATGGCAGAGGAGATCAAAACTCAGATTTCAAAGATTCCCGACGTGCAACAAGTGGAGTTTTCCGGTAGACAGACTCAGGAGTTCCATCTCTATCTCGATTCAAAAAAGTTGCGCGAACTGGGTGTCAGCTTCGATCAAGTTGCACAAGCTGTCAGCGGTGCAAATCAAACCATACCTGCAGGTAAATATACCAATGAGAGCGGTGAGTT
Organism: Candidatus Thiodiazotropha sp. 6PLUC1; assembly: GCA_040506705.1. Lineage (GTDB taxonomy): Bacteria > Pseudomonadota > Gammaproteobacteria > Chromatiales > Chromatiaceae > Thiodiazotropha. Next base: position 45,806 of record JBEVWG010000006.1, read on the forward strand.
CCGTATCAAAATGGATGAGCGCTTTCGCAGCCTGGAACAGGTGCAGTCATGTGTTGTACGGCGTGATGCTGATGGCAGTCTGCTACGGGTTGCAGATCTATCATCACACATTGGTATGGGCTACCGCGATCCTATCGTCATCACCACGGTCAATGGTAAAGCTTCATTGGGGTTGAAGGTAATCAAATCTGAACTGGGTAACGCTGTAGACATTCGTAACCAAGTCATTGCGCTGACAGACAAGTTTAAGCCAATTTTGAAGGCGCAAGGAGTTGATCTGGTTTTGACCCAGGATTCAACGGTATATATCAATGATGGAATAAGCATCTTGAGCATGAATATGCTCGCTGGAATCATTCTTGTATCCCTGGTCATCTGGTATTTCATGGGGATCAGAAATGCCGGACTGGTCACAATAGGTATTCCATTCGCCTTCATGATTACCATTCTGATCATGTATCTGACCGGTAACAGTTTAAACGAAATCACCCTATTCTCTCTTGTCCTGGTTACCGGTGTCATAGTGGATGATGCCATTGTGGTAACAGAAAATATCTATCGACAAGTGCAGAAAGGATATGAGCTGCGAGAGGCGATTATCAAGGGCACCTCTGAAGTCGCGATGCCGGTAATCTCTGCCACCCTGACTACGGTGGCCGCTTTTATGCCGCTATTGATTATGAGCGGATCCACCGGCCAGTTTTTTGCTTTGGTACCCAAGGCAGTAACCTTTGCCGTTGGAGCCTCTCTGATCGAGTGTCTGTTGATTTTACCTATTCATTATCTCGATTTCGGACCTCGCGACAAAAAAACCCAAAAGCTGCAGGATAGCGACAACGCAATGTTGCGAGTAACCAGGCGCTTCACAAAATGGATGCTGAAGCGAACCATGCGTAACCGGTTACTGACGATGTCAGTTGTAGCAGTTTTATTTGTAGCTTCACTGTTAATAATCGGACTCTCTGCCAGCGGTAAAGTGCCTTTGGTGCGAATCCAGTTTTTTCCCGACGACTACAAGATATACTATGTCGATATAGTTGGTCCCAGTAATATTTCCATTGACGATGTCAATCAACGAGTAAAGCAGATTGCGGATGTAGTAATGGAAGACGGCCCCGGAATGGCCACCGCTACCTCAGGAATGGCAGGCATGTATTTCAATGAAGACTATGAGCCGATCTATGGAAACAACCATGGATCTGTGATTGTCACTATGCCAGGTAAGGATCAACAGACCTTCGACAACCCATTGACGCACTTGGAGCGGATGCGTGAAAAGCTCAAACAGACCTTTGAGACTGACGGGTTTAAACTCCATATTCATCCCCAGAAAGACGGCCCACCCAGTGGTAAAGATATTAATGTAAGAGTTGTAGGCGCGAATGTGAAAGCAGTATCGAGCCTTGCGACTGATCTGTTGGCCTTCATGCGCAATTCAGAAAATATCGGGCCTCATCTTATCGATTTGAGTGATGACCGGGGACTGCCAAAACGGGTTTTTCGTCTTGAGGTGGATCAGCAGCGGGTTGCGGAGTTCGGTCTGGATAACAGTCAAGTGGCACAACTTTCTGCGAGCGTGCTGGATGGACGTTATCTGGGCAAATACCGTCATATCGATGAAGAGGTTGACTTAAAGTTACGAATCGACCCCTCGATATTAACGACCCCGGAGAGTGCCCTCTATATACCTGTGGTGGAGCGTGCTGGAAAACCGGTCTATCTGGCTGATCTGGTCAAGGTCAGGGCCTACAATGAGACAGGTGAAATCAACCGTTACCAAGGTCAGCGATCCATCAGTCTGAAGGCGGATATTCGTACAGGTGCACCCACCTCGACACCTGCGGTGGTGAATGCGGTTCAGTCCTACTATGAAACCATCCGCGACAATTACCCCGGTGCTTCTGTTATCTTCGGTGGAGAGCATGAGGATACCCAGCGCTCGTTTGAGTCTCTGGGCTACGCTTTTATCATTGCCGTGTTGGTCATGTATGTCATCCTTGCCACCCAGTTTCAATCTTATCTGCAGCCGTTAATCATTCTCTCTGCCATTGCTTTCGCCATGATCGGAGTGGTGTTCGGTAAACTGATCACACAATCACTATTCACCATCAACAGCTTCGTTGCGATGATTGGTGTTGCCGGGGTGGTAGTGAATGATGCCCTGGTATTGATCGACTTCATCAACAAACGATATCGAAGAGGCGTGCCCAGGCGTCAGGCCATAACCATGGGTGTTCACATCAGGCTCCGTCCTATTCTTTTGACTACGCTGACCACAAGTCTTGGTCTACTGCCAATGGCCATCGGCTTTCCCAGTTACTCTTTGGTGTGGGGAACCATGGCATCCACTTTCGTTACCGGATTGGCAACCGCGACAGCACTAACACTGTTTATCATTCCTGTGCTTTGGGATTTGACTCAGGAGTTACAGGAACGCCTGCAAAAACTTAAGGAAAAGCAGTTTACCAAGCCAATTGAAACTACCCCTTTGATACCCCCTATTAACCCGTCGCCAGATAGTCAGAGAGTGGGTGAATATTCTGATTATTAACCCGGCGACTAAGTATGTCGTCTTCAGGGTTAATAGTAACAATAGTAGCGATCAGGAAATCCGTCTGAACATCCACGCCGCCAGCGCCAAAAAAAGAAGTAGTGGAAAAGCTGCGGCAAACAGCGCATCCATTGAGTAGACCACAGCCATGTAGGAGAAGGCCCTGTTCAACAGATAGAATATAATCCCAAGCATCGCTCCTACAAATATCCGCTGTCCTACGCCAGCACTACGCAGAGAGCCAAAGACAAAGGGTATACTCAGAAAAAGCATCACCAGGGTAACCAGCGGAGCCGCCAGCTTTCCCCAAAAAGCGACTTCGTAGCTGACCGATGCCTGACCATTGTTGCGCAGATAATCGATATATCGCCACAGATCCCAGGCAGCGAGCATGTGCGGTTTAACCGTCAAAACATCGAGTGATGAGGGTTCCAATTGGGTTTGCCAGGCCAGAGTCTCCTGCTGGCTGATCTCAACACGCTTCTCACTGAAGGTGCTCATCGACACCCCTTGTAGCACCCAGCCATCTAATTCATAACTTGCCCGTTCGGCATATACTGCCCGTTGCAACTGCGCCTGATCATCGTACTCATAGAGAGAGAGATCGGCCAGTTGGGCGTCAGGCAATACCTGGCGGATATTGATATAGGTATTTCCATCCCTTGACCAAAATCCATATCGGGTTTTCAGACTGATCTGATCCGAGAGCGCCTCCATCTTCATACGTTGGGCTTGCTGTTCAGCCTGAGGCGCTAAATATTCACCAAGCCAGACCACAGCGCACAATACCAGCAGCCCTGCCTTCAATACCGAAAGGACGATTCTGGGGATAGATACACCCGCAGCACGCATCGCCATCAACTCCGAATTGTTGGCTAAAATCCCCAGTCCAATCAGGCTGCCCAAGAGAGTAGCGACTGGAAACAACTCATAGCTGTAACGGGGCAGACCCAGAAACACATAGGTATAGGCCATACCAGTGGTGTAGCCATGCTCTACATCCTCCAGCTCAGCCACCACTTCAAAAAATCCGATCAAAACCAGAAGCAGCAGTAACACCGCCAAAATGCCGGTCAGAACCGCACGACCAATATAGCGATCCAGGATGGTGATCATGCGCTCTGCATCCTGAATCTACGCCTTACTCTTCGAAACAGAGGGGTGTCCGGCAGCAGTAGCAATAATCCTGTAATTGCCAGTATCAGATGCACCCACCAGATACCCAGCCACTCCGGTGTGGTGGCATTGACCATCCAGTTTTCTGCTGCCCCCTGAAGACTCAGATAGACGGTATAGAGCACAAATGCGAATACCAACCTGCCGAAGGGCCCTTGTCGCGGCATGGTGCGACTGAGTGGCAGGCTCAATATCGCGAATACCAAGAGACCCAAAACCTGAGACATACGCACCTGGAACTCTGCCCTATCCTTGATCGAATCGGAATTCAGCAGGGCCTGACTGGAGAGCGACCTTCGCGTCACTTTTGCTTCACCCCCTGTAGAGGGCTTGACCAGAAGTGCATATTGGTTGAACTCACTGACCTGATAGTCGGCCCGCCCCGGCGTGCCGGCATAACGTAGCCCCTCCTCCAGCACCAGATAGCGATCTCCCGATTTGGCATCGACGCGTTGATAGCCTCGCTTTGCACTCACCAGAGTCAACTCACCCTCTTTGCGCTGCTGTACGAAGACATTCTCCATGTGCCTTTTATTCTTCGTGATTGACTCGACATAGAGTACAAGATCGCCCTGACTGTATTCATTGAAGCGGCCTGCACTGATACCCGCCAATTCCATCGCCTGCCCCTGCTGACTGCTCAATAACTCAGCACTCAGTCGACCGGCCCAGGGGGTTACATAGAGAGAGAGCCAACCGGTAATCAGGGCAACGGGGATAACCACCAAAAGCATTGATCGATAGATTCTCATTCCCCCGATGCCGCAGGACTCGAGCGCGACCATCTCGCTGTCCCGGTACATTCGTCCAACCACATAAAGCACCGCAAAAAAGAAGGCAGGAGGTATCAGGCGGGAAAAGTAGACCACCATTTGCAGGGCCAATGCCTGAGCCAGCAGCTCGCCATTCAGATCCCCTGTTGCGACCTCTTTGAGCAATTTGATAAAACTGTTGCTCGACAAGATCAGGGTCAATACCAGCAGAATCGCCGACATCGCCTTAAGAACCTCTTTCAGCAGATAACGGTCAATCAGCGTAATCAAATGGTGTTCCTGTACTCATTAGGTATTTTGTATTGAACTAGTATACCGCACCGCACACTAGTGCCAACGAGGCAGTTTTCCTCTGCTGTTTTCAATGGATATCTGAATAAATGGTGAATATCTATCCATTCCCTTCTCTATTTCAGGTTGTCGGCCACTCAAACCTCCCATAATATGTAAAACTATCCGAACTATACAAAAGCAGAGAGGCCAGACTCTTCATGGAATACAGCATCAAATCCGGTGATCCCGTCAAGCAACGCACTGCCTGTTTGATACTGGGGGTATTTGCAAAACGTCAATTATCCCCTATGGCTCAAAAGGTCGATAAAGAGAGCAATGGATTTCTGCAAGGCATCCTCAAGCGAGGTGATATGACCGGGGAGAGCGGACAACACCTGATGCTATACGATATTCCTGGAGTCGATGCCGAGCGGGTTCTACTGCTGGGATTGGGGCCCGCTTTGGATCTGAGCCGAATAAAGTATCTGAAAGCGGTGACTTCTGCGATTAAAAGCCTGAACAGCGGACATTCCATTGAAGCCATCTGGGGCCTTAGCGATCTTGCAATCAGCGATATCCCCTCCCCCGAGGTGATTCGTGAAACTGTAATTCAGGCTGAAGAGACCCTTTATCAGTTCACAGAGACCAAGAGTGACGTTAAAAAGGCACAACGCCCCCTGAAACGTCTCGCATTTTTGCTGCCAGACCGACGTCAGCTGAAATCGGCTCAAAAAAGTCTTGCACAGGGTGAAGCCATTGCCAATGGTATAAAACTGACCAAAGAACTGAGCAACCTGCCCGGCAATCACTGCACGCCTACCTATCTGGCAGATCAGGCAAAAAAATTAGGCCGAAATCATGATCAACTCAAAGTGCAGGTACTGGACGAGAAACAGATGCAAAAGCTCGGCATGGGCTCGCTGCTATCTGTTTCACGGGGAAGCCGTCAGCCTGCAAAGTTGATTATCATGAACTATCAGGGTGGCAAACCTGGCGCTAAACCAGTGGTGCTGGTTGGTAAAGGTTTGACCTTTGACGCAGGCGGCATCTCCCTCAAGCCATCTCCCGCTATGGATGAGATGAAATACGACATGTGTGGTGGTGCCTCTGTATTCGGCACCCTGTTGGCCTGTGTTGAGATGAAGCTGCCTATCAATCTGATCGGGGTAGTACCCAGTTCGGAGAATCTACCTGATGGTGATGCCAACAAGCCTGGGGACGTGGTCACCAGCATGTCTGGTCAGACCATTGAGATTCTTAATACCGACGCTGAGGGACGATTGATACTCTGTGATGCCTTAACCTATTGCGAACGCTTCAAACCAGCGGCGGTAGTTGATATCGCCACACTCACAGGGGCTTGCATCGTAGCACTGGGTAACCAGGCGTCAGGATTGATGGCCAACAACGAAGCTCTGGCAGAAGAGCTGCTGGATGCTGGATCCCAGTCCGGTGACCGGGCTTGGCAGCTACCACTCTGGGATGAATACCAGGAGCAGCTAGACAGTAATTTTGCCGATATGGCCAATATAGGTGGAAAAGGGGCCGGCACCATAACCGCTGCCTGCTTTCTCTCTCGTTACACAAAAAAATTCAAATGGGCTCACCTGGATATTGCCGGCACTGCCTGGCGTTCCGGAGCTGCAAAAGGCGCTACAGGCCGCCCCGTACCGCTGCTGACCCGTTTTCTCATGGGGCGCTGTGGTCAGTGAACCCAAGGCGCACAAATCACCACCTCGAACTTGAGATAGATCCATGACTCAAGTCGATTTTTACGTGCTCGGTGAAGGCGTCAAAGGCAACCGCTATAGTTTGACATGCCGATTGTGTGAGAAGATCTACCATCAAGGGCGTAGAATACTCATACATACCGACACAGAAGATGAGACACGGCATCTCGATCGCTTGCTATGGACCTTTCGCCAGGGGAGCTTTATACCGCACGGGGTTGTTGACAATTGTGACTACTCTGCCACGCCGGTGATCATCACTCACCAGCAGGATGCGGGAGCGGAAAAAGATGTCCTGATCAATCTGAGCCAGGAGGTCCCCAACTTTTTCAGTCGATTCGAAAGAGTTGCAGAGGTTATTGACCAGGAGCCCCCAGTAGTGACCGCAGGACGGGAACGTTTCCGATTCTACCGTGATCGGGGCTACCCACTCAAAAAACATGATATCGATAAATGAACGATAACGAGCAGAAACAGAATATTGTCACTGACATTCCACTCTTGGAAGATGTTATTACTGCGGATGAGATCGCCTCTGAATTTCATCCCTTCGTAGATAGTTCAGAGCCATCCGAAGACAGCGGAATCCCAGAGTATGATGAAGTGCTGCTGGCCATGCGGGATGAGATTGCACAGCAGTTGGAAGAGGATCTGCGAGCAATGATCAAGAGTGCACTGAATCGTGCTATCGATGAAGCTGGAGAGCAGATTGTGCGGACACTACATGACGAACTCGATGACACACTGGAGCAAAAGATTCGTTTCCTGATTGATCAACGTCTCTCCACAGAATTTGGACCACGTACCCAACATGACCCGCAGAATGATTAACAGGGAAAACTTTTTCCTTAATCAGCTTTAACAAGCCTCTCCGTTATTCAATTATGCAGATATCCAATCTCGATCATCTGGTACTTACCGTCAATAATATTAAAAAAAGTTGCGACTTCTACACTCAGATACTGGGCATGCAACTGATCGAATTTGCGGGAAATCGCAAAGCATTAAAATTCGGCGCTCAAAAGATCAACCTGCACGAGTATAAAAAAGAGTTTGAACCTAAAGCGGCTGAACCCACGCCGGGATCAGCCGATCTATGCTTCCTCACAGATACACCACTGCATGAAGTGGAGGCACTCCTCAAACAAAATTTTGTCGACATCATACAGGGCCCGATCGAACGAACCGGGGCCAATGGACCTATCCTATCAATCTATCTGCGTGATCCAGACAATAATCTGATTGAGATTGCCAATCCGATTTGATTTTTCTATCGAAAAATATCTACCAATAAGTCGATTATGCCTATCTGCATTGGTTCGGCAGGGTCGGCACCCTACATCTTAAATTCCAGACTCGAGCCGCGCACCACACTCCTCATTCCCTCACGGAAAATTGCAGTAAGATGGGAGCACCAGCAAGTTAAAAAAAACAGAAGACAAAACCAACGACGTGGTACTAAAATCCGCGGATCATCATGATTCTTAGAGAACAGATATAATGAGTCGAGTATTGATCATCGGTGCCGGCGGTGTTGGCCGGGTTGTCACCCACAAATGCGCACAACTCCCTGAAGTATTCAGTGACATCTGGTTGGCCAGTAGAACCCTTTCGAAATGCGATCAGATTGCCAGTGAAATCAAATCTACTGAGATCCATACTGCCCAGGTGGATGCTGACAAGGTTCCTGAATTAGTCGCTCTGATCAAACATATCGAGCCTAAACTGGTTATCAATGTTGCACTACCCTATCAGGATCTGACCATAATGGATGCCTGCCTGGAAACTGGTGTTCACTATCTGGATACCGCCAACTACGAACCCCTCGATGAGGCAAAGTTCGAATACAAATGGCAATGGGCCTATCAGGATAGATTCAAACAAGCGGGCCTGACAGCACTGCTCGGCTCCGGCTTTGACCCCGGTGTCACCAACGTCTTTGTCGCCTATGCCCTGAAGCACCATTTCGACCGAATCGATCAAGTGGACATTCTGGATTGCAATGCCGGCGATCACGGCTATGCTTTTGCCACGAACTTCAACCCAGAGATCAATATACGAGAGGTCACTGCAAACGGCCGTTTTTACCAACAGGGAGAGTGGGTGGAAACCCAGCCCATGGAGATCTCCAGGGTCTTTGATTTCCCACAAATCGGCCCGCGTAAAATGTTCCTGCTCTACCATGAAGAAATGGAATCCCTGACCAAGCATATTCCGGTTCAACGTATGCGTTTCTGGATGACCTTTGGAGAGAGTTACCTGAAACATCTGCAAGTCATACAGAATCTTGGACTCGACAGCATCCAACCGATGGAGTTTCAGGGGCAACAGATTGTACCGCTGCAGTTTCTCAAGGCACTCTTACCTGATCCCGCCACCTTGGGACCACGCACTAAAGGTAAAACAAACATCGGTTGTATCATTAAAGGGGAGAAAGAGGGACAACCTGTTTCGCGCTATATCTACAATGTCTGCGACCATCAATCATGCTATCGAGAAACCCAGGCCCAGGGTGTCTCCTACACCACTGGTGTACCCGCAATGATCGGGGCCAAAATGATTCTAGAAGGAAGCTGGCAAAAACCGGGGGTTTGGAACATGGAACAATACGATCCCGATCCGTTTATGGCAGACCTCAATCTTTATGGTCTTCCCTGGCAGGATGAGGCATGCGACATCGATATAGACAGCCTACCCATCGATGTACAGTAAACTGGATTCGATACCCTCACCCTGCTACTTGCTGGAAGCTTCTAAGCTGAGACAGAACCTTCAGCTGATTGATCAGGTACAGCAGCAGTCAGGGTGCAAGATCATTCTTGCGCTCAAGGGTTTTGCCATGTGGTCTGCATTCCCTATGGTAAACAACTATCTCTCTGGATGTTCAGCCAGTTCATACAATGAAGCGCGTCTCGCAAAAACCCACTTTGGTGGCCATGTTCATCTCTATGCGCCTGCCTATACTGCAGAGGAATTCCCTCACCTGATCCCCCTTGCAGACCGCATCAGCTTCAACTCTTTGAGCCAATGGCAACGCTTCGGAGAGGAGGCCCTCGCCTCAGGTATATCTTGCGGATTAAGGGTCAATCCAGGTATCGATGAGGTTGAAACCGATCTCTACAATCCTTGCCATATCCACTCCAGGCTCGGTATCTCTACTGAGGAGATTTGCAACGGCCTGCCAGCTGGCATTGAAGGCTTGCATGTGCACGCATTATGCGAATCCGGTGCCGATGCCACTGCACGGCTGATTGAAGCCGTAGAAGAGAAGTTTGGAGATCTTCTATCCAACTTGAAGTGGTGCAATTTAGGGGGTGGACACTTGATGACCCGCAATGGCTATGACCTGGAAGGTCTGATCAGCACGCTCAAAGCCTTTCGCCATCGTCATCCCCACCTGGAAATAATCCTCGAACCGGGTTCTGCCATTGCCTGGGATACCGGGCCGCTGGTCTCCACCGTTTTGGATCTGATTGAACGGGGAGGCCTTTCGATCGCCCTGCTGGATGTCTCAGCTACCGCACATATGCCCGATATACTTGAAATGCCCTATCGAGCCGAAGTCCGTGATGCCGGTTTAGTTGGCAGTAAACCCTACACCTACCGGCTTACCGGGCCAACCTGCCTGGCTGGGGATGTGATCGGTGATTATGCCTTCGACCAGCCACTGCAACTGGGAGATCGGATCATCTTTGAGGATATGATCCACTACACCATGGTGAAGACCACCCAATTCAATGGGGTGAGTCACCCAGCCATTGCGATCCGTCATGAGACTGGTGAGATCGAGATTGTTAGAAAGTTCAATTACAGGGACTATGAGGGAAGGCTCTCCTGAATACTGGCCTACCCTATTCCCTCCATCAGCGGCATTACCAGATCACCCAGGCCACTGCTTGAGCGACGACTGTGTCTGATGATCTTTCTGCATATTTTTTTATCCAGTAGTTCGATTGCCTGACACTCCAGATGTTCAGCACTCTGCTCATCGCCAACAGCGCGCAGTTCATCAGCCAGGGCCTCCAGTTTACGTACGGATATCTTCTTGATCTTCCTGTCTCTACCCCGTCTTCTCGATCTCTGTTCATACAGATCTTGAATCAGTTCATTGTTATTCAACATATCAATCCCCCGATATGATTCTTGCTGTCACTTCGACAAACGTTTTATCACGTCAGCAAAATAGCGTTTTTCTACAAAGAGCGTTGTTTGACAATGGCCAAACTCATTCGCAATTCCATTACTCCTCCACCAAAACCGGATAGATCTCTCGTCAGAATCCCTGTTTTGTTCTATCTCTAAATAAATAATAGCCGTTCAAATAAACAGTGAAGTGACCTATGCCACCACCAGTTTGTGACAAATTACTGAGGAAAATAGTTAAGGGCACCTCTATTAATTGCTTATGCCCTCTGCGTGACCTGAAGCGTGTAGCTCTTAACGTGCGGTATGGATACTACGAGGATGTTGTGAGCGACGAACCGCATCATTGATGTTTGTGAATAATTGATTCTTACTCTAGTGGGCCGCGTGGTTTACGTTCTGACAGATAGCTGACCCTATCGCTATCTACCTGGCTTGTTCATAGCCTAATTCTAGTTTCCTATCGTGTCTCGAGGTCTGCTTAGTTTGCTTGATTTGATTTGTCTGATTGCGAATAAGCTCATCTGTGAGTTGTTGTTCGCGTCGACGTTGTTGCTGATCATGTTTTGCCAACAGTGATTCACTCTCAGCCATATTCTGTCGCTCGATGATACTACTACGAAGTTGAAGCAATTGTGGGTATTCACTCTTAACAGATAGCCCTAGATCGATATACGCCAAAGCCTTGTCGAGCTGGTTGTTTCCAAGTTCATTTTCTGCAAGCGCATAGTAGATAACAGCGATTCTGGTAAATCCTTCAAGCACCCGTTCATCATCAGGGGAGAGCAATCTGGCTAATGTCTGATAGGCTTCATAGGCATTATCGCCCTCGGGCGTGAGTAATTGCATATTACTCAGCAGGAATTCTGCATCCTCAAAAATCGAGTCTATTTCAATCTGCTGTTCGATGCGCTGTTTCAGACTGATCGCATCGGCATCATCAGGTTTTTGTTTGAGTGCAACATTAATAATCCTCAGTGCGGTTTTTGGACTTGTCTCACTTTGAGTTAATGCTGACTGGATGAGTTTATTGAACCCGACTGAGGTTCTACGATGGTCTGTATTTGAAACACTTGGGGTTTGATCCAATCCATTTTTATCGAAGTCACCTGTTTCAGCAACTGATTCTCTTTCTAATTCAGGCAATCTATTCTGTAGTTTTGCTTCATGAGTCAATGAAAAGAAAATTGTCCCTGCCAGAGCAGTAACAGCTATACCAGTCGCAGGAATCATCCAGCTCCAAAGAGAGTTGGAAGTTTTTACAGCGCCTTTCGCTTTAGGAATAACCTTTGTTGCGACTCTGTTATAGAACGATTTACTAGCAGGATTAGCGTTACCACACCGCTGAATTGCCGCCTTAAATTGTTCATGGCTTTGGATTCTTTTTCTGGGATCCTCTGTCAATAACTGCATGAATAAATGTTCAAGCTCTCTATTTTTCTCGTTGAATATATTTCGCAGTTGAGATTTAAAACTATTTGCATTAAACGAATTGGCACCAAAAAGTAATTGATAGGCTAACACACCCAGTGCGTAGTAATCGGTTGCCGGGGTCAGGTCATCATAAGCTTCAGGCGCTAAATACTGCCTTTGTGCTGGTGTCATTGCTTTGAATGTAGTCTGGCGCAAGAGAGGAATCACAAGTTGCAGCTTCGGTGGTTTCAATATCAACAGATCTGGTGACTTGAAACACAATGCACTCAAATCCAGACCACCATGGACTAATCTCAATTTATGCAACGCCGCCAGGCTTTCTGAGATTTTTAAAGCAATCTGTAAAACCTGAGACTTTTTTGAGTTCAAACCGGTAGAGGGTATTTTCTCTGTGCAGGCATGGTGTTCAGTGATCACATAGCAGACATCATCCGATATCTCGGCGTGAAGAATAGGCGTTATGATGCCAAAATCGCTGTCAATCAGCTTCTGGCTTATCTTCTTGAACTGAGTTTTAAATGTCTGATTAGCAACCAGCGAGGGATTAAATAACTGTATATCGACAGTTTTATGGTTTTTCAGGTTGAGCGCACTGAAACTTTGGTAGTGCTGCCCAAAATCATAGCGTCTGCCGAGTTTGAAGCCTGGTACTTCCATGTTGATAAAGACACTCCTTTGATGAAACTCGCTATAATTCCAGTATCAGATTGAAACTACTGAAAAAAATAAAAAACACCACTTGGCAGTCTGTCGAAGTATTTCAGATGGTGCTCGCCAAGTATATACACCCTCTCCACCGGGAATCCACCACTTCTGTCAATCACTCTCCCCGATATTCATCCTCATGAATAGACGAAGTTAATGTCCTCGCCCAACAATAATACTTGGTCGTAAAAGCAAAGGATAGTCAGCCTGCCCTTTCCAATCAACTTATGCTCAAGCTTTTGATTCGCTACTTTTTTGACCCCTTAAAAGGGGGGGGGCAGACATTATATAAGAAATCTATAGATCAGCAGAAACTTTCTGTTTTGTCTGCACAAAATCATTTGGATCGTAACCGGTTTGGATCAGAATCTGTTGAATATCGCCCCAATTTTCCATGCTCAGATGATCACTACGTGAAAGAATCCAACCATACTTGCGGCTTGGCTCACCGATAATGGCATACTCGTAACTGTCGCCAAGTCCGACTACCCAGTAATCACCCCAAAACAGATTCCAACCTAAAAGGGATACAAAACTAACTTCCAATTTTGCGTTGGTCGATCTGTCAATAATTCGTGCAATACCTTTTGCTTCATCCATCTTGCCCTGTTCATCAAGACAGCGGTTAATAACCTCTATATTGCCATCATCCAACTGTTTGTAATTGGCGGTTACATTCCCGAGACATTGATCCTGAAACCTGTTCGGTAGTCTGGCAATTTCGAACCAGCGCCCCTGATAGCGAACCAGATCTACCTGTGGCACTGTCTCCAAACCCTGCTGATCCTCGGCAATCACAACAACTGAAAAACTAAAAAGTGTATAAAAAAGCAGTAATTTCAGATTAATAATTCGCTCAATCATAATCATCAACCTAGATCCAGAGGTTTTACAGGTTCGTTCATCCACTGTTTGTCTTTGCGCCAATCAACACTCTGGTCATCAACGTACACTTCCACTTCATTACCATCAGGATCCCGTAAATAGATACTCTGGCTGATGGTATGATCTGCCAATCCCTCGATCACAATACCCGCCTCATTGATCCGCTCATAGCTTAGTTTGAGTGCAGTCAGATCGTTACCGACTTTCCATCCCATGTGGTACATGCCGATACGTCTGCCTGGCAGAGGACCCGGCGCATCCCCCATCTCTATCAGTAACAGTTCATGGTGGGTGCGACCACCAGTCAACACCGCAGCTTTGCCACCAAAAATATTACCTTGCAGCTCAAGTCCCAATGCTTTTGTGTAAAAACTAATTGAGTTACCCAGATCCCTCACATACAAAGCAATATGACCCAGTTCAACCATTCGTTACTCCGCTAGTGTTAGTGTTCACAAGCCGCCCTCACCTGCCTGCAATCTGGCCTGCACCCGGGCAGAGACGATCTTTTCATTATCCAGTATTCTTGGATAGAGCCGCCAGTAATACTCAATGCGGCAAGCCCGCATCTCAAGATTCGATTCCAATCTTGCGCGCTCGATGTCATTCAGACTGGGTAGAGTTAACAGTGCTGGAGAGACCCAGTTGAGATATCGCTGTACTAACGCTCTTTTCCTCTCGTCTCGCCAATCCTCAGATATTCCAAAGGGCGGAAATATATTCCGGCTCAAAGGCTCTCCATGGTCTGTTTCTGCATAGGTGCGTTGGGTATCCCAGGTCACCCATAGACGACTGATATTGAATCCAGCCCTTTTTCTGACTTCCATTTCCAGGCGATCAATTTCAGCAAAGCGGTGTTGACCACCTATCCCCTGCTTTTCCAGACAGCCTCTCCAATATCGCGGCTTCTGACTATTGGAACTGGCTCCCGGCACCATCGACATCAACAGTGCCAGTGGTTTTTGCTCCAGTTCATCAAGTAACCATAATTCTCGATTGTCTTTTAGAGGAAAGGGTAGTTGGTGTTGGAGATCCTGTATGGCCTTAATCAGGTATTCTACTCTCAAGCCACCACTGTTGTTGGACATTGGCGCTTTTATCAACCCCTCCTTGTCTGACCACAGACCAAATAGAAGCCACTCTTTGTCTGCGTTTGAAGCATTCAGGCTTCCCCAATCTGGCGACTTGGCTATCTGCAATTCGATGTGCCAAACCAGTCCATTGGTGGTAGAGGCACGTCCACCGTCGGTCTCTATAATCTGTAGTACACCCAGAAATGGGTTCAATCTTCGAATCCCATAGTGTCTGATAGTCAGATCGCCATTCATGAGCTGTCAGCCAGTCGTTTCCGCAAGGTTTCGATAATCGGCTCGGCAAGATCCTGTAATTCAGGCGGAATAACCTCGAACAGGTACTCAACCTCATCCAACACAGTCTCTATCTCGTGCCGCTTGGTCAGAGTATCCATCCTGGTTGAGACCTGATTCAAATAGGCGATGGGATCAATACCATTCATATCAATACCTCGAATTTTAACGCTATCAGGCAGGAAAAATGTGCCTTAGCACCACCGTACATAAGCTGTTGGAGTCATAGGTTCCCAGCTATCGTATGTCTGCAAAACATAAAAATCACAAGGTTTGGCAGATGTTAAAATTGTACAATATGTTTTGTTTTGTACAAGTTTTTGTCCTATTATTTGTACAACTGAGATAACAGGTGATTATTTGAAGCGAGCGCGCCCATGAATAGAACCACACCTTCGAAATACGATGAGTACCCTGAGCTAGAACCCCACGGCCTGGCCTCAGTCACTTTGTCAGCTCACTGGGCCGATGATCTAGTGGTGCACGAGGAGCAGCTGCATGTCGAAAAATTCAGCGTTTGGCGTGAAGCTGACACGCTACCCCCTGAAATTGGCCAAAACCTCGTTGGTATAAGAGCTAACGACGAGCTTCAGGCCAATGTTAAGGCTGGCGAGGTTGTTGCCTCCTGGGTTTCAGACCGACAAATCTCCACCAAGCCTGCCTGCTTCGACCGTCACCATCGTCAGGGACTTGAGGTCACGCCGCGTTTAGGGCGCTTCTACCCTCAAGGCTTTTTTAAGGGGGTTCAAGGCATTTACAGCGAAGCAGTGGAGCCTGCACGTATCATTGAACTCTCAGGAGATCGAATGAGAATCGACCTCAACCAACCTTTGGCACGCTTCCCTCTGCAATTGAAATTTCACCTGGATGAAGTTCTCTCAGGTTATGATCGACGTGGAGGACGCTGCGCAAGCCCGCTAGATAATCTGCTGCAATTTCCCGGATTAGCGGCACCTCTGAGAGATGGCCAGGATACCGACTACGGCGATGACAGCGACGGTATGTCACGAATGGATGAGCGCTCAGACGACAGCTTCTATGCTAATCCCCGCATGGTACAGCACCTCGATACAAAAGCACTGCAAACCATAAATAGCCTCTACCGAAGATTGATTCCTCCTCAGTCAGAGGTGCTCGACTTGATGGCTAGTTTCGATTCACACCTACAAGGTACAGAGCTGGCGAATATTCATCTGCTGGGTATGAATGCAAAGGAGTTATCAGCAAATCAAAGTGCTAGCAACAGCACTCTACAAGATTTGAATAAATCCCCTACTCTTCCTTTTGAAAACAATAGCCTGGATGCCATTATCTCTACTGCATCCATAGAATATCTATGCCGGCCTACAGAGGTACTGACAGAAGCGCTGCGAGTTCTACGCCCTGGAGGGATTACTGTTATCAGCTTTAGCAACCGCTGGTTTCCAACAAAAGCAATCCGGGTTTGGAGTGAGCTGCATATGTTTGAACGGATAGGCATGGTTAGCCAATGGTTACAAAGAGCGGGATATACAAGAATGCATACTTTTTCATCACGTGGCTGGCCACGTCCTGCCGATGATACCCACGCAGGCCAAACGCCCTACTCTGATCCCGTTTTTGCTGTATGGGGATTTAAACCATGATCCCCCTCAGAGAGAGACTCAAGTGGATGGGATGGGTAGTGAGCCATTTACAAGAAATTGATCCAGTGCAAAACGTGTGATGTTTCGCTCAATACTGAAGATGACCTCCCTTTCATCAACCTGACAGAGAGACTGCTTTTCATCGAGTGGCCTACTGCGGGTTAACGGACTTGCATCATAGAGCGCCACGTTGGTCCGGCCCTCCTGGTCTCTGGCTGAACGATACTCAAAACCCTTTATGCCCGCCTCTCTCATCGCACTTCCCAGAGCTTGCGTGATTTTATAACTCACCGGGTCACGTAGACTCTTCTGGTAGCTGTTAAATCGATCGTCCTGCAGCCTCACACCGTAATTAGTCTGGTAATGGAATTTGAATAGGGTGTGCTGGGATTGAAGTGTGCCATGAAGAGGCGGAATTTCCATGTCGAAGTAGAAAAAGAAGCGATAGAAGGCAGATTCGCACAATGTGACATATTCAGAAGTTCCCCCGTAGAACAGGCTTGGCTCAAAGCGTCCGCCGAAGCGACTACCATGCCTCAATGGTGGATAACGAAAGGGCGAGGATAGGAGATAGTGTAGATGCTCTGTGCCAACAAGATAACCAGGCTTTGAGTCCATTTCCAACATCTCTTCGAGTGCTGCCTGTTTCTCCAGAGATGAGACGATTTCCGCTGATGCCACCATCTCCTGGGATTCAACCATGCGGAATCCCTGTCCACCGATGGTATGAATGACGCCATCACCACCTACTGCACGCCAAATTTCGCTCAAGTTTTACCTCGAATCCCATCAATATATTCAACAACACGCACCAACCCAGTGACATTGTTGATCAGTTCCGCAGGCACGCCGTTTAGTGAGCGGATCCTGGTATGCATCCAATGGCTCATTTCATCTTCTCGCCCACCCACCAGTACATGGAGACCTCGATAAACCCGAACCAATAGCAGTGCCAATTGGCCATTCGGTGTGGAGGGGTCGACTCCATTTCGAACGATTGTGGTACGGTTGCGCCCCACAACATGCCCCACTTCAGCGGGGGATAAACCAAGTTTGGCGCCTGCATTCAGAACAGCCTCACCCAGCACCATTGCCTTGTTTGGTATTGTTGCGAAACAGGGATCAGACATAGCAGTCTCCTTGGTATTGCATATGCACAGTATATGCCTATAAGTGTGCGTATACAATATTTATAGGGTTGGCGAGACTTCCTGCACTTGGATGATTTTTTGAGAAATACTGGTGTAACTCAATCAAGGGTTGATTCGCTTCGCTGCGGCGTCTGCGTCACTTCATTCCTCACGAATGAAGAGTTCGAAACAACGCCTCTCTGATTCGGTCAGGTTTATTCAGAAACTATTACGCTTGTAACCGATTCATTGCTGTTGGTTTCTATTGCTGATTGAGAATTGAGACATGAAAAGCATTGTAAAGCAGAGGGTCACAGTTAGAAAAAACTTACAAGTCATCAGTATCTTAAATAGGTGGGGAGAGAAACTCCCCTCTCCCCTTGCTGGAGAGGGGCCGGGGGAGAGAAACTCCCCTCTCCCCTTGCTGGAGAGGGGCCGGGGGAGAGGGGGTGAATAAACACCCTATTTTCCCCAACAATCAGTAAGATAAATATAAACGATCAGTGCAATTTTTCTCTTTTAACCACATGAAACGCTTCGCGTACACCCTCTCCCCAACCCCTCTCCCGTAAAGGGAGAGGGGCTTTCAGAGTTGTTCTGAGAAGATTGAAA